>NZ_JAFUSK010000066.1 GCF_017471675.1 Pseudobutyrivibrio sp.
TTTCTCTGTGAATGCTTCACCTAATACAATGCTGTTGGTAATCTTCGTAGATACGATATCATCATCAGACATATGTAACAAAGAGCATAATAAGCCCTTTAACACGTGTTCATTTTCCTGTAAGAGAGCTTTGAAAAGGTAGTCGTTCGTCATAGGAACAACCAATTCGCCCTCCTTTGGATAATTATACTTTCTATCCATAATAAATAGTTCATGGGGATGAATAATAAATGTTACAATTGAGACAAAAACGAAAAATCTAGAAAGGATAGTAACATAGCGTCTGCTTCAGGTCAAGTACAGTTTTGCCAGACTGTCTCACCGCAAAAAAGGTACAAAATAAAAAACAATACAAAAAGACATTCTTTTTTCACGTAAAAGTAGTACACTAGCCTTGTCGAGTCGCTGTTTCCAGTTTATAAATAATTAAATAGAAGCTTGTTCTTTGCAAGCAAGAAAAGCTTCTATTTAATTATTTATAACTGTGAAAAGCAACGAATTTAAAGAAAGAATGAGGAAATTAAAATGGCAGGATTTGGAGCATTAATTGATATCCTAAAAAAGGATCCTAAGAAAATCGTATTTACAGAAGGAACTGACCATCGTATTATTGAGGCTTCTAGCCGTCTACTTGGTTCTGATTTCCTTCAGCCAATTCTTATTGGAAAGGAGTCTGAGGTAAAGGCAGCAGCTGAGGAAGCTGGTTTCAATATTCGTGGTGCAGTTATCATTGACCCAGACAACTATGATAGATTTGATGAGATGTGTGAGCTTTTCTGCGAGCTTAGAAAGAGCAAGGGAGTTACAATGGAGCAGGCAGCTACCACATGTAAGCAGGCTAATTACTTCGGTACAATGCTTGTAAAGATGGGGGTTGCTGATGCACTTCTTGGTGGTGCCACATACTCTACAGCAGATACAGTTCGTCCAGCACTTCAGGTAATTAAGACAAAGCCAGGCAACAGCATCGTATCTTCTTGCTTCATCATGGTACGTAACTCAGCTACAGGTGATAGAGAAGTTCTTGCAATGGGTGACTGCGCTATCAACATTAAGCCAAACGCTGATGAGCTTGCTGAAATCGCAGGCGAGACAGCAGAGTGTGCTAAGATTTTTGGTATTGATCCTAAGATTGCTATGCTTTCTTACTCAACACTTGGTTCTGGTAAGGGCGAGGATGTTGATAAGATGCGTGAAGCTACAGCAAAGGCTAAGGAGAAGTATCCTACACTTGATATCGAAGGCGAGCTTCAGTTCGATGCAGCTGTTTCTCCACGTGTTGCAAAGACAAAGTGCCCAGATTCTACAGTAGCTGGACATGCTAACACATTTATCTTCCCAGATATCAATGCTGGTAACATTGGATATAAGATTGCACAGCGTCTTGGCGGTTTTGATGCTTACGGCCCAATCCTTCTTGGACTTAATGCACCAATCAACGACTTATCTCGTGGATGCAATGCACAGGAAGTATACTCAATGGCTATTATTACAGCCGCTTTGGCTTAGTCCTTAGTTGTTCTAAATGCTACGAGCGACCAACAAACACATATTATCTTATGACACGCTTGCGCTCATATCGCTCTTTTAATGTAAGCTTCGCTTACTAGACCGCAAAAGTTGATTGCAAATGCAATCATCCTTTTGGGTCATTTATTGCCCTACGTAAGAAGCCTCTTTCAGAGCCTTCTAAGTAGGGATGGAGCTCAAAGGTCATTAAGATAAAATGTGTATGTCGGCCGCTCTTTGTTTATGTTAGAATAGCTTAGAAATAATACGATTATTAATTTGGAGAATATGAATGAGTAAATGGATATTACAACGCAAAGCCGCAGATTACGCTACACTTAGCGCGAAGCTTAAGGTGGATCCGGTTATTGTGCGATTGATGGTGAATAGAGGGCTTAGTACATATGAGGAAATGGAAGAGTATCTTCATCCTACTCTAAATAATTTGCCTGACCCACATTTGTTTGCAGACATGGACGAAGCCTGCGAGCTTTTGATGGAAGCCATTGATGAGGGCATAAAGATAAGGGTAGTAGGGGATTATGATGTGGATGGAATTATGTCCACTTATATTCTTACCACAGCCATAAGGGAAGCCGGTGCAGATGTGGATTACGCAGTGCCACATAGAATGGTGGATGGCTACGGAATTAATCCAGAGATGGTTCAGACAGCTTTTGATGAGGGCATAAGATTTATCATTACCTGTGATAACGGTATTGCGGCAGCCCCTGCAATTGACCTTGCCAAGGAGCTTGGTATGACCTTTGTAGTAACTGACCATCATGAGGTCCCTTTTGAGCTGGCAGCAGATGGTGTTACTAAAATCCAGCAAATCCCTCACGCTGATGCAGTAGTTGACCCTAAGAGGGATGACTGTAATTATCCATTTAAAGGTATTTGTGGTGCCCAGGTGGCATGGAAGCTTGTAGATGTTTTGTATGAATTCCTAGGAATCGAAAAGGAAAAGGCAGATGCATTCTTACAATTTGCCAGCATTGCAACAGTGTGTGATGTTATGGAGCTTAAGGGCGAAAACAGATCCACAGTGTATCATGGCATCAAAGCTATTGAAAATACCGATAATATAGGACTTAATGCCCTGCTTGCAAGAAACGAGCTTAAGGGAAAGCCCCTTAGCTGTTATCACTTAGGATTTATTATTGGCCCATGTCTTAATGCCAGTGGAAGGCTTGATACAGCAGGCCGTGCCATTGAGCTTTTAATGGAGACGGATGAGGCAAAGGCTCTTGCCATGGCAAATGAGCTGGTAGAGCTTAACGGTCAGCGTAAAACAATGACTCAAACTGGTATCGACAGAGCCAAGGAGCAGATAGAATCAAGTGACCTGAAAAATGACAGAGTGCTGGTAATCTACATCCCAGAGCTTCACGAAAGCTTAGCTGGTATAGTGGCAGGCCGAATTAGAGAGACATACAATAAGCCAGTGCTTGTAATAACAGATGCAGAAGAAGGTGCTAAGGGAAGTGGACGTTCAATCCCTGCGTACAATATGTTTGAAGAGCTTACTGCAGTAAAGGATGTGTTTACTAAATTTGGCGGTCATCCTATGGCAGCAGGGGTTTCCCTTGAAAAGGGTAAGATAGATGAGCTTAGAAGAAGATTAAACGAAAACTGCACCCTTACAGAGGATGATATGCAAGAGATTATCAAGATTGATTGCGACATGCCTCTTTCATATATCACAGAAGGGCTAATAGATAGCATTGATTTGCTTGCTCCATTTGGAACAGGAAACAGCAAGCCGCTTTTTGCCCTTAAGAATATTCCAGTACAGAAAATGGCATATATGGGCAAAGAAGGCCAGTATCTGAGAATGTCAGTGGAGACTGAAAAGGGTGAGACCATGACAGCTCTTATGTTTAGAGGTGTTGAGGATTTTGAAAGGTCTGTTGAAGAAAAGTACGGTGAGGCATCGTGGCAAGGATTGTTCTCAGGAAATAGCAATGGAGTAACTATGGATATAGTTTACGAACCATCTATAAACGAGTTTAGAGGCAATCGTAGTGTGCAAATAATCATCGAAAATTTTAAGTAGTTAGACCTAAGGATTTATTGAATAAAGGCTATAAATCATATAAAATAAACTTAAATTTTCTGGATTAGAGAGGGAGTAGAATAATGGAAAATCAAGAGGTATACACATTTAATTCCTGTGATGGACATTCAGTTATTCATTGTAGAAAGTGGTTGCCTGAGGGGGCACCAGTTGCAGTAGTTCAGATTGTTCACGGGATGGTAGAATATATAGAAAGATATGACGAATTCGCTAGATTTCTTACATCTAAGGGATATGTGGTAGTAGGTCATGACCATATAGGTCACGGTCACTCTGTTTCCTCTAATGAGGAATTAGGTGTTATGACAGGCCAACATCCTTCAGATGATATGGTGGAGGATATTTATACACATTATGCTCTTACAAGGAAGGCTTATCCTGCACTTCCATATTTTATTTTAGGTCATTCAATGGGTTCTTATATGCTCAGAAAGTTTTTGGCAAATAAGACAGCCTACCTTGAGGATTTAACAGGTGCTGTAATAATGGGAACCGGTCAGGAGTCAGCATTAACATGTAATGCTGGTCTTGCTGTTATTGGCCTATTATCACTTATCAAAGGTAAGAACTATCGCAGTACCTTTGTAAGAGATATGACATACAGTGCACCTTATAAGAAATATGATTGCTATGGCAAGGACTATGGCAATTCATGGTTGTCTAAGAATACACGTAATGTGGAAAACTATTTTCATGACCCATATTGTACATTCTTATTTACATTGAATGCCTACAAGGGTCTTGTAGAAGCTACTAAATACGTTGGTACAAAAGCATGCGTCAACAAAATGAGAAAAGGATTACCTCTTTTTGTTGTTTCAGGTGATGCTGACCCAGTAGGAAATCTAGGCGTTGGTACAACAGCAGCCTATGAGGCATTTAAGGCAGCAGGTATAAAGGATGTTACTCTTAAGCTATATAAGGGTGACAGACATGAGATATTAAATGAGTTAGATAGAGATAAGGTATTTGAGGATATCTATCAGTGGTTTGAAGCACACAAGTAATGGAGTAATTATGGATTCATTGGAGCATTTAATCACAAGGTCAATAAAGACGTATTATAAAAGTAAGCTGTTTGCTCCTATTATCTTTCTAGTGTTTTTAGCTGTTATTGGTATTATATTTCCTGTAAGACATATGCTTTTTCCTACAATGTATGAAGAGGAGCAGATTAGCTTATACGAAATGTACAATTCTAAGGAAAACTACGCAAGGTTCAATCTAAACAATCTATACTTCACAGGATATACCAGCAAATGGCTTGATAGAACCAGGGGTTACTTTTATTACACTATGATTAATTCAGAATGTGTAGTTGTACTGCTTGATCCAGATACTTGTGAGCAGGGAGCCCCTACAATCGATTCTCTTTCCATTAAAGGAGAGATAGTTTACGATTCAGTTGCAACAAGAACTCTTCTTACAAACCTTGCAAGTGATTTGAATTGGAACGAAAATGGAATACTTTCAACAGTATCATCATATTCAATCTCTGAGCCAGATGCTACAGGTGCTGCCGCTAGGTTATTTGAGTTTTTATATGTTATTCTTGGGCTGTACAGTATTTTACAGATAATAGTATATTGCATATATATTGCATTTCCTGTAATATCATCACCGGTACAAAAGACTAGGGCTTATGGTAAGCCTTCTGAGATATTGGCAGAGGCAGAGGAAGAGCTGGCAACACTTCCACAGCTTGCTACAGAGGATATGTTCATTACAGAGCATTATTTTATCGAAACCAGTAGCTATGGTGTTGCTATTGTGCCAATTGATGCTATAATTTGGATTTACAAGTATTCCACCATGCACAAATTCCTATGGCATCATTTTTCAATTACATACACACTTTATATTACAGCAGGCAAGCGCCATTACATCAAATGCCCTAAGAATATAAAGAGTGATATTGATGGTATTATGGACTATTTGTCAGAGGCTAATCATGATATTTTGGTGGGCTTCTCTGAGGAGAATCGTCTTAAGGTGGAAGAGATTCAAAATGATTTTGAGATAGTTAGAAAGATAACAGGCTTTTTATCTAAGAGGGTATAAATGGAAGCTTACACAGGTTTTGCCCCGGTCTACGATATGTATATGGATAACATTCCATACGATGATTGGGCTAACAATATAAGTAGTATTTTTCAAAAATATAATATGCCAATGGAAATCGTTTGTGACTTAGGATGCGGCACAGGTCAGATGACCAGGCGCCTTAAGGCTAAGGGCTACGATATGATTGGCGTAGATATATCATACGACATGCTCATGGAAGCAATGGAGGCTGAGGATTCCGATGGAATCCTTTATCTATGTCAGGACATGAGAAATTTTGAGCTGTATGGAACTGTTGGGGCAGTGGTAAGTGTTTGCGATAGCATCAATTATCTTAAGGATACTGACGAGCTCCTTACGGTTTGCAAACTTGCCAACAATTATCTTGACCCCCAGGGATTGTTTGTGTTCGATATTAAGACAGAGCATTATTACAAGAAGCTTGGCAGCAGCACAATTGCTGAGAATCGAGAGGAAGGCAGCTTCATTTGGGAAAATGATTATGATGAAGAAACCAGGGATAATTTTTATTATCTTACCATCTACGAAGAAAATGATGAAGGAACCTTCGATAGATATGAAGAGGAGCATCTTCAACATGCATTTACAATGGATGAGGTAAAGGCGGCCATTAAAGAAAGTGGGTTACAGCTTCTAGAGGTGTTAGATGTGTCAACAATGAAGGCACCAACAGAGGATAGTGATAGATTGTATTTTATAGCAAGAGAGGTAACAAAGTAATGAGCGATTATATAGTTAGAGGAACAGCAGCAAATGACGCTATCAGAGCATTTGCCATAACAAGCCATGATATGGTAGAGGAGGCTAGAAGCCGCCATAACACATCTCCAATAGTAACAGCAGCCCTTGGTAGAATGCTTTCAGCAGGTTCCATGATGGGAGTTATGCTTAAGGGAGAGGATGATTTAGTTACACTTCAGATTCAGGGAAGTGGCCCTCTTAAGGGTGTTACAGTAACAGCAAACAGCAAGGGAGAGGTTAAGGGATTTCCTAATGTAGCTGTTGTTGATTTGCCACCTAAGAATGGAAAGCTTGATGTAGGTGGTGCTATAGACCTTGGTATTATGCGTGTAATTAAGGACATGGGATTAAAGGAGCCTTATGTTGGTACAGTCGAGCTTCAGACTGGTGAGATAGCAGAGGATTTAACATATTACTATGCAGTATCAGAGCAGATTCCATCTTCTGTAGGGCTTGGCGTACTTATGAATAAGGACAACACTGTTAACTGTGCAGGTGGATTCATCATTCAACTTATGCCATTTACACCAGAGGAGGTTATCGAAAAGATTGAGGAGAACCTTAAGACTCTTCCATCTGTTACAGATATGCTTTCTAGTGGAAAGACACCGGAGCAAATGCTTGAGACAGTTCTTGCAGGCCTTGACCTTCAGTTTATGGAGACATATCAGGTTGGATATAAGTGCGATTGCTCTAGAGAAAGAGTAATAAAGAGCCTTGCATCCCTTGGCAAGGAAGACATGGATGAAATTATAGCTGATGGTAAGCCTGTAGAGGTTAAGTGTCAGTTTTGTAACGAGGCTTATGAGTTTACAATTGACGAGCTTAAGAGTTTTAGGCGGAATTAGTCAAATAAAGTATATTAATAACGCAAAAGTTTAGTTGTTTTTATTTTTATATTTCTTGTAAACTAGGAAACGGAGTTATTGTATATACTATTACGCATAGAAGGTAAACTAATGAGTAAGCATAAGAAAAACAAGTTTAAATCAATCAGGTTTTATAGAGAAACAATATTACGTGGCGCAATTACTTGCGCCGCTGTTTTGGCTATATATCTTTTAGGAAGCTTATTTTTCAGTAATCATTTTTATATTAGAAGTAAGGTCAATGGAGTTGGCGCATCTTTTTTAGGTGCAGAAAAGACCTTTGAGAAGATTGTTAGTAATGCTGACAAGTACACTATATCCTTTAAGAATGCAGATGGGGATGTGGTAAATGAAGTCAGTGCCAGCGATTTAGGTGTTGATGTTAATTACGATGTTTCTCAGGTTCAGGACATCCTAGATAAGCAGACAGGATTTAACTGGATTGGTCGTCTTATTATTCCAGCAGAATACTACACAGCTACAGGTAATTCCTACGATGCTTCTAAGGTT
Source organism: Pseudobutyrivibrio sp. (assembly GCF_017471675.1). Lineage (GTDB taxonomy): Bacteria > Bacillota > Clostridia > Lachnospirales > Lachnospiraceae > Pseudobutyrivibrio. Next base: position 7,795 of record NZ_JAFUSK010000066.1, read on the forward strand.
AAGGCTATAGCTCAAAGCCTTGATTTCAGCAATCATAAATCTACCAAGGAATCTGAAGATGCTTACATAACATTTGATGGTGATAAATGGGTAATTGTCGACGAGGTTTATGGAGATAGAATAGACCAAGAGGGCGTTGAGGAAGCCATCATTTATGCTGTAGAAAATCTTGAAGAAGAGATTAACATTGCAGATGGTACATGCTACAACAAGCCTGATGTTAAGGCGGATGATGCTAACATAAAGGCTGCTGTTGATAAGCTTAATAAATATATGGATATTGATATTCATTACGACCTTGGGGAAGGTATCACTGAGGATATTCCTAAGGAGACCAAGGCTTCATTCTTTAATTGGGACGATAAGTTCAAGGTAGGTTTTGATAGAGATGCAATTGGTGAATATGTAAATGCCATGGGTGACAAATATAATACCTACGGCAAGAAAAAGGAATTCACCACAACAGATGGCGAGGAAATCACAGTACCTGCTGGCTCCTTCGGTTGGCGTATTGCCTACGAGGGTGAGATAGATGCCATCATTGCTGATTTCAAAGGTGGCAAAGACGTAACACGTGATTTTACATATCTATATTATGGAACCAGTCACGGTGAACACGATTATGGCAATTCCTATGTAGAGGTTAATCTTACAAAGCAGCGCGTATATGTTTACAAGGACGGTGAGATGGTCTTTGACACACCTTGTGTTTCTGGTAAGATTGCCGGTAACCATGGTACACACACTGGTGTTTATCCAATAGCCTACAAGCAGACAGAGGCAACACTTAAGGGTGATAATTACGAATCACATGTACATTTTTGGATGCCTTTCAATATGGGCGAAGGTTTACATGATGCCACCTGGCGTAACAAATTTGGCGGTGACATATATAAGAAGAGTGGTAGCCATGGATGTGTAAATTTACCATTGTCTGCTGCTGAAAAAATTTACGATATCGTTGAGGCTGGATGGCCAGTAATAGTATTTTATACTGGTGATACTGAAGAGCAGAACTACATACTTCAGAATCCACAGCTCAAGGTTATAGATCAAATTACACAGATAGGACCTGTTACTAGTTTAGAGCAGGAGCCAACTATTGCATCAGCAAGGGCTGCATACGAGGCACTTACTGAGGAGCAAAAGGCACTTGTTACAAACTATCAGGATCTTGTTAATGCAGAACTTACTCTTCAGGTACTTAAGGAACAGGCTGCGGCAGCTGCTGCGGCTGCAGAAGGTCAGGTACCTGTAGAAGGTACAGTAGTGACACCGTAAACATTCATTCAAGTGAGGCGATTATGACTAGTTGGAAAGAAAACGCGCGAGAAGTAGTACCTTATACACCAGGCGAGCAGCCTAAAACAAAAGTTATTAAGTTAAACACAAATGAGAATCCATACCCACCAAGTCCTTTGGTGGGTAAAGCTATTTCTAATATACAATTAGATAGCCTTAGAAAATATCCAGACCCTGGATGCAGCATTCTTATTTCAGCTTTAGCTAAATATCACGGTTTCAATGAAGAAAACGTTTTTGTGGGAGTGGGAAGTGATGATGTACTTGCAATGAGCTTCCTTACATTTTTCAATTCTAAGAAGCCTATATTTTTTCCAGATATTACATATTCATTTTATGATGTATGGGCAGATTTATTCAGGATTCCTTATGAAACCAAGGCGCTTGATAAGGATTTTAAGATTGTTGCCAGTGATTACTCGGGGGAGTGCGGTGGTATTGTAATACCTAACCCTAATGCTCCAACGGGTGTGGCAGAGCCTGTGGAATTCTTTGAAAATATTGTAGCTGCACATCCTGAATGTGTGGTGATTATTGATGAGGCTTATGTGGATTTTGGTTCTAAGTCATGTGTAGATTTGGTTCGTAAATACGATAATGTGTTGGTTGTTCGCACATTTTCTAAATCCCGTTCCATGGCAGGCAACCGCATAGGCTACGCTATTGGCTCTAAGGAGCTTATTAAATATCTATCTGATTGCAAGTTTTCGTTTAATTCATATACTATGGATACTATTACTCTTGCAGTTGGTGTGGCATCAATAGAAGATAATGCATATTTCAAAGAAAAGGTAGATGCAGTTATCAAAACAAGAGAGTGGACTAAGGGCGAGCTTACTAAGCTAGGGTTCACATTCCCTGATTCTATGAGCAATTTCATTTTTGCCAAGCACGAATCAGTCAAGGCTACTTATATATTTGAGGAGCTTAAAAAGAGAGGAATCTATGTGCGCTATTTTTCAAAGCCTGAGCGCATTTCAGATTATCTTCGCATTTCTATTGGAACAGATGATGAAATGCAGGAATTTATAAATGAATTAAGTAATATAATAAAAGGAGTTTAGTGTTAATGATTAATTATTTAATAGTTTTCTTGATTTCAATGGTACCTTTGATTGAGCTTAGAGGGGCAATTCCTTATGCAGTTGCAAATAACATGCCACTTCTTCAAAGCTATATCATTGCAATACTTGGTAATATGATTCCTATGCCAATTATTTTCTTCTTTGCAAGACGAGTACTTGAGTGGGGTAAGGATAAGCCGGTTATCGGAGGCTTCTTTACATTCTGTCTTGAAAAGGGCCACAAGGGTGGTGAGAAGCTTAAGGAAAAGGCAGGAAATGGTCTTTATGTAGCACTGTTTTTATTCGTAGGTATTCCTCTTCCAGGTACAGGTGCATGGACTGGAACACTTGCAGCATCAATCTTGGATATGGATTTTAAGAAGAGTGTTAAGGCTACAATGGCAGGCGTGGTTCTTGCTGGTGTTATCATGGGACTTGGTACAAAAATCATTATGATTATTGCAAGCTTATTCTAATATCTAAAGAGGGATAATAATGGATACAGTCAATATGATTATCAATGTAATTGCTATTCTTGTGGGTCTTGGTCTTTACATGGGAGTTATGAATTCCCAGTGGGGCAAGAAGCATCAGGAATACATGTATGCCATAATGCTTGGAACCATTCTCCTTGCAGTTTTGGTAGGAGGTTTTATTAGATGGCTAGTAGTTCTAAGGTAAAAAAATCCAGCAGTAATGCTTGCGAATACTGTAACAATCTGGTTTGGGATGAAGAGGATGAGCAGTATTACTGTGATATGGATATGGATGAGGATGATTACGTAAGGCTTGTTACAGGTCATTACAGTGAGTGTCCATATTTTGTTAACGGGGATGAATATAAGGTGGTTAGACATCAGATGTAATTTTTTCAAAAAATTCTTTAATTGAACAGATGTAAACCTTATAATGTAAGTAGTGAAAAATAGGAGGTTATGGTAGTGAAAATTTTTAAGACATCAAGGTTGTTAAAGTCTGTTGCAGCAATACTTTTAGCTGTTTCAATGACTTTATCGGTACCTGTTACAGCAAATGCTGCTGGAGCTCAAGGTATCGATGTTTCTAAGTATCAGGGGGCTATTAACTGGGGAGCGGTTGCTCAGTCAGGTGTATCATATGCCTTTATTAAGGTGGGAAGTACAAAAAGTGGTATAGATCCATATTTTGCAGCAAACGTGCAGGGCGCACAGGCTGCTGGTATTCGTACAGGTGTATATATTTATTCTTACGCAACTAGTGTTGAGGCAGCAATGCAGGAGGCTGCACTTGTTTTACAGTGGATTGAGCCATACAATATCAATTTCCCAGTAGCTTTTGATATAGAGGACAAGACACAAAAGGGATTGGATGCTAACACATGTACAGCTATGGCAAATGCATTTGCTGCTGTTATTTCACAGGCTGGTTACACACCAATTCTTTATACATATACTAACTTTTACAAATCTCATTTCACATCAGCACTTGCATGTGATAAATGGATTGCACAGTACTCTGACCACAACGATATTGCAGGCTGGACAATCTGGCAGTATTCTTCAGGAGGTGCTGTAGCAGGTATTAACGGAAGAGTAGATATGAATATTGCAGCTAAGGATTATGCAGCATTTATCCCACAGGTTGGTTTGCTTGACCTTGGTGCTGGCAATGTATTCTTCTTCAACAATTTCCGTAGACAGTTTGGTTGGATAGATATTGCAGGAACTAAGTATCATACAGACCCAGCTACAGGTATTGTTACATACGGTTGGTTTGCTGATCCAACTGGCACATATTACTTTGCTCCTAAGACAGCAAATGCTTTAGTTGGTCTTAACACTATCGACAAGGGTATTTACTATTTCAACGAGAATGGACAGATGCAGACAGGCTGGTTAGATTTAGGTGGAAACACATTCTTATTTAACCCAGCTGATAATGGTAAGCTTTTCACAGGCTGGTGGTCAGATCCAACTGGTACAAGATACTTAGATACAACAGATGGTCATATGGTAAAGGGGCTTGTTGTAATCGACAAGGATATGTACTTCTTTAATGAGCAGGGGATTTTGCAGACAGGTTGGGTTGATATTAACGGCGTAACATACTTATTCAATCCTACAGACAATGGTAAGATGTACAGAGGCTGGTGGACAGATGCTACAGGTACATATTACTTAGATGCTAAGGATGCTCACAGGACAACAGGTCTTGCAGCTATCGATGGTTCTGTATATTACTTCAACGAAGCTGGTCAGATGCAGGTTGGCGCTTATGTAGTAAACGGTAATACATATTACTTCGGACCAGATGGTAAGATGCAGACAGGCTTCCAGCAAGTTGGTAACAATACATTCTACTTTGCAGAAAACGGTGCTATGGTAAAGGGTGTATTTGCTGATGGAAATGGAATCTACTATGCTGATGATAAGACAGGAATCATTGTTAGAAATCAGGTAGTAAAGGTTGGTAATCAGCCATATCTATTTGGTGCAGATGGTAACGTAGTTAAGAATCAGCTAATCCAGATAGGAAATATGCTATATCAGACAAACGAAACAGGTGTTGTAACAGCACAGGCACCAGTTCAATAAAGAAAATCATGACCCTGGGTATGAAACCCAGGGTCATTTTTATTTGACTGTATTTAGTTTACTAAGAATGGGATGTAGAGCAGTTGCAATGGCAACTCCGAAGATTCCTTGGATAATGTTTGGAATGATGCCAGCTAATGCGGCAATAATACCAGCAGAAATAGTGGTTTTATTAACAACTGATAGCATAAATATTTCAAAAATAAAATACCCAAATACCATAACTGCCTCACCAGCTATGCCGCTAATAATTAAATGTGGTATAGCTGTTTTCGTATTTAATAGCTTTGTAAGTAGCTTGTAGGTGAAGTAGGCTACTAGTGCGGTAAGAGCCTTTATTACAAAGGTGGCTGGAACATATACGAAATATCCTCCAATCAAATCTGAAAGTGCCGAACCAAACCCAGCGGCCAAGGCTCCCCAGAAAGGCCCAAGTAAAAGACCTGATAATAATACGAATCCGTCACCAGGGTGTATATAACCAAGTGTAGGAGTGGGGATTTTTATAATCATTGTGCCAACGCAGGTAAGTGCTGCAAATAAGGCTGCGATGATAGTTTTCTTGGTAGTGTCTGTCTTTAAATTACTGGTATTTATTGTTGTATCACTCATAACAAAATCCTCCTAATATAATGTTGGTGTTGAAAAAAAGCTCTTTTCTTTTTTTTATGTTGGGGCTATAATATCACCAATCTGTGACTATAAAAATGCGCAAAAATAGAAAAATAAAAGGGGACAGATATGAAAGTATACGAGCAGGTCTATGAATTCTATGTTAAACAGATAGAGGATAAGGCACTTAAATCCGGTGATAAAATGCCTTCCATTAGAGAATCGGAAAGAACTCTTAATGTAAGTAGAACCTCTATAGAGACAGCATATCTGCAGCTTGCAGCTGATGGATATATATATTCGGTGGAAAAGGTAGGGTATTTTGTCTCTGACATGGTTGAAAGAGCCTTAGAAAAGGAAAAGATTGAGGTGGGGCTTAAAGAAAAATCTGATATTAAAGGTTATATCTACGATTTGGCAACAATTGGTGAGGATAAAGAGGTTTCCTGCCTGCAGCTGTGGAGGCGGTATATGAAATCTGCCTTAAGGCAGGAGGAGAGGCTTCTTAACTATCCTAATAATCAAGGAGAAGAGGATTTGCGAGAAGAAATAGCCAGCTATGTGAGAAAGAATAGAAATATCATTTGCAGTCCTGATGATATTGTAATTGGAGCAGGTTTTCAAAACCTACTATCCCTTCTTATTCCATTAATCCCTGGGGAGAAGACAATATCATTTCCTACAAAGAACTTTGCAGATGGTGCAACCATTTTTAAAAATGCAGGCTTTACTGTTAACTACAGAGATAAGGAAAGCCATGTAATCTATGTAACACCATCCTATATGACAAAGTGGGGAGAAGTCATGACTATGAAAAGACGTCATGAGCTCATAAATCACGCTAGAAAAAACGGTCATCTGATTATAGAGGACGATTACCAAAACGAATTCGTATTTTCCAATAAGGCTACACCTAGCTTGTATGCAATGACAGGTGGGGAGAATATAGCATTCCTAGGTTCCTTTTCAAGAGTGCTGCTACCTAGTGTAAGAATCAGCTATATAATTCTTCCAAAGGGCATTAGACAAGAGTATGAAAAAATAAAGCGTCTATATAACCAGACTGCATCCATGGCAGAGCAGATTGCCCTGGCTTCATTCCTGCGAGATGGACATCTAAACAGACACATCAAAAAAATGCGTAGGCTTTATGAGGATAAGCGAAAGCTTATGTATAAGAGCCTAAAACAAGTATTTGGTAATGACGGGGAAATAATGCTTGGGGAAAGCGGAATGGAGATGGGGGTTAAGCTATCTAGAAAAGGTATTAATACTAAGCTGGACAAATGTAATGTGAAAGTAAATGTTGTGGAGACCAGTGAAGGTACCGCAACTTTTCTGGTATCATGCAGCAAAATAGATATAGAAGAAATCGGTGAAGCAGTCCTAAAGTTAAATTATGGTTTACAATAATGCTTTAGTATGCTAAAGTATATACATAACAGTTTAGTACATTATCACACTAAAGCGTTTTTGGAAAGAATTTTGGCTTTAACAGTAAACTATATTACGGAGGACATTTAGTATGAAGAAGAGATTACTTTCAGGTATGCTGGCAGGACTTATGGCACTTTCAATGGTTGCTTGTGGCTCTTCAGCAGATACAGCAGCTTCAGATAGCGCAGCTGCTGACACTACAGATACTGCTACAGAAAGTGATGTAGATTACATCAAGAATAAGGGCACACTTATTGTTGGTATCACTGATTTTGCACCAATGGATTACAAGGATGATAATGGTGAATGGATTGGTTATGATGCTGATTTAGCTAAGGAAGTAGCAAAAAGCCTTGGGGTTGATGTAGAGTTTGTAGAGATTGATTGGGATAACAAAATCCTTGAGCTTCAGAACAAATCAATCGATGTGGTTTGGAATGGTATGACACTTACACCAGAGGTTACAAATGCAATGGAGTGTACAAAGCCATATCTTAACAACGCTCAGGTTGTAGTTGTAAGCAATGATAAGGCTGCTGAAATAACAAGTGTTGATGCAGCAGCTGATCTTAGCTTTGCAGTAGAATCTGGTTCTGCTGGTGAGGCAGCAGCTGAGGAAAACGGATTTAACTATGTAGCTGTTAAGACCCAGGCTGATGCTGTTATGGAGGTTTCAGCCGGCACATCAGATGCATGTATCATCGATCTTCTTATGGCAGGTGCTATGGTAGGTGAAGGTACAAGCTACGATAATCTTACACACACAGTTGAGCTTACCACAGAAGAATATGGTATCGGCTGCAGAAAGGATTCTGACCTGGCAGCATATATCAATGATGAGCTTAAGGCTTTGTATGACGATGGCACAATGGAAGAAATCGCAAATAAGTACGGCGTACAGGATGCAATCGTAACACTATAAAATAACAAAGGACACATTATGTTTGTAAACGTAACATTATCACTTTTAGAGGGTTTCTTAGGAACCCTCAAATTGTTTTTATTAACATTAGTATTTTCATTGCCACTGGGGCTTATTATAAGCTTTGGCTCAATGCACAAAAGAATGATAGTAAGGCTGCCAATCAGATTTATTATCTGGGTAGTAAGAGGAACACCTCTTATGTTGCAGCTACTCATAATATTCTACGGACCAGGAATATTCCTTGGAATGAATGTGTGGGGCTCAGGAGATGGAGGCAGATTCACAGCTGCACTGGTTGCATTTGTGATTAACTATGCCTGCTATTTCAGTGAGATATTCAGAGGTGGCATTCAGTCTATACCAAAGGGACAGTATGAGGCTGCGGCTGTACTAGGCCTTTCTAAGAGCCAGACCTTCTTTAAGATTGTGCTTTTACAGGTAGTAAAGAAAATCGTGCCACCTATTTCAAACGAAGTAATCACTCTTGTTAAAGATACATCACTTGCTAGAGTTATTGCCTTCTACGAAATCATTTGGGAAGGTGAGCGATTCATCAAGAGTGCTGGTATTATCTGGCCATTGTTTTACACAGGGGCATTCTACCTGGTATTTAGTGGATTGTTGACGTTGCTGTTTGGCTATATTGAAAAGAAGCTGGACTATTTTAAATAAGAGAACGATTGATAAGTGAGAATACTATGGCGATATTAGAAGTTAATGAGATAAGAAAAAAATTTGATAAAGAAGAGATTCTTAAGGGCATTTCCTTTTCCATGGAAATGGGGCAGACACTGTCAATAATTGGAAGCTCTGGTTCAGGTAAAACTACACTGCTTAGATGCCTTAACTTTTTAGAGCGACCAGATGAAGGTAGCATTACTGTAAATGGGGATGTACTTTTCTTTGCCAATTATTCTAAGCTTGATGACAAAGAGCTAAGACAGAAAAGACATCATTTTGGAATGGTGTTCCAGCAGTTTAATCTTTTTCCTCAGTATACAGCTTTGGAGAATGTCATCCTTGCACCAAAGCTTGCGGCTACTTCAAAGGAGGAAATAGAAGAAATTACCGAAAACGGTAAAGAGCTTCTTAGAAAAATGGGTCTAGAGGATAGAATGTCAAACTATCCACATCAGCTATCAGGAGGCCAGCAGCAGCGAGTAGCCATTGCAAGGGCACTGGCACTTAAGCCTGATATCCTGTGCTTTGATGAGCCTACATCGGCTCTTGACCCAGAGCTTACAGGTGAAGTTCTTAAGGTTATTAAGGAATTGGCAATGCAGAAAACTACCATGATTATCGTAACTCATGAGATAGGCTTTGCCAGGGATGTTTCTGATGAAATTATATTTATGGACGGGGGAGTGATTGCAGAGCAGGGTACACCTGAGCAGGTGATTGATAATCCTACTAATGAAAGGACTAAGCAGTTTCTTGCTAACTATCTAAAGTAGACAAATGAAAGGGAGATTAAAATGGCAACACTAGGAATTGTAATTGCAATTGTAGTTTATCTGGCAGGGCTTCTTGTTATGGGTGCTACTTTTGCTAAGGAGAACCATACTGTTGGAGATTATTATCTGGGTGGAAGAAAGTTAGGACCATTTGTAACAGCCATGAGTGCAGAGGCGTCGGACATGTCATCATGGTTACTTATGGGACTTCCAGGAATTGCCTACGCCAGTGGAATCTGTGATGTGTTTTGGACAGCTCTTGGACTGGGAATTGGAACATATCTTAACTGGTTGTTTGTAGCTAAAAGGTTAAGAAAATATTCTGAGAAGAACAATTCTGTTACTATTCCAGATTTTTTTGAGCATAGATTCAGAGATAAGAGCCACACATTACTGCTTATTTCATCACTGATTATTGTGGTATTTTTTATTCCTTATGTAGGTTCTGGTTTTGCTGCCTGTGGTAAGCTGTTTTCTTCTTTGTTTGGCCTGGATTATACAGTGGCAATGATTGCATCAGCAGCAGTTATTATCGGCTACACAGCTACAGGTGGATTTATGGCAGCATCTGTCACTGATTTTGTACAGTCTATCATAATGACTATAGCCCTTATTGCTGTAGTATGCTTTGGCTTATCTAGTGTTGGTGGAATAGATGTGGTTGCCAGCTTTTCAACATCCTTAGATGGCTATATCAGCCTTCTTGCAACCCATGATTTTAGCACAGGAAACAGAGTATCCTATGGTGGTATCATTACAATCATTTCTACAATGGCATGGGGCCTGGGATATTTTGGAATGCCTCATATTTTACTTAGATTTATGGCTATTGAAGACCCTGAGAAGATTAAGCTTAGTAGACGTATTTCAACTGTTTGGGTTTTCATTGCAATGGGTGTTGCAATATTTATTGGTGTAATGACTCATACAATGGTGCATGAAGGTGTGTTAGATGAGCTTGTGGATTCGGAGAGAGCTATTGTAATTATTGCTCAGACACTTGCAGAGCATAGTTTTGCGGCGGCATTATTAGCTGGTGTTATTCTAGCTGGAATCCTAGCATGTACAATGTCTACCTGCGATTCACAGATGCTTGCAGCTTCATCATCTGTATCTGAGAATATATTACATGAAACACTTGGTGTAGAGCTTTCAGAGCACATGCAGATGGTAATGGCAAGAATAGTACTTATCGTTATTGCAGGAATCGGAGTGTTTATTGCAAGAGACCCTAACAGCTCAGTGTTTGGCATTGTATCATTTGCCTGGGCAGGCTTTGGAGCAGCATTTGGTCCAATCATGCTGCTGGCACTGTTTTGGAAAAGGGCTAATCGATACGGCGCAATAGTAGGTATGCTTGGCGGTGGTATTATGATTTTTGTATGGAAGTTCTTGGTTAAGCCACTTGGAGGCATTTTTGGTATCTACGAGCTTCTTCCAGGATTTATAGTAGGCTTGTTACTGTGTGTAGTTGTAAGCCTTCTTACACCTGCTCCAGAAAAAGAGATAGTAGAGGAATTCGAATCAATATAACAAATTGAGAAAAATAATCAACAAGGCGGTTAGTCACCTATAACCTATTGACTTAGTAGGTTATAGGTGATATTTTCATTTACAGACTAGGTTGATAGGTAAGACTTATCTTCAACCACATGATAAGGAAATGAAAATTATGTTTGTTTATGCTGATAATGCGGCTACTACAGCTGTTAGTAAAAAGGTAGTAGATGCTATGGTTCCATATTTTTCAGAAATATATGGTAATCCATCAAGCTTATACTCAGTGGGGCAAAAAGCTAAAGATGCATTAGAAGAGTCCCGGGAAAAAATAGCCAAAATCATTGGCGCAAAGCCAAAAGAAATATACTTTACCTCTGGTGGAAGTGAATCTGATAATCAAGCTATTATTTCAGCTGCTCGCCTAGGAGCTAAAGAAGGTAAGAAACACATTATTTCTTCTAAATTCGAACATCATGCAGTTCTTCATACTCTTGATACTCTTGAAAAAGAAGGATTCGAAATCACTCTTGTGGATGTTCATTCAAATGGTATTGTTGACCCGGTTGAGATTGAAAAAGCAATCAGGGAAGATACAGCACTTGTCACCATCATGTATGTTAATAATGAAATTGGTACGATTCAACCTATAGAGGAAATAGGAAGAATTTGCCGCGACAAGAATGTATTGTTTCACACAGATGCAGTGCAGGCGGTAAGTCATGTGCACATTAATGTGAAGGAGCAAAATATTGATATGCTTTCCATATCAGCTCACAAGTTCCACGGGCCAAAGGGTGTAGGGGTGTTATACGCCAAAAATGGAGTGACTTTAACAAGCATCATTAACGGTGGAGCCCAAGAGAGAGGAAAGAGGGCTGGTACAGAAAATATAGCAGGCATTGTTGGAATGACTGTAGCCTTGGAAGATGCAGTTTCAAGAATTGATGAAAACAATGCAAATCTTTCACTGCTTCAGGACAAATTAATCGAAGGATTAAAAAAGATTCCATACTCAAACATAAATGGAGATTTGGAAAAGCGAATAAAGTCAAATGTTAATATTTCTTTTGAAGGGGTAGAAGGCGAATCACTACTACTGCTTTTAGACCAAAAGGGAATTGCGGTTTCATCTGGTTCAGCATGTAGTTCAGGGTCAATTGATCCAAGCCACGTACTAATTGCTATAGGTCTTCCTTCAGAGGTGGCCCACAGTTCACTTCGTATTACATTAGGTGAGGATGCCACAGAAGAGCAAATAGATTATATCGTAAATACGGTAACAGAGATAGTTGAATATCTTAGAGGGTTTTCACCATTCTGGGATGAGATGATGAGTGGAAAAAGACCACATATATTTGAGAATTAATTGGACTGTGATTGGAGGTATAAAATATGTCTGAGTTATTAAAAGTAAATGATTTACATGTCAGTGTAGAGGATGGAGAAATCCTTCACGGCATTAATCTTAGTGTGAATCCTGGAGAGACCCACGTTATTATGGGACCAAACGGTGCAGGTAAATCTACACTGGGATATTCTATTATGGGTAACAACCACTATCAGGTTAATAGTGGTAAGATTTTCTTTAAGGGAGAGGATATAACTGAACTAAGTGCTACTGATAGAGCAAAGTCAGGAATCTTCCTTACATTCCAGAATCCTATAGAAATTCCTGGAATCTCACTTTCTAATTTTATCAAAAATGCTTACGATACCAAAAATGGAAGTCGTTCAAAATTATGGGATTTTAGAAAGCTTCTTGAAAAATACATGGAGAAATTGAACATGGATAAATCTTATGCTAACAGAGATTTAAATGTTGGATTTTCCGGTGGAGAGAAGAAGAAGGCAGAAATTCTTCAAATGCTTATGTTAAAGCCTGATCTTGCTATTCTTGATGAGACTGATTCTGGTCTTGATGTTGATGCAGTAAGAACTGTTTCAGATGGTGTAAAAGCATTTCATGAAAATGGTGATGGAGCCTTAGTTATTATTACACATAGCACACGTATCTTAGAGTCCCTGGATGTTGACTATACCCACATCCTTGTAAACGGCAAGATTGTGGCTACAGGTGATGCAAGCCTTGTTGATGAGATAAATGCTAATGGTTTTGAGAAATATTTAGAGGACTAAGATGGAAAAGAAAGAAAAAACATATGTCGAAGATGTAGACCGCAGCCTTTATGATTTCAGAAATGTTGATGAGGATGTTTACAAGGTTGAGGAAGGTCTTACACCTGAGATAGTTAAGCAAATATCAAAAGAAAAAAATGATCCAGAATGGATGACTGAATTTAGATTGAAGTCGCTGGAAATATATAATAACAAGCCAATGTCAAACTGGGGTCCACCAATTGATGGCCTTGATATTGACAACATAGTTACATACGTTAAGCCAAAGAATAATAAGATGAGCGCCGATTGGAATGAGGTTCCAGAAGATATCAAAAGCACTTTTGAAAAGCTTGGTATTCCTCAGGCAGAAAGAGAATCCTTAGCTGGTGTTGGTGCTCAGTATGATTCGGAGCTTGTGTACCACAATGTAAGAGAAGAGGTAGCAGCACAGGGTGTTATCTATACTGATTTGGAATCTGCAATGCATGGTGAATATGCAGATATGATTAAAGAGCATTTTATGAAGCTGATAACTCCAGATGACCATAAATTTGCAGCGCTTCATGGGGCAGTATGGTCAGGAGGAAGTTTTGTATATGTTCCACCTGGCGTATCAGTAGAGATACCATTACAGTCTTATTTTAGACTTAATGCACCAGGCGCAGGGCAGTTTGAGCATACGCTTATCATCGTTGATGAGGGCGCTGATTTACACTTTATCGAAGGCTGTTCAGCACCTAAGTACAACGTGGCAAATTTACATGCCGGGGCAGTAGAATTATTTGTTGGTAAAAATGCAAAGCTTAGATATTCTACTATCGAAAACTGGTCAAAGAATATGTACAACCTTAATACCAAGCGTGCAGTTGTAGAAGAAGGCGGCACAATGGAGTGGGTTTCTGGTTCCTTTGGTTCACATACTTCATACCTGTATCCTATGACAATATTAAAGGGAGATGATTCCAAGGTAGAATTCACTGGTATTACCTTTGCAGGTGAGGGACAGGATCTTGATACAGGACTTAAGGTAGTTCATGTAGGAGAGAGAACTCTTTCTACTGTAAATACCAAGTCTATATCAAAGAGCGGTGGTATAAGCACATTTAGAAGTGCTGTAGTTATCGGTCCAAAAGCAAAAGGAGCTAAATCTGCAGTAGATTGTTCATCATTGATGCTTGATGATATTTCACGTTCAGATACCATACCTGTTATGGAAGTAAATTGTGATGATGCAGATGTGGGACATGAGGCAAAGATTGGTCGTATTTCCGATGAAGCCATATTCTATTTAATGAGCCGTGGTATATCTGAAGAAGATGCCAGAGCTATGATAGTTAGTGGTTTTGCTGACAATGTTTCAAAGGAACTTCCACTTGAATATGCGGTGGAGATGAATAATTTAATTCGTATTGAGATGGTAGGTTCAATTGGCTAAAGGAGTGATTTCATGGATTTAAAAATAAACAAATTGCCAGTTCCTACCTGGAATTGGTTAAAGGTAAATGATTATCAGGTAGCTATACCTGAGGAAATTAATGAAGCATCCTACAGGATAAATACAAAGGATGTAAATCTACAGTCTGTACAATCATTTGCAGATGTTAGCTTAGAAGGAATTGAAATTGGCGCAGGAAATGAGTTCAAATCCATTTCCGACAAAAATAGTGCTAAAGTCTGTGCAGTAAACGTAAATAAGGATACAGTAGTTAAAGAGCCTATTCGTATTGACTTTGATTATTCAAAGGAAGAAAATGCTTTCTCTAAATTTGCAATTAAATTAGAGAACAAATCAGAACTTACAGTAATTATAAACTTCAAGGGCAATCCTTCTTTTGGTGGTAATGATATTAGATTTTCTGTTGCAGAAGATGCACATCTGACAGTTGTGGAGATATTCGATTTCGAGGATAATTCTAATTTCATTGATAGCATAGGTGGCAGTTTAGAGAAAATCGGCGGATTAAAGTTGATGCAACTTAACAGAGGTTTAGGTAATGTTGCTCTTAGCTGTTACACTGATTTAGTCGGAGACAAGAGCACTCTTGATATAGACACTGGATATTTAGTTCGAGGTAATGATCGCCTGGATATTAACTATGTTGCAAAGCATAGAGGAGTAAGTACTGATTCTAAAATAAAGGCCAGTGGAGTCTTAAGAGACAACGCTACCAAGACTTTCCGCGGTACAATTGATTTTATCAAAGGAGCAAAACATGCTACTGGCGATGAGCGTGAAGATGTTCTGCTTATGAATGAGGGAGTTCATAATAATACAGTACCACTTATTCTATGTGCAGAAGAGGACGTGGAAGGTGGACATGGAGCGACAATAGGAAAAATATCTGATGAAATCCTATATTATTTTGAGGCGCGAGGAATTCCTGAAGATATGGTGAATGAATTGATGGCTCAATCTAAATTAGATGCAGTAAGTGGACGCATCCCTGATGAAGTTACAAAAGAACAGTTGTTGAATCGTGATTAAGAGGACCTGATATGATTGATGTAAAGGAGATTAGAAAGGATTTTCCTTTCTTTGATAATACAAAACTGGCATATTTAGATAATTCGGCTACCAGCCAACGCCCAAGGGCAGTGGTAGAAGCAGTAGCAGACTACGAATATTATCATAATTCAAATCCATTTAGAGGATTATATGAGCTATCTATTGATGCTACTGACAGGTATGAGGCGGCAAGAAAAAAGGTGGCAGATTTTGTAAACGCAGCAAGTGAAAACGAGATTATTTTTACCAGAAACGCTTCTGAAAGTCTTAATCTTGTAGCTTATTCTTTAAGTGAAATGGTTTTGAATGAAGGGGACGAGATTATTACTACTGTAGTGGAACATCATAGTAATATGCTTCCATGGCGCTTAGCAGCAAAGAAGCATAATGCTACAATTAAGTACTTGAAGGTACAGGATGATGGTAGTTTTGATATTGAAGATTTAAAAGCTTTGCTATCTCCTAAGACTAAGATAGTTGCTATGACAGCTATGTCTAATGTATATGGCAGGGTTATAGATATTAAAGCCTTTGCAAAGGTAGTACACGACGCGGGTGCTTATTTTGTAGTGGATGGTGCCCAGTCTGTGCCACATTCAAAAACTGATGTGCAGGACCTCGATGTAGATTTTCTTGCATTTTCAGGACATAAGATGTTGGCCCCAATGGGAATAGGTGTACTCTATGGCAAGCTTGATATTTTAGAAAAGATGCCACCATTTTTGTCAGGTGGAGAGATGATAGAGTATGTTACTTTTGATGATATTACATTTGCCCATTCACCTCATAGGTTTGAAGCGGGAACAGTAAATGCAGGGGGTGCTATAGGCCTTGCTGCTGCTATAGACTACATACAATCTATCGGTATCGAAAATATTGCAAATAGGGAGTTAAGCCTTACAAAGCTGGCTTTAGATGAGATAAAAAATATTCCTCATGTGACTGTACTTGGTTCGGATAAAGCAGAAGATCATCATGGCATAATCACATTTAAGATAGATGGGGTACATCCACATGATATTGC
Organism: Pseudobutyrivibrio sp.; assembly: GCF_017471675.1. Taxonomy (GTDB): domain Bacteria; phylum Bacillota; class Clostridia; order Lachnospirales; family Lachnospiraceae; genus Pseudobutyrivibrio. Next base: position 24,310 of record NZ_JAFUSK010000066.1, read on the forward strand.
AGCCATTATGGCAGACAATAATGTGGCGGTTCGAGCCGGCCATCATTGCGCTGAACCACTACACCACTTCATAGAGATTCCTTCTACCACTAGAGCAAGCATTATGTTCTACAATACAGAGGATGAGGTTATGCAATTCGTAAATACGTTAAAGCGCATTAGACCTATGATGGGATATGAGGATTAAGAGGTAAATAATGGAAAACAGAACTTTTTATAATGAGATTTTAACTGAACATAATATACATCCTTTGCACAAATTTAAAATGATTAATCCAAAGAATTCTCTTAGAGGTGTTAATCCTTCCTGCGGTGATGATATTACATTACAGTTAAATGTATCTGATGATGGGGTTATTGAAGATGGAGCATTCTTCGGAGATGGATGTGCCATTTCTCAGGCCAGTGCTGATATCATGCTTGACATGATTCTTGGAAAATCCGTTGAGGAAGCATTGGCTTTAAAGGATACTTTCCTTAAAATGATAAAGGATCAGGTTACCGAAGAGGAGCTTGAGCTTTTGGAGGAAGCAGGTGCATTGCAGGATATTTCACACATGCCATCAAGAGTAAAATGTGCAGTTTTAGGCTGGCATACATTGGAAGAAATATTAAAAAATGGCTCCGACAAAACTTCAGTTACAACAGAATAGGTTAGATTATATATTCCTGTAGATGTCTTAACAGATGCCTACAGGCATTTTATTTTTTGGAAAAAGTCTTATTATTAATTGAATTTATAGCTAGCTCTCAGTTTTGGCAGTAACTAGAAGTATTGACTCGATAAAACGTGTAGTCTATAATCCTATCAACCTAGTAGTTAAGAGATGCAGAAAAGAAAGGATTGTATTCATTATGACATACACAATGTTACAGGATATGAATAGATTAGATGTTATGGAGTGTTGTCAGTCCTTCTGTTGTTGCAAAAGAAAATACGTAGGTGAGTAAAAGCTGATAGATTTATATGTATGTAAACTAAGACTTAAATCCAAGGCTTTTGCAAAAAGATTTGGATTTAAGTCTTTTTGTATGTAAAGGGAGAAAAATATGGCGCAAACAAGAAACGTAACAGAAGATGAGCTGGCAAAGATAAAAGAATTCATTGAGACTATAGAATTTGGCTCAGTAAACATCATTATTCAAGATGGCAAGATAGTCCAGATTGATAAAAGTGAAAAGATAAGAATATAAACTAAATACGAGGGACTGACTAGACAACTAGAGGTTCAAAATCATGGTTTCATTTGCTGTGATTTTGGGCCTCTAGTTTGTTTATAAATATTTTTATGAAAAGGAGATAAAAAATATGGGAAAGTTATTCACATCAGAATCAGTAACGGAAGGACATCCAGACAAAATTGCAGATCAAATTTCTGATGCAATCCTTGATGAGCTACTTGCTCAGGATCCATATTCAAGAGTAGCAGCTGAAACAACAGTTGCAACAGGATTGGCACTTGTAGTTGGAGAAATCACAACAAAAGCCTATGTGGATATTGCAAAGGTTGCAAAGGAAACAATTAGAGAAATTGGATATGTAAACAATGTAGATGGATACAATGCAGATTCAATTGCAGTTCTTACATCAATCGATGAGCAGTCAGCAGATATTGCACTTGGAGTTGATAAGGCATTTGAATCAAAGCAGGAAGGAGCAACAGAGGATTATGGAACAGGAGCTGGTGACCAGGGAATCATCTTTGGATATGCAACAGATGAGACGGAAGAATATCTTCCACCTGCTATTTCATTTGCTCACAGACTTACACGCCAGCTTACAAAGGTTCGAAAGGATGGAACACTTCCATACCTTAGACCAGATGGCAAATCCCAGGTAACTGTAGAGTTCGGCGAGGACGGACAGACAGTTGAAAGAATCCACACTATTGTAATTTCTACTCAGCATGCTGAGGATGTAACACTAGAGCAGATTAGAGAAGATATTATCAAATATGTAATTAAGCCAGTTATTCCAGAGGAGCTCCTTGACGAGGACACAATCTACTATGTAAATCCTACAGGCAGATTTGTAATCGGTGGTCCACAGGGTGATGCAGGTCTTACAGGAAGAAAGATTATTGTTGATACCTACGGTGGAACAGGACGTCACGGTGGCGGTGCATTCTCTGGTAAGGATCCAACAAAGGTGGACCGCTCAGCAGCATACGCAGCCAGATGGGTGGCAAAGAACCTGGTTGCAGCAGGTGTTGCAAAGAGATTAGAGGTTGAGCTTGCCTATGCAATCGGCGTAGCAAAGCCAGTATCAATTGCAGTAGATACCTTTGGAACGGGGGTAATTGAGGATGAAAAAATTGTTGAAATCATTGAAAAAGTATTTGACCTTAGACCAGCAGCAATCATTGATGCCCTTAATCTTCGTAGGCCAATCTACAAACAGACTGCTGCTTATGGACATTTCGGCAGGACCGACGTGGACCTTCCTTGGGAGCATTTAGATAAGGTGGATGAGATTAAGAAATACATAACAGAAGATTTTAAGATTTCACTGGAGTTTGTAACAGAAGGTGATGCAGTAAGAGTCTAATAGAAAGAGGTAGTAAGATATGGCAGAGAAAATTGGTAAGCATATAGCAATATATGGAAAGGGTGGAATTGGAAAATCCACAACAACATCAAATATCAGTGCGGCACTGGCAGAGGCTGGCTATAGAGTAATACAGATTGGTTGCGACCCTAAGAGCGATTCAACAAATACTCTTCGCGGTAACAATTATCTTCCAACAGTTCTTGATAGTTTAAGAGAAGGTAACAAGATTCATCTTGATGATATTTCGGTAAAGGGATTTGGTGGAGTACTTTGCATTGAATCAGGTGGTCCAGTTCCAGGTGTAGGATGCGCAGGACGTGGTATTAATGCTGCAGTTAATCTTCTTCAGGAGCTTAATCTGTTTGAAGAGTTTAAGCCAGACTATGTATTATACGATGTACTTGGTGATGTAGTTTGCGGTGGATTTGCTGTTCCTATTCGTGATGGAATTACAGATAGAGCTTATGTTGTATCATCATCTGACTTTATGGCTTTATATGCTGCCAATAATCTTTTCAAGGCTATTAACAAATATGCTCCAACAGGTGGTGCAAAGCTTGGTGGTGTAATTGCAAATAGTATGAAGCCAGGATATCACAGAGAAATTGTAGATGATTTTGTTGCAAAGACAGGAACAAGTATTGCAGGTTATGTAAATCGTTCCTTAGATGTGCAGCAGTCAGAGCTTTATGGCAAGACTGTTATCGAGGCAAAGCCGGAAAGTGCGCAGGCTGATATTTATAGAAATCTTGCTAAGTACATTGCGGAAAATGAAAATCTTGTTGTTCCAAATCCACTTGGTTCTTCGGAACTTCGCGATTGGGCAAGAAGCTGGGGCGACCGTATATACGATATTGAAAATGGCGTGGTAAACGGAGTAGCTGAGGCTATCTAAGTGTGGTAAGGAGGTAATTCTATGAGTTTTTTAGAAGAAAGAAAAGCCCTTACCAGGGAAAAACGACTAAGTGCATTAAGTCATTTTCATGGTACCTTAGAAGGTCTTATTGATGAAACATCAGGGGCAGAAATTAAACAACGAATCAGAACTTTTTCACAGATTCACGTAGATGAGACAATATATGCTTTTAATGTTCTGTCAAAGATAGAGGATGCAGCAATTATTGTAAATGGTTCAATTGGATGCGGAAATATCGGTCTATCAGAAATTGATGAAGCATTTGGCTGGTACAGCACTAATTTAGTAGAGAGAGACACTATCTTAGGTGGAGATGACAAGTTGCGTGAGGCTATTCTTAGGGCGTACGAAGAGCAGCATCCAAAGGCAATATTTATTATAGGCACGCCTGTTGTAGCTATTAACAATGATGATATTAATTCAGTAATTCTTGAGCTGGAGGATGAGATACAAATCCCTATTATCAGCATTTATACAGATGGATTTAAATCCAAAACACCAGTAACAGGCTACGATATTGTAACCCATAGCCTGCTGAAATATTTGGTTGATAAAGAGCCAGATAAAACAGAGGACTTTGTTAATATAATATCCTTTTCCGAAGACATAGAGGATGTGGCAGCCATTGCAAAAAGCTTTAAGGCAATAGGAATTGATTATCAGGTATTGCCTAGATTTTCTACCATCGATGAGATTAAGGCAGCATCCAGGGCAAAGGCAACAGTGGTACTTAATCCTGAGGAAGGTGACTATCTGGCAAAGGAATTAGAAGAGGTGTATGACGTTCCATATATCGTAAGCGAAGCTCCAATAGGCTTTAGAGGAACAAAGGCATTCCTACTAAAAATAGCATCATACTTAAAGCGGGAGAATGAGGCTATCAGGTATATAGAAGAGGTAGAGGCCAGGTTGCAAAAAAGCATCTCATTACATCTATTGGATGGTAAAAATGTGTTTGTGGATGTTAGCCTTAGCAAGGTGCCAGCCATTTCCAGATTCATAGAAAAGCTTGGTGGAAAAGTAGTAGGCTTTGGTGCTCCATTGGTTGATTTAGATAATAGAAAACAATTGTTAAAGTTGGATTTTCTATCAAAGGGAACAACTGCAGTAATCGGAAATGGGCAGTATTTTGAAAAAGCAAATGCACTAAAAAAGGGAGAAGTTGATATATATGTTAGCGAATTCTTCGGCAGCTCATTTGCTGCTGATGAAGGAGCGACTGTAGTATCTACAAGAAATAAAGCAGTATACGGATTTGATGGAGTATATGCTTTGTATGACTCATTTGTCAAAGCAATCAGACTTACAAATAAGATATCAAATGATGACAACAGCAATTATAAGCTAAGTTGGAAAAGCAAAAGCGGCAACTGGTATGTAAAGCAGGAGGTGAGCTAAGAATGTCTAATGTAATAAAAAATCCAAGAAATGGATGCGCTCTCCATGGAGCTTTACAAACAGTTCAAGAGATTAGAGGGGCTGTTCCCGTGGTACATGCAAATGCTGGATGCGGAGTGGTGAATTATCTGGCTCAGAGGAATGGATCTGGTGGAGGTGCCAGGTATTCAGGGTTTTCAATCCCTGGTACAGCTGCCCAGGAACGACATGTTATATTTGGCGGCGCATCAAGATTAAGGGAACAAATCAAGAATACCATTAAGGTTCAAAAAGGGGATTTGTATGTAATCCTAAATAGTTGCGAATCTGCAATGGTAGGTGATGATGTAGATGCAATGACAAGAGAAATAGTGGAGCAGGGGGAACCTGTAGTAGACACTCTTGTAGCAGGCTTTAATGGTGGAATTCATTATGGCTATGAGCATGTGCTTGCAGATATTTTAAAATCCTTGGACGGGATATTTAAGAGTGATATTGAAAAGGATGAAAGGCTTGTAAACGTTTTTGGAATCGTTCCAGATAAGGATCCATATTGGCAGGGAAATCTAATAGAAATAAAAAGAATACTAAATGGATTTGGTCTGAAGGCTAATGTGTTTTTTGGAGCAACTGGTAGCGTGCATCAATTGAAAAATGCAAAAAACGCAGCTGTATCTATCGTATTTACGAAGTGGGGCGAGCTGCCTGCAAAGGTTCTTAAGGAAAAATATGATGTTCCTGTAATTATAAGACCATCCCTTCCTGCTGATGCTAATGGAGTACAGGAATTAGCTACAGCCTTAGCTGAAATAGTTGAGCTTGATGCTTCTAAGGTGGACGAATTCATAGCTGATGAAGAGGATTTTGAAAACAGTATTCTCTACAGAGTCAGGGATGAAATATTCGAATATGGACTTTCAAAAACTGCGGCATTCATAGGTGAAGAGGAACAGGCTATAAGAATAGGTGGCTTTCTAAAGAATAGATTCGGGGTGGAGTTTTCCGCCATAGTTCTTACTGATGCTTTAAAGAAGGACGAAGAACATGAGACTGACAATGGGGCATTGCTTGCAGCTATTTCTGAAAATGTATATATAGCAAATGATCAAAAGGAAATAAACGATATCCTAAGAGGCAGTGGAGCAGAAGTAATCTTTGGAAGTAGCTTGGAAAAAGATATTGCAGGAAGGCTAAATGTACCACTGGTGGAGGTTTCGTATCCGATTGTAGATAGGGTGATTCTAAACAAGACTAGCGTAGGAACAAATGGTGTGATCAGTCTTATTGAAGAATATGTAACTGTTGTAAAGGAATATGATGTAAGAAAAAAGGAAATTGCATCATCCATTGTAAGAGGAGTACAAGGAGGAGAATCATGGCAAGAGCGATTACAAAAGAAGAGTTATTCCAACAAATTGAGCTCGATAACAGAATTACAAACGAGGGAGTATATATCAGCCCAGAGGTAGTATCTACATTAGATTTTGATAATCAGGTTCAAGAACAGATGCGTACCTGCTTTGACATGAATCATGAAACCTATACTAAGACAAAGCTTCCAACAGCTTTACGATTAGATAGTAATTATCGAATCCGGTTTAGCTATAAGAATGAGAAGGAAGCACCATTTAGAGTAGAGCATGAGAATGGAAAATATTATCTTTTAGAAGGTAAGAAACTTATTAGTGAGGTTTCATTTGTTGAAAAGCCTGCATTCTATAATGCAAAAACATCTGATGGAATCAACATGAAGACCATTGCAAATGAAATAGGTAAGACAAAGGTTACAGTTGCTTACAGTAATGAATGCGCTCTAAAAGACAAAGGCTTGGATTGCAAATTCTGCAATATTAATGCTACGAAGAGCCGGTTTGCTGATTTACAGGGGATTGCCTGGAAGTCGCCTAGACAGATTGCAGAAACATACGCTAAGGCTAGAGAAGAAGGCTATGAATCAATAACAATCACTGGTGGATTTGTACCTGAGCGTAGAGAGGTTGAGTACTACATCGATGTGGCAGAGGCAATTCAGGATGCAACAGGGCTTGCTGATTTTGGCGGAACTGCTTGTGTTGGCGCACCAACAGATTTATCTGTAATTGAAAAATACAAGGAAGCAGGCTATAGAGCCATTTCAACAAATCTTGAGATTTGGGATGAGAATTTCTTCAAAACTATTTGCCCTGGTAAGGAGCAGATGTGCGGTGGTAGACAAAACTGGATAAATGCTCTTAAGCATGAGGTAGAAGTGTTCGGAAGAGGTAATGTTCGCTCATTTTTTGTTGCCGGTATCGAGCCAAAGTCTACCCTGTTAGAAGGTCTTGAATATTTGACAGAGCTTGGAGTAGTTGCCGTGCCACTTCACTGGACTCCTAACCCAGGTTCAGAGCTGGAAGGCCATCGTGCGCCAACAGCAGAATGGTATATGGATTTATATCAGAAGGCATATACTCTTCTTAAGAAGAATGGTCTTACACATCAGAACTTGTATAATACAGCAAACCTTGAAAACTCAATTTATGATTACTTCTATGATTTAGATGGAGACCATTTGACAAATGCCAGACATGAGGCTGATAGAATTCATTTTGTTGGCGAGGAAAACCTTGTTAGTGATAATACAGCTTCAAAGATAATAAAGACAGCATAGACTGACCAGAAAACTGGAGGCTTCCTGCAATATTGTAGGGGCCTCTTGTTGCTTAATAGGAGGATGATGAAATGAAGATATATAAATTGTTAATTAGTATGATACTTGCCTTAAGCTTGGGAATCAGTGCAACTGGCTGCGGTAATGCAAGTGCTGCAAATGCCGCTGAAAAAAAGCAGGCCAGTGGAGGGGAAGAAAATGAAGAATTTACTATTAGAATTGGTGTAAATTCTTTGGATAATAACTTCCTTCTAAAAATACTTGATAACCATACTGGATTTTTAAAGGATAAGGGGATTAATCTGGAGACTACCGAATTTGCAGCAGGTATTAATACTATAGATGCTATTACAACAGATAGTGTAGATATTGGATTGTTTGCAACCTATGCGGGAGTTAACCGTATTGGTAATACTTTAGGCAATTCTGAGCTTAGAGCATTTGCAATGATTGATAAGACTGCCAATTACGCCTTATATGCAAATCCTGACACAGTAAAGAAGCCAGAGGATTTAGTAGGGCATGTTGGTGTATCACAGTCTGGCGTTGTATTTGAATATTATTACGGTGAATTGTTTAATCAGTATGGCATTAATCCTGATGATGTGACAATTGCTAACGTGTCTAGTGTTCAGGAGGCCCTTGCGCTGGCCGCAAACGGAGGCGGTGATGCATACTGGACGGCTGCTGCTAATTATTCAAAGTTTGAGGAGCAAGGCTGGCAAAAGGTTATAGGCATTGATGACCTTGGCATATACATGTACACATTCTTAGTTGCTAATGAATCTTACCTTGATGCACATAAGGAAGAGGTTGCAAAGTATTTAGAAGCAAGTGAAGAGGGCTTTGCATATATAGATGCTAACCTTGAGGAATTTGCTGATTGGGTATCTGCTGATACTGGTCTTGATAGAGATATTTTTATTACCGATTGGAATTCTAAAAGACATGAGTATTCCTTTGAGCAGGAAGCTTATGATGATTTAGTAAAGGTAAAGGATTGGTGCTATGAAAACGGTAGATTCGACACTAATTATGATATTTCAGAATATATTAATACAGATGCACTTCAGTTATATAAACCAGAGTCAGTTTCGTGGAGCGCTAATTAGAGGAGGCAGATTATGGCAGATTTAAAGGAAATTAAGGATTATATTTATGAGAACAAAAGCTTAGTTCTATCAACAGTAGATGAAATTGGAAACCCTCAGGTAAGACATATAGGAGGATACGCTATTGATGGAAAGGATATCGTCTTTTCAACAGGCAAGAATACTAATAAGACAAAGGAAATAGCAGTAAATAATAATGTGGCACTTTTATTCCAGCATGAAGGACAGACTGCTCCAAAGAATATTACTGTATACGGTAAAGCATATCAGTTAGATAAAGCAGAATCAGAGGACGCTGCAAAGCTGATTAAGGAACGTCGACCACAGCTTAAATTTGATCCGCAACTTAATGTGATTATTAAGGTTGAAACAGAATCAATAAAAATCTTGGATTTTACTGCAGAGGAAAAGCAGGTTGTAGTTGCAGCAGAGCAGCTTGCATAGAGGTGATTATGAAAAATGTGCTTATTGTCAGTGCTCTACCACAAGAGACAGAATATATAGATGAGTATTTAAAATACAAGAATGAATGGTTTAAAGAAAAGGATGGAGCTTTTGTCAATATATCGAAGGATATTCATTTATATGTGAAGGTATTAGGAGTAGGAAAAGTAAATGCAGCTTTTCAAACAGCAGATGCTATAAGAGATACCAGTCCTGATTTAATTGTGAATATAGGAGTGGCAGGTGGATTGGCAGATGATTTACAAAGGGGTTCGGTGGCAATTGGAACAGATTATGTTCAGGTTGATATGAAGACTCTTCTGCCGGAAAACAGTCCTACAATAGATTCTACACCAGAGCATATTCTTGATGGAATACTTGCTGTAGCAGAGGCTAATAATATTAGCTATAGGGCTGGCAGAATTGCCACAGGAGATTTTGTCTTATACGAGAGAAAAAAGAGAAGGGCAATAAAAAAGGAGTTTAATCCAATAGCCTTTGATATGGAAACAGCTGCTGTAGCCCAGGTTGCAACAGCGAAGAAAATCGATTTTGTGGGCATCAGAAGCTTTTCTGATATGGCAAATAGAAGGACAATTGGATTACTCAGCAAGAAGGACAAAATTAATGAATCTGAAAAGAAGCTGAGAGAAGCGGTGTTTAAAATACCTGCAAAGTTAATAATTGATTACTTGGAAACTACAAAATAAGGATGACTGACTAGACAACTAGAGGCCTAAATTAAGGCATCTAGTTGTTTTTTTCTATATAGGGAGAAATTTATGAAAAGTTATTTGAAATTATCATGTGGGGGAATAAGCCGGTGTTGTCTATTCATTCATACGTAACTAATAATTAAGCAAAAAAAGGAGAATTTGATGAAGACAAAAATATTAAGCATACTGCTAGCAACGGCTTTGTTAGGAGCTCTTACAGGCTGTGGAACAGGTTCAGTAGCAGCAAAAGTAAATGAGACAAATGACAATGGAAAAGAAGGTGAAAGCACTTTAAGGCTTGGAATACAACCTGGTGATTTATTAGATAATGTGGCTTTTGCAAAAGGCTTTTTTGATGAGGAAGGATTAAATGTAGAGGCTCAGGTATTTAGTTATGGCCCACCAATTGTAGAGGCTTTAACTTCAGGAGATTTGGACGTTGGTCTTATGGGAGATCAACCTGCATTTTCAGCAATTTCAAATGGCGTGCCTGTGGAAATTATTACTGGTACACAGTCTTCTAATAAACGACATGGATTAATAGCAAGAGATGATTCAAATATTGAATCTTTAGAGGATTTGAAAGGCAAAACTGTTTCTGTACCAGTTGGTTCAAATGCTCAGCCATTACTTTACATTTATCTTGAAGCAGCTGGATTGACAGAGTATGATGTTGAAGTTGTCAATCTTGGAGTTGTAGATGCTGAAACAAGTATTATTGCAGGCGATATTGATGCTGCTGTAGTGTATGAACCTCATTTCACATCGGTTGCAACAAAAGAAAATGGTGTTCATGTAGTTACTGATGCAGAAGGGTATAAAGACTATGTAAGTATAAGCATTGGAAGGGTTGACTACGATAAGGAACATCCAGAAGAATTAGCAAAGCTTTTAAGAGCATGGGATAAAGCAGCTAAATGGGCAAAAGAAAATCCCGAAGAAGCAGCTCAAATTGTTTATGATGCAGATGGTACAAGTAAAGAAATTACACTTAATTTCATTTCAAATTCCGAAATAGGACCAGGATTAACTGAGAGTAGAGTTCAAGCATTATTAGATGGAAAAGAACAATCTCTTAAATATGGTTTAATTGAGAATGACTATGATTTAAACGACTATATTAATTTTGATTATCTTGAATTAGCTGGCTTACATTAGGAGTGTTAGATATGAATACAGATTTTGGATTGAATAAACATCTAAAGTCGTTCCTATATGCGATATGGATACCTGCTATATTAGTAATTCTTTGGACCATTGGAAGTAACACAAGGGTATTAAATAATTCAATCTTTCCAACGCCTCAAAAACTGTTTGGGGCGTGGTATGAAATGATTATTAGCGGCAAATATTTAACTCATGTTATATCAAGCTTTTCAAGGGTCATCAAAGGTTTTTTTGTAGGAAGTATATTAGGAATAACTTTAGGAACAATTATAGGTCTTTTTAGTAGTGCTAAAAAGTCCACTGTTGCACTTATTGGTATGTTAAGACCTATTCCAGCGATTGCATTAATTCCGCTTTTTATTCTATCACTTGGAATAGGTGAGACATCGAAGGTTGCTGTAATTGTACTTGGTAGCTTTTGGCCAATATTAATAAATACGATAGCTGGGCTTTCTACTACAGATTCTAAGCTACTTGAGGTGGGAACAATATTTGATAAGTCAAAAAGGCAGGTTCTTTTTAATATTATTTTCCCATCTGCAGCACCATATATATTCACTGGACTTAGACTTGGAGTTAGTAGCTCTTGGACTTGTGTGGTGGCAGCAGAGATGATTGCAGCTTCATCTGGCATTGGTTATTTAATTTCTTATGGACGAGAAATGGCTCAGCCAGCCACACTATTTATTGGAGTTTTTTCCATGGGTTTATACGGGCTTTTAATTGAACTGTTAGTAATCAATTTGCAAAAGAAAGCTATCTATTGGATACCAAACTCAAAGTAATAGGAGGACATTATGAGTATTGAGATAAGAAATGTAAAAAAGGTGTTTCCTATAAAGAATTCAACTATTGAGGTACTAAAAAATGTCGATTTAAAAATCTCTGATGGAGAAATTTTAAGTATAGTAGGCGGGAGTGGTTGTGGAAAAAGTACTTTACTTAGAATTATTTCTGGTTTGGATAATGCTACAGATGGGGAAGTAATAATCGATGGAAAAAAAGTAGATGGTTCTTCTAAGAAAGACATAGGAGTGGTCTTTCAAGAGCCAAGGCTTTTTCCTTGGAGTACAGTTGAGAAAAATATAGAATTTGGAATCACAGATAAACTTACAAAAGAAGAGAAAAAAGAAAGGGTTAAGTATTACATTGATTTGGTAGGACTTACAGGTTTTGAAAAAGCGCTGCCACATCAATTATCAGGTGGTATGCAGCAACGAGTAAATATAGCACGTTCACTTATTAATGAACCAAAAGCCCTTCTTTTGGATGAACCTTTTGGTGCACTTGATGCTTTTACCAAAATCAATTTACAGAATGAGGTGCTAAAAATCTGGGAACAGAAAAAAACAACACTAATAATAGTAACCCATGATATTGATGAGGCCATATATATGGGTAATAGGGTTGTTGTTATGTCTAGCAAGCCAGGTGTTGTAAAGAAAGAGATTCCAGTTGAATTACCTAGAAAAAGAAATAGAACAGGTACTGATTTTGCCTATATTAGAAGAAAAATATATAAAGAATTTTTTGAAGAGACAGAAGTGTGAGCAGAGTATGTAATTTAAGATGGAGGATAGTTATGGCAGTAAAAAATGTTGAGCTTGATAAAGAGCTACTTGCTGAGATTCAGTTAAAAAATGAATTGCAGGTTTACGGAATTAATTTTCCACCTGATATTTTTAAAGACCTTGAGCTAGGAACAAAGTATAAGGAACAGGTAAATGTACTGTTCTCTGGTGACAGACATGCACATGTGGCATACAACTTCCCAGTTTGCGTAATCACACCAAAGGGAGGATATCAAATACGGGTGGTATGGGACAAGAGCAGTCCATATACACTTAAGTATGAAGATGGAAGATTCTTTATTGAATATCAGGGAGCTATTGTTCTAGATAATCTAAGCTTTGCTAAGAGAGCTAAGTATTACGATAAGAAGACATCTGATGGCACACTTATGAAGACTGTTGCTGTTGACTATGGTTATGGCCACATGTTTGTGTCGTACAGTAATGAGTGCTTCCTTAAGGATAAGGGACTTGATTGCCTTTTCTGCAATATCAATGCTACAAAGGCGCTATATGGAGACCGTGATCATGTTTCATGGAAGACACCAAAGCAGATTGGCGAGACTATTGCCGAAGGCTACAAAGAAGGCTTCAATAAGATGACTGTCAGCGGTGGATTTATTCCAGAACGCCGTGAGGTAGAGTACTATATCGATGTGGCAGAAGCAATTCAGGAAGCTACTGGGTTAGAGGACTTTAATGGAACAGCTTGTGTTGGTGCAACAAAAGATTTCTCTGTTTTTGAAAACTATAAGCAGGCAGGATTTAAGACAATTGCCAGCAATATCGAAATCTGGAACCCTAAGATGTTCGATGTAATCTGCCCTGGTAAGACCGAGTATTGCGGAGGCAGAGAAAATTGGATTAAGGCACTTTTATATGAAGTAGACATATTTGGAAAATTCAATGTTCGTTCTACTATGGTATCTGGCATTGAGCCAAAGCAGGATACATTAGAAGGCTTACAGTATCTAGTTGAACATGGAGTTGTTGCTCTTCCTAGCCAGTGGAATCCTAACTGTGGTTCTGCACTTGAGGGTCATAGAACACCTAATGCAGAGTGGCACTGGGATGTTTTCGAGAAGGCAGTTGCCCTTTATAGAAATAATGGACTTACATGGCAGCAGTTTGCAGATGCTACAGCGGGCAGTGATTCTGTTGCTCATGACTTATTCAGATTATACGAGGGAATTCCTACAAGTGAAATTATAACAGGTACAAATCGTATATTAACAGCAGAAGAGTTTATTGATGAGGCTATAGCTGTTTAATAGAGGAAAAAACTATGATATCTGATATGACAAAGGGCGATACATATAAAGTATTATTTAAGTTTTCTTTGTTTATAGCTGCTGGAAATATGCTCCAGCAGCTATATAATTTGGCTGATTTTTATATACTTGGTCGATATGCAGGAGTCAGTGCAATGGCAGCTGTAGGTGCTGCCAGTAATTCTGTTGTATTACTAATCAATGTAGCTGTTGGAATGAATATGGGCACCAATGTGGTTATTGCCACTTCTTTTGGTAAAAGGAGTATGCAACAAGTTAAAAATGGAATAAAAACAGGAATTCTCATGGCAACGGTCATTGGTATTGCATTTACAGTGCTTGGAATTGTATTTACAAGATGGATATTACTTGTAACTAATACCCCAATAGAACTTTTAGAAGAAGCAAATACGTATTTACGAATTTATTTTTATGGTTTAGTATTTCTCTTTTTATTCAACATAATTATTGCTATCTCTCAGGCTTTAGGAGATTCAAAAACTTCTTTTTGTTCATTAATAATATCAGCAATAATAAATATTATTCTTGATATTTACCTGGTTAAGTATCGTAACTTAGGGGTTAAAGGTGCGGCTATAGCTACAGTTATATCTGAAATAATATGTTTGCTTTTTGGAGTAGTAATGCTGGTTAAACTCTTGTGTCAAATGGATGGAACACAAGTGTATAAATATGATTTTAAGGAGCAGGAGAAGATAATAAACGAGAGTATACCTGCTGTATTGCAAAGAAGTGTTATTGCTATTGGTGTTACCTTGATGCAATCACTTATAAATCGTTATGGAATAAATATTATGGCAGGGTATACGGCTGCTACAAAGCTATTTAGTATAGTTTCTTTGCCTGTAATGGATATAGGCAATGCTGTAACAATATTTACTGCTCAAAATATGGGAGCAAATAAAAAAAGTAGGGTTAAAGAAGGAATATTAGCAGCTATTGTTTTGGATATCTTTTTTTCAATTTTTATTCTTATATTGGTATTTGGATTTGGAAGACAGATAATAGCTTTTTTTATTTCAAGCCGCAGCAACTTAGAAGCTATTGAATTTGGCATTAGATACATACGAATTACATGTGTATTTCAGATAATTCAGGGAATACTTCAAGTGTATAACGGGGTTATTAGAGGGGCATCTGATGTGAGAGGTTTTATGGGAAGCTTTACGTTAAACCTTTTTGCTAGAGTCTCATGTGGATACGCCTTAGCTTATTTCCTTGGATTAAGATACATACCTTATGCCTGGCCAGTGGGCTGGGCTGTTGGGTTGGCAACTGGTTATATGAGATATGCAAAGTTATTTCAAAATTCCAGAACCCCAACTGTTGAAAGCAAAAATAATAGATGAAAGGAGTTAAAAATGAGTTCGGCTGGAAATGATTGGAACGGACAAGGAAGGCTCATAGATATATTCGAAAAGAAAAAAGTGGATAGATTGTCAAATAATACAGTTTTAGGAATTGATATTGGTTCAAGGCAATCAAAGGCCGCTTTGCTTCATGATAATCAGCTATATACTGCACTTGTACCTACAGGTTTTTTTATGCAGGAAACTGCTGATGAACTTATTCAAACATTAATAGAAAAAAGCGGGATAAGTAGATCTGATATTAAGTATATTGTCAGCACAGGATATGGAAGAATCGCTCTTAAATATAATGATATACCAAATCGTATAGTAACAGAAATCGCCTGCCATGGTATGGGAGCCTATTATTTAGGAAAAGATATAAAAACTGTAATTGATATAGGTGGACAGGATTCAAAAGCTATAAAGATAGATCCTAATACAGGAAAAGTATTGGATTTTGCAATGAATGACAAGTGTGCCGCTGGTACAGGACGTTTTCTTGAGAGAATTGCAAATGTACTAGGGCTTGATATTAATAATATTGGCCCTGAATCTTTAAAGTCAGATAATGCAATGGACGTCAGTGCACAGTGTATCGTATTTGCGGAATCTGAGGTGGTATCTGAGAGGGCAAAGGGAAGAGATGTTAGTGATATTGCTTATGGAATTCATAAGTCTGTAGCAAGACGAGTTCATTCTCTTCTAAGTAGAGTTGGTATAGAAAAGAATGTACTTTTTACCGGTGGTGTTTCAAAAAATGTGGGTATAAAAAGAGCATTTGAGGAACTGCTTGGATTTGAAATATCACAAAGTAGTATTGATACCGTATATGCAGGCGCAATAGGTGCAGTTGTATATGCTGATGAATATGCTAAAGAAAGTGTTTTTAGTAAAGGAGAAGAGGGTAATTCTTTTAAGTTAAATATTTCTTCGATAGAGAATGCAGTAGAGTATCAGAAGGAATTGATAGTAAAAAAAGGGACTGGAAAGAAAAAGACAGTAGCTTATACCTGTGCATACGTACCAATTGAAATTTTAGCGTCAGCTAATGTTGCACACTATAGAATTATGCATGCAGGCAATCAGGATGAGATTATGGCAGGTGAGTCTTTAACACAGAGTGTCTTTTGTGATTTAACAAAAAGTGTTTTGGGGAGCTTTATTACGGAAAAGCCAATTGCAGCTGTTCTTGACCACGTATATACGTTTTTTACCTGTGACTGTATGAGAAAAACTATTGAGGCGGTAAATAGTAATTATGTATCAGCTACAATTTACAATATGCCTCGTCTTTTAAAGGATGAAAGCCAGGAAGAATACTACATAACAGAGCTTGAGGCTTTTAAGCAGGACTTAGAGAAGCTTACAGGTGAGAAGATAGAGGATGCTACTATAAGCAAAAATATAGCTCTTTATAATGATGCCAGGAGACTACTTAGAGAAATCTCTGAGTACAGAATTAAAGGAACTCCTTTTTTGACAGGTAGCCAATTCCAAACTATCGCACATAGCTTTTTTTATTTGCCAGTAGATGTTTTGATAAATGAATTACAAAAGATTTTGGAACAGCTTAAAGATGTGGCTGATAAAGGAAAAAGTCATAAGCCACGTATTCTTTTGGCAGGAGGAATTCTTGCTGATGGTGATAACAAACTAACTTCTATCATAGAAAATCTAGGGGCTGATATTGTAGCAGAGGATAACTGCGCAGGTCTTAGACCATTTACCAGAGATATTCCAAATACAGGTGACTGGAAGCAGGATATTGCTAGAGGATATAGGGGACAGGCTCCATGTGCAAGAATGAAGCCACTTGATAATGTGATAGAAGCCTCTGTGGAACTGGCTAAAAAATATAAGGTTGATGGAGCAGTATTTTATTATCTTAAATTCTGCCCTACCTACAGCATGTTTATCAAAAAATATACAGAAGCCCTACAGGCAATTAATGTGCCTGTACTTGTTGTTACAAGTGATTATTCTAAGGGTGATGAGGGGCAGATAAAAATTAGAGCAGAGGCATTTTTAGAAATGTTAGGAGGTATAAGAGATGGCGGAACAAAGCAAATCCAGCACAGAGAACAAAACACAGCTTGATCATGTGATTTATTCTCGTGACGTAGTCCACAAGCATTCGAAGGCTACACAGAATATATTAAATCTTTGTATTGATTATATAGATTATTGTAAGAGAGCATTTCAGGAGGGCAAGGAAGTAATTTGGACTTCAGGAATGGGTACAGACAGTTCCTTATTCTATAGCCTAGGAATTATACCTGCTTCTTTTACAGAGATTGGTAGACTTTGTTCTGCAGATGCTGTTGTACTTGCAGAAGATTTTTTCCAGGTTCCAAATGAGACATGTGCTATGGTTAAGTCAGACTTAGGAGAATTCTACTTACAAAGAGGTACCATTGCCAATCGACTTTTTTATTCAAGTAAGGCGTGTGAGCCATACAATGTGGCATTTCAGCTCATAGAGGATTACGGATATGATGTCCATGTTATGGATGTGGGATTCGGTCCTAAAAAAGCAAGCCAAGAAAGAATCGATAATATTAAAAAGCACTATAGAGATGAATATATAAAGGCTATTGAATGGGCTGCACCAGGTAGATATGACCCTGAAAAGCTCCGCACAGAGCTTGTTTTTTATAATAAGATTCAGAGGAAAATAAGGACAATATTTAACCTAAGGGCTTATCATCCAACATATATAGGTTCACTTCCAATGATGCTTCTTTTGATGGGTAACGCTCATTATTTTGGAAAGCCACTTGAGTACGAGGCTACTCTAGATAGGCTTATTGAAGAGCTTAGTGACTTAAAGCCAGGAGAGTACCATGATGAAAAGGCAATTCTTTGCTGGTCAGGTGCAAGAGGTCAGGAGTTCAATATTTTTGAAGCCATAGATGAAGCCGGTGGAGCAGTACTTTCATGGAATATTCCAAATAATACAGTTCATGAGTTTAACACAGAAATTGATCCAATAGATGCCCTTGTGGAATTTGAGCTTGGTGACCTTATAAGCGGTACATCTGAAAATGCTAGCCGCTACATAATAAAGGATATGGAAAAATATAATGCTACAGGTGTAATTTTTTATGCTTATCTAGGTTGCTCGTTCGCCACAATAGATATTGAGCTTAAGAGAAAATATTTTAAAGAGCATAACATACCGGGTTTATCTTTAATTGGATCTTTTGATGTAGGTGCTGTCACAGGCCAGGTTACTACAAGAGTTAGAGCCTTTGTTGAGATGTTGGCAAAACAACATAAGGAGAGTAAAACCGCATGAAATATAAATTAACGGACATTATAGATGATGATTTTGCAGCAGAGTTATCTGTTGCCTCTGCCGCAGGTATAGATATTGGTTCTCGTGGTGCTAAGGGAGTACTGATTAATAATGGATATCTGTACACAGTCCTTACAGCTAGCGGAGTTTCAAGTGATGAAACTGCTCATGAATTGTTGGAAACGCTGGTTAATGAAGCTGGCATTTCTGTAAAGGAAGTGGATTTCATTGTTGGTACGGGTTATGGTAGAGTGGCTCTCAATTTTGGAACTATTCCCTTTAAAGGTGTCACAGAAATAACCTGTCATGCCCTTGGCGCACATTATATGAATAGGGGCACTAGAACAATTATTGATATTGGTGGTCAGGATTCAAAAGCTATTCAGGTGGATCCAGAAAATGGAAATGTGACAGAGTTTATTATGAATGACAAATGTGCGGCAGGCACAGGAAGATTTTTGGAAAAGGTGGCACAACTATTAAATCTTGATTTAGATGAGTTAGGCAAGTGTGCTCTACGTTCTGAAAATCCGGCAGAAATTAGTAGTCAGTGTGTAGTCTTTGCTGAATCAGAAGTCATATCCTTAAAAGCAAAAGGAGTATCGAAGGAGGATATTGCAGCAGGAATACATCTTGCTACTGCTAGAAGAGTGAAGGGACTTCTTCGCAGAGTCGGATTTGATAATGACATAGTCTTTACTGGTGGCGTTAGCCATAATCAAGGAATGGTAAAAGCACTTGAAACAGAAATCGGTAGTTCTATAACAAAGACTAAACTGGATTCTACATTCGCAGGGGCATTTGGGGCGGCAATATCTGCAGTTCATGAAAATAAAAACATACAGTATGTGATTTAATTGAGCAAATTAGTTTTATATCATGGCTCGGACAAGATAATAAGTTCCCCTAAGTTTGGGCTGGCTCTAATTTTTATAATAATCTATTGCGCACAATGGAATATTTTGGTATCATCCTATTTAACTACTAGGTCAGTGGCAGTAGGAGGATTAGGTTAGATGTCAATCAAAAGAGAAGTAATACCAGTAAAGGGGATGTTTTGTGTTAACTGCGAAAAGACTGTAAAAAACGCAGTTAAGGAGCTTAAGGGTGTAAAGAGCGTTTCGGCCAGCTACAAAAATGAGCAAGTTTGGGTTAATTATGATGACAGTAAGGTCGGCCTTAATGCAATCAAAGAAAAGATAATAGAAGCAGGTTATGAGCCAAAGGATGGTGCCAGCCGAAGCTTCACTATTGCAGCATTATTGATTATGGTTTTGGCTATATATGTTATAGCAAGGCATATGGGGCTTTTAGATGTATTCAACATTATTCCGAATATAGACGAGACAGTAAGTATGTCGATGCTATTTATGATTGGTGTTCTTACTTCGGTTCACTGTGTTGCCATGTGCGGAGGTATTAATCTGACACAGGGAACACTTGCAGCCAAGAGCGATGCTACAGTGTTAAAATCAAATATCTTATACAACATAGGCAGAGTAGTTTCGTATACGGTTATAGGAGCGCTTGCTGGAGCAGTAGGAAGTGTTCTATCATTTTCAGGGGCTCTAAGAGGAATAGTTGTTATTGTAGTAGGTATAGCCATGCTTGTTATGGCCTTTTCAATGCTTGGAATTTTCTCTCCTGTTAAAAGATTAGGTTTTCATTTTTCAGGTAAACTATATTCTGCAATTCTAAAGAGAGTAGATGGTAATTCATCTCTTGTTATAGGTCTTCTTAATGGTTTGATGCCATGTGGACCGCTTCAGTCCATGCAGCTTTATGCATTATCTACAGGAAGTGTATTTAAGGGAGCACTCTCAATGTTTCTATTTTCCCTTGGAACAGTCCCTTTGATGTTTGGTTTTGGACTTGTGGCATCAAAGCTTAATCAAAAATATAAAAAGGTTATGCTGACTGTATCTGCAGTTTTGATTTTTGTGATTGGTATAAACATGATTTCAAATGGGTTGTCACTCTCAGGAATAGCAGTTCCTCAGACTACTCAGGTCGCTGATAATAGCGAAGCTGCATCCGTGGAGAACACAGAGCAAGAGGAAGTAGTGTCTGAATCAAGTGAAGGTATCCAGAGAGTTCAGTCTCAGGTTGATTATTCTTATTATGAGCCAATCACAGTAAAGGCGGGGGTGCCAGTGGAATGGACAATTGTTGTTCCAGAAGGAAAGCTTACGGGCTGTAACAGCCAGATCATCGTTCCAGAATTTGGACTTCAGATTCCTTTGCAGGAAGGGGAAAATATTGTAGAATTCACACCAGCAGAGACAGGTACCATTCCTTTCACATGTTGGATGGGTATGATTAGAAGCCAGATAAATGTTGTTAGTTAATTACTTGATTACTTGTTTTCAAGCGAAAAAGTTAAAGAAAAGAGCTAGTTATAAATTCAATTTATAGCTAGCTCTAATTTTTTGTGCGAACTAGATATATTGAATAAGCATGAGTTATCTGCTAATATCCTATCAACCTACTAGATAAGTAGTTAATTAAAGAGTCAGGAGGATATGGTAATGGGTTATCCAACAATATTTGCAACAGGAACACTTAGGTATGATAACAAAAAAGCATGGAGCGGTTATACATTGTTTCCATCTGCAAGAGGCGCACTTCTAATAGATATGAATGGAAATGAGGTTCAAAGATGGGCCGGACTTGATGGCTTCCCAAACAAGCTATTGCCTGGAGGATATGTACTTGGTAATTCAGGTAGAAGAAAAAGCAAATATGCATATCAGGATCAGCTGGATTTAATTCAGGTTGATTGGGATGGAAATATCGTATGGAAATTCGACCATACAGAAGAGATTTGTGATGACGGAAGAACAAAGACATGGCAGGCAAGACAGCATCATGATTATCAGCGAGAAGGTTCTAGTGTTGGTTACTATGCACCCGGCGCTGAGCCAAAGGTAGAAAATGGAAATACCCTATTGCTTGTTCATGAAAATGTTAGAAATAGAGATATTACAGATAAGCTTTTAATTGATGACAAAATTATTGAAGTGGACTGGGAAGGAAATATTCTTTGGAGCTGGCGAGCATCTGACCACTTTGAAGAGCTTGGCTTTGATGAGACAGCAAAGAATGTTTTATATAGAAATCCTTCAGTACATGGCGAAGCAGGTGGCGACTGGATGCACATTAATAGCATGTCTACACTTGGTCCAAATCATTGGTACGATGAGGGAGATGAAAGATTCCACCCAGATAATATTATCTTCGATGCAAGAAACGCAAATATCCTTGGAATTATTGACAAAAAAACAGGAAATCTTGTTTGGAGATTAGGGCCTGATTTTAATGAGACAGAAGCAACAAGAAAGCTTGGATGGATTATTGGACAGCATCATCTTCATATGATTCCAAAAGGTCTTCCAGGAGAGGGGAACCTGTTGGTATTTGACAATGGTGGATATGGTGGATATGGTGCAGTAAATCCTGGTTCACCAACAGGAAATAACAATGCCTTAAGAGATTACAGCCGTGTTCTTGAGTTTAATCCTGTTACACTTGAGATTGTATGGCAATATACACCACTTGAAGCAGGCTTTTTATTATTTACAGATGCTTCCAAATTCTATAGCTCATATATCAGCTCAGCACAGCGTTTACCTAACGGAAATACGTTAATAACTGAAGGCTCGGATGGTCATTTGCTAGAGGTTACACCAGAGCATGAGATAGTGTGGGAATATATTAATCCATATTTCTCTAATGTAGCTGGAAATTTCTATAACAATATGATTTACAGAGCTTATAGAGTTCCTTATGAGTGGGTTCCTCAGCTTGAAATACCAAATGAAGAATCTATCGAACCAATAGATGTAGAAAGCTTTAGAGTGCCAGGCTCACCAATTGGAAAGGATAAGGGAAAGACAACTATTGTTGAGGGTATTGACCCTAATACTAATCCAAGAACTTTTGAGGCTAAGGATGATGAGGAGGAAGACATTAACTTCTGCGTAGCATCAGTAAAGAAAAGTGAATTAGAAAAGATAGATTAGGAGGATTTTGAATATGAGAAAAAGACTTTTAACATTATTAGTAAGTAGTGTAGTTGGATTATCACTTGTAGCATGTGGTGCATCTGGGGCAAATGCTGCATCACAGGTAGCTAAAGAAACTGCTACATCTTCTGAGGAACTTGATACTGTAAGGGTAGCAATTATGACTAATGGTGCTTCTCATTGGTATGCTGTTATAGGCGATAAAGAAGGTATTTTTGAGAAGCATGGCATAAAGGTAGAAATTTCAGAATTTGCAGCAGGTGTTAATACGGTGGATGCAGTTGTAACAGGTCAGGCTGATTTTGGTAATTTGGCAGATTACGCTGCTGTAAACAGAATTGGAAATACCAAGGAAAATACTAATCTTGTAATAGTTGATAGAATCAGTACATCTGAGGGCTCTGCTAATGGTGGACTATATGTAAGTGATGATATCAAGTCTGTAGAGGATTTAGCAGGTCAGCCTTTTGCAACACAACCTGGCACAGTTTGGGATTTTTGGGTTGCCAAGACATATGAATATGCAAATATATCTGAGAATGACCAAAAAATCGTTGAAGTTGATAGTGGTGCATCAGCGGTGGCACTTCAAACAACAGGTGATGTAAAGGCTCAGTGGGCATCAGGAACAAATGGAACAAAGCTTGAGGAAGCAGGCTTTAGCACCATTTTAACTTTAGATGACCTTGGCTTATATACTGATGCTTATTATGTATCAACATCTGATTATGTAAGTGCAAATCCAGAAGTTGTTAAAAGATGGATTGAGGCTCAGAAGGAAACAGCAGAATGGATAGAAAGCAACCCTGAAAAGGCAGCTGAGGATTTTGAAGCTGCTACAGGACAGACAAAGGAACAGTTTTTATCAGATTTAAAGTCAACAAAATTAGTTGCTGATTTTACAAAAGAAACCATAGAGCATTTGAATGGCATAAAAGATTGGGCAGTAGCTGGTGGAAGATTCGATGATTATAACTTCTTAGATTACACAGATTTAACTGCATTAAAAGAAGTATATCCAGAATCTGTTACCGTTGACTAGCTAAAAGGGTGAGGCTTATGTACATAAAACTTGAAAACATCAATAAAAACTTTGGTAATTTTAAAGCTTCTGACAATGTAAGCTTTGAAATTGAAAAAGGAAAACTAATTGCATTACTAGGGCCTAGTGGTAGTGGAAAAACAACAATATTAAGGATGATAGCAGGTCTTGAACATCAAGACGATGGTAATATTTATATTGATGGCAAGCTTGTAAATGATATATCTGTACAAGATAGAGGAATAGGATTTGTATTTCAAAGCTATGCTCTATTTCCTTATCTTACAGTATTTGACAATATTGCCTATGGTATGCGTGTTAGAAAGAAGAGTAAAGAAGAAATTGCCTCAAAGGTTGAGGAGCTTCTTGAACTGGTAGGCTTAGAGGGATTGAGCAAAAGATATCCAGATCAGCTTTCAGGAGGCCAGAGACAGCGTGTGGCATTTGCAAGGGCACTTGCCACAGAGCCCCAGGTACTTTTATTAGATGAGCCATTTGCAGCTATTGATGCTAAGGTTAGAAAAGAGCTAAGACGATGGCTTAAGGATATGATTGAAAAGCTGGGAATTACAAGTATATTTGTAACACATGATCAGGAGGAAGCAGTAGAGGTAGCGGATGAGCTGATCATTACAAATCAGGGTCGCGTAGAGCAGATGGGAACACCTGTTGATATTTACAGAAATCCTAAGACAGCATTTGTGGCTCAGTTTATAGGTGAATCTGTTATATTAGAAGATTATGAATATGAAAAAATCAAGGGCTTTTCAAAAAAGGAAAATACACCTAAGGCTGCAATAAGGCCAGAGTTTGTGCAGGTATTTCCAGCAGGCAATAGACAGGAAAAATCCAGTGCTGATATGAAAGGTAAAGTTATTCACACTGAATTCAGGGGAACCAGTGTTGAATTGACTATAGCTTATGAAAATCTGGAGATAAAAGCATCTCATCAGATTGAGGATTTTGCAGTTAAAAAAGGCGATGAGGTATATTTCAAGGTAACCAGATTATATGCC
This sequence comes from Pseudobutyrivibrio sp., assembly GCF_017471675.1. GTDB lineage: Bacteria > Bacillota > Clostridia > Lachnospirales > Lachnospiraceae > Pseudobutyrivibrio. Next base: position 48,839 of record NZ_JAFUSK010000066.1, read on the forward strand.
TTTGATGATAATAACGCTTATACGTTAATTAATGAAACCTTAAAAGATAATCCAGAGATGTATTACATTTAGGAGGCGGCCATGGAAAATCAAAATAGCATAATAACAAAAATATTAAAAAGTGGAGTGATTACATGGATTCTACTTCTATTAATTTGGAGCTTTGGAGCTTTGTTTTATACTCCTGATTTTTTGCCAAATCCAATTGTGACAATAGAGGGAGCTAAAGATTTGGTAACCAGTGGCACTCTTTTTGCTGATATTATAGTGAGTTTAGGAAGAGTTTTAAAGGGCTGGAGCCTGGGATTATTATTTGCCATTCCAGTGGGGTTATGTGTAGGAAATTTCAAAGTTATAAGCTACGTATTTGAACCATTTTTGAATTTCTTTAGATTCGTTCCAGCAATTGGTTTTATCACACTTTTCCTATTATGGTTTGGAGTAGGGGAAACATCAAAGGTTGCGCTAATTTTCTATGCTGTAATTTTCCCTGTTATGGTAAATACAATAGCGGGAGTCAGAAGCGTAGATTATTCATTGGTGGAAGCAGCAGAATCCATGGGCGCAAGCAAAAGAAGAACATTCTTTACAGTTATTGTTCCATCAGCTGTTCCAAATATTTTCACTGGAGCAAGATTAGGACTTAGCGGTGCAATCATCTGTATTGTAGCGGCAGAGATGTTGGCAGCCTCTGAGGGTTTAGGATATTTAATCTATACCTCAAGACTATACTACAGAACAGATTGGATTTTTGCAGGTATTTTTACACTTGGTTTGATTGGATTTCTTGCAGATAAATTGCTAAGATTTTTAGGCGCCAAGTTCCTATATAGATTTGGCGTCAGATAGAAATATTCACTTGCGGCTAGACTTCTACAGAGTTATAATAAAGCTATACTTCTACGGAAGTATAGCTTTATTTATTTTGAAAACAAGGTGATTAAATTGAGTAAAATAGTTTTATATCATGGTTCAGATAAAATAGTAAGCAAGCCTCAGTATGGGTATGGAAAGCCCTTCAATGATTATGGGCAGGGCTTTTATTGCACTAAGCATATAGACCTGGCCAAGGAATGGGCAGTAGAAGCTGAGAGAGACGGTTTTGTTAATGTATATGAAATAGATGATAAGGGGCTTAAGATTCTAAATCTTAATGATGAAAAGTATTCAATTTTGCATTGGATTACACTGCTGATTGAGCATAGAACCTTTAGTATCAACAGCCCACTGGCAAGGGATGGTATTGGGTTTTTGCAGCGAAACTATCATATAGATATAGATGAATATGATGCAATAATAGGTTATAGGGCAGATGATTCATATTTTTCATTTGCCCGAGCCTTTTTGGCAAATACTATTAGCATTGAACAGTTGGAAGAAGCTATGTACCTTGGTGAATTGGGACAACAGTTCTTTATAAAGAGTGAAAAGGCTTTTTCAAAGCTTAAGTTTATAGAGGCAAAACAAGTTGATTGTGCAGAGTATTATCCTAAGAAGTCTGCTAGGGACAGCAAAGCAAGGGAAAGTTATAATACTATTGCTGATGCAATGGATAAAAAAGGAACATATCTTATTGATCTTGTAAGAAAGGAGCAGTAGAATGGTTCATCCTTATAAAGAAATATATCTTAGTGATGCTATGGCAAATTTAGCAGAAGCATTTCAGACTGCAGCTCATGATTACAAGCTCAGTCTAGATTTTTTTATGAGTCTGTTCATAGTTTCAGGAATAGCAGCTCAGTTTGAAGTTGGAAATCCCAAATACATAGTTGGAAAATCCGGGGCGGAGCTTACTCAGGAGATAGTCCTTAGAACAAATGTTGCAGAACTAAGGCAGATTGATACATCCTTTAAAGCACCTAAAGAGGATTATTGGACAGGTTGGGTGTTAGCATATTATCAGTGGTACTCTGCCAAGAGCTTCAAGGAAATACAAAGCATTATTACTCCAGAGGAATTAATGGAGAAGTACAATCCATATCATGAAATGGATGAAATGCAGATAGTAGAATATATTAATTCCAAAGTCGACAAAGCAAGAGCGGTAAGCAGGCTTCAGATGTATCGTAAATACTTTGAAATGTCCCAAAGTGAGCTTGCCAAGGAGTCAGATGTTAATTTGCGCACATTGCAGCAGTATGAAATTGGGGCAAAGGATATCGGCAAAGCCTCGGTGGCTACACTTGAATCTTTATGTAAGGTCTTGAAATGTGACGTAAAGGATTTATTATAGTTAGTATGATAATTAACACAGGGCAACGCACAGACATACCGGCATTTTTTCCTGAGTGGTTAGCAAACAGATTCAAGGAAGGCTATGTCTGTGTAAGAAATCCATATAATCCTGTTCAGGTGAGCAGGTACAGATTAGACCCTAAGGTGGTGGATGCAATTGGTTTTTGCAGTAAGAATCCAGCACCTTTTTTTCCGTATATGGATTTAATAAAGGATTTTGGTCAATATTGGTACATCACTATTACTCCCTACGGTAAGGACATAGAGCCTGGTGTGCCTGATAAGGCTCAGGTTATGGAATCCTTTAAGCAGCTTTCTAAGATGGTTGGTGCAGATAGAATCGGTTGGCGATATGATCCCATTTTCATTGATGAAAAATATACTGTAGATTTTCACTTAGAGGCTTTCGCCAAAATGGCAGCAAACCTTAGGGGCTATACCAACCATGTGGTAATTAGCTTCATAGATATTTATGATAAGGTAAAGCGCAATTTCCCTGAGGCAGCGCCAGTATCTGCTGAAGATAAGGTAGCCCTGGGGCAGAAGATTATTGAAATAGCAAGGGCAAATGACATGGTGGTAAAGCCATGTGCAGAAGGTGATTTCTTAGCAAAGTATGGAGCTGATTGTAGTGGCTGCATGACAGTAGCCATGTACGAAAAGGCTATAGGCTCAAGGCTAAGAGCTCCTAAATCTAATGTTAAGCCAGCCAGGGCAGACTGCGCCTGTTACTTAGGGGCAGATATAGGAGCATACGACACCTGCAGACATTTTTGCAAATACTGTTATGCTAATAATGACCTTGAGCAGGTGGCGAAAAATAAAGAATTACATGATGTTAATTCACCATTTCTAATAGGCAATTATCGTAAAGACGATATTATTCATGATGTTAAGCAGACCTCATGGATTGATAATCAAATAAGTATATTTGATCTGATTTGAGGGTCGGTTATAGATTGAATCTATAACCGGCTCTCATTTTCTTTGGGAGCTAGATATCTTGTATTTACGGGTTTTGTGACATATAATCCTATCAACCTAGTAGATTAGTGGAATAAAAAGAAGGAGGAAGATGATATGAAAAAGAGATTATTATCATTGATACTAATTACAGCATTGGGAGCAGCTGTAATTGGATGTGGAAATAATGAAAATGTAGCAGCTGGTGATAATTCAGAGGTGCCAAAGAGTGCTGGAGAGAAGATAGAGCTTACAAACGTATCTTATGATCCAACAAGAGAATTATATGCAGCCTACAACGAATTATTTAAGGCACATTACGAGGAAGAATTTGGACAGACTGTAGAGGTTACTCAGTCTCACGGAGGATCTGGTAAGCAGGCTCTTGAAGTAGCAAACGGATTAGAGGCAGATGTGGTAACACTTGCTCTTGAAGGTGACGTACAGGTGGTTGCAGATGCAGGACTTATTGATGATGGATTTACATCAGAATTTGAGTTAGACAGCTCACCATATACATCGACAATCGTATTTTTAGTTCGTTCAGGTAATCCAAAGAAGATTTATGACTGGAATGATTTGATTAGAGAAGATGTAGGAGTAATTACACCTAACCCTAAGACATCTGGTGGTGCTATGTGGAACTATCTAGCTGCCTGGTATTATTTCGAACAGCAGGGACAAAGTGAAGCAGAAATCCTTGATTCAATCAAGCAGCTATATGCAAACGTAGTAGTTCTTGATTCTGGTGCCAGAGGTGCAACAACATCCTTTGTAGAAAATAAGCAGGGTGATGTGCTTATTGCCTGGGAGAATGAAGCGTTCCTTTCACTTGCTGAGTATCCAGGTGAGTACGAGATTGTAGTACCTTCTGTATCAATTCTCTGCCAGCCAACAGTTGCAGTAGTTGATGAGGTTGCAAAGAAGCATGGCACAGAGGATGTTGCAAAGGAATACTTAAGCTATCTATATTCTGATGAAGCGCAGCAGATTGAAGCTGAGAATTATTATCGTCCAAGCACAAAGGCTATTTATGATAAGTATGTATCTTCTAATGATTCAAACACAATCACAGAGGTACCTGCAGATGGCAAGTGGATTAATAACAACATCGCATTAACAGATATTAACCACTTCGGCGGTTGGGCAAAAGCAAGAGCAGACCATTTTGCAGATGGTGCTAATTTCGACAGCATTTATGAACAGTAAAAATCTTTTGGAATGGGGAAACCCATTCCGAAGTTTTGTAGAGAGGATTTGAAAGATGACTAGAAGAAAAAGTGTAATACCAGGGTTTGGTATATCAATGGGAATAACAATAACAATTTTGAGTATAGTAGTGCTGATTCCTCTGTGTTCATTAGTAGTCTTCTCTGCAAAGCTTAGTTTATCTGAATTTATTGATACAGTTACCAAGCCAAGAGTACTGGCTGGATATTATGTATCTATTTCTACAGCTTTTATAGCATCTTTAATAAATGTGTTGATGGGACTTATCCTTGCCTGGATATTGGTTAGATATGATTTCAAGGGGAAAAAATTTATTGACGGAATAATAGAATTACCATTTGCTCTGCCAACAGCTGTTGCTGGTATATCTTTAACTCATCTAACCACTACTAATGGTTGGGTAGGGCAGATATTCTATAACTTATTTGGAATTCAGATAGCTTATACCAGAGTAGGTATTACAGTTGCTCTGATATTTATAGGTATCCCTTTTGTTGTTAGGTCTGTTCAACCTGTCTTAGAAAAGATAGACAAACAGTACGAAGAGGCTGCCTTTATTTTAGGAGCAGATGCCAAGACCACATTTAAAAAAGTGATTTTTCCAGAGATTCTACCAGCTATCATATCAGGCTTTACCTTAGCCTTTGCCAGATGTATTGGAGAATATGGAAGTGTTGTATTTATTGCAGGAAACACCCCTTATGAAACAGAGATTGCACCACTTCTAATTATGTCTAAGTTGCAGGAATATGATTATTCGGCAGCTACATCTATAGCCCTGGTAATGCTTGGTATTTCCATGGTTATATTGTCGGTAAATGCTATTGTACAGGCTAATGTATCAAGAAGAGTAAACGGAAAAATATAGGAGAATGCTATGGAACTTAGAAAAGAAAATAAGGTACTGAAATATTTCTTAATAACGATTAGCTTTATATTCCTTGGCGTGTTTTTGATTTTGCCACTTGTATATATAGTGATTACAGCCCTTAGAGATGGCATATCAGGTTATATCAATGCAGTTTCAGATGAATATGCTATTAAGGCGGCACTACTTACCATACAGGCTACAGCCTGGGCTGTTATCGTAAATACGATATTTGGAATTGCAGCAGCATGGCTTATTACAAAGTACAGCTTTAAGGGTAAGAAGCTGCTATCCACATTCATAGATTTACCTGTAACTGTATCTCCAATTATTGCAGGTCTTATATATGTGCTTACTTTCGGAAGGCAAAGTGGCCTGTATCCTATATTGGATTCTTATGGAATTCAAATTATATTTGCGGTACCAGGTATAGTATTAGCCACTATCTTTGTGACCTTTCCTTTTATTTCCAGAGAATTAGTACCAGTACTTACAGCTCAGGGAACAGATGAGGAGGAAGCAGCGTCGCTTATGGGGGCAGGGACTTTCACTATCTTTAGAAAGGTAACATTTCCTCATATAAAGTGGGCGCTTTTATATGGAGTAGTTTTATGTACAGCCCGAGCTATGGGAGAGTTTGGTGCAGTATCTGTTCTATCGGGGCATCTAAGAGGCAAGACTAATACATTGCCACTGTACATAGAGCTTTTATATCAAGGCTATGATTTTACAGGAGCATTTGCAGCATCATCCATTCTGGTTGTACTTGCAGTTATTGTACTAATCCTTAGATTAGTGATTGAAAACAAAGGCAACAAGGAATTGGATTTGAACAAGTAGAAAGGGCATAAGTTATGGGATATGTTGAGCTAAAAAATATAAACAAGCATTTTAAAAATTTTCATGCATCAAAGGATATAAATATTTCTATTGAAAAGGGTAGGCTGGTTGCTCTTCTTGGTCCGTCGGGAAGTGGCAAGACCACCATTCTTAGAATGATTGCTGGTCTTGAAAATCCTGATTCAGGAGAAATCCTTATTGATGGCAAGGTGGTTAATAATGTGCCAGGCAGCGAAAGAGGAATTGGGTTTGTATTCCAGAATTATGCCTTGTTTAGATATATGAATGTATATGACAATATAGCATTTGGTCTTCGGGTTAAAAAGGTTCCGGAGGCTAAGATTAAGGAGCGTGTTACTGAGCTTATTTCTCTTATAGATTGCGAAGGTTTAGAAAAAAGATATCCAAGTCAGTTATCTGGTGGACAAAGACAGAGAGTGGCTTTTGCAAGAGCATTGGCACCTAACCCACAGATACTGCTGTTAGATGAGCCCTTTGCAGCAATCGATGCCAAGGTTAGGCTAGAACTTAGAACTTGGCTTAGAGAAATGATAACAAAGCTTGGTATAACCAGCATCTTTGTTACACACGACCAGGATGAGGCTATTGAAGTGGCTGATGAAATAATCGTTACCAACGAGGGTAGAGTGGAGCAGTCAGGAAATCCTCAGGAGCTTTATAAGAATCCTGCTACACCTTTCGTTGCAAGATTTATTGGAAACTCCGTGGAAGTAAAGAACTATGAGAAATTCAGATATTTCGAGAAGTGCTCAGGAGATTCCACTGCATATTTAAGACCGGAATTTGTAAGCATATTTAAAAAGGGCGAAAGTGTTCAGTTTGCAAATTCTGCAGAGGAAGCCGTGGTAGAAGACATTATTTTCAGGGGAAGCAATCTGGAAGTAAGGGTAAGGCTACATGGCAATCTGATATCTTCAATTAGAAGCATCAATGATTCGGAGATAAAAGTGGGTGAAACTGTGGATGTGTTCATATACAGATTGTACGTCGTAGCAGGTGATGAGGTAGTTCTTGCTACTAACACATCACTTCAGGATGAGGATATTGTTATTTAAGGAATATGGTATGTTGAAAAATCTATCAGTTGAACAATTAAAAACGGATGTTTTGATAATAGGTGGCGGCACTGCTGGATGCTATTGTGCATATACTTTAGGTTTAAGTGGAAGTCATAAGGTGCTCATTGCAGAAAAGGCAAATATAAAAAGAAGTGGGTGTCTTGCAGCAGGTGTAAACGCCATCAATGCATATATTACAGAAGGAAAGGTTCCTCAGGATTATGTTAACTATTGCAAAAAGGATGCAAAAGGAATTGTTAGAGAAGATTTGCTATTGTCAATCTCTGAGAATCTTAATGATGTGACCCACACATTGGAGAAAGAGGGACTGGTAATTCTAAAGGATGAAAATGGTAAATACGTTACAAGGGGAGATAGAAATATAAAGATAAACGGGGAAAACATCAAGCCAATTCTGGCTAAGATGGCAAGTGAAAGTGACAATGTTACTGTAATAAATCATGTAAATATCACTGACCTTCTAGTTGAAAAAAATCGTATATACGGAGCGGTTGGTTTTGATGTTAATGAGGCGAAGGCCTATGTTATTTTTGCAAAAGCTGTACTGATGGCAACAGGTGGGGCAGCAGGCTTATACAGACCTAACAATCCAGGTTTTTCAAGGCATAAGATGTGGTATCCACCTTTTAATACGGGCGCAGGTTATGCCATGGGAATCAATGCAGGGGCAGAGATGACCACATTTGAAATGAGGTTTATAGCACTTAGATGCAAGGATACAATTGCCCCAACAGGAACTATTGCCCAAGGTGTCAGAGCGAAACAGATGAATGGCCTTGGGGAAATATATGAGACCAAGTATGGAGTGGCAACCTGCGAAAGGGTATATGGTACAACCCTGGAGAATAAAGAGGGAAGAGGCCCTTGCTATCTAAAGACTGATGTCATATCAAAAGCCCAAGAAGAGGATTTGTACAAGGCCTATCTGAATATGGCTCCATCCCAGACCCTAAAATGGCTGGAGGGCGGCCAAGGCCCATCTGAGCAGAATGTAGAAATAGAAGGAACAGAGCCATACATTGTAGGCGGACATACAGCAAGTGGTTACTGGGTAGACAATAATCGCGCTACTACAGTTCGTGGGCTATATGCTGCTGGAGATGTGGCAGGTGGAGCCCCACAAAAGTATGTTACAGGTGCTTTGGCAGAAGGAAAGTTGGCAGCCGCTGGTATTGAAGAATATTTGAAGGAAGATTTTGAATTAGTATCTAGTAATGTCTGGGAGAAAATCTTAGCAAACTATGATGAATATTTAAACAATCCAATAGGTAATATCACCATATCCCAGGTAGAGGAAGCCATGCAAAAGGTGATGGATGAATATGCAGGTGGAATCACTAAGAGCTATCAATTCAACGAAACAGGATTAAAGCTGGCAAAGGAAAAGCTAGAAGGCCTTCAGCAGGTGCTAAATACATTAAAAGCAAATGATACAGATGAGCTTTTACAGATATACGAGATTAAAGAACGACTTACTGTTAGCCTTTCACTTATAGAACATCTTAAGGCAAGAAAAGAAACCAGATGGCATAGCTTCGGAGAAAATATGAGCTATCCAAATGTGGATGATAATTACAATGTATATATCAATTCAGTAAAGACAGGTGATGGTATCAAAATAATCAAAAGACCTCTGGTGGTGGATGATTATAAAAATATTATTTTCACCTTTAATGGTGACGGTAATATCCAGTATGCAGGAGGTGAGATAGATGAGCGTTAGAATCAACACAAATTCCTGCGTTGGATGCAAAAAATGCATAGAAGTGTGCCCGGGAAATCTGATTAAGTTAAAGGATGGCAAAGCTTTTATTAAGAGAGAAAAAGATTGCTGGGGCTGCACATCTTGCCTAAAAGAATGCCAGGCTGGGGCTATTGCCTTTTTCCTTGGAGCTGATATAGGAGGCAAGGGCTCGACCCTTTCTACTAGAGCACAGGGGGATTTGCGATACTGGATTGTGACTGACCCTAATGGGATTCAAAAGACAATCACTATTAATACAAAAGAATCTAATAAATATTAAAGCGAGGTAAGAAATGAGCAAGTTGACACATCTTGATGAGCTGGAAGCAGAAGCTATATATATTATCAGAGAGGTTGCAGCTGAGTGTGAAAAGCCTGTAATGCTGTATTCCATTGGAAAGGATAGCTCTGTAATGCTACATTTAGCCCTAAAGGCCTTCTACCCAGAAAAACCGCCTTTTCCTTTTTTACATGTTAACACTACCTGGAAATTCAAGGAAATGATTGAGTTTAGAGATCATGTGGCAGAAAAATACGGGTTAGAAATGCTTGAATATATAAATGAAGAAGGGGTAAAGCAGGGAATCAATCCATTTGACCATGGTAGCGCCTACACTGATATTATGAAAACTCAGGCATTAAAGCAGGCATTGGATAAATACGGTTTTACAGCAGCTTTCGGTGGTGGAAGACGAGATGAGGAAAAATCCAGAGCTAAGGAGCGAATATTCTCATTTAGAAATTCTGCCCATGCATGGGATCCAAAAAATCAGCGTCCTGAGATGTGGAAGCTATTTAATACCAAGCTATTCAAGGGGGAAGAGGTTAGAGTATTCCCACTTTCTAATTGGACTGAAAAGGATATATGGCAATATATCAAACGCGAAAACATAGAAATACCATCCTTGTATTTTGCCAAGGAGCGCCCTGTTATTTATCGTGATGGAAATATAATCATGGTAGATGATGACAGATTAAAAAACAGATTGCTTCCAGGAGAAGAGATTGTTAATAAGAAGGTGCGCTTTAGAACATTAGGCTGCTATCCGCTGACAGGTGGAGTTGAATCTGATGCAGACACCCTGGATGAGATAATAGATGAGACCTTAAGTGCGGTTTCTAGTGAACGTACTACTCGCGTTATTGATAACGAGGCTGCAGGTTCAATGGAAAGACGAAAGAGAGAGGGGTATTTCTAAAATGCAATTACTTAAGTTTATAACATGCGGAAGTGTAGACGACGGAAAGTCTACACTTATAGGGCATATATTATATGACGCGAAGCTTTTATATGCTGATCAAAAAAAGGCTTTAGAGCTGGATTCAAAGGTTGGAAGCAGAGGTGGAGCAATTGATTATTCTTTGTTGTTAGATGGTCTTATGGCAGAGCGAGAGCAGGGAATTACAATCGATGTAGCATATCGTTATTTCACAACTGATAACAGAAGCTTTATCGTGGCAGATACCCCTGGTCATGAGGAATATACAAGAAACATGGCTGTAGGAGCATCCTTTGCCGATCTGTCTGTAATACTTGTTGATGCTAAACAGGGCGTTTTGGTTCAGACTAAGCGTCATGCCAGAATCTGCTCATTAATGGGAATTCGTTACTTCGTATTTGCGGTAAATAAGATGGATTTGGTATCTTACAGCAAAGAACGATTTGAAGAAATTACTAAGCAGATTAATGAGCTTGCAGCAGAGCTTTCACTTGAGAGTGTTGTTATCATTCCAGTGTCTGCAACAGAGGGAGATAATGTAACTACCAGGTCTGAAAATATAGATTGGTATGATGGACCAGTTCTATTGAGTTACTTGGAAAATGTAGATATAAGTACTAACAATGAAGAGAGCGGATTTTACATGCCTGTGCAAAGAGTATGTAGACCAAATCATACTTTTAGAGGCTTCCAGGGACAGGTTGAGACAGGAAGCTTAACTGTTGGGGATGAAGTTGTCATTTTACCTAGCAAGGAAAAAGCACACGTGAAGAGCTTGCATGTGCTTGATAAGGAAGTGAAGGAGATAAGTACCGGTCAAGCTGTTACAGTGCAGCTTGATAGAGAGGTGGATGTTTCCAGGGGCTGCGTTCTTTCAAAGGACATAGAGCTTTCTACATCTTCATCACTTGAAGCTACATTACTTTGGATGGACGATGAGGAACTGTCTCAGGGCAAAAACTTCTTTGTGAAGCTTGGCACTAAGCTGATACCTGGTGTAGTAAAAAGTATTCGAAATACAATAGATGTAAATACAGGTGAGCGTCGTGAAGCTACTTCCTTAAAGAAAAATGAGATTGCTGTTTGTGAATTAAAGCTTGCAGATAGTATTGTTTTATCTACATTTGAAAAGCATAAAAATCTTGGTGAGCTTATTCTTATTGACAGAGTAACAAACATGACATCTGCATGTGGTATTGTTACCCAGGTGTACAAAGAGGATGGGCAGGAAGCTACCACTGAAATCGATAGAGAAGCCAGAAGTAATTGGAAGGGACAGCGTGCTATTACTGTAGAATTTCCTATTGGAAAAGCCGGCATCGATATTGATTTTGCAAAGAAGGTTGAACGTGAGCTTAGCAACAGAGGTCGCCATACATATCTGTTTGTTCCTGCTTCTAGCCATGGAACAAAGAGTATTGTTAAGCATCTAAATGATGCAGGAATTGTAGTATTGTTTGCAGCAGGAAGGGATATTGATACATCTGTATTCAATGAAACCAGAGGCTATTATAGTGATTGGATTGAGGGGGAATCCATTTCATTGTCAGAGGCAGTCGATTTTGTATATAAGGCCTCAGGAATACATTCTGCTGTAGCAACTGGTGGAGATTTCATATAATAAAAAAGCCTTCCCGCAGATATATAACGGGAAGGCTTGTATTTTTATTTTATCTTCTTGCATACATAATTAATGCAAATACCACCAACTGTGTTTCCAGCAGTGATAACCAGTAGCTTAATTATCGCATTTACGGAATAGTTAAATGCCATGTTGTAATAGAACATATCTGCAACGCAGTGCTCTGTGCCTGCAAGAATAAATCCCATAACACCAAGGAATATTCCTAGGTATTTGCCAAGCTCATGGCTGTTATTCTTAAACTCATCTACTGCAATAAAAATAAAAATGTTGCAAAGTATTCCAAGCAAAAACAGGCTCAAGTATGAGTCTCCATTTTTAACATCACAAAGAGCAGTGGCCTTTTCAGCAACGGCTGCTCCAACTCTAGTACCTCTTATCATAAGAGCAAGTATAAGAGTTCCAATAAAATTTCCAATCCAAATAGAAATCATATCTGGTATTGATGGACCGCCCTTATCAATTGTGTAGCAAACCTTACCAGTGAAAAGATTAAATCCGAAGGTAAGTACAACGAATAATCCAACGGAAAACAGTGCGGAACCAATCACCTTATTATCTAGTGATAAATAAATGAGTCCACCAAGGCCGATAGTGAAACCAGCCATAATAGATTTTACAAAAGCTTTGTTAGTCATATACATTTCTCCTTCTTAACGGCAATATTATATGTATTCTTTTACCTAAAAGCAATAAAGTTTGAACTTGTTACAGCAATTCTTTTCTAAACAGAATAATTTTGTTACAATTAAGGTCTAAATTAATGGAGAGATATGTATAAAAAAAGTTTTGATTCGAGAAAAACAATTGAATATTATGAATTGTTATCATCTGAAATAAATGCTTATTCGATGAAAGCAGATTTATTAAAAACGGCTTTTGGAGATTATGTAAATAATGATGCCTTTGAGGGGATAAGTGCAGCGGCCTCTAAAGAGCTAGTTCAAGAAGTAGAACTTAAGCTTTTGGAAGAGGTTATTAGTTCGCATAATTATTTGCTACAGTTGTACGAGCATATGATTATTTCCTTTCAAGAAAAAGTTGATTCAGCTGATAATGCTAGAATAGATGTAGAATCACTATATGAAATAAACGATGATTATAGAAAAATCTATGAAAACTTCAATAATCATTCATCTAATATAGACTATATTGCAAAAACAATAGAGTCAAGGTATGGGCATATTGGAACGGTGACACAACCAGATTTTTCTGCTTCTAGGGAAAGTTTTGAATGTCTTTGTGGGAAATATGGAGATAGCGGTTACATTTTAAATATTATTAAAAACTTCCTAGAATTTGATGATGAAGAAATACTATATGCGAAAAGTATGGATTTAGACTCATATCTAGATGATGTTGAGACCAGAATAGATAGATTACAGGCTCTTTTAGATGATGCTAAAATCCTAATAAATGATATTAGTAGGGTAGATTCTTTTATTGCACAGATACAAAATGGTGAAATAGCTAATAATAGGTTAAGCGATATTATATTTAATTGGTTCGAAAGTGCTAATGGAGATAAGCTAAAAGAATTTATTAATAGTCCATTTTATAGTTTGTTGAAAAAAAGGTGGCAGTTTAAAGAGGGTAGATATATTACCATAAAAGAAAGCATAAAATATATAGCTGAGGAATTTGACATTTTTGGAAAAGAGTTAAAAAAGCAGGGAATGAAGCTTATGGATTTTTCTTATGAGAAGGTTCCAATAGAGGTGCTTCATTTTACAACTGGTTCTTTTGGAAGATTATTGATGTCATTATCAATACCAGCGAAAATGTTTCCTAAAAGTGAGTATTCTAAAATATATGGTGACGGTACAGATTGTGTAAAGCGTTTTATCAAAGGTGGGCAAACATGTTTAGTAGATATACCAGCTGGAATATTAGCTACACCAAAAGTTATAACGGATTTATTAGATGCTAGAGACAATGTAATTATTTCAGGAGCGGAGTACATTAGGCATAATGGGTTAAAGACTATTGATGAAGATGCTAGAAGGCGAGTTAAATCCATACTGAAAAATATCGATGAAATGAAAGCTGTTGCCGTTAATGACCTATCAGTAAAAGTTGATTCAATGACAATTGGAGATTGGTCAGAGGCAGTAGGATATGTTAGTGCTTTTGTTGCAACAGCAGCTGTCGGGGATGAGATATTGAATACGGTTAAAACTAATGCTTATATGAATAGTACTGAGGAATATATTGATACAAATTTGGGAAATAAGATTAATATCGCGAAGAGTAAAGAGCATTATGTTTTGAAAAAAAATCCAGGACCACGTGGAAAAGCAAATACATCTATTGATATTGTAGACCAAGAAGGAAAAATTATAACTAGAAGATGGTATGACTCAAAAGGGAATGCAATAAGAGACGTAGATATGACTAATCATGGGAATGGAAAATGGCATCCAGAAATTCCACATGAGCATACTTGGGATTGGTCGACTGGAAGACCAAGAAGAAAATAAGAGGATATTATTATGAGTGGAGTAATTATTAACAAAGGTTATGAATATTTTACATATTTGGAGGATGTTTTTGATATTATCAGCAATAAGCAGGTAGATTTTAATTGGCTGATAGAATCTTATGAATGTTATCCAGAAAATGAAAAAGTTGCCAATATATTTAACTCAGATACAGTATTTATTAGCGGAAAGGATTTAACAGAGTTAAACAAATTGGATGAAACTCAGTGGATTTGGGGAATATTTCATGGCTTTAATAGAAATATTTCAGAAGAGCAAATTAAACAAGAAAAATATGAAACAAATAATATTGATTTAGTATGGGATGGAAATATGTTTCATCCTTTGGCAGAAATTGAAATTATAGCATGGGATAGCTCGGCGACAATTATTCTTAGTAAAGATAGTTTATTGATAAAAAAAATAATAGAAAATAATGAAAATGCTGTAGAATTAAGTGCATTTAAGAAGAATAATATGTAGGTGGCGGTATGTCTGTTGCAATTACAGTTAAATACTATTTATTTCAGATTGGAACTTCAGATTTTCTGCATTCTTTTTTTTCCACGGTTGCATATAATCTTGAAGATGGGATTTGGGGGAGCAAATATCCTTTTTTGATGAAGGAGTTATACAGTGGAAGACTTAATAATAAAAATGTTGGTTTAGCAATGGAAGAACTAGTAATAATTAAGGAAAAATTAAGTGGAATATCTGTAAAAAATGTGGTTTGGGATATTGAAGACTTATCCAAGCAACCACCTTGGGGGGATAATATAAGTGTAGATATTACAGATTTATCAAATTATTTTGTAACAAGTGAAGGAGAAGACTTAATTACAGTATTAATACATGCATTTGAGAAAGCAATTAGTTTAGGCGAAGATGTACTTATAATTACCATATAGTTAACAATGAATTGCAGTTAAGCACATTTTGATTATAATGAAAAATGAAAATATATCATTATAGAAACTATAGGAAATTGTAATGACAATATTGTCTCTGAAATTTCGACTAACTAGAGGTAATTAGTAAGATGAATTATTATAAAGTGTCTATTGATATGAATATAGAGAATGATATCGTGTGTCATTACAATAATGATTATGGAATTGAACAAAATACAATGGTTAGTGGGAAGCATTTTAATGATTGGGATGGAAGAATGGAATTTTACTTTAATAAGGAAGAAGGAAGTGTATGGACTGATTACTTGGCAAATGATAAAGGATGGTTTTTAGTTTCCAACAAATTAAAAGAAATATTGGAGACTTTGGATACAGATATTGAGTTTTTTGAAGTGAATATACGCGAGGGTGGAACGTCAAGTTATGAGATGTATTATATTGCAAATATAGTTAGAGTGGTTGATGCACTTTGTTTGGAAATATCTGATTATTTCGAAACGAAAATAGAAGGATTTGACACAATATATACTGTTAGTAAGTATGGAATATATAAAGATAAAGTGGAAGCATCTGATATTTTCAAATTAGGAAATGGACAAGAGATACCTTTATTTTGCTCAGAAAAGTTTAAACAATTAGTAGAAGATAATAATCTTACAGGATTAGCTTTCACAAAAATAAAATCTATGTAATGTTTAAGTACAAGACGAATATACTACATAAGAGGATTTGTATGGGATGGAAATATATTACATTCTTTGGCAGAAATTGAAATTATAGCATGGGATAGTTCGGTGACGATTATTCTTAGTAAGGACAATTTATTGATTGGAATAAAAAATGAATGATAGAGTATCAATAGAAACAGAAAAATATAATGATATTGTGTTAGAAATAACGAATACAGCGTCAGACTGTCTCTTGGATGAGGAAGTATTGCTTGATACAGAAGAAATAATACATACCAATATAACAAGTCTTTTATCTAGATATAATGAACGTATTAATGTGGTGACCAAAAAGTATCATATGCAATCCGCTCAATCACTTCCCAAGGCGCTTGATGCGTTAAAGGAATCAATAGAAGAAACTGATAGAAAAGCAGCTGCTAATATAAAAGCGAAGGTAAATAAATGAGTAGTGGAGATATTCAGGCAAGGATAAATGGCTTACATAATCAAATAAGTATTTATAATGGCAATATTTCTGAATTAGAAGAGTACAAAGCGGAAATTATAAAAGAACAATCCATCATAGAAGATACTGTTTTGAGCTGGAATAGGGCCTATGATATGAGCAATGGAAACACATGGCTTGGAAATTGTATGCATGAAGCGGAAGCGTATCAGGAAGATATTTCTATCGAGATAAAAGGCTCACTGTTACAGACAGAGAGTTTGATAGCAAATATTGTAGGAATCATAAATCGAATATCTAACATGATTGACGACTGCAATCGGGAAATATCTTATTTACAAGCGGAGCTTGAACGTGTTAGGATTGCTGAGGAAATGTCGAAAAAGTATTAATACGGGATTGCCAGGCAGTCTTAATAGAGGTAAACATGAAAGAAATTACATTTGTTGAACTAAGTAAATTGGATAAAGATAAATATATTCTGGTTGATACCAGAAATGAGGGAAGCCTTAAATATGGTATGATTCCAGGTGCAGTAAGCATCACACATGAGCTGTTTGAGACAGATTTAGAGGGTGTCTGCAATCGTCTGGACAAATCAAAGCAGATAATACTTTATTGCACCAGAGGTGTGGTCTCAGTTGAGGATGCGGCTATTTTAGTTGAGCAAGGATTTGATGCAGTAAGTCTAACAGGAGGATACAATAGTTATCTTTCAGCTATGATGGAGGCTCAGGATAATGAGGCAGAAGAAGAGCTTAATGAGAAAACTGCTGAGATAGAAAAGAGCATCAGAAAGAAATTTCACAAAAGTCTGTTTTCGCCATTTGCAAGAGCTTGCAAGCAGTACGAGCTTATAAAGGAAGGTGACCATATTGCGGTTTGTATTTCCGGTGGTAAGGATTCCATGCTGATGGCTAAGCTATTCCAGGAGATTAAGAAACATCAGAAGGTTAATTTTGATCTTACTTTTCTTGTAATGGATCCAGGCTACAGTGAGGTTAACCGTAGGCTAATCGAAAGTAATGCTAAGCTAATGGGAATCCCGATAGTTGTGTATGAGAGCGATATTTTTGATGCAGTTGATACAGTAGATAAGAATCCTTGTTATCTGTGTGCCAGAATGCGCCGAGGTCATCTTTATTCCAAGGCTAAGGAGCTTGGCTGCAACAAGATAGCACTTGGTCATCATTATGATGATGTTATAGAAACTATTCTGATGGGCATGCTTTATGGAGCCCAGATACAGACAATGATGCCTAAGCTTCATTCTACTAATTTTGAGGGCATGGAATTAATAAGACCTTTGTATCTCATTAGACAGGATGATATTATTGCATGGCAAAGATACAACGGCTTACACTTCCTTCAGTGTGCCTGTCACTTTACAGAGACCTGTGACAGCTGTTCTGTAGATGGAACCAGCGCATCTAAGCGTCTTGAAACAAGAAACTTAATCGCAGAGCTTAAGAAGGTAAATCCTTATGTGGAATCAAATATTTTCCGCAGTGTAGAGAATGTTAATCTTGCTACAGTAATTGCATACAAGCAGGATGGTGTAAAGCATCATTTCTTAGATGATTATGACAATTAAAACGTATATATGATATAGAGCTAGTTATAAACATGATTTATAACTAGCTCTAATTTTATTTGGGAACTAGGTATATTGAAGAAGTGGCATTTATCTGTTATTATCCTATCAACCTAGTAGGTAATCGTAGAAATGAAGGGAGTGATAGGTATAGGATTTAACACAAACCTGCTACATGCAGGCAATCAAAAGGAGATAAAAGGTGCAACCCTTCCACCTATATATCAGAGCAGTGCTTTTTTTCAGGAATCTGCAGAGGACTTGGCTGGCATATTTGCCAATAAGAAAATGGGATATTGCTATACCCGTGTAGCCAACCCTACCATAAATGCTTTTGAGGAAAAGATTACAAAGCTGGAAGGCGGAATCGGATCAGTTGCATGTGCATCTGGAATGGCTGCCTTATCCATGGCTCTTTTAAATATTCTTGAAGCAGGTGATGAAATAATATCAAGCGCAAGCTTGTATGGAGGCTCTATCGATTTGTTTAGAGACATAGAAGCCTTCGGAATCAAGACAAGATATGTAGAAAACAACAATTGGGAAGAGATAGAGGCGGCTTTCAATGACCGCACCAAGGTGGTATTTGCAGAGACCATCGGCAATCCCTGTTTGGATGTAACAGATATTGATAAGCTTGCAGAAATTGCACATTCTCACAGCGTGCCGCTTGTTATAGACAACACCACAGCAACACCATATCTGGTGAAAGCCATAGAGCATGGGGCAGACATAGTAGTGAATTCATCTTCCAAATACATTAATGGAAGCAGTAATTCTATCAGCGGCGTACTGACAGATAGTGGACATTTCAAATGGACTAAGGAACGCTACCCTGTACTAGGGGAATACATCAAGTATGGACCATTTGCATATATATCGAAAATGCGAAGTGGACTGTACCGAAACATGGGAACCTGCCTATCACCATTTAATGCATATCTAAATGTGATAGGAATAGAAACTTTAGGTTTAAGGATGGAACGACAGTGCAGGAACGCCTATGAACTGGCTAAGTGGTTTGATGAAAACTATGATGACATCACAGTTAACTACCCAGGACTTGCTACCAGCAAATGGAATGATATCGCAAATACGATACTAAAGAATGGTTATGGCGCCATCCTCACCATCAGAGTAGGTTCCAAAGAACGGGCCTTTGAAATCATGGATAAGCTAACCATTCCATACATTCTATCAAATATTGGTGATACAAAAACATTGGTAGTTCATCCTATGTCAACGATTTCATTACACAGCACTGAAAAAGAACTAGCGGACGCCGGCGTCTACGAAGATCTAATCCGTATCAGTGTCGGTATCGAAGACGTGGAAGATCTAATAGAAGACTTCCGTACCGCAATAAGCTAGATTTTCATGGTAATCAATTAAGTAAGAGACGCTCACAACTTAGGCAAGCGCTAGTAGGGGGGCGCCATGCCGAGCGTGGGAAGGACCTACGCCGGCGGGATATGGCGTGCATTTTCCGAGTGAAGCGAAGGAAAATGTATGCCTAGTAAGCGAAGCTTACATTTTCGGGTTTCTGGTGCTTCCCAATGGGAGATGGCTTGCGGGAGCACGAAGCACTTGGATGCGACTCATACAAAGGTAGCTTGTTGACGTAACAGGCGAGAGAAAAGGAGTAATTATGGCAGAAAAGATAGATTATAAGGCTTTGAAGGCTGGTGGCTTCATGAGCCAGAAACAGAAGGGATATGGATCACTTCGACTTGCAGTTGTAGGTGGCAATTTAGATGCAAAAGCCATCAAGACAGTGGCAGAGGTGGCAGAAAAGTATGGCCATGGCTATGTGCATATGACTAGCCGCCAAGGAATTGAGATTCCTTTTATTCATGTGAATGATTTGCAAAAGGTAAAGGATGAGCTATTGGCTGGGGGCGTGTACACAGGTGTGTGTGGCCCGAGAGTTCGTACCATTACAGCCTGCCAGGGCTCAGAAATTTGCCCAAGTGGCTGTATAGATACATATACTTTGGCTCAGGAATTAAATGATAGATACTTTGGTAGAGAGCTGCCACATAAGTTTAAGTTCGGTGTGACTGGATGTCAGAATAACTGTCTAAAGGCTGAGGAAAATGATGTGGGTATCAAAGGCGGTATGACAGTTGAATATAAGGAAGAGGATTGCATTTCCTGTGGTGTGTGCGTAAAGGCTTGTAGAGAGCAGGCGCTTACAATGAAGGATGGCAAGGTGGAGATAGATACTACTAAGTGCAATAACTGTGCTAGATGTGTAAAGAGCTGTCCTACTGATGCATGGGTTGGAACACCAGGTTATATCGTATCCTTTGGAGGTACCTTTGGAAATAAGATTTATAAGGCTGAGCAGTTGCTTCCAATCATCCGTGATAAGGAAACATTGTTCCGTGTCACCGACGCAGCCATCGACTATTTCGAGGCCAACGCAAAGCCATCTGAGCGTTTCCGCGCAACCCTCACCCGCCTAGGCGACGAGGGCCTACGCACCGCCGTCGAGGCCGCATATGAAGGTTGAGAAATTCCTACGCTGGTTACGGTTACAAGCCTTAGTATTTCTCCGCTCGACAACACGTCTCGCTTGAGAAATCTAAGAACTTGTTACCTACCAGCTTGTTTAAAGAGACTCACACACAACCTAGCAATAGCTCGTAGCTATCAAGCTCTTGGCGTTGCACAAGGAGTCAATCTCGCGACGGGGCAATGCCAAGGCTTGAGAGTGTAACGAGCGAGAGAAAAACTTGGAGTGAGTCTCGCCATACGAAGGAGGTTTAACATGAGTGAAGTTTTAGAATTTGATGAACAGGTAGATATTACAGATAAGGTATGCCCTCTTACTTTTGTTACTGCAAA
>NZ_JAFUSK010000067.1 GCF_017471675.1 Pseudobutyrivibrio sp.
AGGACACCTATATAAAAAAGGTGTCCTTTTTTTAGTGCCTTCATTTTCCTAAGATAAGGAAAGATTAAAGGGGAGGAAGGACGAACATGAGCAAAATACGATTTATTGATGAAAATGGAAGCTTTGAGATTAAAAGTCCTCAACATACTAGCGGGTTGTATTTGCCACTGGCAAGTACTAAGGGACTTAAGAGTGCTGTGGCACCAGATTTTGGTGGGGATGCTAAAACAGATCAGAATCATTTTTTGATTGCCCCTAAAAGTGTAATGGATTTGCAGGCAGACAGGGATACCAGAAACTTCTTTTTGATAATGAATGATGAACTGTGGTCAGCCACAGGTGTATCTGCTATGCAGGAGGCTACTAGATTTACAAAGGATGAGGATGATGTGACATTAACTGCTGGCAGGATGTGGCAGACAGTAGAAAGCTGCAACAAAGCAAAGGGGATTAAGGCCACTACTTCAATTTTTGCACTGTTAGAACAAAACGCTGAGATAATGGTTGTTACTATCCAAAATGATGGGAAGGAACCACTAAGCTTTGAGGCTGTGGCAGCTATTCCGGTATTTGGCAGAAGTGCAGATAATCTTAGGGACCATAGGCATGTTACCTCTCTTTTAAATAGAGCTGTTATTACAGAAGATGGTGTGGTAATGCAGCCTACATTATCCTTTGATGAAAGAGGTCATAAAAGAAACGATAGCACCTATTATGTCTTTGGCAGTGATGAAAAGGGGGAGGCTCCAAAACATTTCATGGCAGATGCAGATGAGTATCTAGGTGAAGGTGGAACCTACCTTAGACCTAGAAGCCTTATCGATGGCAAGGGTAAGAAGGATAACTGGATGAAGCCAGGGGACAAGGTGGATGGCAAGGAGTGTGTGGCAGCACTTAGGTTTGAAAAAATCACCTTGGCACCAAAGGAATCCTACACATACCAGGTGGCCATTGGCATTGCAGGGGCTGACAACCTACATGAAATAGATGATGTATGCCATTTCATTAAATCCGTAAATACGATAACAGAAAAGTTTGCTGAGACCAAAGAATACTGGAAGAACATAACACCTATCCATTTTAAGACTGGCAATAAGGATTTTGATGGATTTATGGAATGGGTGGCTTTTCAGCCAACCTTAAGAAGAATCTTTGGCTGCTCATTTCTTCCGCACCACGATTATGGAAGAGGTGGCAGAGGCTGGAGAGATTTGTGGCAGGATTGCCTGGCATTACTTCTTACAGACCCTACTGATGTAAGAGAAATGCTTCTTAATAACTTTAAGGGTGTTAGGATTGATGGAACCAATGCAACAATCATCGGGGATAAGCCGGGAGAATTTAAGGGAGATAGAAATGGAATTCCCAGAGTGTGGATGGACCATGGATTTTGGCCTTTCTTAACAGTGAAGCTATATATGGATCAGACCGGTGATCTGGATTTGTTTAAGGAAGAGGTTACGTACTTTAAGGACAATCTAATCCATAGAGGAGATAGGCTTGAAGCTTCGATAAATGAAGACAGTGACCTTGCTGTAAAGACAAGCACAGGTGAGACCTACAAGGGCTCGGTGCTAGAGCATATCTTAATAGAGAATTTGACAGCATTCTACGATGTGGGAAATCACGGCATGATTAGACTTAGAAATGCTGATTGGAATGATGCTTTGGATATGGCAGCAGAAGGTGGCGAAAGCGTGGCATTTACCTGTGGCTATGCTGGGAACCTAAAGGATATTGCTACGTATTTACGAATCTACATGGCAAAATCCAAGGAAACAAAGCTGCTGCTTTCAAAGGAGATAAATATTCTTCTTGAAGAGGATTCAGTGGGCACATTTAATAATCCTAAGGAAAAGCAACTGGTTCTAGAAAAATATATGAATGCTGTGGAAGTTGATTTTACCGGGGAAAGGGAATATGTAGATATTGAAAAAATAGCCCTTTTACTAGAGCACAAATCAGAGTCACTAATGAAGCAGATAAGAGCCAAAGAGTGGGTATGTGATGAGGAAGGAAATGGCTGGTACAACGGCTACTACGATAATAACAGGGAAAAGGTAGAAGGCGTAATTAATGGCAGAGTACGAATGATGCTTACAGGTCAGGTTTTTGCAATCATGAGTGCTACAGCAAAGAAGGATGCGGTGATAGCTATTATTAATTCTGCTAAGAAATACCTGTATAAAAAGGAGATTGGTGGATATGTCCTTAACACAGACTTTAAAGAGTTGAAAACTGACCTTGGAAGAATGTTTGGATTTGCATACGGTGACAAAGAAAACGGTGCAGTTTTCTCCCACATGGCAGTAATGTATTCAAATGCTCTGTATAAAAGAGGCTTTGCCAAGGAAGGCTATGAGGCACTTAACAGCTTGTTTGAAACTGCCGCAGATTTTGATGTAAGTCATATTTATCCTGGAATACCAGAATATTTTAACGGTAAGGGTAGAGGACTTTATCACTATCTTACAGGTGCAGCCAGCTGGTATCTAATGACGATGATTATCGAAGCCTTTGGTGTAAGAGGCAGTGCAGGAGATTTGCACCTAGAGCCAAAGCTAACCAAAGAGCAGTTTGATAAAAATGGAAATGCCACCATAACCTTACCATTTAGAGGTCATACATTTACGGTGATTTATAAGAATCCTAAAGCTAAGGATTATAAGGAATATGAGATAGGTCAGGTGGTGATTGATAACACCTGCATAATAAAGGGACAAAAGAATCTGGTGAGCATTTCGGAGAATCAGATTGATTCATGGAATGAAACAACACATGTAATTGAGATAGAGCTTATATAACAGGAGAATGATAATGGAAATAGTTACAAAGGTAAAAGATGAAATAGAAAATTATGGTGTAAAAAGTGAGTTTGCCAGCTTTCTTCCTGGTATAGCAGGGTTAAATGGCATTCCAATGTGGTGCTATATAGTAAACAGAGGCCAGGCAGTAGTGAGCTTTGGTGTGCAGGACAAGGACCACGGAATTATGGAATTCTATCCAGCCCACACAGCGTATCAGATGGTGGAGCGCATGGGCTTTCGCACCTTTATCAAGGCTGATGGAAAGTACTATGAGCCATTTAAGAATCCTGCATCTAAAACAAAAATGTCTGTCTATATGAATAGCTTAGCCATTGAGGATGAAGAAGATGGCATAAAGGTAAAGGTTAGCTATACAACACTTCCAGGAGAAAAGCTTGCAGCCTTAATGAGAGTGGTGGAGATTACAAACACTTCTGATGCAAAGAAAAGCTTTGAGATATTAGATGGAATGCCTTCCCTTATTCCATACGGAGTAGGACAGGAAAGCCTTAAGATGATGGCACAGACCACTAAGGCATGGATGCAGGTGGAGGATGTGGAAACAGGTATCCCATATTACAGGGTAAGAGTTAGCATGGAAGATTCTGCTGTTGTAAAAAAGGTAGATGGTGGAAACTTCGCCCTTGGCAGATTGTCAGATGGAACATCCCTTAGGGTGATAGTTGACCCACGTGTAGTGTTTGATTATGACTTAGGCTTTGATACTGCTGTAGGCTTTAAGGAAACAGCACTTAAGGAGCTTGTACAGGAGCACCAGAACACATCCAACGAATTGCCATGTGCATTCTTTGCTAAGGAGGCCACTGTTGAAAGTAACGAGACAATCACTTTGTATGAAATGATTGGTCAGGTTAGAAACAAACAGGTTTTAAACAGTTTTTTGGAAAATAAGATAGATGGCGATTTCTTTGAAAGAAAGTTTGATGAATCTACAAAGCTTACAGAAACCCTTACAGATAGTGTGGCGACAAAGACAGCCAACAAGACATTTGATAGCTACACAAGATACAATTACATGGATAATGTGCTAAGAGGAGGTAAGCCAATTCAGCTTGGTAACAAGCACACCTACTACGTGTATTCCAGAAAGCATGGTGATTTAGAGCGTGACTACAATTATTTTTCTATGTCACCAGAATTTTACTCTCAGGGAAATGGTAATTTTAGAGATGTAAATCAAAACAGAAGATGCGATACATTTTTTAGCCCCATTGTTAAGTCTAAGAATATAGAAATGTTCTATTCTCTGATTCAGTTGGATGGTTACAACCCTTTGAAAATAGAGCAGATGAGATATGAATCCAAAAAGGCAAAAGAGCTTGGAATAGAAAAGCCATTTACTCCAGGAGAGCTTGCAGCAGCAATTATGGATAAGGATGATGGTGCATTTGATACTAAGGAAGCAAAGCTGTTTGATGAAATAATGGCTGATGCTAAAGAAACTGTAAACGGGGATTTTGGTGAAGGCTACTGGAGTGACCACTGGACCTACAATCTGGATTTGATAGAGGAATATTTGGAAATCTACCCTGATGATGCCAAGGACTTGCTATATCACACTAATGTAAAGGCATTTGATTGTAAGGAAAAGGTTCGCCCAAGATTTAAAAGATACGAAGAAACAGATAATGGAATCAGACAGTACTATTACTTGGATTCCAGGGATAACACAACTAAGGCACCAAGCTTTGCCATAGATAAAGAGGGCAAAGAGGTTACCATGCCTCTTATTTCTAAGCTGATACTTATGTCTGCAATTAAGCTTGCAACACTTGATGCCTATGGACTTGGTGTGGAGATGGAAGGTGGCAAGCCAGGATGGTATGATGCCTTAAATGGTCTGCCTGGACTACTTGGCTCATCCATGAACGAATCCTATGAGCTTGCAAGAATGATTGATTTTGTAAAGGATGTCCTCTACAAATATCAAGAAAATATTGTACTGCCTAAAGAGGTGGCTGATTTTATTATCTCTATTCATAAGGCAGAGCAGGAGCTAAATGATAGCTTAGATAAATGGAATCGTAAAAACCATATTAAGGAAGAATATAGAAGCAAGGTATATGAAGGCTTTACAGGGGAGACAAAAGAAATATCTCCTTCATTGATTAAAGAGATTTTTGATACCTTTAGTGCTTCTATGAATGCATCTATAGCTAGGGCAGTGGAGATTTCAGATGGCATTGCACCAGCTTATTTTACCTATGATATTGATGAATACGAAAAGACAGCTGAGGGCATTGTTCCAAAGCATTTTACCATGGTAAAGGTTCCATATTTCTTAGAAGGCCCGGTTCGTTTCCTAAAGCTAGGAGATGATATAAGTGCAAAAAGGGCAATGTATTTAAAGGTTAAACACAGCGACCTGTTTGATGAGAAGCTATCCATGTACAAGGTAAATGCATCCCTTAAGGATGCAAGTTTTGAGCTTGGAAGATGTAGAGCCTTTACACCAGGCTGGCTTGAAAACGAATCTATCTGGCTTCACATGGAATATAAATATTTATTGGAGCTTCTTAGGAGTGGACTTTACAAGGAGTTCTTTGAGGATTTTAAGAATGCAGCAGTTCCTTTCCTTGATAAAGATACATATGGAAGGAGTACCTTAGAGAATTCATCATTTATAGCAAGCTCTAAAAATCCTAACGAAAGAATCCATGGTAAGGGCTTTGTGGCAAGGCTTTCAGGCTCAACCATTGAATTTATCAGTATGTGGAAGCTGATGTTCTTTGGCAAGAATATATTTACAGTAAACGAAGCAGGCGATTTGCAGTTTGAGCTTACTCCTGCCATACCAGAATATTTAATTGCTGATAAAGATGGAAAATATTATGTTTCATCAACACTCCTTGGAAACACTACGCTTAGGCTGGAGTTTGATAAGAAGCAGGATTACATTCCAGGCCAGTATGCCATTACAGAGATTACAGTAAATTATAATGATGGAACATCTATTACTGAAAATAGCAATGTGCTTACAAAAGATGCAGCAGAAAAAATAAGAGACAGGTGTGCAATTTCTATCACTATAAAAATGACACCTAAATAAAAAAAGTATCATTTTTTCAGTAAGGACAGCCTCCTATAATTTAACCATAACAACAAACAACAAAAGGTTGGGAGGATGAAAGAATGAAGCTAAAAAAATTCTTAGCAGTTCTTCTCGTAGGCGCAATGACACTTTCACTTGCAGCCTGCGGAAGTGATGGCAGTGATGCCACATTGGAAGGTGAAAATGTAGATTCTGCAACAGTTGGTAGCGAGGATGGAGAAAAGCTCGTTATCTGGACACTTGCAAAGGATCTTCAGACCTTCGCAGAAAAGTATGCTGAGCTTAACCCAGATGTCCAGATTGAGACAGTGGTTATTGAACCAGCAGACTATGTAACAAAGGTACAGACAGCTCTTAACGGTGGTCAGACAACACCTGATATCATCGTTGGTGAGCCACAGATGCTTGAGGATTTCTATGATGCTAATTACTTTGAGGATTTGAACCAGGCACCATACAATGCTCAGGATTATGCAGATCAGATTGTTGATTATGTATGGAAGGTTGGTCAGGATTCAGAAGGAATTCAGCGTGCTATTTCTTACCAGATTACTCCAGCAGGTATTTACTATCGAAGAGATATTGCTGAAAAGGTATTTGGAACAGATGATCCAGAAGAAATCGGTAAGCTTTTTGCTGACTATGACACAGTTCTTTCTACAGCAAAGACACTTAAGGACAATGGTTACCGCATCTTTGCATCAGATGCAGAAATTAACTACTTCTCAGGTGATAGCGCATGGGTTGTTGATGGCAAGTTAAATGTTAACCAGGCTCGTCTTGATTACATGGATCTTGTAATTGATTTATATCAGAACGATTACACAGCTTATGCTAACCAGTGGTCTACACCATGGTATCAGGCTATGGCCGGCGAGGTACCTATCCTTACAGCTGATATCCAGAACTATGCTGATGATTCTGTAAACGTATGGGATGCAGAGCAGTTTGAGGAGGCTACAAAGGACCTTGATAAGACAGAGGTTTTCGCATTTGGTCTTCCTAGCTGGGGCGTTCTTACACTTAGAGATAATGTAGGCGAGACATCAGGTAAGTGGGGCGTTTGCTCTGGACCTGCATATGGCTTTGGTGGTGGTACATTCATCGGTATCTCTGCTAACTCAGAGCACAAGGATCTTGCTTGGGATTTCCTTAAGTGGGTAACACTTGATGAGGAAACAGCTGAGTGGTGGATTGAAAAGTCAGAGGGTGACACAGTTTCACTTATCTCTGTACTTGAGAAGCACAAGGATGATGAGAACCCTGTATATGGCAACCAGCACATGTATTCATTCTGGCAGTCACAGGCTGAGCACATTGATTACTCTAAGGTAACACGTTACGACAAGGTAATTAACGATGCTTGGGGCGCTGCAATCACAGCAATCAAGACTGGTGAGAAGAACAAGGAAGATGCAATCTCTGAGTTCTACGATGTAGTTGAATCTACATATCCAGATATCACAGTTGAAAGATAATTTAGATGACAAAAAGGGGCTGACAGTGGTCAGCCCCGAAATTTAAAGGGAGGAAAGGATGAAAGCAATTTCCATGAAAAATGTGATGAAGAATAGGAATAATGCAGCATATCTGTTTGTGCTCCCATTCGTCATCGTTTTTTTGATTTTTAGTGTATATCCAGTATTTAGAACCTTATATCTTAGCTTTACAGATTATAAGGGATATGGTGATCCTGTTTTAGTAGGATTAGAAAATTATAAGCGTGTTATAGGAGACAAATTCTTTTGGCGTTCACTTTATAACACAGTAAAAATGTGGGGATTAAATATAGTATTACAGCTTGGCTTGGCATTCCTGTTAACTATCGTATTTTCGGATATTAAATACAAGCTTGCTGGACTTCCAGTATTCAGAGCTTTGTATTATTTGCCAAATCTTATTGCAGCTACATCAGTAGCATTTTTATTCAAAACATTATTAGATTGGAAATATGGAACCTTTAATCAGATTCTTCTTGCCACAGGCATTGTTGACCAGCAGGTAAACTGGTTAGGACAGCGTTCTACAGCATGGGCGGTAGTATCTGTTATTCAGGCATGGATGTGGTTTGGAAATTCCTTCATCATGCTTATGGCAGGTGTTCAGGGTATTCCACAGGATTATTTTGAGGCGGCAGCAATAGATGGTGCAGGTAGATGGAAGACCTTCGGTAAAATCACATTACCTTTGCTTAGACCAATTCTTTTATATGTAGCAGTTACATCACTTATTGGTGGTTTGCAGCTGTTTGATTTGCCATTCCTTATCAATGGTGTTGCAGGTGCATCTACAGCCGGTGAACCAGGTGGAACACTTCAGACTGTGGTTATGTACATGTACAAATTTGGATTTGAAACACATCAGGTTGGCTTTGCATCAGCAATAGCTTATACACTGTTTATCATAATACTAATCGTATCAGTACTAGAATTTAAGTTTATCGGTGGAAAGGAGGATTAGTAAGGTGGCCACAAAAATCAAAAGATTCATTTTATATATTGCACTTATAGTACTTTCCCTTGCTTGCCTTCTTCCATTTTGGTTGATGATTGTTAACTCTACTCGCTCGGGTGTTGAGATAACTCATTCATTTTCATTTTTGCCGGGACACAGCTTACATGATAACTGGGTTGTGTTGTTTGATTACGTTAACCTTTTCAGAGGCTTCTTCAACAGTATCAAGGTGGCTGTGCCGGCAACTCTCCTTACAGCATACTTTTCAGCTATTACAGCATATGCAATGGCTATGTATGAATGGAAGGGTAACAGCCTACTCTTTAAGGTAATAGTGGTATTTATGATGATACCTGCTCAGCTCTCTTTGATTGGTTTTTACAACCTTTGCCAGAAGCTTAGACTTATTGATTCATACGTACCATTAATTGTTCCAGCTATAGCAGCGCCAGGAATCGTGTTCTTCCTAAGGCAGTATGTTAAATCAACATTATCAAAGGCGCTGCTTGAGGCTGCCAGAATCGATGGAGCATCAGAAATACATACATTCCATAAAATCGTACTTCCTATTATGGCACCTGGTATTGCTACCATGTCCATAGGTGCATTTATTGGAAACTGGAATTCATACCTTATGCCATTAATACTTTTAAATACTCCAAGTAAAATGACATTGCCTGTAATGATTTCTACACTGAATGCTGCAACAGACCTGCAGAAGAATCAGGGAGCTATATACCTTGGTGTTGCTATTTCTGTAGTACCTATTATGATAGTATTTGCATTCTGCTCTAGATATATTATCAGCAGTATTTCTGCAGGTAGCGTAAAAGAATAAAATATTGGGACTGGCGCTTATTGCGGCAGTCCTTTATGCCGTTTATTTATTGAAAGTGTCATAACAAGAAAGTATAATAATTATATGAAAAATTGCGCACAATCAATTAACAAATTAATAGCCCTGTCACTTGCAGCTTTATCCCTTACAGGATGTGGCATAGGTTCGGTGGACACTCCATCAAAATCCAGTGGTGATGATACTGTTACGTTGGATTGGTATATTAATTATTCCTGGTTTAATACAGGCTGGGGAAGCAATGTAGTATCCCGCACTATCACAGAAAACACAGGTGTAGACATTAATTTTATCACCCCTCAGGGTAACGAGGAGGAGAAGCTGAATGCCATCATTGAATCCGGCTCTCTGCCTGATTTAATCACACTTGGATGGTGGGAGCCTCAGGTCAACGAGCTGATTCAAAAGGATATGGTATATGCCATCAATGAGCTGGCTGATGAGTACGACCCATATTTTTATCAGGTATGCGACAAGCAGGCTGTCAGCTGGTATACCCAGTCAGATGGAAATATATATGGATATCCAAGCTCATCTGTCACCCCCCAGGATGTGGAAAGCAATGACAAAATCGGCTCCAACCAAACCTTCCTTGTAAGAAAGGATATATACGAAGCCATTGGAAGCCCTGATATGACCACGATAGAGGGCTTTGAGGGTGCTGTCAAAAAGGCAAAGGAGATGTTTCCTCTGATAGATGGCAAACCACTTATTCCAATTGGCGCCCATCTTTTTGATGATTCGGGAAATGTTTCCTTTGACCAGTATATCCAAAACTTCCTTGCCATTCCTTACGAAAAGGATGGTAGGCTTTACGATAGAAACACGGACCCTGAGTATATTAAGTGGCTAAAGATGTTTAGAAAGCTTAATGAGGAGGGCTATCTTTCTACTGATGTGTTTATCGACCAAAGGACACAGATGGAGGAAAAGATTGCTGAGGGCAGATATTTTTGCATGCTGTATCAGTACACGGACATGGCAGCACAGCAGAAGACCCTTTATTCTAAGGCCCCAGATAGCATATATATTGCAGTAGATGGGCCTAAGAATATGAACGGTGATGACCATGTGCTTCCAACTAATACAGTCAGTGGCTGGACAGTTACCATGATTTCAAAGGATTGCAAGCATCCTGATAGAGCCATTCAGTTTATGGATTATCTTATTTCAGAAGAGGGGCAAAGAATAGTATATCTGGGGGTTGAGGGCATCACCTACGATATGGTAGATGGCAAGCCTGTGATAAAGCCAGATGTGCTAAAGCTTCTTAACACAGATAGAGGTACCTATGATCAAATATATGGTGCAGATGATGCCTATTGGATGCTGCAGGACAATGTAATGCAGCTAAAGTGGCGGACAGATAACACCTCACCAACTACCCAGCTGGAGGAATGGACATATAAATATGCCCGGTATACTGGTCAGTATGATGTTATCCTGCCGGCTGATACTGAGGATGCATACATAGATAGTCAGCTAAGCGCCCTTTGGGCAGACACATTGCAGCAGCTACTTTTGGCAGCCAGCGACGAGGAATTTGACAGGATTTTAGAGGAATATAAGCAGGAGCGAGTTGTACTTGGTTACAATGGGCTTCAGGAGAAACGATATCAGTATGTTGTTAAAGCAAAGGAAAAATTGGGAATCAATTAAAGGAATAAAACTGAATAGAAAATTGACTGCCATTATCCTTGTCTTTGTTATGATACCTATCGCAATTCTTAGTGGCGTAATGTTTTACAATATGGAACAATCCACCATTAAGGAAAATGTATCCTATCTGGATTCCACCATGGGAAGACGTCAGGATAGTATCAAAAATAACATTGATTCTATCAATATGACTACCCAGTTTTTCTTGTCAGATGAGACCATGAATAGGATATTGATTAGCGCTAAGAATCAAGGTACCTATTCCACTAAGGAGTGGTTATCCTTTTACAGGAATGATGTGGCTTCCCTTGAGCGACTTATCAATACCAACCCTGTGCTTGCAGGTGCAAGATATTATGCAGCCAGCGATAATGTGCAGGAGATGATGCCAGTTATGTATAACGCTTCAAGAATGCAAAGACAGCCTTGGACATATATGGCAGAGGCTGGTGGCTGGGTATACGATTACAAGGATAATCTGTTTTCAAACAGTGATACAGCACCGCTTTTGGCTCTAATTACCCCAATCAATGACAGGAAATATGGCAAGCTTGGTGTTATAGAAACCAGCATGAAAATGAGCACTATGTTTCCATCTATGTATGAGAATGTGCCAGGGGAAATTAGCTGCTTTGTTACATCAGATGGGAATGTTATCTTTGGCAAAAGAACAGATGAAAAGGTGAAGGCTATAGCAATTAATCTTGCAGCTGAGATGACAGACAAGGCTAAGGGGCTAGAGAATAATGAAATAAAGACCTACTATAGCAGGTATGATAAAAGCGTAATCTCTGGCATGTACATCAAGGAGCTTTCAGGCACATTGGTTTCCGTGGAGGATATTAGTGACAGCCTAAATGAGGTGTATAAGCAGCGGAATATATTTGTGCTTTGGATGATTGTTATACTTATTCTTTTGTCATTTGTGGTGGACCTTTTGGTGCGTCAGGTACTAAAAAGCTTTTATGCAACCCTTTATACCATCAGACAGGTTAGAAAGGGAGATTTATCTGTTAGGGCTAAAGAATCAGGCAGGGATGATGAAATGGGTGAGCTTGCTCATCAGGTTAATAGAATGCTTGATAACATTCAGACTCTGATGCAGCAGAATATTGATAGAGAAATACTTGCCAAGGACAGCCAGATTAAGGCTCTGCAAAATCAGATTAACGCTCACTTTATATACAATGTGCTGGAATCTATTAAGATGATGGCTGAGATGCAGGAGGAGTATGACATTTCTGATGCTATAACAAGCCTAGGCAAGCTCCTTCGCTACAGTATGAAGTGGACTTCTGAAATGGTGCTTGTATCAGAGGAACTGGAATATATCAAAAACTATATGGCATTAATTAATCTGCGTTTTGATTATGATATTATTCTTTCTCTAAACATTCCTTTTGCCATTATGAATCAGCGTGTGCCTAAGATGTCTCTACAGCCTATTATCGAAAATGCCATAATTCACGGTGTGGAAGAAATAGCTGAGGATACCACCATCTATATTAAGGGCTTAATAGTAGATAATGATTGCATTATCGAAATCACCGATAACGGCAGGGGCATGAATGATGAGGAACTAGACAGGCTTAAGAAAAAGATTTCAGGAGAAATTGCTACAGGTGGAGGCTCAGGAAATGGAATCGGTCTTAAGAATGTGCAGGATAGATTAAAGGCAAGCTTTGGTGAGGGCTATGGCATAGACGTAGCCACCATGGAGGGCTGCTACACAAAGGTCAGTGTAAGAATTCCACTTAAGAGTGTAGAAAATGTAAAAGAACTTTGTTAGAGGGTAATGTATGAAGAAGGTTTTAGTAGTAGAAGATGAAAAGCTTATAAGACAGGGAATTGCAGCTATGATAAAGCGCAGCGGTGTTCCTGTTGAAGAGGTAATAGAATGTAACAATGGGCTTAGCGCCATGGATGTTTTATCTAAGGAGCAGATTGATGTGGTGTTCACAGATATCCGTATGCCAAAGATGAACGGTATAGAGCTGGTTCAGGCTATGCAGGAGTTGGATAATCCTCCGCTTGCAGTAGCCATCAGCGGATATGATGATTTTTCCTACGCAGTAGAAATGATGAGGCATGGCGTAAGGGAATATATTCTAAAGCCAGTGGAAAGAGATAAGCTTAAATCTATTCTTGAAAAGCTGGATAATGAGATTAACCATCGTATAGAGGACAAAGAAAAGCTAGATGCCCTAGACAATCAGCTTCTTAAATACATGCTTAGGGATAAGGATTCCAAGGAGGAAGACACCTTGCTTTTAGCCCAGACTCTTAATAGAGAGGTGGGAAATGAGTATGTTGTAGTAGTGGCAAATGCTGATACTTCTGCTTTATCAGGAATCACTCTTAGGGGAGTTCAGGGTGGTAATGTATACATAGTTGCTCCTGATGAAATCTCTTCTGTCGCAGGGTTAAAATATATAGGAATAAGTGATGTATATTCTAATGTAACAGATTTAAAAAGGGCATACACCCAGGCTTTCATAAGAAGAGGCGAAGCGTTTCTTCAAAACATGAATGTGGTAGATTACGACCTGCCTGCTATTCCTTCAGAACTTTTAAAAACAGCAGCAAAGCTTACAGAGGAAAACTCTATCAGTGCCAGAGTTCAGCTAATGGGGGTGGACAGGCCAAAGGAACTAAAAAAAGAATGGGATAGCTTCTTTATAGCTGCCACCCGTGGTCAGATTCCTCCAAAGAAATTTATAGCAGCTATTAATCAATTTGTGGGAGAGCTTTGTGCCACCTACAAGGTAACAGTAGCAGATACCCTGGTAAATCCACTTGTTACAGATTGTCTGAGCAATTACAGAGAAGGATTTATGAGCTTTGTATTAGATATGCAGTCTAAGCTAAGTTCAGCTGAGGATGTGGATCAAACCACAGCCAAGATAAATGAAGCTATTGCATACATTAATGAAAATTACGCCAGGGATTTGAATATGGCTGTTGTAAGCAACCATATATCAATGAACTATTCTCTATTTTCAGCAGAATTTAAAAATATTACTGGAACAAATTTCGTAACCTACGTAAAGGAACTTAGAATGAAGGAGGCAAAGAAGCTTCTTTCCGAAACTGATATGAAGGTTAATGAAATATCTGTAAATGTTGGTTACGACAACGAAAAGCATTTTATGAAAAGCTTTAAGGCTTATGTAGGCGTGTCTCCTAGCGAGTATAGAAAAAATGCCTTGCGAAACTAGTCTTGCTGTTATAGAATAAGGGGTTGTGAGTAATATTATTTATCTTATAACTGTTTAGCGATAGAGAGGACAACGTGGGTAACAGATTTACAGTAAAAGGGCCAGACCGTGAGACAATAGAAGCGGCTAAGGCCATGAGATCAAAACTTAAAGATAATACCTATACTATCATGGATATATATACCTTTCAGTCAAAAGTGCTCAGTGGTGAAATCAATGACGACAAAGGCATAGCAGAGCTTATTATCAATGGCTCTGTTTCCACCTATCATATCCATATCGACAGAAGATGTGTAACAAAATCAGACGGTACCCTGATTACATATACTGGCATTATGAAAATGTACAAACCAGAAGAACTTAAAATCAAATACACCAAAAGGCCTAAAAAAATGATGAGTGTAGCCCAGCTTAAACAAATGCGTAAGGAACGCAATAAGATTAATCTTTAAATATACAAGGAGTGATTAACAGATAACTGCTAATCACTCCTTGTTTTTCTAAATATCTCATCCTTATATTTCTTTGGAGATTTGCCATATTCTTTAACAAAAGCTCTGTAAAAAACGGAATAATCACTAAAGCCGTAGGATTCAGCTACAGTGGTGATATCAGCCCCACTAAGAATGGCATCCTTACACATGCTAAGCCTTTTTTTGGTAATATATTTATGAAGAGGCATTCCACTGGTCTCAGTAAATATATGAGAGATGTGGAATTTGCTTACGTGTAGCTTTTCAGACAATTCATCTAAGGAAAGGTTTTCATCTATATGGTTTTCAATATAGACTACGATGCTTTGATACAGGGTATCTGAATCAGTACCAATAGCCGCAGGATTAATAGATTCGTAAACCATGCGATTTACAGAAAGAATAAAATCACTAACAGAAAGCAGAATCTTTGCATCACGTCCAAATCTGTTAGAGTGAATCTCATCTATAAGAGTAAAGCCCTTTCCCTGAATAGTATTAAATTCAATATCAGTAAACTTATGTATAAAAAACTTATCATCATTAGTCTTGTCGGCTAAATAATTGTAATCAGATGATATATTAGCCAGGCTATCCAAGAAATCTCTGGTAATCCAAAACACAAATCTACGATAAAAGATAGACCCATCAACTAGCCTTGCAAAATGCTTCATCCTAGGTGGAATAACAATCAGTGTACCAGGGGTAGGTGTAAATTCCTTCCCATCAATGTGCATAACAATATGCCCATCAATGAAGAAATAAAATTCATAATAATCATGGGTATGAGCCGCCACCGCAGGAATCTTCTTATCACTGTAGTAATAAATCTCAAAATCCCTGGAGAGCATATATTGTCTTGTACTAAATTCCGATTTAAGATTCTTTTTCATGTTCACAGTCCTCGTGGTTAATATAAGCAAGTCTTTCTCAACCTTGGCAAGCCGAGCAAGATATGACCATCATTTTCCGAATGAAATGAAGGAAAATGTTGGTCTAGTAAGCGAAGCTTACATCTGATGGCTTGCGGGAGCACGGAGTACTAAATTAGACTTGCGTATA
Organism: Pseudobutyrivibrio sp.; assembly: GCF_017471675.1. Classification (GTDB taxonomy): domain Bacteria; phylum Bacillota; class Clostridia; order Lachnospirales; family Lachnospiraceae; genus Pseudobutyrivibrio. Next base: position 15,603 of record NZ_JAFUSK010000067.1, read on the forward strand.
AATTACCATACTACCGCAATATTTGCAATATAGGTCGCAAGGGTGACAATGGGAGTAAAAGTAAGGGGAAGGTATGATAAATGAAGTAATTGTAGAAGAGGAGATAGAAAAATGTATGATGAGATAAAAGCTAGATTTCAAGAGATTGGTATTATTCCAGTGGTAGTTCTTGAGGATGCTAAGGATGCTCTTGCTCTTGGGGAAGCTCTTATGAAGGGAGGACTTCCAGCTGCAGAGGTTACATTTAGAACAGATGCAGCAGAGGAATCCATAAGAATTATGGCAAAGGAATTTCCAGATATGCTGGTAGGTGCAGGTACAGTGCTTACCTGCGAACAGGCTGATAGAGCCATGGCTGCTGGTGCAAAGTTTATTGTGGCACCAGGCTTTAATCCAAAGGTTGTTAATTATTGTATTGAAAAGGGTTATCCTGTATGTCCTGGAGTGCAGACACCTGGTGAGATGGAGCAGGCTATGGAGCTTGGCCTTGATTTTGTTAAGTTCTTCCCTGCTGAGCCAGCAGGAGGCCTTTCTATGATAAAGGCTGTTGCTGCCCCATATACCAAGCTTACATTTATGCCTACAGGCGGTATCAACAAGGATAACGTAAAAGAATATCTTAAATATAATAGAATTGTTGCCTGCGGCGGCACCTGGATGGTAAAGAGCGATATGATTGCAAACGGTGACTTCGAAAAAATCGAGACCCTAACCCACGAGGCAGCGGATATCGTAAAGGAAATCAGAGCGTAATATTCATAACTAATAATGCGACCACATAGACTTGGCAAGCGCGAGCAAGAGGGCCCCATGTAGTTAAGGAGGGACCCTTTAGGGAGGATTCCTTGACTGCAATGGGAGATGGCTTGCGGGAGCACGGAGTTATAGAGGGGAGCAGTACAGATTTGGAGGATTTATATAGATGGAAATGACACTTAGATGGTACGGTAAGGATTTTGATACCGTAAGCTTAGAGCAAATTAGGCAAATTCCTGGTGTCCATGGAGTAATCACTACGCTCTATGACACTAAGCCAGGCGAGGTGTGGAGCCGTGAGAGAATACATGCTCTTAAGGAGCAAGTGGAGGCGGCAGGCCTTACAATTGCTGGAATTGAAAGTGTAAATGTACATGAGGATATTAAGCTTGGCAAGCCAAGTAGAGATCAGCTTATTGATAATTATATTGAGACACTGAAGAACTTAGGTGAAGAGGATATTCATCTGGTTTGCTATAACTTTATGCCAGTGTTTGACTGGACCAGAACTGAGCTTGCAAGAAAAAGACCTGATGGCTCAACTGTGCTTGCATATACTCAGGAGGCAGTTGATGCGTTGGTTCCAGAGAAGATGTTTGAATCTATTTCAGGGGATACTAATGGAACAGTGATGCCAGGCTGGGAGCCAGATAGACTTGCTCATGTTAAGGAATTGTTTGAGGAGTATAAGGATATTACAGATGAGGATTTGTTTGAGAACCTTAAATACTTCCTTGAGAGAATTATGCCTGTGTGTGATGAGTATGATATCAACATGGCTATTCATCCAGATGACCCTGCATGGCCTGTGTTTGGCTTGCCACGTATTATCATCAATAAGGAAAACATTCACCGAATGATGAAGATGGTGGATAACCCACATAATGGTGTTACATTCTGTTCAGGTTCCTATGGAACAAACTTAGAGAATGATTTGCCAGATATGATTAGAAACCTTAAGGGCAGAATACATTTTGCTCATGTAAGAAATCTTAAATTTAATTCTCCTACAGATTTTGAAGAGGCAGCACATCTTTCTTCTGATGGAAGCTTTGATATGTATGAGATTGTAAAGGCTCTTTATGATATAGGATTTACAGGCCCAATCCGCCCAGACCATGGACGTATGATTTGGGGTGAAAAGGCTATGCCAGGCTACGGACTATACGATAGAGCCCTTGGCGCCGCCTATATCAACGGACTATGGGAAGCTATAGAAAAGAGCAACAAATAGGCTTCCCCCTATTTTTAGGGGGAAGCTGTCAGCGCAGCTGACTGATGAGGGTAAAAAAGAGGAGATTTATTATGGTATTAAACAACGAAGGTATAAAAGACAAAGCCGCCTGGGAGTCAAAGGGCTACAAGCTCCCAGATTATGATAGAGAAAAAATTATCGTAAATACGAAGCAGCATCCTACCTGGATTCACTTCGGTGCAGGAAATATTTTCAGAGCCTTTCAGGCTAATGTGGTAGACAAGCTTTTAGATGAAGGTGTACTTGATACTGGTTTAATTGTTGCAGAGGGCTACGATTACGAAATCATCGAAAAATACAATAGACCTTGCGATGACCTAAGCATTCTTGCCACACTTAAGGCTGATGGCACAGTAGAAAAAAAGGTTGTAGGTTCTATTGCAGAGTCATGCATTCTTGACGAGGATAATGAAAAAGAAATCGAAAGATTAAGAGAGATTTTCAGAGCTCCATCACTTCAGATGGTAAGCTTTACAATCACAGAAAAGGGCTATAAAACAAAGGCTTATATGTCTAAGGTGGTAGACCTTATCTTAGAGCGATTTAAAGCTGGCGCACTTCCTATTTCTATTGTGAGCATGGATAACTGTTCGCACAATGGAGATAAGCTAAAAGAAGCTGTTATAGAGCTTGCCAAGGAATGGTTCAAAGAGGGCAAATGCGATACCGATTTTATTGCATACCTTGAAAATCCAAAGCTTGTTGCATTCCCTCTTACAATGATAGATAAAATCACACCACGTCCAGATGACACAGTAAAGCAGATGTTAATAGATGATGGTGTTGAAGATGCTGAGCCTATTGTCACTAGCAAAAATACTTACGTTGCAAACTTCGTAAATGCGGAGGAAACAGAGTATCTTGTAATAGAGGATTTGTTCCCTAATGGACGCCCAGCCTTAGAAAAGGGTGGCATCCTGTTTACAGATAGAATCACTGTAGATAAGACAGAGAAGATGAAGGTGTGCACTTGCCTTAATCCTCTTCATACAGCCCTTGCAATCTATGGCTGTTTGCTAGGCTTTAAAACCATCCATGATGAGATGAACGATGCAGCTTTAAAGAAAATGGTAACTATCCTTGGTAAGGAAGAGGGCATGAAGACAGTTGTAAATCCAGGGGTGATTTCACCGGAGGATTTCCTTGATGCTGTACTTACCAAGCGTCTTCCAAATCCATTTATGCCAGATACACCACAGCGTATTGCATGTGATACATCACAGAAGCTTCCTATTAGATTTGGTGAGACCATTAAAGCATATAGGGCTAATTCATCACTTGGCACTGACAAGCTAAATATAATTCCGCTGGTGCTTGCAGGCTATTTAAGATACTTAGAGGGCATTGATGATGAAGGAAAGCCATTTGAGCAAAGTCCAGACCCATTATTAAATGAGCTGAAGGGCTTGCCTGCAAAGGATGTGCTAAAGAGGACAGATGTGTTTGGCGTAGATTTGTATGAGGATAATCTTGCTGCCAGAGTGTTAGAAATATATGTAAGATTACAGGGCAAGGGTAACGTGAGAAAGGAATTAGAAAAGCTATGATGGCATTTATGGATAAGGATTTTTTGCTCACAAATGATACAGCTAAGGCTTTGTTTGAGGAAGCTAAAGATGTACCTATTATTGATTACCACAATCATCTAAGCCCAAAGGAAATATACGAGGATAGATGCTTTGATAATATTGCTCAGGTTTGGCTTGGTGGCGACCACTACAAGTGGCGTGCCATGCGAGCTAACGGCATATCTGAAAAGCTTATCACAGGTGATGGGGCACCTTTCGATAAATTTGTGGCATGGGCAGACACTGTTCAAAATCTTATTGGAAATCCTTTGTATCACTGGACTCATTTAGAGCTTCAAAGATATTTTGGAATAACAACTGCGCTTAATCCTGAGACTGCAAAGGATATTTGGGATAAGTGTAATGCTTTGCTTAAGACAAAGGAATATTCAGTAAGAAACCTCCTAAGAATGCAAAATGTGTCTGTCCTTTGTACCACAGATGACCCTGCTGATTCATTAGAGTGGCACAGAAAGATTGCTGAGGATGGCTTTGAAATTAAGGTGCTTCCAAGCTTTAGACCAGAGAAGGCCATGGGCATTGAAAAGGATGGATTTGCTACATACATTGAAAAGCTTGGCGGTGTAGCAGGCTTACAGATAACAGATGTTAGTAGCTTGCTAAAAGCACTTAGCATCAGGCTAAAATTCTTTACTGATAATGGATGCAGAGTATCAGACCACAGCTTAGAGGGCCTGTTTTACGTAAAGGCTACAGAGGCTGAGGTTAATAAGATTTTCAAAAAAGGCCTTGCAGCAGCCCCACTTACCGAAGAAGAAATAGCCAAATTTAAGGGTTATATCCTTACAGAGCTTGGAAGAAAATACAGTAAAGCTGGCATTGTAATGCAGCTTCACATAGGAGCTATCCGAAATAATTCTAAGCGTTTCTATGAATTGCTTGGCGCTGATACAGGTTTTGATGCTATGGCAGATTTTGCCTACGCCCCACAGCTTGCAGCAGTATTATCTGAAATGGATTTAACAGATGAATTACCAAAGACTATACTTTACTGCCTTAACCCTAAGGACACAGAAATGCTTGCAGTAATGGCATCAACCTTCTGCAGCAACGAACAGGGCATAAAAGGCAAGGTACAGCTTGGGGCTGCATGGTGGTTCTGCGACCACAAAAACGGGATGGAGCGACAAATAGAAGCTATGTCTGATGCAGGGCTTATTTCCACATCCGTAGGAATGCTCACAGATTCCCGCAGCTTTTTATCTTTCCCTCGCCACGAACTATACCGCCGTATCCTTTGCAACAAAATCGGCACCTGGGTAGAAGCCGGCGAGTACCCCGCAGACCTATCGTATTTACGTACCCTCGTAAAACGTATATGCGGAGGCAACGCAGGAGAATATTTTGGATTATAAAAACCGTTGCGGCTTCCAAGTATTACATGCTCCCGCAAGCCATCTCCCATTGTCTTGCAACAGAAACTCCCCGCCGGCGTGGGTCCCCTCTGTTGCAAGCCATGGGGCCCTCTTGCTCACGCTTGCCAAATATATGTAGCCGCAATAATTAAATGAGCCTGTAGTAGACAAGCTATTATGTTTCTTAAGCGAAGCTTTCTATGCTGAGCGTAGAAATATAATGCTTGTATACGTAACAGGCGGACTAGGAGATTGACATGAACTTAGAACTTAGAAAAAAAGAAGATTGTAAATATGACGCAGTATCTCTAGGTGAGGTAATGCTTAGATTTGACCCAGGTGAGGGTAGAATCCGCACAGCCCGTGAGTTTAAGGTATGGGAAGGCGGCGGAGAGTACAATGTTATCCGTGGACTTAGAAGATGCTTTGGCATGGATACTGCAGTAATTACTGCTTTTGCAGATAATGAGGTTGGACACTTGGTGGAGGACTTCATTATGCAGGGGGGTGTAGATACTAGATTAATTAATTGGAAGAAGACTGATGGAATTGGCAGAGAGTGCAGAAACGGCCTTAATTTTGTAGAGAGAGGCTTTGGTATAAGAGGCGCACTTAGCTGCTCTGACAGAGCAAACACTGCTATTTCTCAGGCAACAGATAAGGATTTTGATTTTGATTATATCTTTGGCGAGCTAGGTGTTAGATGGTTCCACACAGGTGGAATATATGCAGCTCTTTCAGAGCAGTCAGCAGAGACTGTTGTAAAGGCAATAAAGACAGCTAAGAAGTATGGCACTATTGTTTCTTACGATCTTAACTATCGTGCTTCTATGTGGTCTGCAATTGGTGGACAGGCTAAGGCTCAGGAGGTCAATAAAGAGATTGCAAAGTATGTAGATGTAATGATTGGAAATGAAGAGGACTTTACAGCTTGCCTTGGATTTGAGATTGAGGGAAACGATGCTAACCTTAAGGAGCTTAATATCGAAGGCTATAAGAAGATGATTGATAATGCTGCCAAGGTATATCCTAATTTTAAGGTAGTGGCAACTACACTTCGTACTGTTAAGACAGCCACAGTAAATGACTGGTCAGCACTTTGCTGGGCAGATGGTAACATCTATAAGGCTAAGGATTATAAGGGATTAGAGATTCTTGATAGAGTAGGTGGTGGCGATTCATTTGCATCAGGATTAGTGTACGGCCTGATGACAACAGGTGACGCTGCAAAGGCAGTAGAATACGGTACAGCCCATGGTGCTCTTGCTATGACTACACCTGGTGATACTACTATGGCTACATGTGCTGAGGTAGAAGCTATTATGGGTGGCGCTGGCGCCCGTGTAAAGCGTTAATATAAAAGGGTATAATCACAAAACAAATAAAACAGCTACTTGGAATGTAGGTATCAATGATTTGTAATTCTGGCGAGCCAATCTCGCGAGGTGGAATTGCAAATTATTGATAGCGTAACATTTCAAGTAGCTGTTTTCATTGTTATATTCTACATTGTTACCTGATTCTTTCCGTTAGTTTTTGACATGTATAGATTATCGTCAGCTCTCATTACCACATTATCATCACCGCTTCCAATGGCGCATCCAATACTTACAGTAATTAATAAATCATTATCATCAAATTCCCATACCTGTTCTTCCATGTGCTTACGAATGCGGCTTGCCACGGCTTTGATATAAGCTAAATCTGTTTTTTCCACAGTTAAAACAAATTCTTCGCCACCGTATCTGTAAGCCTTTATATCAGGAGTAATTTCCTTGCTGATTATTTGTCCTAAACGTCTGAGAACCATATCTCCATTTAGGTGGCCATAGTTGTCGTTTACTTTTTTGAAGTCATCTATATCAATCATTATGATGCCATACTTGGCTTTAGAGCCTTTAATCTTTACCAGGTTATAGTTAAACATATTTCTGTTAAGCAGACCAGACAGGGTATCAAAACGTGAGTTTGATACCATAACCAGCAAGAATGCCAGTATAGATATTCCAAAAAACCATGAAAATGTTCTTAATAGAGAATTTGTAAGGTGTTGCTTTTTTTCGCCCTGTGCATCCTGTAATTCATTTGTTGCATTAGAAACTACACCATCTGCGATGCTTGCAATGGTGTAGTTTTGCTGATTAAACAGTGTGGTGTTAAGCTGGTTTAAAATAAAGTTCAGCTCCTTTTGAATAGCTTCGTTTCTGGTAGGGTATTCCTTCTGTACCTTCGTGATTGTATAAAGCTCTGCTTTTTCATAACTGTTAGCCTCGCATAAATCCATAAATTCGTGCAAATAATTAATTACAGCCTGCTCCTTTGCAGCACTATCCATGCTGGCAATGTTGTTATATTCTTTTATATTTTCCGCACATAGATAATAGCATTTGGCTTGATAATAAGGGATGATAAAATCTCTAAGGTGTATGGTACGATAAATCTTTGTTGTAAACATATCGCTGTCAGCCCATTTATCCAACTTTTCTTTACATTTTGCAAGACGTCCGGTCTCTTCATATATTCTGGCAAGCCAAACATCGTTCATGGCCATGTAGCTGGTAGTGTATCCTTCGTTTGGATGCTTTTCCAAAACACGCTGGGAATTCATAATAGCTGTTTCAGCTTCGTTGTAATTGTATTTCATAATATGCATTATGCCTTGCATTCTGTAGGCATAGCTTTTTATCTGAGGGTTTGTGATATCTTCTATGGGCTTAATAGCATAAGCCTTATCCAGCATTTCCTGGGCATACGTAAAGGAATAATTATTAAGGTAGAAATTGGCCAAATCCAGATAGATATTTACAGCCACATCATCATCGCTTCCATTTAGATAATAAAGGGCATATCCCAGATTTTTGTAATAAGAAATGTTATCACCTTTTTGTAGATATATGAGTGCAGTTCTTTCGTAGAGAACACCTGCATCATCTTTGAAAAGCTGTCCATGTTTTGCTATATCTTCTAATGTTGCCAGCTGTTCATCCATAGTGTCCCAGGAATAAGCAAGATTTTTAGATATAATACTTTCTACTTTATTATGGTTTGCAATTTTTTCTAAATGGATTTGGGCAACATAAATAAGCTGCATTAATAACAGTGCAACGAAGATAAGTAGAATAAAAATTGTGATTTTTTTGGTTGAAATTCTTTGCATTAGCTTAACATTCGCCTTACTCACATACTCATCACAAGTGTATCAGTTTAATCTAAAACTCATCTTACATTAAAAGTATGAAAAAACTGTAGAAAATCAAGGTTGATATTACGAAAATGCTTTGAAAACGATTAAGTAGAGTTCATAAATTGTTCACAGTTTACTAATAGACAAAACCTACAATTGAGGCTATTATATAGAAGTTCCATGTGATGTTTCTAAGGGTTACAGGGAATGAAAATACACCACGGGGAGGCATGAGAAATGGCAATAGGTGAAATTATTACATGTACAGGTCCAGAGGACCTTTTTAGAAGAGCTGAAGATCTTCAGCAAAAGGGAGTGCAGACGGTATTTGTAGCAAGAAATACTCTTAAAGTCGTTGGAGTTATGACGGAGAAAAAGGCTAGCTAAGAGCTAGGCGTTAATAGGGGTTAGAGGGGTTTTGAGATAGGATTTATCCTATCTCTTTTTTTAATTAAATTAGATTTATTTGATAATTGGTAGAATTGTCGGAACTTTTCTTGTTTTGGACACATTTGTATAGTAGAATCTAAAAGAATGGACAATAGCGTGCATATGCACATAGTGGGGGTCAAAATGAGAGAAGAATATTATAAAACCTTGATGGGTGGAGCTATTCCAACGGGGCTACCAGGGGGATTTTTTATTTACGAGGCAGATGGAGAAGAGAAGGTTATATTTGCCGAGACAAATATTGTGAGGCTTTTTGGATGCGAAACTTATGAAGAATTTTTGGAGTATATAGGTGGCAGCTTCAAGGGGATGATTCATCCAGATGATTTACTGAAGATAGAAAATCAAATTGAAGCCCAGACAGTCTATGCCGAAAAACGCCATGATTATGTTCGCTATCGTATTATCACAAAACAGGGTGAAGTAAGATATGTAGAGGATTTTGGCCATCTTCTTCATTGGTCAAACGGCAAAAGCTTTTACTATGTGTTCATAGTGGATGTTGATAAAAACGAGTATCTTAATACCAGCAGCAATTCTTATGCAGAAGCAGAAGCTTTGTCAGGGGATAGAGAGACAGACAGTCTTACCGGGCTTTTTAATATGGCATATTTTTACAACAAAGTGCAGACACTTTTAAGCCAGCCTGACATTCGGCGCCAGAATGTTTCTTTTGTTCATTTTGATATTCCTAACTTTAAACTATATAATGAGCGCCATGGCTTCAAAATGGGTGACGAATTGCTAATCGATTTAGGTCGCACCATTAAGGAAGTATTTTCAACAGCTACTGTTGCCAGGTTCTCTGATGATCATTTTATGGTTTTCACCACGCTACCAAGGGATGAAGTGGTTGAGTGCGTAGAAGAAATATATAAGTCCATGCTTCTTTCAGAAGATGTTAATAAGAAGATAAAGGTAAAGGCAGGTATTTATTTCATGGACGACCAGCGTGCTGAGGTAGGTCTTGCCTGTGACCATGCCCGTCTTGCTTGTAATAGCATAAAGAGCAGACATGATGTTAACTATTGTATTTATGATGATATTATCAGGGATAATTTAAGACGTCAGCAATTTGTAGTTGACCATATTGATGATGCTATAGCCAATGATTATATAAAGGTATTCTATCAGCCAATCGTTCGTGTTAAAACTGGCGAAATCTGCGGCTATGAGGCATTAGTACGCTGGGTGGATCCAGAGGATGGAATGCTGCCACCAGGCTACTTTATTGAAACATTAGAGCACTTCCATTTAATTCATTTTGTAGATGAGTTTGTGGTTAAGAAGGTATGTCAGGATTATAGAAAATTATGCGATGAGGGCGAGGCGCTAGTACCATTTTCTGTAAATATTTCCCGCTTGGATTTTGAAGTATGCGATGTATACAAGATGCTTTCTGATTACTGCGAGATATATGATGTCCCACCAAACATGATAGATGTAGAAATTACTGAAAGTGCATTTTCTGATAATACAGGTCTTATAAAGGATGCCTGTAAGAAGATTAGAGATGCAGGCCATGAAATATGGATAGATGATTTTGGCAGTGGCTATTCATCTCTTACTACACTTGCGGATTATGAATTTGATGTGCTTAAGCTGGATATGGTTTTTCTTAGAAGCATTGACAAAAATCCAAAGACAAGAACACTTATGAGTTATATAATAAAAACAGCTAACGAAATGGGACTATCACCACTTTGCGAAGGTGTGGAAACTAAAGAGCATTACCAGTTTTTAAAGGACGTTGGCTGTGAAAGAGCACAGGGGTATTATTTTGGCAAACCAATGCCTTTAGAGGAGCTTTTAGATAAAATGTACAATGATGGTATGCAGTGGGAAATAGTGTAAATTTGATTTCTTAGGGGACTACCGAATGAATACATTGATAAGGGTGCAAGGATTAGTGAAGAGAATTTTCGCAATCCTTGCAACTATTTTAATTGTAATTATTATCGCATTTCTTTTTCATGTAATGCAGGTTAACAAATTTAATAATCTGGAAAGAAAAGTTACTGCTGATTCTGTAACCATGGAAGTAACTACAGATATTCACCCAAGGGGATTAATTACAGATTCCTGGGAAAAGAACGACGCCTTTCCTAATAAGATAATCTATGCCAAAATCTATGAAGCTACAATTTCAAACAATTCTAAATGTCTCCTTAACGAGTGGAGTTTGCGTATAAATATTAATGAGGATTGTTATATAAACAATTCATGGAATGGTGTTGTAGAAATTCATCAGTTTACTGATATAGAAAGAACTCAGATTATTGATCTTAGAAACTATAATGTAGACGATATTATTCTTAATTACTATTTGGCAGGTCAGGATTTATTAATTCCACTAAAAAGTGGAGATTATATTATTTACTATCCAGACCCTAGTCCAAGTTCAAGTGAAGTCCCTCTAAAATCTACCAAGGATTATTCTGGTCAGGCTAACATAGGTATAATTATGTATAGTCTAACTGGTGATGTAAATCTTACAGATTTCGAAATGACATATAAGCTTCACAAATCTTATTTTGCAGATATTAAGGGCAAAATATATTTGGTGCTACTGCCAGCGTGGATTCTTTTAATGGCAGTAGGTGGTTTGATTGCCTGGATTATTTTAGGCTTTGAGGGGCAGCTTTTGGTTAAAAATCAAATGTTGGATGACACCTTTAATCTTTGTGCAATCGTAGCTGATGCCAAGGATTATTACCACAGAGAGCATTCTAAAAATGTGGCAACCTATTCAAGGATTATTGCAGAGCACATGGGAATGGATAAGGTGGATTGCGACGATATTTATTATTCAGCATTGCTTCACAACATAGGTAATTATTCAGTTCCAGAAAAAATTCTTGGCAAAGCAACCAAGCTTACAGATGAAGAAAGAAAAATAGTGCAGATGCATACTGTAAAGGGAGCTTATATTTTAGAGACATTAAGCTCCTTCCCACATGCAGCAGAGGCTGCCATGTTCCATCATGAAAAATATGATGGCAGCGGCTACCCAGTTGGTAAAAAGGGTGAGGATATTCCGCTTATTGCCCGCATAATTGCAGTGGCAGATGCATACGACAATATGAATAGAGAAAAGGTATATAGAAGAAAATTTACTAAAGAAGAAATTATAGAAGAATTCAAGGCTAAATCAGGAACACAGTTTGATCCTGCAATAGTTGATGTATTCTTAAGTATTATTGATGAAATTGAGGAGCTGTATGAATCTGAAGCCAACTAAGGAAGAAATCAAAATTCTAATATACGGAATTATTTATAATCTGGTGGGAAGAGCCATAGCAGTATACACAGGATTTCCAGTTTTTTTTAATGTTACAGGAACAATCTACAGTGCATATTATGGGGACGCCTGCATAGGGGCTATTGTTGCCATTTTTAGTGGAGTATGCTCATCTATTTTTATACATAAGGATATATACTATTTGATTATTGAATTCGTCTTTGCCATAGCAGCAGGCTTGCTTAGCAAAAACAACAGATTTCTTAACAGATTCTTTTCAGTTCTTAGTTTAATCCTAACCTTAAGCGTTATTAGAGCCATAATGGTAACAATGGTTAATGTGGGATTTTTCAACGGAAGAACAGGACTATATTTACCAGATGCTACTATAGATTTTCTAAATTCTATGGAATTGCCACAACTGGTGCAATCATTTGTGGCGGCTCTTTATGTTTGCTTTGCTGATGTATGTATAGCTTTACTTTTGATTTATTTTATAAGGGCAAGCTTTAAAAGATATATTAAAAGAAAAACTGCATTAAAATTAAAAAGAGCTCTTGGAAAAAAAGCCACCTTATGCCTTGCTATAGCTTTTGCTTCATTTTCATTTCCTTTAGTTGCCCAGGCAAAGGGAATGGAAATAGAGAATCATGTTGCAAGGGTATATAACAGTGAAAATGGCCTGGTTGGTGGCTGCGCCAATGCAATAGTGCAAACATCAGATGGAAGCATGTGGGTTGGAACATACGGTGGTTTGTATCGTTTTAATGGAAAGGATTTCCAGCTGCTGGATATGTTTCAGACTATTAGATCTGTTCAATGCCTGTATGTTGATACAGAGGACCATCTATGGGTAGGTACAAATGGCTCAGGAGTTACTGTTATTGACGATGACTTAAATGCCTACAATATTGATACTACAAGAGGGCTGATGTCTAATACCATTCATGGCATTGTAGAAGATAAGAATTCGTATTTTTACATAGCAACAACTGCTGGACTTAGCTATGTAAAATTACAGAATGGCAAAATATTCATTTATAAAGAATATAGAGATATAGGAAATGTATTAAATATCCAGAGAGATAGCTCTGGCAGGTTAGCAGCCCTAAATACAAACGGTCAAATCGTTGTATTTCAAAATGGAGATATTTTAACTCGCATATCTTTAAGTGATATGGGAACCAGTTGTGTAGCCTACGACAAGGAAAACAATCTATATGTTGGCACGGACCATGAATGTATGTACAAATACAGCTTCAATGGTTCATCCTATGATTTTGTAGGGGAGATACAGGCAGCAGGATTAATATACATTAACAATATTTATTTTAAAGATAATGGATATGGATATATAGCAGCAGATTCAGGTATTGGAATAATAGATTCTAGTATGAATATTGCGGTACTTAATCCTAGTGGGTTTGATAGTGCAGTAGAGGAAATCTACGAGGACTATCAAGGCAATCTTTGGTTTACATCCTATAGAAGGGGATTGTTATGCCTTAGCAAATCCAGCTTTATAGATTTATTTAGCGTATGTAATGAGCCTGCTTCTGTTGCCAATGCCATCTACCGAAAGGACAATATTTTTTATGTAGGAACAGATGACGGACTGGTTATCATTAATCTGGATTCTTTGGAAAGTATCAAAAACGAAGCTACAGATTATTATGCCAACAACCGTGTAAGGAGTATTGCTGAGGATGCTGATGGCAATCTTGTTATTGCAGCTTATGGCAAAGAAATAAAGGCGCTGTCACCGTCGGGAGAGTTCTTTACATATCTTGAGGGGGAGCAGATAACAGATAGACGTGCAAGATTGGTATATCCACTTTCAACAGGAGAAATGGTCATTTCAGCTGAAAGCGGTTTGTATTTTATTAAGGATAGAAAAATAGAATACAAAATGGAGTTAGGGGATAGCCTAAAGGAATCTGAAATACTAAATCTATTGGAATTAGATGACGGTACTATTTTGGCTGGAAGTGATGGGGATGGCATTGAGCTAATAAAGAATCATAAGGTATATAGGGTAATATCTAAGGAAGAGGGGCTTAGTGCAGGAGTTATCCTAAGGCTTGTTAAAGATAAAAAAGGTGATGGCATATTTGTGGTTACAGGAAGTGGCCTATGCTATCTTGACGCAGCATATAATGTCAGGGAAATATCAGGAGTTCCTTTTTACAATAATTATGATATATACCAGGGCACTAAAGGTAATGTCTTTATTATTGGCGGAGCAGGAATCTATGTTATTAAGTATGATGCATTGATGGAAAATGCTAATCCAGACAGCTTTGAGCTACTGGATGTAAAAACAGGTCTTCCAGGAAGCCTTACAAGTAATGCATGGAATTGCATAGATGATGAAGAAAACATATATCTATGTGGCAGCACAGGTGTGTATAAGTTGGATGTTAATAACTATGATATTGATATTGACAAATATAAAAGCAAGATTACAGCAGTGGACATGGATGGTGCTACCATTGCCATTACTAATAGTGATGAGATAGTTATTCCACGTGGTGTTAAAAGAGTCAACCTTACATTGGATTTAAACAATTTTACACCTACTGACCCTTATGTGCGCTATTACCTTAATGGTATTGATAAAGAGAAGACCAAGGCTTTGTCATCAAGCCTTAGTACAATTTCCTATTTCATGATTCCTTATGGAACCTACGATTTTCATGTGGAAGTATTAGATGATGACAATAGTGTAATAGATGAAAATGTATATACTATTACAAAGGAAAGGGAGATATACGAGACAACAGGCTTTAGGTTGTATTTTTACACGGTATTGGTGTTTATAATTACCTTTGTAATTGTTTCTATTGTTAACGGAACTGTCTACATGCTTACCAAAAAGCAAAAGGCAGAGCATGAGGATATAGTTAGAAAGCTACAGGTTGAAAAGACTCAAGCCTTGGAAAAAGCTCTTCGCATGGAAGAAGAAGCTAACAAAACCAAATCAGCCTTTCTTGCAAATATGTCTCATGAAATCAGAACACCTATCAATGCAATTATTGGTATGGGAACAATGATTTTTAGAGAATCTAAAGAGGCTGATACTAAAAAATATGCAAGGGATATTAGAAATGCCAGTAAGACACTGCTTGCTCTTATTAACGATATTTTGGATTTCTCCAAGATAGAATCAGGAAATCTAGAGCTTGTTATGGGTGAGTATGACTTAGGTATAGTAGTTAATGATTTGGTGAATATGATTCAGCCAAAAGCAGATGACAAGAAGCTGGAATTCATAGTAAAGGTTAATCCAAATATTCCTAAAAATCTGTATGGTGATGATGTAAGAATAGAGCAAATCATAATCAACATACTAAATAATGCCGTTAAATATACTCATGTGGGCTCAGTCACCTTTACTATGGATTATGAAATGGTATCTGAGGATCAGATAGAATTAGAGGTAAGCGTATCTGATACAGGTATCGGTATAAAAGAAGAGGACATGGAAAAACTGTTTTCTCCTTATCAGCGTATTGATGAAATGCGAAACAAAAAGGTTGAAGGTACAGGCCTTGGCATGAGTATTACAAAGAGCCTTCTTGAAAAGATGAATTCATCCCTTCATGTATCCAGTGTATATGGTAAAGGCTCAAACTTCTCATTCACGCTACTTCAATCTGTTACAGGAACTGATGTTATAGGAGATTATAGAGAAAACAATGATTTTGGCAACAGAGAAAATGATATAGAAAAATTCCATGCAAAAAATGCAGTTATTCTTGTTGTTGATGATGTGGAAATGAACCTTGTTGTTGCCAAGAGTTTGCTTAAGCGAATTCAGATTGATGTGGAAACAGCATCATCTGGTAGAGATGCAATAGCCTTAGCAAAAATCCGTAAATACGATATCATCTTTATGGACGCTATGATGCCCGGCCTTAGTGGTGAGGAATCTATGCAGATTATCAGGAAGGAATGTACTATAAATGCAGATACCCCAATTATTGTACTTACTGCCAATGCTATAAAGGGGGCTAAGGAAGAGTATTTAGAGGCTGGCTTTGATGATTATCTGTCTAAACCAATAGATGGTATTCAGCTTGAGGATACTATTGAAAAATATCTCCCAGAAGATAAGCTTGAGCCAGTTGATAGTAGTAACGCCTCTGCTAATGATGCTTCCAGTGATAAGGAAAATACTGTAATCGACTTGTTTAGAAAAGAAGTATTTATAGATGTGGACAAGGGTATAGAGGCAAGCGGTGATGCAGACACATATCTGATTGTATGCAAGAGCTTTTACGATACTGCTAAGGATAAGATTAATCTTATCAAGCAATATCAGGAGGAGGGTGATATTAAAAACTACACTATTCAGGTTCACGCTTTAAAATCATCAGCCAGATTAATAGGAGCTTTGGATTTGTCTGAAAAGGCTTTAAAGCTTGAAATGGCAGGCAAGGAAGGTGACGTAGAATTTATAAAAGAAAATACTCCAGAGGTGCTTGTAATTTACAAGTATGTTTTTGACAGGCTGGATTATTTCTATAGTAAGGATAACGAAGCTACAGTAGATGAAGCAGCTGACAAGGAGCCTATACCTGAGGATGAGCTTAAAGAAGCATACCAGGTCCTAAAGGATTTAGTGGAGCAAATGGATTATGACGGTGCCACAGATGTTATAGAAACCCTTAAGGAATATATGTTACCTAAGGAGGATGCCGATAAGGTTGCAAAGCTTGGTGGCGCCCTAAAAATCTTTGATTGGGATGCCATGGAGGAAATTTTAGAATGAGTAGAAATACAAGCGGGTTTATATTGACCCGCTTGTATTTTTTTGTTATTATCCTACTAAAAAGATAGGTAAAACTCGGGTAAAGTATTATGGAAGCAGATTTATTAGAAAAATACGATAGATTAAAGGATTATTTCAAGGGGCTTGGCAGTGTTGCTGTGGCCTTTTCTAGTGGCGTAGATTCTACATTTCTTTTGTATGCAGCAGTAGATGCTTTGGGGGACAAAGCCGTTGCTATTACTGCATCATCATGTTCATTTCCCAAAAGAGAACTAAATGAAGCTAAGGACTATTGTAAGGTGCTGGGCGTTAGACATTTTATTGTGGAATCAGAAGAGCTTGAGATTGAGGGCTTTGCTAAAAATCCTCCTAATAGATGCTATCTATGCAAAAAAGAGCTTTTTGAGAAAATGTTTGAATTGGCAAAAAGCCTTGATATAGCCTATGTGGCAGAGGGTTCCAATCTAGATGATAATGGTGACTATAGACCAGGGCTTATAGCAGTGGCAGAGCTTGGTGCCAAGAGTCCACTTAGGGAGATAGGCTTTACTAAACAGGAAATCAGGCAGCTATCTAAGCATTTTGGCTTGCCAACTGCTTCTAAGCAATCTTTTGCCTGCCTTGCCAGCAGATTTCCTTATGGCGAAACCATCACCAAAGAAAAGCTTGCTATGGTTGATAAGGCAGAACAGTTGCTTTTAGATGAGGGCTTCAATCAGTTTAGAGTGAGAATCCATGGTGACAATGTGGCACGTATTGAGCTTCAGCCTCAGGATTTTCCAAGGATGCTTGATGAAGAATTTAGAATTCGTATATACGATACTTTTAAGACATACGGATTTGCCTATGTTTCATTGGATTTAAAGGGCTATCGCACTGGAAGTATGAATGAAACATTAAAATAAAGATTTAAAGAGGTATTTATGTTAAATCAGTTTTCAAGAACAGAGCTTTTGCTTGGCAAGAATGCTATGGAAGGCCTGGAGAATAAACGTGTTGCCATTTTTGGCATTGGTGGCGTAGGTGGTTATGTATGCGAGGCGCTTGTTAGAACAGGTGTAGGGCATTTTGATTTGATAGATGATGATCAGGTATGTCTGACTAATCTTAACAGACAGATTATCGCAACCCGTTCCACAGTAGGAAAAAACAAAGTAGATGTTATGAAGGAACGAATGCTTGATATCAATCCTAAGGCAGATATTACAGTACATAAGTGCTTTTTCCTACCGGAGAATGCAGATGATTTTGATTTTAAATCCTACGATTATGTGGTGGATGCAGTGGATACTGTTACTGCCAAGATTGAAATTATCATGCGATGTAAAAAGGATGATGTGCCAGTAATCAGCTGCATGGGAGCAGGAAATAAGCTTGATCCTAGTAGATTTAGAGTAGCTGATATTTATAAAACTACAATGTGTCCACTTGCAAAGGTGATGCGGCGTGAGATGAAAAAACGTGGAGTTAAGCATCTTAAGGTAGTATTTTCAGATGAAAAGCCAATTCGCCCAATAGAAGATATGGCTATCAGCTGTAGAACAAATTGTATTTGCCCACCTGGTGCAGAACACAAATGTACTGAAAGAAGAGATATTCCAGGTTCTATTGCATTTACACCGGCAGTGGCAGGACTTGTACTTGCCAGCGAAGTGATTAAAGATTTAACAGGCGGCTTTTTGCGCGAATAAGGGAGACTAACTATGACAATACAACAAATGCTTTATGCTCTAACTATTGAGGAGTACGGTTCAATGAACAAGGCTGCAGAAAAGCTATACATTGTTCAGCCTACACTTACCAGTGCTATTCAGGAATTAGAGAACGAAATCGGAATCACTATTTTTATGAGAACCAACAAGGGTGTTATTGTGACCCCTGAGGGAGCTGAGTTTTTGGACGATATCAGAGGCTTTTATCGCCAGTATGATATCGTTATGCAAAAGTATAGGGATGAGGGAAGCTACAAACGAAAGTTTGGGGTATCCACTCAGCATTATACATTTGCAGTAAGAGCATTTGTTGACATGGCAAAGGAATACGATATGAATCAGTTTGACTTTGCCCTTAGAGAGACTACCACTCAAAACATTGTAAAGGATGTAAGTACACTGAAAAGCGAGATAGGCATTCTTTACATCAGTGAGCATAACAAAAAGGCAATGAATAAGCTTTTCAATGAACATGCAGTGGAGTTTCATTCCCTGATTAAATGTAGAGCATTTGTGTATCTATGGCATGAGCATCCTCTTGCAAAGCAGGATTCAATAGGCTTTGAGGATCTTAAGAATTATCCTTGTCTATATTTTGAACAGGGAGAAAACAGTGAATTTCTTGCAGAGGAAATACTTAGTGAAAACATTTACCCTCAGACCATACGTGTAACGGACCGTTCAACTATGCTTAATTTAGTGAAGGCTATGAATGGCTATACACTCTGCTCAGGAATTATCTGGGGTGATTACAATGGTGATGGTTACATTGTTGTGCCATATCGTGAGGACGAGGAAAATCCAAACAGTATAATGGAAATAGGCTATATCACCAAGAAGAATGCTGTAATGTCTAAAATAGGTATGCAGTATTTGGAGGAAATAGATGCCGCCTTAGCTCAGATTGATAAATCAGTTATCTACGAAGAATAGCAACAATAATATTTCACAATGATATGATAAAATTCAATTTATGATAGCATTTTTCGTGTAAGGAGGGGACTATGGCATATTTTCCTATGTTTGTTGATATAACAGAATCCAATTGTTTGGTTGTAGGTGGCGGTGATGTGGCACTTAGAAAGGTAAACGTACTGCTTGATTTCGGTGCCAGGGTGCATGTGATTGCCAAGGAAATATCTATGGAACTTGCTGCTTTATCTGAGGAGACAGACCATTTGCTACTAGAGCAGCGAGAGTTTACACCACTTGATTTACAGGAGCGTAAGCTTGTGGTTGTGGCTACAAACGACGAGGAATTAAATGGTCAGATTTCCATGATGTGCAAAGAGGGAGGTATCCCTGTAAATGTTGTGGATGATAAGGAAAAGTGTACTTTTATTTTCCCTTCATATCTAAAGGAACAGAATCTGGTGGGAGCTTTTTCCAGTGGCGGCAACAGCCCTGCTCTTACGCAGTTTCTTAAGAACAAAGAAAAAGAAGTGCTTACACCAAAGCTTGGTGAGCTTAACGAAATGCTTGGAAGATGGCGCCAGCCAATTACAGAGCTATTCCCGCTTGAGGAAAGCCGCCGCAGCGCCTTCGAACAGCTAATAGACTACGCCCTTTGCTACGACGGCATCCCTACCGACGAAGAGGTAGAGGAGCTTCTGGGAGCAATAAGTATGACGTTGTAGTACGTTATGCCACAATGTAAATAATCTAGATGAGCCTGTAGTGAACAAGCTCTGATAATTCATAAGCGTAGCTTTCTATGCGAAGCGTTGAATTCATCAGGCTTGTGCGCGTAACAGGCGGATTAAAGCTGATTAGATGAGCAAGTAGTTAACAAGCTATTATATTTCTAAAGAGAAGCTTTCCATGCTGAGCGTAGAAATATAATGCTTGTTAGTGTAACTTGCGGACTACATTAATAGAAAGAGTAAAGTTGCATGAAATATCCAGAGTATTTAAAAGAGGAAGGTGTTATAGGGCTTGTAGCACCTTCCTTTGGTTGTACATTTGAGCCCTACAAAAGCTGTTTAGATGCAGCTATAAAGCGATTTGAGGGCATGGGTTATAAGATAGTGGAAGGCCCTAATTGTAGAAGAGATGATGGCATTGGCATCAGCTCTACTCCTGAGAATTGTGGCAAGGAGTTAACAGATTATTACTGCAGTGGGGATAATGATGTGTTGATTTCCTGCGGCGGTGGAGAACTCATGTGTGAAACCATAGACTATGTGGATTTTGATGCTGTAAAGCAGGCTAAGCCTAAGTGGTACATGGGCTATTCTGATAACACTAATTTTACATTCCTGCTTAATACTATTTGTGATACAGCTTCAATCTATGGACCTTGCATTGGGGCATTTGGAATGCATGAATTGCATCCAGCATTGAATGATGCCATAAAGGCATTAACAGGGGCGCTTAATACAGTAAGCGGTTATGATAGGTTTGAGCTGGAGTCACTTAAGGATGAGGAACACCCCTTTGCACCTTATAATCTTACTGAAGAAAAAGAGCTTAGGCTTTTTATGGGAGAAAACGAGATGAATCGCCTGCCTGGCTTTACAGGAAGAATCACAGGAGGCTGCCTTGATTGCCTTGCTAATCTGGTAGGCACTAAATACGATAATGTTGATGCCTTTAACGAAAAATATAAGGATGAAGGCATTGTTTGGTTCCTAGAGGCATGTGATTTAAATGTTATGTCTATTAGAAGGGCACTGTGGAACTTAGATAGAGCCGGCTGGTTCAAATATGCAAAGGGCTTTATCATAGGCCGACCTCTTGCAGCATATAAGCAGGAGCTGATGGGGCTTGATCAATACAATGCTGTAACAGGAATCCTTGGCAAATACAATGTACCTATTATCATGGATGCAGATGTGGGACATCTTCCACCAGCCATGCCGATTATTTCTGGTGCAATGGTGGATGTTACTGTAGAGGGTGGAAATCTTTCACTTTCATATGTGGAAAGATTTAGTAAATAATTTATTAAGATAAAAGGAGCAACCTACTAAGTGAGTGAGGGTTTGCTCCTTTTTTCGTGATAAATCATTAATTTTTAACATTATATTGCTATAATATAAAAATTATAACCATCAAATTACAAAATGGGTAAAAAACATGAGGAAAAATCATAGTAAGGAAGATTCTAATAACAGCAAAATTACGACTCCGGATGAGCTTTCATCCTATTTAAAAATAACAAACATAGGAGTGTGGATTGTGCTCTTTTCAGTAGCATTAATGTTTATAGGCCTATTTTTATGGGCATCCACAGGAACTCTTGAGACAACAGTAGCAGCTAAAATCGTAGTAGAGGATCATTTGGCTAGTGTAGTAGTAATGGGCGATTACAGTATACAGGCAGGTGATACTGTAGAAATTCCAAGCGATAAATTTACTATAGCCTCAGTGAAATTTGATGAATATGATAGACCAGTTGGATTGGCAGAGGTTATTCTACCTGATGGAAAGTATGACGGAACTATTGTAAAAGACAAAATAAGTCCTGTAGATTTTTTGTTTAGCAGCAAGGAGTAAAATGGACATTAAAAAGATTAGACAACCAATTACAAAAGGTGTAGCAAAAGTTCCGGTTATTATTCAGTTGGAGATGCTTGAATGTGGTGCAGCTGCGTTGGCTATGGTTATGGCGTATTACGGGAAATGGGTGCCATTAGAACAGGTACGCTTGGACTGTGGAGTTTCACGAGATGGTTCCAATGCTAAAAATATGGCTGATGCGGCAAAATATTATGGGTTTAACGTAAAAGCTTATAGAATGAGCGCTAATGCCATAAAAACTCAGGCAAGTTTTCCATGTATAATACACTGGAATTTCTGTCATTTTGTTGTACTTTGCGGATTTAAAGGAAAGTGGGTCTATATAAACGATCCAGCAAGAGGGACTGTAAGGTTATCGGAGAAGGAGTTTAAAAAATCATTTAGTGGCGTTGTTATAATACCGACTCCATCAGAAGATTTTGTTCCAGAAGGAAACCCCAAAAGTACACTTGATTACGCAAGAAAAAGGCTTGTGGGAACAGGCGTTGCCACATTTTTTTTGATGCTCACAACAGCGATTGCATATTTATTTGGCATTTTCAATTCTGTAACAGCACGTATATTCATAGATAGAATTTTGACTGGAGAAAATCCAGAATGGTTAAAACCATTTATGGGTGTGTTGATTGTTTTTTCTATCGTTCAGTTGGTTGTTATGTGGATTAATGCAATCTATTCCATAAAGATAGATGGAAAAATGGCTGTTGTTGGAAATACAACTTATATGTGGAAGGTTCTAAGACTTCCAATGGAATTCTTTTCTCAAAGATTGGCTGGAGACATTCAATCTAGGGCAAATCTTAGTGCAAATATTTCTTCATCTATAATAGAAACTTTTACTCCTTTGTTATTAAATTCCGTAATGATGATTTTCTATCTAGTATTAATGGTAAAGCAGAGCGTAATGTTGGCATCTATCGGAATTATAACAGTAGCTATAAATGTAGCAATATCTAAAATAATTGCCGACAAAAGAATTAATATTACCCGAATTTTAATGCGAGATTCGGGAAAACTGATAGGAGCTACAGTTACAGGAATTAATCTTATTGAAACAATAAAGGCAAGTGGCTCTGAGGAGGTATTTTTTCAAAAATGGGCTGGAATTCAGGCTTCTATAAATGAACAAAATGTCAAATTAATAAAGACCACAACTTTTTTAAGTCTAATACCAACTGTACTTGATATCATGGCAAATTATATTGTTCTTATTTTGGGTGTATTACTAACTATTGAGGGCAAATTTTCGATTGGTGCTGTAGTTATGTTTCAGGGATTTTTAAGTTCATTTATTAATCCAGCGGAACAACTTATTCAGGCAGGCAAAACAATGCAGGAAATGCGAACAAACATTGAGAGAGTAGAAGATGTCATTTCCTATCCGAGTGACGAAAATGATAATAGCGAAGTCAGAAATGACAATAATCTAAACAAATTGTCAGGGAATATCGAGATAAAAAATATTTCTTTTGGATATGCCAGGCTAGATGAGCCGTTTATAAAGGATTTTTCTCTTTCGATTAAGGCAGGGCAAAGTATAGCAATTGTAGGTGCATCAGGTTGCGGAAAATCTACAATGTCCAGTCTTATTGCGGGGTTATATAAAATATGGTCAGGTGAAATATTGTTTGATGGAAAAACAAGAAATGAATATCCCCGTGAAACCATGGTAGGCTCAATTGCCGTAGTAGATCAGGACATTACCCTTTTTGAGGATTCAATAGAAAACAACATTAAAATGTGGGATGAGTCAATTAAGGATTTTGAAATGATTTTAGCAGCTAGAGATGCCGCATTGCATGATGAAATAATGGCTCTTCCAGATCATTATAAACATAAGTTAGAGTATGGTGGTAAAAATCTTTCCGGAGGTCAAAAGCAAAGGCTAGAAATTGCCCGTGTTCTAGCCCAGGATCCATCAATTATCATTCTTGACGAAGCAACATCAGCCTTAGATGCGTTGACTGAGCACAAGGTTGTGGAGGCAATACGAAATAGGGGAATTACCTGTATCGTAATCGCACATCGTCTTTCTACAATCAGAGATTGTGATGAAATCGTTGTACTGGATAAAGGTATGATTGCTGAGCGAGGAACTCATGAGGAACTGATAAAACTAAATGGTTTATACATGGAGCTTATACAGAATGAATAGGGGGCATGTAAATGGGGTGGTTTAAAAACCAAATTGAGGAAAGGCAGGCGGCTGATCAGCAATTATTAGAAGATGCATACAAAAAAGTAATCTCGTCAATTTTAGGTGGGGAACAGGCCGAGAAAATACAGGATAAAAGACAGGTAATCAAGGGTAATATTGATGAAATAATGAGATTTTATCATCTTAGACCAATTGATGTGTCAAAGGAAATGATTGATGTAGATAGTGAGTTTGATTACATTCTTAAATCAAGAGGAATAATGAAAAGAAAAATAAAGCTCACTGAAGGATGGTATAAAGATGCCTTTGGCCCAATACTTGCTTTTACTAAGGAATCTAATGTACCAGTGGTTTTAATACCAGGTAACATCGCATATAGGTTTGAAAACCCTTTTACGAAAAAACGAGAATGGGTTAACAATAATAATGCGGGACTATTTGATGTAGAAGCATATCATTTATATAGACCACTGCCTAATAAAAAGATGAACATCATTGATTTATTAGTCTTTATGAGGCAAAGTCTCTATTTAAATGATTTGGTATATATTGTACTATGCAGTTTTATGGCAACCGCTACAAGTATGTTTTTGCCAGAATTTGCAAGGATATTGGTTGGACCTATTCTCGAAATAAAAGAATCATCATACATTGTTAGTTTAGTAATATGTATGATTTGTATTACTGTATCCTATCAATTATTCGAAGGGATAAAAACATTACTGCAAAGCCGTATTAAGACAAAAATATCCGTCAATGTTGAGTCCGCAATGATGATGAGGATTATGAGCTTACCGTCTGGATTTTTCAGAAAGTATAGTCCTGGCGAGCTATGTAATCGTTCATTGGCAGTTAACCAATTATGTAACACACTTGTAGACATAATAATGGGCTCCAGCCTTACTGCCTTTGTATCACTCTTGTATATATTCCAGATATTTAGTTTTGCAAAATCACTTACGGTACCAGCAATTTTTATTGTACTAATCACACTATTTTTTTTAGTTTCCACTAGTATGATACAGATGAAAGTTGATAGAGAGTTATTGAACAGACAAGCGAAAACTGCCGGACTTTCATATCAGTTTATTTCAGGTATAAAAAAACTAAAGCTGTCAGGATCAGAGAAGAGAGCTTATTCTAAATGGCTTATGGCATATGCGGAGGAAGCTAAATATCAGTATAATCCGCCTTTATTTATAAAGGCAAACGCCGTCTTTTTTGCTGGAATAAATTTATTTTCAACTATTGTTATATATTACATTGCGGTGAAAAGTAATCTAAATCAGTCTTATTACTATGCATTTATGGCATCCTTCGGAATGCTTATGGGGGCTTTTGACTCGGTTTCTTCAGTGACTGATTCATTTGCTCAAATAAAGCCTATTCTCGAAATGGCCACCCCATTTTTAAAAACTGAGCCTGAGATAGAGGCTGAAAAACAACTTGTAAATAACGTTTCCGGAATGATAACAGTGGAGAATTTAAGTTTCAAATATAATGATGATTCACAATATGTGTTTAAGAACTTATCTTTAAAAGTAAAGCCTGGGGATTATATTGCTATTGTAGGAAAAACTGGATGTGGCAAGTCAACATTAATAAGATTGCTGCTTGGACTAGAACATCCTCAGATGGGTGCAATTTATTACGACAATCAAAATATTGACACCATGGATTTGCCATCATTAAGAAGGAAAATTGGGACAGTTATGCAGGATTCGGCTCTATTCCAAGGAGATATTTATTCAAATATTGCAATTACAAATCCAGATTTGACAGAAGATGAAGCCTGGCAAGCTGCAGAAATAGCAGGCATTGCAGATGATATTAAAAAGATGCCAATGAAAATGAAGACAATGATAACAGAAGGTCAGGGAGGTATCTCGGGAGGTCAAAGACAGAGGATTATGATTGCCAGAGCAATAGCCACAAGACCCAAAATACTATTTTTTGATGAAGCTACTAGTGCTTTGGACAACATAACACAAAAAAAGGTTTCCGACGCTTTGGATAAAATGGGATGTACAAGAATCGTAATTGCTCATAGATTATCAACCATTAAGAATTGTAATAAAATAATTGTCATTAATAATGGGCAAATAGTTGAATCTGGTACTTATGAGGAGCTAATAGCCAAGCAGCAGTTTTTTGCAGAACTTGTAAAACGACAGCAATTAGACAATTCACAGTAGTGTGACATTTTTGTGATAATAATTATATTATTATTTATTTAGAATTATAGTAAAGGCAACAGAAAGGAGGTTTTACTATGAGAGAGGAAATGAATAAGTATCTGGAAATGCTAGGTGAGGATGAGGAAGCCCAAAAGAAATTAAAGTCACTAAATGAAGACGATAAAGAAGGTGTAATCACGGCCAGCATTGAGATTGCCAAAAGTTATGGTATCAATCTTGTCAAAGAAGACTTTAACTTAGAGACCTCAGAGCTTGATGAAAATGAATTAGAAGCTGTATCTGGTGGCGCAACTGCATGCGCTTGTTTAGGTGCAGGTGCAGGTGCATCAGGTGATGGCTTTTATGGAGGCTGTGGATGTGTTATTGGAGGAGGTGGCCAATTCTATTATGATAAAAAGCATAAAAAGCTAGCAGGTTTTTGTAGGTGCCCTGGAGTAGGCGGAGGCGGTGCATCATAAATAAGGAGAATTAGCGATGTATTATCTTCTGAATGAACGATATAGGCTTTGTGGCTGGGAAAAATTACCATACGCAATTATAGATAGAAAATATGGACGAGCTCAGTTTGTTAACAAATTTATATTAGATACTCTTGAAATGTGTAATGGAAAAATAGATTTTTCTATTCCTATTATTACTGATGATCAACGTAAACTTGTAGAACAATTGGTAAAAGAGGGTGTCGTATCAGAGTGTGAAAAAGGCTCAGAGCTCAAAGAAAAACAAAAATATATTTTTTACAATAATCGCTATATGAACACAGTGCATTGGTCGATAACTGGCAAATGCAACTGTAAATGCAAACACTGCTATATGTCAGCCCCAGATGCTAAATATGGCGAACTGACCCATGAGCAAATAATGAAAATTGTTAATGATATGGGGAATTGTGGGGTACTTAGATGCACTTTGACAGGTGGTGAAGCCCTTGTACGTTCAGACTTTTGGGACATTGTGGATGGATTACTTGAAAGAGAAATACTCATTACTCAAATCTATTCAAATGGTTTTCTTGTAAATGAGAAATTCCTCGATGAGTTGGAAAAACGAGGTATTCACCCTGAAATCAATATGAGTTTTGATGGAACAGGACATCATGATTGGTTGAGAGGTATTCCAGGGGCTGAGCAGGCTGTGAGAAAAGCATTTTTGTTGTGCCAAAAACGTGGTTTTCCAACTGGTGCTGAAATGTGTTTATGGAAAGATAATGCAAGCTCTTTACGTGAAAGCATAAACGATCTGACACAGATGGGGTGTCGCAGTCTAAAAGTAAATCCAATATCAGATACTGGTGCATGGAAAGATGGAAACTATGGTAACGCCCTGTCAATGACAGAAGATGAGGTATTCAATGTTTATTACGAGTATATTGACTCTTTCTACCAGGATTTACCGAATATACTTGTACATTTAGGTGGATTCTTTTATGCAGACGGTGGTGAACCTGATTTTTATGAATTACCAGCTGTTCATATCTACGAGAATCCAATGAGGGCAAGTATGTGTGTACACGCGAGAAATACAATGTACATATCAGCCGAAGGCAGAGCGGAAACCTGCATGGGCATGGCAAGCATGTCAGATGAATTCCAAAATCAATACCCTCTTGTTCAGGAAATGGGCCTTAGGGACTGTTTGGTTGATTCTTCTTACATGAAATTGATTGATACCAGAGTAGAAGAGATAATAGCTCGAAATGAAAAGTGCATTGATTGTAAGTATAAATCATTATGTCTAGGTGGATGCCGAGCAAGCGCCATGATGTTTCATCGTGATGATGTTCTGGCTGTAGATGAAATGACCTGCAAGATTTATAGAGACGGTTGGCTCACAAAAATTATAGATAAGATATCAAAACTAAGGCCAGAAGCAGTTTGTTACGGGGTGGAAGAATATTTAAAAGTGGAAAGGAGCGATATCTAATGAAAGAGAGTATTAAGAAATTCATGGAAGTTGTTTCAAGCGAAGGTAACGATACTATCGAAAAATTACAAAATGCTGACGCTGAAACTATTATTAGTATGGCGTTAGAACGTGGAATTACTATAGAAGCTGATGATCTAAAGCAAGAAGATGAATTGACAGAAATGTCGATGGATGAGCTTGCTGCTACCACAGGGGGAAAAAGATGTGTATGCCCTGCAGTTGGAGGAGGATTAGAAGATAGTCATCATTATGCATGTGCTTGTGTTGTCGGAGGAGGCGGAAGAGCTAAACCTGGATATTCATTTTCCTATGTTAATTCTTGTTTATGTGTTATAGGAGGAAATGGCGGAAAAGAGGACGGTAGATATCCAGATGATCCAGATTAGAACAGTTGTAAGTCCTTTAGGATCTATGTACACGTACAAAATCCAACCTTTTAGTATAGAGGTTGGATTTTTTACGATTATTTTTATAAAAGTGTGAAGAAATTTCTATTTACTTAAAATAAAGCTGAGGCTACTATATTATCACGAACTGCCATAGATTAAGGGATTGGGGAATCTTTTTCTATGGTGTAACAAAGGACTTTTGTCCTAATTTTTAATTGGGGGAATAGTGATGATGCAAAAAGAGAACTTTAAGCGTCTCTTAGCTACAGCTCTTGCACTTTCAATGGCCTGGTCAGGGTTTACACCTGGCTCAGGTCTTTCTTTAGTGCAGGCAACTGAAGCTGGAGAGACCAAACAAGAAGAATCTTCTGAAGAAAAATCACAAGAAGAATCAAAAGCATCTGAGGAAGAAACAAGCCAATCTTCTGAGGATGCCAAAGAAGTTCCTGACTCTGATTCCTCAGCAGAAGATGTAGCAGATGAATCAACAGACGATAATGAATCCCAAAAGGATGTTGATGAAGAAGCTGAAGAAGATGAAGATGCTGAGCTTGATGAGAAAGAGCTACTTGAAGAAGAAAAACTGTTAAAGGAAAAAGAAGATGAAGAAGAGGATGAAGATAAGTTAAAGCTAATTGCAGATTTTGACTTTGAAAACCTCGAAGATAATGCAACCATTACAGGCGGCGGTGCTAAGGCAACAGGTACTTATTCTGTTGTAGATAGCTTTGGTGAAAGTGGAAAGGCTATTTCGCTTTCTGATGGTAAAAAGCAATTCCTTAATGTTACCAAGGAAAATGGAGACAGCTTGCTTGCAGGCGTAAAATCTGTTTCTATCTCCTTTGATGCAAATATTGGTAGAACTGGAACAGACTGGTTATTCTACTCAGCCCCAAATGAGAACCCACAGTCAAGTCCAGAATATTACCTTGGTGCAGCTAACATCAGTTCAAAGCTAACTATCGAGCAGTTTAAAAACGGTAGAACGAACGGAACCACAAACACACCTATTGCAATTAACACATGGACCCACATAGATGTTGTTTATTCTCAGGATGAGACAATTGTTTATGTAGATGGTGAAAAGAAATCAAGCTTTAGTTCAGACAACAAGCTTGAGGATATCCTAGGAGCTAATCCTATTACTTATATTGGAAAAGCCAACTGGGGTTCAGGAGAATACTGTAGAGCATATCTTGATAACTACAAAATTTATCAGGGTAAGCTCACAGATAGTGATGTAGAAGACCTTTACAAAGCATTCCTTGACAAGAAGGTAGGCAAGGCTACAGAAGTTGAATTTTCTCTCAACTTAGGATACGTAACAGGAGATATTAATCTTCCAGCAGAATATGATGGCAAGAAAATCTCTTGGAAATCAAGTGATGAGAAGGTTGTGACAAATAACGGTAAAGTCACACGTGGAAATAAAAATAAAGAAGTAACACTTACAGCAACTATTGATGGGGCTGATAAGGAATTCAAAATCGTAGTCCTGAAAGAGGGCGAGGATATTGCAACTTATGTAAGCAATAGTCCAGGTGTTGGTCAGGATGGTTGTATGAAGATTGATGCTAAAAAGATTGGAAGTTTTCAGGCTCTTCATAAGAATCTACCTATTATGTACAGAAGCCTTGGTAGC
>NZ_JAFUSK010000068.1 GCF_017471675.1 Pseudobutyrivibrio sp.
ATTGCGGCTATGGCGGTAGATTTTTCGGCTGGATAAATGAAGATAATCATAATCCTTATAATAGCTGGGGTAATGGCTCAGCTATGAGAACATCATTTATCGGTGAGCATTATGATGATTACGAAGAAATGCAGCGCATGGCAGAAAAGGCAGCTGCGGTATCACATAATCATCCAGAAGGTATCAAGGGTGCGGTAGTAACTTCTACCTGTATTTGGATGGCAAGGCATGGTAAGAGCAAGCAGGAAATCTATGATTACGTGCTGGAGCAGTACCCAAAGGAAGAGTACGAATACAGTATCGCCTATAGTCTTGATGAGATAAGACCTCGCTATAAATGGAATGAGAGCTGCCAAGGCTCAGTTCCAGCAGCTATGAGATGCTTCTATGAAAGTACTGATTATGAGAGTTTCATGAGAAATATCTTTAGCCTCGAATGTGACAGTGATACCTTCGGAGCTATCGCTGGTGGAGTGGCAGAAGAGTTCTATGGTGGATTTGGAAATGTGGATGCTGAGGGGATTTTGAAGAAATATTTGGATGAGGAATTGTTCAGAATATTGAATTACTAATTGCAGAAAAATCGCATAAACGCTGGGTATATCTGATATAATTGTTTTAGATTGGTATGGTGAAAACTTGACAATAGGCAATTCATATTAAGAGGGGGCTTCATATGGCAAACGGAGCAGGTATTAATGATCGCTTAAAGAAAATGAAAGATTTCTATTTAAAACTTGATGAGATGATGGATAAATTGCCTGATTCTATCCCAGCGGACACTAGGAAAATGATTAAGGATAAGATTCTTGGCGATAAGGAATTAAAAGAATTGATGGAGGGAATTGAAAAGAACCGTCCACCAAGAATATTCCTTGTTGGTAGAACTGGCGCTGGGAAAAGTAGTCTTGTAAATGCATTATGTGGCGGTTATGTAGCAGAAGTCGGTGATGTCAGAAGCTGCACGGATGGTACTAAGATTTATAATTGCACTGATAATGATAGAACTTTGATGGAAATATTGGATACCAGAGGAATCGCTGAATCTGAGGCTTTAAATGAAAGTAGTGCCGAAAAAACTCTTGTAAATGAGATTACGGAATTTTCTCCTGATGTAGCCATTTTAGTATTAAATTGTACACATAGGGATGATGTTGATAAAGATGCATTATTCATGAAGGATATCGCTGCACAGTATCATAAAATCAACAACGTGAGATTGCCAGTAATAGTAGCTGTAAATAAATGTGATGAGATGTCACCGACAAGATTCAAAACAGCAGATGAATACCCTCAGAATAAGATAGATAAGATTGAAGAAGCTGTTAAGTATTTTAAAAGCATAATTGTAAACAATGGGCTTAAAATTGACGACATCATTGGGGTATCTGCACTTATAGATTGGCAGACAAAGGATGGATTAGAGATTGATCCAGAAAACATAAAAAATTTGCCACAACATGACATTGAAGAGCTAGAGATTGCATTTGATGGTAGATATAATATCGACAAGTTATTACAGGTGTTGGATAAGGCTATTGTTGACACAGAAGCTCAGATGGGTTTGAGAATGGCATTTAGGCTTGAGGAACTTGTAAGGAGACTGTCTAATCATCTTACAAATATTTTTGCAGGTATATCTGCAACAGTTGCGATAACGCCAATTCCGATTGCAGATATTTATGTATTGGTAGTCTTGCAGGGCATATTAGTAACACTGATTGCATCGCTTAGTGGAAGAGACATTAGTTTGGAAACTGCGATTGAATTTATATTTAGTCTGGGAGGAGTTGCAGGAGCAGGTCAGATTTTCAAAATAATTGCTCAACAAGCTTCCAAACTGTTAAATGGTGTTTTTCCTGGCGCTGGCTCAGCTGTTAGTTCTACGGTTGCATTTGCAGGAACAGAGTCAATAGGAAAGACAGCAATTGCGTATTATATTGATGGCAAAGATATAAAAGCTGCTAAGAAGATATTTAAGAAACTTCAAAAAGAAAACAAGAAATAAACTTTCATTTATTCGTGTTTAAAATGATGTATGGTAAATCAAAGCTTCTTCTGTTAGTATGTAAAAGCATATTAACGGAAGGAGCTTTTGTATTATGGATAACATTAATGTAGAGAACGCAGCTGTCGAGGCAGTAGTTGAAGCACCAATAGATGAGGCAGTAGAGGCAGAGGAGTCAGGAGTAAAGCTTATTCCTTTTGAGGAAGAGCCTGTAGACTTTGATACATTCTGCAAGTCAGATTTTAGAGTAGTGAAAGTTAAGGAGTGTATTGCAGTACCAAAGAGCAAGAAGCTATTGCAGTTCACACTTGATGATGGTACTGGAACAGACAGAACAATTCTTTCAGGTATCCATGCATTTTATGAGCCTGAAGAGCTTGTTGGGAAAACACTTCTCGCAATTGTAAATCTTCCACCACGTAACATGATGGGGATTGACTCCTGCGGAATGCTTATGTCAGCAATCCATGAAGAAAATGGCGAAGAGAAGCTTAACCTTGTGATGCTGAATGATGTAATACCAGCTGGAGCAAAATTAGAATAATACGATAGAGAACAGAGGTGTTTGTAGCCTCTGTTTTTTAGTGCCTTTAAAGATAGTAGTTACTGTCTTTCAGATGATTATTTTTATGATAGCTTTTTACTACAATATAGCAGTACAAACACTTTCATAATAGTAAGGAGGTGTGAATACTGTGACTGTAGTAGATATGCAAAACAGAATTGAAGAGATACTGGAAGATAAGGGCTGGAGTAGATATAAGCTATCTAAGGAAATGGGCGTGACGGACACGCAAGTAAAGAGGCTCTTGGAAAGAAAAACATATCCAAATTTACAGACTATAGTATCGGTATGTAGAGCGTTTGATATGACAGTAGGTGATTTCTTTTCATTTGACACAAGTAAGACTTATGGAACGAATCTTACCCCAAGTGATATGGACTTAATTGAAAAGAAGCATAGACTTGAACGACGGAAGGTCGAAAGACTTATTACATATGCTGATATATTGCTGGATATGCAGATTTATGACCCAGAGCAATTAGAAGAATAAAATTCATGTGATAACTTTGTAGTTTGAGGGACAACATGGCATTTAGGATTATAGCAGGAAGAATGAGAGAAGTTTCACTGATTCTTCCTGCTTTTTGTATGTAAGTATTTTGAGGGGAGTATTTATCATGAGACAATTAGACGCTTATAAGAGGATAGCTTTCATGTGCGAGCAGGCAGATTTTGATCCAAAGGATGTGTATGCTCTTTCCAAGATCCTTTTTACACTATATCAGGATTCAAAAATAGCAGCTGTTCCAAGGAAAAGCTCAATCAGTAAAGAAGAGGAAACGCTGCAGAAGCAAAAGCTTAGAAGAGAGTTCTTGGCAATAATGAGATTGCCAGTAAGTGAATCATTTGAGAGGCAGAAAGCCTTTGTTTGGGATGCGCTCTCTGTAGAATGGATAGATGATAAAATCAGCATGGTAATTGATAAGATTTCCAATTTTCCACCTGATGGGGCAATTTATAAAAAAATATTGGAGCTTAGCTATCTGCAGAATCACTACATGAGTGATTTGGAGCTCTTTGAAGCTTGTAACCTGAGAAAGTCAGCTTTTTATAAGAAAAGAGAGGCTGCGCTGACCTTGTTTGGTATCACACTTTGGAACTATGCAGAGGCAAGGGAACAGGAAGATAAAGCACTTGGAATTGTTTAATGGAAGATTTGCGGAAGAAGTGCGGAATGTTTGCGGACAAAGCGTGGAGTAAGTGCGGACAAAATGAGGACTGCTTAAAGAGTTTTAAATGTTATAATCATACCATTGCTTGAGGGGAATATTACTAGAAGGAGATATTTGGTTATGAAACATGACAAAGAGAAAAGCAACAGTAGTCTGTGGGTTAATTGTCCTGCTTGTGGTAATAGGATTTTAAGAGCAAACTTTGGAAGATTGCAATACCACTGTAAATGCGGAGTGGATTTTACAGCTTGTATAGCAGACAGTGTAGTTACTACTGTTGTAACAGATGGCAACGAAAATGTCTCAATGACTGAACAACTTGATAAGTATCGTCATCAATTCGATAGCTGTCTTGATGGCTGATATAAGCTGAGGAAACTCAGTAATATAACAATTTAATATGGATGAGGTAGTGATTGGACTAGTGCAGAGCTTTAGAGCCAGGAACAGCATCACTACCAAGAGTTTGCCAAGAGCTGGATTTGACGAAAGCAGCTGAAAAATGCTGACTGGGATCATCATGGAGTCTGCAAAACGGAGATATGACCAATGGGTTAAGACCTATAGGTTTTATTCGAGTTTTGTAGGCTCTTTTAATTTTGCAATGTAACTATAGTAATGCTCTTGGCAGCGGTTTGTATTTCCGTTTTGTGAGAACTCCAGATTGGAGGAAAAATGGAAATCAAAAACTTAGGAACAATCGGAGGAAGATTGAAGGAACTGAGACTGGATGCAGGCATCAGTCAGGAGAAGCTTGCCAAGGAGCTGCATTTAGGATCAAGAAGTATGGTGTCGCAGTTTGAAAGTGGTAAGAGGACACTTACGATTGATGCGCTGCTGGAATATTCTGCGAGATTCAATGTGACAACTGACTGGATTTTAAAGGGAGTGCTGGCACCGATGAAAATAGAAAAAGAGGATTTGGAAATGGTGCTGGGATATGAAGAGCTGCGTGAGACATATTTCGATATTAAGGATTCACGTATGCGTATGATTGCTCTTGAACAGATGAAGGTTTTAGCAAAGTATCGTGGTCAAGAAATTTGACCTCGATATTTAAAGAAATTTGCGATTGTGGTATTCTAATCAATAGTTTTATATGAATTTGTATTTGTGTCACCAGTGGTGACACAAATTTGAAAGGAATAATATGGCAGACAATGAGATAAGAGTTGCAGCAGGCAATTTGATTGAAATTATCAATAAATCAAGAGAAAATGCCTTACGCAAAGTAAATGAAGAACTTATTAATATGTACTGGCAGGTAGGAGAGTATCTTCATAAAGAGGCTAAGACTGCATCCTTTGGCGATGCCTATATTGATTCAATATCCGAAGAGATTCAATCAGCATTTCCTGGCATCAAGGGATTTAACAGGCGTGGACTATACAGAATGAAGCAATTTTATGAAACTTATGCTGGAAATGAAATTGTGACACCACTGGTGACACAAATTAGCTGGACTAATCATTTGCTGATAATGTCAGGATGTAAGTCGGATGAAGAGCGAGAGTTTTACATCCGCTTATGCATAAAGGAAAATTATTCCAAGAGGCAGTTACAGAGGCAGCTGGATAGCGGATATTATGAACGTTATATGCTTTCTAAACAGGTTTTGCTTCCTGAAGAGGTTAAGAAGCTTGGTGAGAATCCATTTCTCGACTCATATGTCATGGAATTTTTGGATTTGCCTAATGAATTTCATGAAAATGATTTAAGAAAAGCCCTCATACGCAATATGAAAGATTTTATTCTTGAACTTGGAAAAGACTTTACTTTCATAGACGAAGAATACAGAGTACAAGTCGGAGGAGAGGACTACAGGATTGATTTACTTTTCTTCCATAGAGAATTACAGTGCTTGGTAGCAATAGAGCTTAAGGTCGGGAAATTCAAACCTGAATATGTTTCAAAAATGGACTTCTACCTTGAAGCATTGGATAGGCAGGTAAAGAAGGAAAAAGAAAATCCAAGTGTCGGTCTGCTGTTGTGCGCAACAAAGGATGATGAAGTGGTAGAATACTCAATGAGCAGAACGATGTCACCGATGCTTGTTGCTGAATACAAATTGAAACTTCCTGATAAGGCGATATTACAAAAGAAATTACAGGAACTTGTAAATATTCCTATGATTGATGATGATTCAAATATAGAATAAATCACACGACATAGTTGATTATGGAGTAGCAAATATAGCTGCTCCTTTTTTTATGTCACAAATTGAGAACATGGTGTAACGCATTGAGACCGCATTATGTGGGTATTTTGCTCTATGATAGAAGAGTCTTAAGATTCAAGGAAATTTCCACAACATCATTTCAAAGGAGGGGAACGATGGCTAGAAAAAATATTGTTGAGCTTTACAGTACATCATCAACCAGCAAGCGGGTGGATATCATCTTAAACAACTTTGCTGGGTTTGAGAGAATCCTTAGCGGTTATGAAAAAAGCTTAAGCGCCACTATCAAAAGAGAGCGTGAGTTTAACAGAAGACAACGCCTTGGTGATATTGGCATTAGGGTACAGACTTCGGGTATCAGTGATCCAACCTGCAACGAGGTTGTAAATCGTTTAGAGATACAGGAAGCCATTCACCGTGGAGACTGGAGAAATGCGCTCAAAGATGCAGATGATTTTTTCAAACATCGTAATGAGATTCAAACGATAGAACTGATGCGAAATGATTACGATATAGTCAGCGGTCAGTTGGATTCTTTGAATGACGATGACTACAGGCTTTATGTCAAATACCTTAATACAAATATGACATATATAGAGCTGGCAGATGATTTTGGTCTGACACACGATGCGGTAAGGACAAGATTGTACCGCTCAAGAGCCACGGTAAAAGCAAATTCCATATTTTTTATGGAGTCGGATACAGACAGTGACTTGATTAACTTGCAGCTAAGCAAATGTGCATAGGGAGGATATTTTAATGGCAACACCAAAGAGAAATCAGTATGACGATGTAGAGTACCTAAGACCAAAGGAAGCGGCACGCAATTATGGTATGGGTTATGACCTTGTTATAGAGGTAGCTAAGGAATGTGGTGCATATCGTAAGCTTACAAAAGCTGTCCTTATTAATAAGAAGATAATGGGTAATTATATCGAAGCACACAACGTATTTTAAGAATTGATAATCGGCACAATAAGACATGACATGGTTAGATTTTTAGCTTGAATCAGCCTTTAAGTTGATTCATAATAGAGAAGGATGATAGTCCTGCTTATTTCTAGACATGTCATGTTTTTCATTTAAGGAGATAACATGGCAAAGAGAAGAGATAGCAAAGGAAACATTTTAAAAAGGGGCGAATGTGTTCGCAAAAGTGATGGAAAGTATGTATATACCTTCACAGATCCAATGGGCAGGAGACGTTTTATCTATGCCAATTCGCTGGTAGAGCTTAGAAATAAAGAAACAGAGCTTAAAAGAGACCAGCTTGACGGATTGGATGCTTATGTCAGAGGATATGCTACCATCAACATGACTTTTGACAGATACATTTCGACCAGAAAAAGCTTACGTGATTCTACCCTCAGTAATTACACATATATGTATGACCGCTTTGTGAGAGAATCGTTTGGCTTAAGAAAGATAGCGGATATCAAGTATTCAGATGTGGTGCAGTTTTATCTGTATCTGCTTGATGAGCTGGATTTAGCACCAGCAACTCTTGATAACATCCACTGTATGTTAAGACCGACATTTGAACTCGCAGTAAGGGATGATATTATTAGGAAAAATCCCACAGATGGAGTGGTAGCCGATGTGGTTAAGCAATCGGGGAAGAGTAAGGGCGTGAAGAATGCTCTTACCAAAGCTCAACAAAGAGCATTTATGGATTACGTGGCAAATCATCCTATCTATAGCCATTGGTGGCCATTGTTCACAGTACTGCTGGGAACAGGCACACGTATAGGAGAGTGCTTAGGTCTCCGCTGGGAGGATATAGATCTTGAGAAAGGATTTATAGAGATAAATCACTCAGTAGCCTATTATCCAACTAAAGGAACAAGAACCTCAGTATTAAAGGTGCATCTTCCAAAGACAGAAGCAGGAATAAGAAAGATTCCTATACTGGAGCAGGTAAAAGATGCATTTGAAATGGCAAAAGAAGAGCAGGATGAAGAAGGTATAGAGCAGCCTTATCTTGATGGCATGACAGGATTTGTTTTTCTGAACAGATTTGGTGACGTTATGAATCCTCAATCTGTAAATCGTGTTATCAAGCGCATTATTTCAAGTTATAATAATGAAGAGGAGCTTGAAGCCGCCAGAGAGCATAGAGAACCAGTTTATTTACCTAATTTCTCATGCCACATATTGAGACATACATTTGCAACTCGTCTATGTGAGAAATGTAGTAATCAGAAAGTCATCCAGTCAGTTATGGGTCATAAGGACATCAGAACTACGTTGGAGGTATATGCAGATGCTACTGATGAGAAGAATAAGGAAATCTTTGAAATGCTCTCGTATGATTTAAACGACCTTTTCTGATAAGGTCACAGTTGGCGAAAGCCAAAAAGTAGAATGACTCTTAAAGAGTCTTTATCGAAGAAAATTGTAACACTGATTACCGAATACAACATTCCTGTAACATTAATTCGAGGAATAAGCGGTAATAAACAGGTATAAAAGCCAGTTGGTTGGTGAAGCAAAACCCACATAATAAGGGATAATCGGGTATAAGAGGAGTAGATGTACTGTTGTTCCCAACAATGAAGAGTCTTGATGCACCAAAGAAGGAAAATAAGGCTTCTAACGGTGTTGAAGGTCAGTCTTACGACCAATTTACGACTCCTTCAGAGAAAATTGATTTTTCAAATGTAAAGATTGAACCTTTATTTGAAGAGACAGTAGATTTTGAGACTTTCTCAAAGAGTGATTTTAGAGCAGTAAAGGTTAAGGAATGTGTAGCTGTACCTAAGTCGAAGAAGCTTCTTCAGTTCACTCTTGATGATGGTACAGGTGTAGATAGAACAATTCTTTCTGGTATTCATTCATTCTATGAACCAGAGGAACTTGTAGGTAAGACACTTATTGCTATAACAAACCTTCCACCACGTGCTATGATGGGTATCGAGTCTTGCGGAATGTTACTCTCAGCAGTTAACAACTTTAAAGATTCTGATGAGGAAGAATTGCATCTTATTATGGTTGATAATCATATCCCAGCAGGGGCAAAATTGTATTAAAACAAAAAAGAGAACATGCGATAGTGTGATAAAAGCATTGAATCTACAATGATTCAGTGCTTTTTTGTTTGTATAAATGAAGTGCCATACAAAGAAGGTTATAAAAGCATTGACAATTTGCGGATAGGGGGGGTATAATAACGATATTGGATTTATGTTTGAAATCTCCGCGAGGGGATGAAAGGTAGGTAACAATTTTATGAAAAAGTTTTTATCAAAAGTATTAACACTTGCTCTCGTATGCGCAATTGTTGTAACAAGTACATCAATCACATCTGAAGCAAAGGGTAAAAAGTCTTCAAAGAAGGCTGTAGCTACAACTTATAGTAGCAACGCTGTAGTAAATGATTTTGTAGCAACTATGCTCAAGTCTAATGGTTTAACCATCAGCGGAAAGTCTTATAATTCACAGGAATTAATTACTTTAGGTTTTGCTGCAAATCCAGCTGTAACAGTATCACCTATGTATTGGCAGGACGATGGAATATTCGTTCACGATAACGGTTATGTTGAAAACACTGGCGGTCGTTGCTGTGGTTTTTATTTATCGTCTGATGGTATAGGTGGATTCAATCCATATGCTGATTGTTCAGGTACAGAACTGATTTATAATTCAGATATTGCTGAGTATGAATTAGGTGATATGAAAGCTTATGGTTATACTAATTATGACGATAACGCAATACTTAACAGCAACGGTGTATGGTATACAGACACATTTGTAACAAACGGTGTTAACGCTCAATATATTAGTTCTTGGATGCAGTCCCGTGGGCTTAATACAGCAACTGATGTTTATAATTATCTTGTTGCTAACGGTGCTACATTTACAGCAGATGCAGGTCTAGTAAACACAGGTCGTCTTGGTGCTACTGTACAGTCATTTGGTTGTGTTCAGTGTCCAAATTTATATTATGATATTGATGACCAAGGTACACGCATTCATTACACAAATGATAAATTGTCTGGTGTTAATATAGTTGATATCAGTTCATATTCCACATCTACTCTGTGGTGTAGCGCATTACAGCACTAAAATTCAAATTACAGGCCCGATACGAGATGTATCGGGCTTTTTTCTTTTAGTAAACTCACAGATATGTGAGTTTACGTGGGTCATTTATATGCGGTTGGAACACACAAGTTGATGAATCCAACCCCAGATGATGAAGAAAAATAGTCATTTGGTTCGATTGGTGTGCACAATTAGAGGGTCATACGCAAGCTCATATATTGATTGACTACTTCTAATCTATGTGATACATCAAGAGAAAGTACATAATTATTTAACTGCTGAATTACTTGTGGAGATATATTTACAGTGATATACTAATGGACGTTGCCACCCCTAGACTAGGCATCAGAAAGGGGGTGCTTCATTGGAAATTCTTATTTCATTTCTAGTTTCCGTTATGGCAAGTATAACAGCCTATTATATTTGCAAATGGTTCGACGGCGACGATAATGGCAATGAGCCTAAGGCATAAGCCACCTTGACCAAAATGGCATAGAAAAAGCTAGGAGTTGCAGCTCCTAGCTTTTTTGCTTCATTGTTGAAACTCTAATTTCATTTCTTGCCTAAGGTTATTATAGCAACTGAATTGGATAAGTCAATGAATTGTGAATATTTTTATTAGTTAATCGGTTCGAAAAAATCGTAGTTACGAAGAATTGTTTGATATTTTTCAAGTAATACATAATCTAGAATCATTGAGTTATAATCATCGTCTGAGATATTGAATTTTTGCTTGTAATCTTTTGATGGCATATCATAAAAGTCGGAAGGGAAATTAGAAACATATTCATAAGCTTCTTTTATAAGAGCAATATTAAGTCGTTTTTCTGTAATGGATTCAAATTGCTTTACTAGGGCATACAAGATGTAATGGTCAAGCATGCTAGTGGTAATGTGGGTCTCGTAATCATCAGATGGGATATTATTCATTTTATTATTTTCAAAGTCCATAATATAAAAATAGGGAATGTAATGCACATTTTTCCATTCTTCAAAAGTTGGTGGAACAACAGAGGGATTGAAATCAGTTATGGCGCTTTTAAATAATAAATATTGCTCCTTTAACTCTTCATCAGTAGAATCGGCGAAGAAGTATTGTTTGAAAAGTCTGTCATTAAGTGTTTGTTTATTGTCGATTTCTTTTTTGTAATTTGTAAGGTGAGCTGATAAGTAGGCATTAATCTTATTCCTAACTTTTGGGCGTTTTTTGCTATTCACATATTTTTCAAGCATTTTATCTCTAATGGTTATATATATAAAAATCTCTCGTTCAAAATCCGTTAATTCACTTAGTTTTTTTCCTTTGTGGTATTTGTCTAACTGACGTCTGATAAATTCGCTGGCATTTGCAGCTGCAGATGTATCTTTTCGTATTTCATACAAATCAAAGATTTCTGTAAAGTCATTTCTAGGTTTATCACTCATAGTACCCTCCTAAATGTAATAAATATTGAAAACGTGTAATTATTTGAAAAAACGTGTAATTGAAAAAACATAGTAATTATAAGGGATAGAGGTGAAATTTTAGTGAAAAATGTGGAAATGGCAAAACTAATGAAACGTTGGATTATTTACATTATTATAAGCATAATCGATGAGCTCAATGATTAATTTTAAGTAAAGGAGGTGATTAGTTGAAGAAAATTGATTACTATACTCAACCCCTACAAATGGGAGACTTACTTGCTGTGCAAGGAGTAAATTTCGAAGACTATCCTCATTGGAAAGTTGCAAAGCTTAGGAGAAAGATTGAGAAGTATATGGATTCGGGTACAGCAGAGAAACCGCTTATAGTAAGTCTGAAGACATTTAAGCTTGTCATACAAGGTTCTGATGAGGCAGCGATACTATTAAACTATATTCCAGAATAAGGAGGAAATAATATGTTAGTAAACACATTTTTATATACAAAAACAATCATTAAAGGACAAGAATTGATAGATGCAATGCATAATCAATTTAGGGTGGTTTCGTGTAGTGACTACACTGATAAGAATGGGAAACTACCTGATGGAAAGCGTCTGACATTGCAAGTTATGTATGATGATACTGATTATGGTGTGGATAAAAAAACAGGGAAACCACGTGATAATAACGTATATCAGACATTTGATGTAACAGTGTTAAATCGTAATACAGATTTTGAAAAGGGTGATATTGTAGCATTATATGATTTCGATGAAGAGCATTCATATGCATTTGATTTCAACCTGATACTTAGATTTAGGGACTGCAAAAAGATACAATCTAAGGTTAGCGCTAAGACAGTGAAAACTGGACAGTCAGTCCCAACAGGTAAAGCTCAAGTAGGAGTGACTAATGTGTAGGCGTGATGCCACGAGACTAGTGATATTGTTATTCTCAATGGTACTCTTTGTGCTGTGCTACAGCACAAAGAGCATATATAAAGAATATAGCTATTCTGTAATTAATGATATATCGATAGTTTCGTTAAGAATAGGGGTAATTGGCTTATTATTTTTGACAATGGAGGTTTTGTTTAGCAACAAGATATATAAGGGGGTGCGATATTGTTTTTGGCATATGTATGTTAAGCACTCACTAGAAAGACAGATGATAGATGCTGGAATGTATATACAACGTGGAGAGTATATTGAGGTTCCACGAATCAGAATTGAATTTGATAAAAATATGCGCGGAGGAACGTTAAAAGTAGAAAACTCGATAAAATTTGATAAAAAGCTAGATGATGTAGTATTGACATCTGCGCTTAAGAAATTTGTAGTCGAACGTCATTATCTAACAGATGATGGAAATTATTATGTATATGAATTTTTAGATGGCTCAATTAGCTTTAAATTGGATTTTAAAAGTATTGAAGATTTTAGAGAGTATAATTCCCAGATACCGTTGTATAAGATTTTTCTGGATAAAAGGAGTGTTGTAAATTTGCAACATACTTTGATTGTAGGCGTAACGGGAAGTGGTAAAACATATTGTTTGTATAATATTTTGTTGCAATTTGTTAACAAACGAAAACCTTACGTGATATATTTTGCTGACCCTAAAGGAAGTTCGCTAGCTGTACTTGGAAACAAGATAGCGCCAGATAAAACTGCTGTTGACATGGCAGACATTATTGATAAATTGGAAGAATTTGTTTTAGCTATGCAAAATCGAAAAAAGGAGATAGCAGAATTATTGCGGGGTAAACTAGATGCTGATTATTCTACTTTTAGAAAAACGCCATATATATTTTGTTTCGATGAATATGCAAGTTTTGTCTCTGTTTTAGCAAATGAGGACAAGAAGACTCGTGACAAAGTGAATGCACTTATGTCTGAGGTTATTTTGCAGGGAAGGCAATTAGGATTCTTTATGCTTATTATAATGCAAAAATCGGATGCAAATTTAATTAGTACATCGCTTCGAGACAACATTCCATTGAAGCTAGTGCTAGGTAATTCGGAACAGCAAACTTATGTGACAGCATTTGGAACAGGTATTGATGTTCCAAATCGACATTATAAAGTTGGTGAGGGTGTATTCACAGAGCCTGTGATCGCACCCACACCCAAAATAGTACAATGTCCATCTCTAAAATTTGACATATTGAAGTCATTCAAAATGGCAACCCCCGTGATGTAATCACGGGGGTTGCAGAAAAAAGGTGACGAATCTGATGCCCTCAATAGAATGGAGGTGGTTATTTGATTGAGTTTGGTATTGATGAAATTACAGATGTCTTACAATACACAGATAACTGTAATTTGCTATATGGAGTATATGAATGGAAAGACATTGCCGAATACATGATACATAAATTTGAACGTAATGCAGATTTAGTAGGAGTATTTGGAAATAGAAGCATTGAGAGAACAGCGCCAGCTGGATATACAATTGCATATAAATATGGCTGTCATGATTTTTACTTTGCAGTAGCATATCATGAATTTCATATGACAATGGGAATAGTTGTGAAATTTTCTGCTAAAGCGCTTGACTTTTATTTGGAGAAAACAGGACTGACGGTCAGTAGTTTTTTGCAAAAAGTATCAGACAGAGAGTATGACCAAAGATTATCTAGAATTGATTTGACAGCAGATTTTATTGATGAGCCAATCGATATATCTGAAATATATCAGACGTTGATGGATGAAAGAGTAGCCGTATTTAGAAAG
The DNA here is from genome assembly GCF_017471675.1 of Pseudobutyrivibrio sp. Taxonomy (GTDB): domain Bacteria; phylum Bacillota; class Clostridia; order Lachnospirales; family Lachnospiraceae; genus Pseudobutyrivibrio. The sequence goes on from NZ_JAFUSK010000068.1 coordinate 14,111, forward strand.
CAATTGAATGAATTAAATCATAGAGTAGAATACCGTAAAGTTCCAATGAAATATGAAGGCAGGATAGTTGGTGAGGAAGTAGAGACTATTTATGTGGGGTCAAATAAATCAAATTCACGATTGCGAATATACAACAAACGAAAAGAACAGATAGCTAATAATGGTAATAAGCTAGAAAAGGCTGTGAAATGTAATAGTTGGGTTCGTTTTGAAGGAGTATTTAGAAATGATTATGCACATCAATTATCTGATGAATTATTTAAGATTAAAACCGATGTAGAGCTTTTGGAGTTAATAGCTTCTACATTGTGCAATAAATATTTTTTTATGAATGTAAATAAAGGTGTGGCGGAAAAACCAACGTTATATACACAGAGAATATTGGATGCTATCTCGAACGGAGATTATAGGCTGAGAGCTCCAAGAAATAGAAGCTATGAATTATCTAAGAATATAGCATATATATTTAATGGTTCCGGAGTTATGAGTACATTATATAAAATGAAAAAAATATGGGGCATTGAAGCTGTAAATTGGCTTTTATGTTACATTCAAGAATTAATACAAAATAAATATATTGGAAATGCGGATTGTAAGTATTGGTTAACTAATAATCTAAAAGACTATCAAATGTACTATCCAGATTTTTCTACATTTGTAGGTGAAAATTTGTCTACTACTATTAAGAAAGGGGGCGGATGCTTATGAGGAGTGAGGTATCTATAGCAGAAAAATCAAATCTAACATTAGAAGAGGCAGCTGCTTATTTTAATATTGGCATAAATAAGCTTAGAGAAATGACTGAATCAAATAGTTGTCCCTTTGTGTTATGGGTAGGTAGTAAAAGGCTTATTAAACGTAAAAAGATGGAGGATTATCTTGATAATACTTTTTCTGTATAAAAGGAGAAGTTTTTTATAGTCATAGACAAGGAGGACATGTTTGGTATAATTGAATCCAGCATGTTCTCTTTTTGTCAGAAAGGAGTATTTTATGGCAATTGAGAGACGTAAAGATAATAAAAATAGAGTATTAAAGGAAGGCGAGTATCAGAGACCCAATGGAACCTTCGAATACAAGTGGAGAGATAGACGAGGAAAAAGACATTCTGTCTATGCAAAAACACTTGATGAATTGAGGGAAAAGGAAATTGATGTTTTAAGGGATGTTCTAGACGGAATAAGAGCGGATAAGAACGACCTAATAATTAATGATTTATATCATCGTTGGGTACAGTTAAAAAAGGGATTAAAGGCAAATACATTTCAAAATTATAAGTACATGTATGAACAATTTGTTGAACCAGATTTTGGAGAGATGCACATTGTAGATTTGAAACGGTCAGATGTTAGAGCTTTTTATAATAATTTGGCTGATGAACAGCATTTGAAAGCTAGTACCATTGATACTATCCATACAGTGCTTCACCAAGTGCTAGAAATTGCAGTAGAGGATGATTATCTTAGATATAATCCATCAGATAATGCTCTTAGAGAATTGAAAAAAGCTCACAATAAAGATTCGGAGAAAAAGAGAGCATTGACTATCTCTGAACAACGATTGTTTGAAGATTTTTTATCTAAACAGGGGCAATACCATAGATGGTATCCGATATTCACAGTAATGTTATACACTGGTATGAGAGTCGGAGAAGTCACAGGACTTCGTTGGGAGGATATAGACTTAGATGAAGGTACAATTAGCGTTAATCATACGTTAGTGTATTTTGATAAAGGTGGTTCTGAAAAATGCGGTTTTGCGATTAACACACCTAAAACCAAGGCTGGTGAAAGAATTATTCCGATGCTACCAAAAGTGAGAGAGGCATTTATAAAGGAGCAAGAATATCAACAAGAATTAGGACTATCTTGTAAAGCTGTGGTTGATGGATATACAGATTTTATTTTTATTAATAGATTTGGTAATACTCAGCATCAAGGTACACTGAATAAAGCACTTCGTCGCATAATCCGCGACTGTAATTATGAGGTCTTGAATAGAAATGAAAAAGGTGATATTATTTTACTTCCGAGGTTTAGTAACCATTCGCTAAGACATACATTTACAACTAGAATGTGTGAGGCGGGAGTAAATGTTAAAGCCATGCAGGATATATTAGGGCATGCAGATGCAGAGACTACTCTTCAAATCTATGCAGATGCTACGAAAGAGATGAAAAAGGCGGAACTTATTAATTTTGAAGATTATTTCAACACTCTAAAGAAAGCTCAGAATGGTACAAACTAAACTTACGACTGATATACGACTGATTTACGACTATTTATAAAGAGATATGTAGATTTATAAAATTTGTTTAAATTAGAAACATCGTATAATAGGGCTATGTAGACTAATAAAGGTTTATAAATAGTTGGAAATAATTTCCCGACAATGAAGTCACTTAACCCAGCTAAGGCTTCTCAGTCTGCTGGTGACAACAATGGATTCTTTGCTCCAAACGCTAGCATTGATTTCTCAAACGTTAAGATTGAGCCATTATTCGAAGAGACAGTTGATTTCGACACATTCTCAAAGAGCGATTTCAGAGCAGTAAAGGTAAAGGCTTGCCAGGCAGTACCTAAGTCAAAGAAGCTTCTTCAGTTCACACTTGACGATGGTACAGGTACAGACCGTACAATCCTTTCAGGCATTCACGCATTCTACGAGCCAGAGGAGCTTGTTGGAAAGACACTTGTAGCTATTACAAACCTTCCACCAAGACCTATGATGGGAATCGAATCATGCGGTATGCTTCTTAGCGCTGTTAACAATCTTAAGGACAGCGAGGACGAGGAGCTTCATCTTCTCATGATTGACAACCACATCCCAGCTGGTGCGAAGTTGTATTAATAAAAAAGTATTATATTAAAGTAAACATACACATAGTAATAGTACTGTGTGTATGTTTACTTTTTTTAATTATATGACATCATATAGTGTAGAATAGAAAGAAATGTAGTACAATTTATGAAACTAACTATGCTAGGAACCGGCAATGCTTGGTGACGGAGTGTTATAATACGTGTTTTATTATTGATGATAAAGGAAAGCTTCTTCACGAAGCATTTTGTCTATATTCGCAAAGAGATATATGAGCGCGGAGATATCACTTTTGAAAAGATGATTTTAACGAAATGATGGGGATAATGGATGGAATTTATAGTTAAGCACTTTAGTGAGCTCAGTACTACAGAGCTATATGAGATATTGAAGACAAGATTTGAGATTTTTGTCACGGAGCAGGAATGTATATATCAGGACTTGGATGATAAAGACCAGGATGCGATACATGTCTTTTGCTGGAATGATTCAGGGAGAGTTGCCGGATGTCTCAGGGTATTTTGGAAAGATCATGACAAGGCAGCAGGAGTAGCTCAGATTGGCAGAGTGGTAACACTTGAGCATGGTAAAGGCATTGGTGGTCAGATGTTACATGAAGGTGTAAGGATAGCAGTAGAGAAGCTTAAGGCTAAGAAGATATATCTTGAGGCACAGGAATATGCTATCGGATATTATGCGAAAGAGGGCTTCGAGGTAGTATCAGAGCCGTTTATGGAAGATGGAATTCCACATGTGAAGATGGAGAGGACAGTATGAAAATTGAACATATAGCAATGTACGTTGCAGACTTGGAAGGGGCTAGAGATTTCTTTGTTAAGTATCTTGATGGGAAATCTAATGATGGCTACCATAATCCCAAAACTGACTTTAGATCTTACTTCATATCATTTGATGATGGTGCAAGGCTTGAAATAATGAATAAGCCTGATATGTATGAAATAGATAAGCCGATTAACTGCACTGGTTACATTCACATCGCTTTTTCTGTTGGTGGCAAGGAAAAGGTAGATGCTATGACAGAGCAATTAAAATTAGATGGTTATGACATAGTTAGCGGACCACGTACTACAGGCGATGGATATTATGAGAGTTGTATTGTAGGGATTGAAGGGAATCAGATAGAGATTACGATATGATTGAAGGCAGCAATTTACCAATTCAAGCAGGCTATTAAATTGAGGATGACTATGATGAAAAGATTTGCTAAAATCGTTCTTATTTTAATGTTACTAGCATTGACGGGATGCAATAAAGAAAATGAAGAGGAGGTAGCTGTAATAGGTGGGGCTGATGAACCAACATCTATTTATTTAGATGTGAGTAGCAAAGATGATTATACACAGATTGATCAAGAAACTGCAAAGCTTATGATGCAGCAGGATGATGGTCATGTAATTGTGGATGTGCGTAGAGAAGATGAGTATGCTGCAGGACACATTCCAGAGGCAATTTTGATTCCTAATGAAACTATTGGCAATGACCAGCCAGCAGAATTACCTGACTTGAATCAGATTATCTTGGTTTATTGCAGAAGCGGGAGAAGAAGTAAAGAGGCGTCACAAAAGCTTGCTAATATGGGATATACTAATGTCTATGAATTTGGTGGAATTATCGACTGGACAGGTGAAGTAGTGACGGATGAAAATGTTGATGAGGTGGAGGAAACTGATGCAATGAAGCTGAAAATTGATGGGACAGAGGTCCCTGTGAATTGGGAGGAAAATGCTTCTGTAGACGCTTTAAAAGAAATGAGCCCCCTTACAGTGGAAATGTCCATGTACGGAGGTTTTGAGCAGGTAGGCTCAATCGGAAAAAGTATTGTCAGAGACGACAAGCAGACTACAACGGACTATGGTGATATAGTTTTGTATTCTGGAAATCAGATTGTTATTTTCTATGGTAGCAATTCCTGGGCATACACAAGACTAGGTCATATTGATATGTCGCAGGAAGAATTGACAGATTTACTAGGAAGTAAGGACGTGACAGTAACGCTGGAAAAATAGGGATTTAAAATGTGCTGAGGTAATCGCATTCGTTTACTACAAAGATGAATTGAAGAAAAAGCAGTGCTAGAGAAGATTTTGCATGTAGCACTGCTCAAATGAGACATAAAGGGAGAATTAAAATGATTATTAAAAGCGAAATACCAATATTAGAATATGATGACAGTTCAATGGAGGTTATAGCTCCAAATCATGACATGGAGGATTTACAGCTTCCTGAAAAGTGTTTATTTGCTTTCCTTGGGGATGTTATTCATGAATACGCCAAAGAAAATAATGCGGATGTGGCAGAGGAACTGATAACTGTATCCCATAATATTAAGATATATGTTCTACACGAGGGAAATGAAGATTTGTGCTTAGTGCAGTCTCCAATTGGAGCTGCAGCGGCAGCGCAGGTACTTGATGCACTTGTAAGCTGTGGATGTAAGAAAGTCATAGCTGTAGGTTCCTGTGGCGTGTTGGCTGACATTCCAGAGAATGCGTTTCTTGTACCCACAAAAGCCCTTAGAGCTGAGGGAACATCTTACCATTATCTTCCAGCAACCCGCTTTATTGAACTGGATGAAGAACCTGTAAAAGTAATAGAAAGCTGTTTTAAAAAGCACGAACTGCCTTTTGTCACCTGTACAACATGGACTACAGATGGATTTTTCCGTGAAACAAAGGATATGGTTAAGTATAGGCTAGAAGAGGGCTGTAGTGTGGTTGAAATGGAGTGCTCTGCCCTTGCAGCCTGCGCTAGAAAGCGAGGCGCATCATTTGGCCAGTTCTTATTTACAGCAGATTCACTTGCTAATGTTCATGATTATGATACAAGAGATTTTGGCACTGGTTCCCATGAAAAAGCATTGCTATTAGGTATGGATGTGCTAAGAGATTGGAATTAAGGTTATAGCAGGAAGAAAAGTTCACTGCGATAATAACAGAGAAATTGAAATAAGATATAAAAAAACAACATATAATTTCATGACGCTGGAAAAATAGGGATGTAAAAGACTTTTTACATCATTATTTTGAGGATATGTAAAAGGTTTTTGATGGCAGATATATCGCCCTTTGGGTAGTATTAGGACAACAAGGAGAAAACAAATGGAACTTGGAAAAAGAATAAAGGATTTTAGAAGCTTACACAATTGGAATCAGGATGAGCTAGCAGAGAAGATGTTTGTGTCGAGGCAAACAATTTCTAATTGGGAAAATGATAAAAGCTATCCTGATATTCAAAGTATTCTTTTACTAAGTAATCTTTTTGAAATTTCTCTAGATCAACTAGTCAAAGGAGATGTAGAACAAATGCAAGAGATTATTAATGAACAAGATGTAAAACAAATGAAGTATTACGGAAAAATGATGCTAGCATGTGTGGGAATTCTAATTGTTACATTCGGTCCGCTGTATTTACGTATGGGTATGTGGTCACTGATTCCAGAAGGCATTATAGCTTTAGCAGTGTTGTATTTTTCATTCAAGCTAAATGCAATTGAAAAAGAAAATGACATAGTCACCTATAAGGAAATAGTGACATTTATGAATGGCAAGAGCCTAGATGAAAAAAGTAAACAGCAGGAAATTGGTAAACGCCCATATCAGACTGTAGCAGTTATGATACTTGCTGGATTAATTTCAGGTATATTAAGTTGCACGGTAGTGTTTATTTGCAAGAATGTATTTGGTTTATAAGAAGGTTTAATGCATAGGAGGATAATTATTATGATGAGTCAGACATTTTTAGCAGTAGTGGGAATAATTGCAGGGGTTTTCGTTTTAGGCTGGGCTATTTGGATGATATATGTTGGAGTTAAATATAAATCAAATCAAAATGCTGAAATAAAAACTATAATCACTAAGGCGAAGGCAGTTTCATCGTATGTATTGTGGTATATGGTAATTGTGTGGGGATTAATTACAGCATTTATAGGTGAAAAAACTACACTTACTATTTCACAGGTTAGATTATTTGTTATGCTTTTACTAGGAATTCAATGTGCAATAGAGGTAATTGCATTCTTTTACTACAAAGATGAATTGAAGAAAAAGCAGTACGAGAGAAGATTTTAGCGCTAGCACTGCTTAAAGAAGCCGAAATGGGCAGTATGGGAGAAGATTTTGACAGTAGCACAGCCAACAAGAATCCTACTGCACATGATATCAAGTAGATGAATCAAGTATCTGCATATAAAATAGAGAATTATATGCAGATACTGCTTGAGTATCTGCATATTTTTTTGTATATTATATGCAGATACTTGAGGAGGTACAGTATGCATAAATTTGATTATTCATTTTTAGATGAAGGAATGTTGCCTGCTTCACACTTTAAAGTGTTAATGCATTGTATTTCCTTTGTCTAAAAAACGTCATTTTATAGAGGGGAAACTTTAATCGTGATATAATACATAGCGCTGTCGCTTGTCGGCAGCGCTATATTGTTTTAAAAGGAAGTTGAGTAAAATGAAAGAAAAGAAACTAGGACTTATGTCCCTCATTCTGATGATTTTTACATCAGTATATGGGTTTAACAATATCCCACGTTCTTATTATTTGATGGGATATGCAGCAATCCCTTGGTTCGTAATTGCCGGAATCCTGTTCTTTATTCCATTTGCATTTATGGTAGCAGAATTTGGTTCAGCATTCCGTGAAGAGACAGGCGGTATGTACTCTTGGATGGAAAAGTCAGTAGGACCTAAGTATGCATTTATCGGTACATTTATGTGGTATACATCTTATGTGCTTTGGATGGTTAATGTATCATCAGGTATCTGGGTTCCAGTATCTAATGTTATTTTTGGTGAAGATAACACAGCTACATGGTCATTATTTGGTTCAGAGCTTTTATCAGGCTCAAGACTTCTTGGCCTTATGGCAGTAATCTTTTTCATCTTTATCACATACTTTGATTCAAAGGGAATTGATAAGATTAGCAAGGTTACATCTGTTGGTGGTACAGCAGTGCTTGTAATTAACATTATGGTAGTTGTTGGTTCAATTGTTATGATTATCGCAAGACATGGTCAGCTAGAGCAGCCATTCCTTGGTAGAGAATCCCTTGAGGTTCCACTTAACGTGGCATACCAGGGCAACCCAATTATGATTTTGTCATTTATTGTATATGCACTTTTTGCTTACGGCGGAATTGAGGCTGTTGGTGGTCTTGTTGACAAGACAGAGAATCCTAAGAAGACATTCCCTAAGGCAATTGTTTCAGCAGCACTTGTAATCGTTGTTGGATATGCACTTTTGATTCTTCTTGTAGGTTCATTTACAAACTACAGTGAAATCCTTGGTGAAGATAACATCACACTTGGTAACGTATCTTATGTAATTATGTCAAACTTTGCAGCAGCATTTGGTAAGGCATTTGGTGCAACAGAGGCTACACAGATTGCACTTGCTCATGGATTTGCAAGAGTTTACGCACTTATCATGCTTCTTGCACTTATGGGTGCAATGTTTACACTTGTTTATTCACCACTTAAGCAGATTATCGATGGAACTGAAAAAGAGCTTTGGCCAGGCAAGATGGGTGAGATTGAAGCCGATGGTATGCCAAAGAACGCTATGTGGATTCAGTGCGCAATTGTATGTGTAATGATTCTTCTTGTTTCATTCGGTGGAGATACAATGCAGCAGTTCTTCGTAATACTTACTGCAATGGTAAATGTTGGAATGACAGTTCCTTATATGTTCATTTCATTTGCATTCCCTAAGTTTAAGAAGATGAAGGGTGTAGATAGAAGCTTTGAAGTTTACAAGTCTCAGAAATCAGCAAACTTCTGGGGATATGTTGTTACACTTACACTTTTATTTGCAAATGTATTTGCAATTATCCAGCCAGCACTTGATGGAGATTTCAAGACAACATTCTGGTCACTTAGTGGACCTGTTATCTTTGGGTTAGCTGCATGGATTATTTATACACGCTACGAGAAGAAAAAGAAGGTAAAGTCTAAAGATTCTGTGAAATCAGTTGCGTAAAATTTAAAATGATTATATTCTGTCATCAAAGGGAAACAGGAGGCAGAATATGAGTTTAAAAGAAAAACATATTTTTGAAAGTAACAAATTAGCCTTTTGGTTCGCGATTATTGTCCAAATATTTCAATTATTGGCAACAGTATTATATGCGGATCAAAGAGTTGGATTCGTAAACACAGCATTTATGGCTACATGCCAGGCGATTGTTTTTGCCATTAGTATATATGGGTTTGCCCGTTATAGTCACAGGACCAGGGGCAGATATATTCTGATGGGCTGCCTGGTGTGTAGCTATTTTGTTACCATGATTGGTTCTGTTCACATCACATACATGTGGGCATTTGGACCAGTAATCCTAATGAATACACTTCTGTTTACGGACACTACTGTTACCATAGTTGCTTCCATAGCAACAACGGTGATTAACATTTTGTACGTTCCATTATTCTATAAGTATTCAGTAGAAGTGGCTGATCGCCATTGGGCAGTACTTACAGATGCTATTTTTATGGTGTTAGTATCCCTTGCAAGCATTGCCTATGTAAGGCAGAATGAAAGACAAAATAAAGAGACTATAGATGAGATAGAATCTGCAGCCGAAAAGCAGCAGGAAAGTGCCAAAATTATGGCAACCACTGGCTCTCAGATAGCAGCTAAGCTAGAGGATGCTAATGATGCCATGGAATCACTGGCTGACAAGGTAAGCTCAAGTGCCGATGCGGCTGAGCAGATTAGCCAGTCTATCACAATGACAGCTGAGGCTATTCAGACTCAGACAGAGATGAATTCTAATATTACAGAATCCTTAGAGCAGATTGCCCACCAGGCTAGGGCAATGCGCAGAAATTCTGATGAAGTTACAGGAAACATTAGCGAAGGTAATGCGCTTATTGAGGAGCTGAGGGCTAAATCAGATGAAGCATCTACCATCAATGCAGAGACTGCTACCATGACAGGGGAGCTTCAGGAATCAGCTGCTACTGTCAAGGATATTGTAGGAACCATTCTTGATATTTCAGGTCAGACCAATCTGCTTGCCCTTAATGCATCTATCGAGGCAGCCAGAGCTGGTGAGGCAGGCAAGGGCTTTGCGGTTGTAGCTGATGAAATCAGGGCATTGTCTGAGCATACAAAGGAATCTGCAGAAGAGATAGCATCTACAATTGATGATTTGATTAAGCGAGTAGATACTGCATCTGCTAATATGCAAAGAAGTGTTGATTCTGCAACAGAGCAAAGCGAAATGATTGTGGAGACAGGTGAGAAGTTTGAAATCATTCTTGAAAAGATTACAGATTTAAGTAGGCGCGTTGCTGCTATATCAGATAACGTGGAAGGCTGTGTTGATGCTAATGGCAAGGTAATGGATGCCATCAGCAATCTGTCTGCCACATCAGAAGAGGTGGCTGCATCTTCTGAATCCAGCATCACTATTAGCAAGGATTGCGAGAGTGATATGGAGGTTACCAAGAATATCCTTCATGAGATTTTGCAGATTTCCAGAAAAGGAATTAAAAATATATAAAGTTTCCCGAGAATCATCCGATAACTAAGATATAAAACAAAAAGAGTTGTCCAAAGCTTTCGGAACAATTCTCCATTATCCGATTTGGCAGAGGTCTTACCGGTTGATGTGAAGTGAAGTAATCTTTAGGATGATTCGTGAAAGGAAACTAGATATGCAATTAACAGTCATTGGATAGGGGCTGCTTTCTAATTTTAAGAATTGGAAGGCAGCTCATTTTTTGCTATAATCAGTTTAATGATTTAAAGCGATAGAGAGGATGATGATTATGGTTATTTCAAAGAATATGGAAAGCCTTGTGGCTGGTAGTTCGGTAATTAGAAAGTTATTTGAGGAAGGATTGCAGATGGCTCAGGTAGTGGGCAAGGAGAATGTGTATGATTTCAGCCTGGGAAATCCTGCATCACCTGTACCAGATGAGGTTAAGGCTGCAATAAATGATGTGCTTGCAAACAACAGCGAAGCCTATGTCCACGGCTACATGAAAAACGCAGGCTTTGATGAGACTAGGGAAGCGGTGGCAAATCATCTTAATAAAAGCTTTGCCATGGACTATGATAAGGACGATATCATTATGACAGTAGGTGCAGCAGGCGCTATGAACTGCATCTTCAGGGCAATGCTAAATACAGATGATGAGGTTATTGCCTTTGCTCCATTCTTTGGAGAATATAAAAACTACGCAGCTAACTTCGGTGGAAAGCTTGTGGTAGTTCCAGCCAGTTTGCCAGATTTTGACCTTAATTTAGATGAGCTTGAAAACAAGATTACCGAGAAAACAAAATGTATCATTGTAAATAATCCTAATAATCCATCAGGTAGAATCTATCCTAAGGAAACTATTGAAAAGCTAAACGAAATAATTGTAAAGGCTGAGGAGAAGGTGGGACATCCTATTTATGTGCTTTGCGATGAGCCATACAGAGAGCTTGCCTACGATAACACTCCTGTGCCATATATTCCATCAATTATCAAAAACAGCATCTACATCTACTCCTATAGTAAGACTTTGTCTTTGCCGGGAGAGCGTATTGGATACCTGGCGTTATCTAAGGAGGCAGATGGATACAGTGAGCTTATAGGAGCTCTTGTTGTAGCAAACAGATGCTTGGGCTATGTAAATGCCCCATCCTTATTCCAGCTTGTGATAGGCAGATGCCAGGATGTGGGAGTGGATTTGGACTTCTATGATAGAAACAGAAAATTGCTTTATAACAAGCTGACAGAGCTTGGCTTTGAAGTGGTTAAGCCAGAGGGAGCCTTCTATCTACTTGTAAAATCACCATTTGAAGATGAAAATGAGTTTGTAGAGCTTGGCAAGAAACAGCATATAATCATGGTTTCTACAACTACATTCGGCTGCCCTGGTTATGTAAGAATCGCTTATTGTGTTGATTACAAAATGATAGAAAGATCAATAAGTGCATTTGAAAGATTGGCAATTGAATGCAATATTAGATAAATAGATTAAATTGGGTAGTAAGCAACATAAATATTTTAAAGTTTATTCACAATTTAATGGTAGTATAACCCTATCGAATTATGTTTAGGGGTATTACTTATGGACAAGATTGGTCAGCTTAAGAATAATCATGATGATTTAACAGGCTTGTTAGAAAAGCAAAGCTTCTATATTTGCGCTCAAGAACTGATCGATACAGCTGGTGACATCAAAGAACTTGCCTTCATTTTCTTTGATATGGATAATTTTAAGCTGTTTAATGCAAACTATGGATTTGAAAAGGGCGATGATCTACTTGTAGAAATTGCTAAGATAATACAAGAAGTATGCGAAAATCAGCTTGTCGCAAGATTTTCCGGGGACCATTTTGTTGTCTGCACTAATAAAGCTCAAATTATAAATTCTATAGCAGAAATACAGATTAGAGTTAAAAAGATACAAAAGAATATTAATTTGGAATTAAAAGCTGGTATATATGTATTGGATGGGGCTATAACAGACGCCATCAGATGTAGTGACAGGGCAAGAATGGCCTGCGCCAGCATCAAGAAAAAATACGATGTTTCTTATAAATTCTACGATGAAGAGCTGGGGGGCTCTTTAATTCGTAAGCAATATATTCTGGATAATCTGGATGAAGCGCTAGAACAGGGCTATATCAAGGTTTATTATCAACCGATAGTTCGTGCTCTAAGTGGTGAAGTGTGTGCCTGCGAGGCTTTGGTTAGGTGGATAGACCCTGTTAAGGGAATAGTATACCCAAATGAATTTATTTCTGTACTAGAGGAATATAGATTTGTTTACAAGCTTGACAGTTATGTTATTGAGCAGGTTTTCAAGGATATCGCAAGATTGCGAGATGAGGGAAAGCCATCTATTCCAATTTCTATTAATCTATCCAGGATAGATTTTGAAGCTCTTGATATTGTTCCATATATCGATGAATTAGCAGCTAAATATAACATCAATCCCAATCTGTGTCATTTTGAGATAACAGAAGGGGTTTTGATGGAAAATCCTCACTTTATACAAAAGCAAATTCGGCGCCTGAGAGATAAAGGTTATGGCGTATGGATGGATGATTTTGGAAGTGGATACTCTTCACTTAATGTTCTAAAGAATTTTGAGTTTGACCTGGTAAAAATTGACATGGAATTTTTGCGGGATTTTGACTCTTCTGATGATGGGAAAATCATAATCAAACATTTGATTTCTATGATAAAAAACTTAGGCTTTCATACTCTTGCAGAGGGTGTTGAAAGTCCAGAACAATATGAATTTCTTAAAGGTCTTGGATGTGAATTAATTCAAGGCTATCTGATAGGCCGTCCTATGCCTTTAGGTGAGGGCATGGCAATTCTAGATAGATTAGGCATAAAATACGAAAGCATCGACGATAGAGAATTTTATAACATAGTTGGAAAAATCGATTTATTAAAACAGAATCCTCTTGAAGGAGCGTGGAATTCTGTAGAGGCATATACACTTCCTTTGTCTATTGGAATTATAAAGAATGGCAAATGGAAATATATATATGCAAACGAAGGCTTCTACAGGGAAATGGCAATTCTAAAAAAGGAATCTTTGGAAGAAATGGAAGAATTGATAAATAACCCTGATTGGGGATGGCTCCAGCGGAATGCTTTTTGGGAGCTGTGTTTTTCCAGCAAAAAGAGTAATACAGTCAGGAGCATGGAATTTGTATCCCTGGGTCAAATTGTAAACATCAAAGTAAGGCATATAACCACCAATGTGCAAACAGGTGATGGGGCGTATATTACAGCCATTAGGACACTATCCAAGATAGAAAATGATAGTATCGAACATAAAATCAGTATTATTAGCAATTATTTGTTCTCAATGTTTGAATGTATCGATATATTCGAGATTAATAATCGGTTTATGGAAAATATTTTTGTGACCGATGAGCGACTGCATGTGGAAACAAAGGGAAAATTGCCTAAAGATATTATTCAGTTAATAGCAAACGAGAAAGTTCATGAAGATGATAGAGAAATATTTCTCAGTCATATGAATATAAGCGACATAAAGGAGCGACTTGAAAAAGAGAAAAATGGAATAGCAGTGAAATATCTTAGAATACTAAACAAGCATAAACAGTATGTATGGAAAGCAATAGTAGTTCGCCTGGTAAATTTTATGGAGAACGAAGTGATGCTTGTTTGTGTAAAAGAAACCACTAACGACATTTCCAAGAATATGGATGCATACCTTAGAAGCGGCGAACTTGGAGTTTTTAACAGTTTTGATTTCCAAAGTGAAAATGCAGACCAGTATGCCTTGGATAATATCCTAAAGCTTATTCCAGTTGGAGTTTTTTGGAAGGATAAAGAACGAAGATTTGTGGGAGCAAATAGAATGTTCTTAGATTATTACGGTTTTACATCGCTAGAGATGATTAAAGGCAAGACTGACGAGGATATGGGGTGGCACATTAATCCTGAGCCTTTTATGAAGGATGAGATAGACGTAATAACAGAAGGAAAAATAATAAAAAATGTAGAAGGCGAATGTATTGTAAATGGAGAAGTAAGAAAGATAGTAGCAAGTAAGCGTCCATTTATTGTGGATGGAGAAATTATCGGCCTCATTGGATTTTTTAGCGATGTGACAGAGCAATATGTGGAGAAATCAAAATTAGAAAATCTGTCTAACACAGACGAGCTTACAGGCCTGCTAAACAGGAGGGCATTTGATTCAATTATTGAAAAGTACATAAGTCAATTTGAATTGGATGAAACAGATTTTGCACTTCTTATTATTGATATTGATAAATTTAAGCAAATAAATGATATGTACGGACATGATTTTGGTGACAGGGTGTTAAAGGAATCAGCTTCGATAATAAGAAATATTACCTCAAATAGCAGTGTTGCTTTTAGAATTGGAGGGGATGAATTTGCAATACTTCATCAATACAAATCAGATGAAGAAATCAAAAGCATAATTCAAGAAATCTATATCAAATTCGTTAAAATCAATCGCATAGGAGGCATGGATATAAAGGTTAGGGCATCTGTAGGCGAAGCAGTGTATTCACTGAATAGGGAAGTGCACGCCTTATTAAATGAAGCAGATAGGAATATGTATCTAGATAAGGAGAAACATAAATAACAGATTTTGTAATCTGAGGATTAGAAATATAGGCTAAAGTAAAAACCTGTACAAAATTGTATTATTTGATTTGTTAAAATTGACCGAATTTGATTATTTGTGACTATTTATGATTGAGTTTGATTGCATGATTAAAGAAATGATGTTATTCTACTTTTAGAACAATCAAAAGTAATCGAAATTGTTCAAGGGGTGTTTGAGATGCTTACAGAAGAACGAAGGACAAGAATAGTCGAAATAGTTAATGAAAAAAAGGCGGTATCAGTTAATGAGCTTGTGGAGCTCTTAGATACATCCGCTGCCACTATCCGTAGAGATATCACTGAATTAAACAGGGCACAGCTTTTGGTTAAGGTTTTTGGTGGAGCTACTGCCAAGTCATCTTTGGATGTTAACACTAAGGAGGATGCAGTTGGACAGAAGGCTAAGAAGCATGTGGTTGAGAAGGATTTAATCAGTAGATACGCAGCCAGCCTTATTAATGATAATGATTTTGTTTATATAGATGCAGGCACTACAACACTTAGTTTGATTGATTACATAGAAAATCGAAATGCTAAATTTATTACAAATGGAGTTGTTCATGCCAAGAAGCTGATTGATAAAGGACTGGAAACAATCATGATTGGTGGACGTCTTAAAGCATCTACTGAAGCAGTTGTTGGTCCTGATTGTGTGGAATTTATCCGCAAGTATCATTTTACAAAGGCTTTTATGGGAACTAACGGAATTTCTATGGTTGCAGGCTATACTACTCCTGATGTGGATGAGGCTATGATTAAGACAGAAGCCATCAGACATGCTTACAAGTCTTACATCTTAGCAGACCATAGCAAGTTCGATCAGATTAACTCCGTTACCTTTGCGGCCATTAATGAATGTAACATCATTACAGATAAGCCTGCTGCTAAGGAATATATGAATCATACTGTTGTGAAAGTATGCGAGGAGTAATATTTAGGAGGAAAGCTAATGATTTACACAGTTACTTTTAACCCTGCAATTGATTACGTTGTGCGTATGGATGGAGATTTACTCCCAGGTATGACTAACCGTTCCTCAAGTGAAGAGTACTACTTCGGAGGAAAGGGAATCAATGTTTCAATGGTTCTTTCAGAACTAGGTTTAAAAAGTACAGCATTAGGTTTTATTGCTGGATTTACAGGTAATGCTATCAATGATGGCGTTAGGGCAGCCGGTATTGAGACAGATTTCATTGAATTAAAAGAAGGCCTTTCAAGAATCAATGTAAAGCTTAAAGGCACAGAAGAGACAGAAATAAATGCACAAGGACCTAAGATTGATGAGGATTCTCAGATAGCTCTTTACAATAAGCTTTCAAAGCTTGTGGAGGGTGATGTACTTATCCTTGCAGGTTCAATACCTAATTCACTTCCAGATGATGTTTATGAGAAAATCCTTTCTATGCTAGCTGGCAAGGGTATCGAATTCGTTGTTGATGCTACAAAGGATTTACTTACAAATGTGCTTAAGTATCATCCATTTTTAATAAAGCCAAACAATTTTGAGCTTGGCGAAATCGTTGGTAAGATTCTTACTACTGACGATGAGATTTATGAGGGAGCTAAGAAGCTTCAGGAAATGGGCGCAAGAAACGTGCTTATTTCCATGGCAGGCAACGGTGCCATGTTTGTAGATGAAAGTGGCAAGCGTTACCGCATTGGTGTTCCAAAGGGAAAGGTTAGAAATTCCGTTGGTGCAGGCGATTCCATGGTGGCAGGCTTCGTGGCAGGCTACATGAAATCAAATGATTATGAAACGGCTCTGAAAATGGGGACAGCAGCCGGTTCTGCAACAGCGTTCTCAGACGGCTTAGCAAAGGCCGCTGATATAGAAGAATTATATAAAGGTTTGTAGGAGGGAATATAATGAAAATCTCAGAGTTCATCGATCCTAGAGGGATCAAACTACAGGTTGCATTGGCTAATCAAGAAGAAGCAATCGACAAGCTTATTGCTCTTCATGATGAAGTAGGCAATCTCAAGGACGTAGCAGGATTCAAGGAGGCAATTCTTGCACGCGAGGCAAAGGGAAGCACAGCTATTGGAAACGGCATTGCTGTTCCTCATGGCAAGTCAGCTTCTGTTGCTAAGGCTGGTCTTGTAGCTATCACATGTCCTGATGGCGTTGATTACAAGGCAGTAGATGGTAAGCCATCTAACTTATTATTCATGATTGCAGCACCAGAGGGTGGCGCTGACACACATATTGAAGTATTGGCAAAGCTTATGCAGCTTCTTATGGATCCAGCATTTTGCAAGACACTTGTAGATGCTAAGTCTGTTGATGAATTTTTAAGCTTAATCGACAAGAAGGAAGCTGAAAAGGACGCAGCAAGCGGACAGGCTACAGCAGCTGCAGGCGCTAAGAAGATTGTTGCTGTTACAGCATGCCCAACAGGTATTGCTCATACATTTATGGCAGCAGAGTCTCTTGAGCAGAAGGCTAAGGAGCTTGGCATTGCATTCAGAGTAGAGAAGGACGGCTCAGGCGGAGCTAAGGATCCACTTACAGCAAAGGAAATTGAAGAGGCTGATGCAGTTATCGTTGCTGTAGATAAGAACATTGATATGGGACAGTTTGATGGCAAGAAGGTTGTACTTGCTTCTACAAAGGAAGCAATTCACGAGCCAGAGAAGCTTTTTGAAAAGGCTAAGACAGCTTCTGTATATCATCATACAGGTGCTGTTACTAAGAAGGATGACGGTGCTAACGAATCCATCGGTCGCCAGCTTTACAAGCACTTAATGAATGGTGTATCACACATGCTTCCATTCGTTATTGGTGGTGGTATCCTTATCGCTATCGCATTCTTACTTGATGATTATTCAATCGATCCTAGCAACTTTGGTATGAATACACCAGTAGCTGCATGGTTCAAGACAATCGGTGGTGCAGCATTTGGATTTATGCTTCCAATACTTGCAGGTTTCATTGCACAGTCAATCGCTGATAGACCAGGTCTTGCGGTTGGTTTCGTAGGTGGTGCTCTTGCAGCTAGTGGTGCTACATTTGCTAACCCAGGCGGAGATATCCCATCTGCATTCCTTGGCGCTTTAGTTGCTGGCTTTGCAGCTGGTTACTTTATGAAGTGGCTTGAGAAGCTTTGTGATAAGCTTCCACAGTCTCTTGAAGGCATTAAGCCTGTACTTATCTATCCACTTTGTGGTATTACAGTAATCGGTATTGTTATGTGTGCAATCAACCCAATCGTTGGTGCACTTAACGCTTGGATCTCTGGTGTACTTTCTGGCATGGGAACAACATCACTTGTACCTCTTGGAATTATCCTTGGTGCAATGATGGCAACAGATATGGGTGGTCCACTTAACAAGGCAGCATACGTATTTGGTACTGCAGCTCTTGCAGAGCAGAACGAAGTAGGCTGGATGATTATGGCAGCAGTTATGGTTGGTGGTATGGTTCCTCCAATCGCTATCGCGCTTGCAACACTTATCTTCCCTAAGAAGTTTACAGTTGCTGAGAGAAAGGCTGGTCCAGTTAACTTTATCATGGGCTTCTGCTTCATTACAGAGGGTGCTATCCCTTATGCAGCAGCAGATCCACTTCATGTAATCCCATCACTTATGGTAGGCTCTGGTGTAGCTGGTGCTCTTTCAATGGCATTCAAGTGTACACTTATGGCTCCACACGGTGGAATTTTCGTATTCCCTGTAGTTGGTAACTGGGCACTTTACCTTGTGGCACTTGCTATTGGTTCAGTAGTTAGCTGCTTACTTTTAGGCATACTTAAGAAAACAGTGGAAGATTAATTAAAAATATTATATAATTACCATTCCGAGAGTTTTCCTCTCGGAATGGGTTTTTATGTTTTTGTACTCTGTAGACCCTGGGAAGCTACAGAGTATAGAGATATAAAAGACTAATAATATTTGACAGATTGTTGAAACGAAAGGAGTTATATTATGGTTTCAAAGATAGTTAAAGTTACAAATGAGCAGGGTATGCACATGCGTCCAGCTACAGTTTTTTCAGCTGCAGTTACACCATTTGATTCAGAGGTAAAGATTAAGTTTAATGGTAACGAGTATGATGGTAAGAGCGTTATGATGCTTATGGCAGCTTGCATTAAGTGTGGCGCTGAAATCGAAATCGTTTGCAATGGTGCTGATGAAGAGGCTGCACTTGCAAAGGCTGTTGAACTTGTTGAGAGTGGATTAGGAGACTAAAAATATGTACAAAGGCATAGAAGCATCTAGGGGAATTGGAATAGGAAGTATCTGCCTTATCGTAGAGCACGATCTTTCATTTGAGTCAAAGCATATTGACGACACAGAAGCTGAAAAGGCTAGATTTAATTCAGCAATTGATACATTTAAATCCGAGACAGCTGCTATGGCTGAAAATATCAGAAAGAACATCGGTCCTAAGGAAGCTGAAATCATGGAAGGCCATCTTGCAATGATTGCTGACCCTACTATGGCAGGGGAAATGACTAAGATGATTGAGGCAGGCCAGTGCGCAGAGGCAGCCGTTACTGCTGTTTGCGATATGTTCATCGGAATGTTTTCTAAGATGGAGGATGATATGATGCGTCAGCGTGCATCTGATATCTCCGATATCAAAATCAGCTTACTCAAGCTTTTACTTGGCATTGAGGATGTTGATATCAGCAAGGTTGCACCTGGAACTGTTTTAGTTGCACATGACCTTACACCATCTATGACTTCACAGATTGTAAAGGACAATGTTGTAGGTATCATTACAGAGGTAGGTGGTAAGACATCTCACTCTGCAATCTTAGCACGTGCACTTGAGATTCCAGCGGTTCTTTCAGTACCTAACATTACAGAGCTTGTTCACGATAAGGATACAGCTATTGTTGATGGTACAGAGGGTGATGTTTACATCAATCCTGATGGAGAGGTTATCTCTCAGTATGTTATCAAGCGTGAGGAGTTCGTTAAGGCTCAGGCTGAGCTTAAGAACTTCCTTGGTAAGAAGACAGTTACAGCTGATGGTACAGAGGTAGAGCTTTTCTGTAACATCGGTACACCTAAGGATGCCAGAAAGGCTGTTGAATGTGACGGCGAAGGCATCGGATTATTCCGTTCAGAGTTCTTGTTTATGGATAGACCACATCTTCCAACAGAGGATGAGCAGTTCGAAGCTTACAAGGAAGCTGTTGAGACAATGAAGGGTAAGACAGTAATCATTCGTACACTTGATATCGGTGGCGATAAGGACATCCCTTACCTTGGTCTTGAGAAGGAAGAGAATCCATTCTTAGGATATAGAGCAGTTAGATATTGCTTAAGCAATTCTGATACATATAAGATGCAGCTTAGAGGAATCTTAAGAGCCAGTGCATTTGGTAAGGTTAAGATTATGATTCCTCTCGTTACATGCGTAGAAGAGGTACGCGCTGTAAAGGCATTAGTTGAGGAATGCAAGAATGAGCTTAAGGCAGAAGGCGTAGCCTTCGATGAAAATATTGAGGTTGGTTGCATGGTTGAGACTGCAGCAGCATCTCTTATCGCAGATATGCTTGCTAAGGAAGCTGATTTCTTCTCAATCGGAACTAACGATTTAACACAGTACACAATGAGCGTTGATAGAGGAAATGCTAATGTTGCTTACCTTTACTCAGCATTCCAGCCAGCAGTTCTTCGTTCAATCAAGAACATCATCGAAGCTGGTAACAAGGCTGGTATCACAGTTGGTATGTGTGGTGAGGCAGCAGCAGATCCACTTATGATTCCATTGTTGATTTCTTTCGGTCTTAACGAGTACAGTGTTAACCCAGTGCTTGTGCTTACAGCACGTTCAATCATTTCTAAGTGGTCTAAGGAAGAGGCTGATGCTCTTGCAGCAAAGGTACTTAGCCTTACTACAGAAAAGGAAATCGTTGAGCTTCTTAAAGCAGAGGCAAAATAAATATATTGTGATTTGTCATTTTTATGGGACTGCCAGTTGTTGCAGTCCCTATTTTTAATGGTATAATATCCATATTACGGAGGGATATTACACCAAGGAGTAAAGCATTAATGAATAAAATTTACTTAGCGCCACTTGAGGGCGTGACTGATAGCATATATAGAAATACATTTGAAAGATATTATGGGGGCGTGGATAAATATTTCACGCCCTTTATTTCGCCAAACTCTACTTTCAAATTTACAACTAGAGAGTTTAAGGATATTGACCCTGAAAAGAATGATATAAATAAAACAGTGCCACAGATTCTTACTAATAACAGTGAACATTTTCTTTGGGCGGTGAAGGAAATTGCAGCTCTAGGATTTAAAGAGATAAACTTCAATCTAGGTTGCCCTAGTGGAACTGTTGTTGCAAAGAAAAAGGGTTCAGGGCTACTGTATTATCCAGAGGATTTAGATAAGCTATTATACGAAGTTTTTGAAGGACTTCCTACAGGTGTAGATATTTCAATCAAGACAAGATTAGGGAAAAATGAGCCTGAAGAATTTTATGAGATATTAGGCATTTATAATAAATATCCGGTAAGCGAGCTTACAATTCATCCAAGGATACAAAGTGATTTTTACAAGGAACCTATAAGGCCTGATTTTTTTGAGTATGCTGTAAATCACAGTAAGGCGCCTTTAGTATTCAACGGAGATATTACTAGTATCGAAGGCATTAGTGATACATTTCATAAATATGATAATATAGCAGCAGTGATGCTAGGTCGTGGCCTGATTGCAAATCCTGGATTGGCATATGGATACAAAAAAGGCCTAGCCGATGCTGACATCAAACTAGACCTTGTATTATTTAAAAAGTTCCACGACGATTTGCTTAATCAATACACTGAAGTACTTTCAGGTGAAAAACCTGTGCTCCATCGTATGAAGGAATTCCTAAGCTTCTGGCAGGGCAATTTCCCTAATGAGGAAAAGCTTATCAAAAAGCTAAGAAAAGCAAATCGTATTATTGAATATTGCGATTACATGAATCAGTTAATCTCTTCTGCGACTACCGCTGACAATCATAACTAAACGAAGTAACTGTAAGATTGTTGCAAACAATGCTGCTACATAGGTAAGGGCTGCGGCCTTTAATACCTTTGTTGCACCTGCATGCTCATCTCCCTCAAGTATATGGTCCTGGTCAAGGATTCTAAGGGCTCTTGCACTAGCATCAAACTCTACAGGAAGAGTAATAAGCTGGAAGGCAACAACAAATGTAAACAGGAACACACCAGCCTCTGCGAGGGGAGTGTATCTAATTAAAAGACCAATAAGAATCACTGGCCATGAAATCCATGAACCAATATTTGCAAGTGGCACAGAAGCTGAGCGAAGCTTAAGTGGTGCATAACCCTGCTGATGTTGGATAGCGTGTCCACATTCATGAGCTGCAACGCCAAGAGCTGCTACACTTGTCTGTCCATATACTGCATCTGAAAGACGAAGCACCTTTTCATTAGGTGAATAATGGTCTGTTAAGTTTCCTCTGATTCTTTCTATTCTAACATCATATATACCAGCAGCATGAAGAATATGCTCTGCCACCTGGTTAGATGTGAGGCCTCTATAATTCCTTATCTTGCTATATTTGTTATAAGTACGTTGTACATTCATGGAAGCAATTCCACTGATAAGTGCACCGATGAGTACTAATATTATTGTTGGGTCATATCCAAATCCATATCCATATCCATAGTACATATATTTATCCTCCTCTTGCTTTCTTTTATTTTAGTATAGTATTTGTATCAAGGTTTTACTAATAAAAAATTATTAAATGTTTATAAAGAGATGTTTAACATACTGGTCTAAGGCGATTTATATTGCCATCCGATAAATAAGATGATAGAATGATATGGCTGTTATATGTAGGTAATTTAAGCTTTAGCTTGAATTGCCTGCCAGAAAACTGCTTATTGCCGAAGGCAATCTTAAATGCAGTTCTTCATTGCGCTTACGCATAGTGTACTAGGAGGAGACCAGTTAATAGGCTTCTACCAAAAGGAGGAAATTTATGCAAAGCAACAATTCTAAGACCTATGAGCTTGTGCTCACAGCGTTATTCGTAGCCATTATTGTAGTAATGGCATCAACACCACTCGGATTTATTCCACTTGTAGTTATTAATGCAACCACACTTCATATTCCAGTTATCATTGGTTCATTATTCTTAGGACCAAAGAAGGGCGGATTCCTTGGAGGTGTGTTTGGACTTACCAGCTTAATTAAGAGCTCACTTGGAGCAGCATCACTTTCAGCATTCGTATTCTCACCAGTCGCTGCACTTTCAATGCTTCCACACGATACAGTAGGAGCAGCTGTTTTACTAGTTTTAAAGAGCACATTCATCGCTGTTGTACCTAGAATTCTTATCGGTGTAGTACCTTATTTCGTATATGTTGGTATTAAGAAGGCAATCGGTTCTGACAAGAAGCTTGTTTACGGTTCAGTTATCAATGCAGTAATTTCATTCATCCTTGGCTTTGGTGTATTCGCATTCTTTAATAGAATGATTGCACAGGAAGTACTTGGCATGTCTGTTACAGTTGCAAGAGTAATCGGAATCATCGTAGGCATTGCAGCTTTTGCAGGCATTGAATATCTTTTCATGAACAAGGATGCTAAGGCACTTGGCTTTATCACAGCAGGTATTGCTGGAGCCATGACTAACACACTTCTTGTTATGGGAAGCATTTATGTATTCTATAAATATCCATACGCCGAGGCAGTTGGGGTAGACCCAGATGCACTTATGGCAATGATTGGCGGCGTTATCAGCTTCAACGGTGTTATCGAAGCTATTGTTGGTGCAGTTATTGTATACCTAGTAGGTATCGTGCTTGATAAGATTAAGCCAGCAGGTGTATATGCCGGCAAGGATGCTAAGATTAAAGCAGTATCATCTGGGGCAAAAGAAAGCCAGATGGCACAGTAGAGAATAAAGTTAAGAATTCTTGCGGGCAAGTAGATGAAAAAGCCCGCAAGAACATGTAAAATGGTAAGCGTAGCAAACAGCAATATTAGTTTTAGATAAAACTCGGAGGTAATTATGTTAAAAGGTAAATGTGTAGTACTAGGAGTAACGGGCTCCATAGCTGCTTATAAGATTGCAAATCTTGCATCTGCACTTGTCAAATTGCACGCAGATGTTAATGTCATTATGACTAAGAATGCAACCAATTTCATTAACCCTATTACCTTTGAGACACTTACTTCAAATAAATGTCTTGTAGATACTTTTGATAGGAACTTTCAGTTCAATGTAGAGCATGTGGCTCTTGCAAAAAGGGCAGATATATTTATGGTGGCGCCAGCCAGCGCTAATGTAATCGGAAAGATAGCAGGGGGCATAGCAGATGATATGCTAACTACCACTATCATGGCTGCTAAATGCAAGAAGCTCATTAGCCCTGCAATGAATACAAACATGTTTGAAAATCCTATTGTTCAGGACAATCTTGAAAAACTTCGTAAATACGGATATGAGATAATAGATCCTGCTAGCGGGTATCTTGCTTGCGGGGATACAGGAGCGGGGAAAATGCCTGAACCAGATGTACTGCTTCAGTACATCCTAAGAGAGCTTGCCCATGAGCATGACCTTTCAGGTAAAAGAGTAATGATTACAGCAGGTCCTACTGAGGAGGCTATTGATCCTGTTCGCTATATTACAAACCATAGCACCGGTAAGATGGGATATGCCATTGCCAAGGCTGCTATGGAAAGAGGGGCAGATGTTACATTAGTAACTGGTCCAGTGGCATTAGAGCCACCTATGTTTGTAGATGTAGTAAATGTAAGAAGTGCTGCTGAGATGGCAGATGCTGTAAAGATGAGAGCCAGCGATTGCGACATAATTATTAAGAGTGCAGCAGTTGCAGATTACAGACCAATTAATGTAGCAGCAGAGAAGATTAAGAAGAAGGATGGTGAAGGCTCTACTATTGAGCTTGAGCGTACAGAAGATATTTTATCTTACCTTGGGGCACACAAGAAGGACAATCAGTTTATCTGTGGATTCTCTATGGAAACGGAAAATATGCTAGAGAATTCTAAGAAGAAGCTGAAGAAGAAAAATGTAGATATGATTGTAGCTAACAACCTTCGTACAGAGGGGGCAGGTTTTGGCACAGACACCAATGTAGTGACTATTATTATGGCTGATGAAACCTGGCAGCTTCCAATTATGTCTAAAGAAGAGGTGGCAAACGCCATTTTTGATACCATACTTGGTAAATAGTGTAGATTAAAAAGCAGTTATCACAAAAGTGATAGCTGCTTTTTGGCTATTCTGCTTAAACGATTAAGTATTGACAATCCCTATATAATCATGGTAAATTGTCCAAGTAAAATTAAAATTTTGTGAAGTATGTAACTTTAAGTAGGCATAAACGACACAAGGCGCTAGAGGCGTTTTCTGTTTTTGTGCCTATTTTTTTATTGCCAAAAACTCGCCTCAAAAAATATTATAGGAGGTCTTTATCGTGAAAGACAAAATTTTTGCAGTTTTACAACGCGTTGGACGTTCATTCATGCTTCCAATCGCAATTCTTCCAGTAGCAGGTTTGCTTCTTGGAATCGGTGGTTCATTCACAAACTCAACAATGCTTGAGACATACCACCTTACATCAGTGTTAGGTCCTGGTACAGTAGGTAACGCTATTCTTACTGTTATGAACGACGCTGGTAACATTGTATTTGGCAACTTGCCAATCATCTTTGCAATCGGTGTAGCAATCGGTATGGCAAAGAAGGAAAAGGAAGTAGCAGCTCTTGCAGCAGCTATCGCATTCCTTATCATGCACGCTTCAATTGGCGCTATGATTACAATCAATGGCGGCGTTGAAAAGATGCTTGACGGTGCAACAACATCAGTATGTGGTATCACTTCACTCCAGATGGGTGTATTCGGTGGTATGATTGTTGGTCTTGGTGTTGCATCACTTCACAACAGGTTTTATAAGATTCAGCTTCCACAGGTATTATCATTCTTCGGTGGTACAAGATTCGTTCCTATCATCTCAGGTTTGGTATACACAGCAGTTGGTATTCTTATGTTCTTTGTATGGCCTTTCGTACAGCAGGGAATTTATGCTGTAGGTGATGTTGTACAGGCTTCTGGTTACGCTGGAACATGGGTATACGGTTTGATGGAAAGACTTCTCATTCCATTTGGTCTTCATCACGTATTCTACCTTCCATTCTGGCAGACATCTGTTGGTGGTACTTTTGAAGTTGCTGGTCAGATGGTAGAAGGTGCACAGAACGCTTTCTTCGCAGAGCTTGGTGCACAGAACACAATTACTCACTTTAATGTAGCAGCTACAAGATTCATGTCTGGTAAGTTCCCACTCATGATCTTCGGTCTTCCTGGAGCAGCACTTGCTATGTACAGATGCGCTCTTCCAGAGAAGAGAAAGGAAGTTGGTGGTCTTCTTCTTTCAGCAGCCCTTACTTCAATGCTTACAGGTATTACTGAGCCAATCGAGTTTACATTCTTATTTGTAGCTCCAGCTCTTTATGGTATCCACTGTGTATTCGCAGGTTTAGCTTACATGTTAATGCACATTTGTGGTGTTGGTGTTGGTATGACATTCTCAGGTGGTCTTATCGACTTAACACTTTTCGGTATTCTTCCAGGTAACAAGATGACTAGCTGGGTATGGGTACCTATCGTTGGTATTGGTTATTTCGTAGTTTACTACTTCTTATTTAGCTTCCTTATCAAGAAGTTCGACCTTAAAACCCCTGGTCGTGACGCTGATGAAGAGGTAAAGCTTTACAGACGTTCTGATTACAACGCAAAGAAGGAGTCTATGGGTGATGAGACTTCTATGAAGATTACACAGGGCCTTGGCGGAAAAGCTAACATCTCTGATGTAGATTGCTGTGCTACAAGACTTCGTTGTACAGTACACAACTCTGACCTTGTAAACGACGGACTTCTTAAGGCAACAGGCGCTTCAGGTGTTGTTCACAAGGGTAACGGTGTTCAGATTATTTATGGACCACACGTTACAGTTATTAAATCAAACCTCGAGGATTACCTTGAGACAGCTCCAAACGAGCTTTATACTGCAGACGCAGTTGATGCTACTCCTGCAGCAGAGGCTGAGAAGCCAGCAGATGCGGCTCCTAAAAAGGTAGTTAAGACTGTTACAATATACAGCCCTGCAGATGGTAAGGCTGACGATTTATCTACTACTCCAGATGAAGCTTTCGCAAGCGGAATGATGGGTAGTGGTGCAGTAGTTACACCAGAATCAGACACAATATGTGCACCATTTGATGGTACAATAGGTTTTATCTTCGATACTAAGCATGCAATTGGATTTATGGGCGATGAAGGTCTCAACCTTTTAGTTCATGTTGGTATTGATACAGTTAAGCTTGGCGGCCAGGGCTTTGAAGTATTAGTTTCAGCTGGTCAGAAGGTTAAGAAGGGTGATCCACTTCTTAAGATTGACCTTGATTACTTAAAGGCTAATGCTCCTTCAATCGCAACACCCGTACTTTGTACAGATGTTGATGAAGACAAGATTGATGTTCGTCTTGTTAAGTCTGGCGAAGTTAAGGCAGGCGAGCCATTATTTGAAGTTGATTTCTTTGAATAAGAAATTATAAAATAGGACTATGTATAAGGTAAAAAAAGTATTAAATCATAATTCGGTCATAGCCGTAGAGACAAATGAATTAGTGGAATACCTGATTATGGGCAAGGGAGTAGGCTTCGGAATGAAGCCTACTCAAGAGCTTAAATTAGGTGATGACTGCAAGGTCTTTTCATTAGCAGAGACTTCGGAGCGTGGCGATGTTAAGGACATTGTTAAGCACGTGGATCCTGTCTATTTGGAAATGGCTGAGGCAGTTTTACAACACGCTGAAGAATATTTTGATAGTGTAGATCACAATATTTTATTCCCAATGGCAGACCACTTAGAGTACGCTGCAAAACGAATCCAAAGCAACGACCAAATCATAAACCCTCTTCTTAATGATATAAAGCTGCTTTTCTACAATGAATATAAGGCAGCGGAGATTGTAAAGGATTTGTTTAAAGACAACCTTGGTCTTGATATGATGGATGATGAAATTGGCTATGTTGCTATGCATATACATTCCGCCACTTCCCAGGATAAGCTTTCTCAAACACTTGAGACTGCTCATGCGGTTCGTAATTGCATTACCAAGATAGAAGATATCACAGGACGCACTATCCCAACTGATTCATTTTCTTATAATCGAATGATGAATCACATTAGATACATGGTCGCACGTATACAAAAGCACGAGGCCTTAAAAATAGATATGAACGATTACGTATCAACTACCTTTCCTGAATCTTTTAAGATTGCAGCTGAAATATGCCACGAACTTAGTAAAAGTCTGGGCTCCCCTACAGATGAGCTGGAGATTGGATATTTAGCAATGCACATCGAAAGGGTTAAGGCTGATGTGTTAGATTCATAAGTGTAAAATAGCCACTTAGTTGTTAGAAACTAAGTGGCTATTTCTTTTTGTTTGGCTTAAGGATGAGAGGTCCTTAAGCCTGTTAGAGAATTATATCAATATAGAGAATTAAGAAATAAGCAATTATTCATAGATGGCATCTTCTGATTCATCGTAGCCCATTACTTTGTTGTATTCATAATTAGTAACAAGCTCAGAATCTTCTGTGTAGAAGCCTTCATCTTTTAGAGCCTTAAGTGTGTGCTTACATTCTGTAGTAAGCTGAGCATATATATCTTGCTGGTATGAAGGCTCTTCATTTTCATTCTGCCAATCCCAGTATGCTTGCTCATCTGAAAAATATGGAGTATTGTCGCTTTCAATAGTAAAGCTAAAGTCGTTAAATAACTGAATTTTTTGTAACTCCTTGTTATTGTATGTATCACCAAAAGTGGTAGTAAATATGTTTCCATCATCGATGTCTTTAAGGAAAGCAGCGTAAATGCGATTGTACTTTTCAATCTGCTCAGTTTCCTTTAAATCATCGAAGTTAGCAAAGTTAGCGAAATAATCGTTGTCTTTCTCGCTGTAGATGTACTGGCTAAACTGAAGTGAGGTAACATTGCAATCATCCCATATATTTCCTATTACATGTTCTTTGATACGAGTAGGATTGTTGAGATAATCAACTATCGGCTCACATGCTGCCAGATAAGTAGCAGATACCTTGTCTGAATTAGTGTCTACAACAGAATATGTTCTACTAACTAATTTGCCATTCTTAAGCTTGTATTTGATTGTGAAGATAGAACCATCTACATCATCGAATAGTCTGTTTACATCCCGAAGCTCCTTTTTATCAGCAAGGAAGTTAGAATGAAGCTCTCTAACTGAGTTAATATCCTCTGGTTTTGAAAATACCATGGTGTAGTCGCTTGATATACCAACCCATGCAATGTCATCTGCAGCAGGGACCTTGTCTTCTACCTTAAATACATCAAATCTCATACACAAAAGCACGGCAAAGGTTGCAAGGCTGTAACCAATCAAAAATCCAAATTTCTTAGATGAAAATACCCTGAAGGTCTTTTCTATTAGCATCTGGGTAGCGTAGAAAATGATGCAACCAATAATAAGTGTAGATACAATGGCAATAGCGTATCTGGTGTTGTAATACTGAAGCTTTAGTGCATCAATCATGCCTGCTACTAAGGCTCCAGCAACCATTGAAATGAAGAATGACATTCCAATAGTAAATACTGGCTTAAGGAATGGCACAGCAATGAAATCCTGAACAGTCTCAAGCTTTTTGTGAGTATAAAGTATATAGGAAATAGTTATAAAAATCACTGCCACAATAGCGTATATAATTAAATACTTCATGCCAGGTAATGTGTAGGTAAAGCTTTTAACATTACCCATCGAATCGTAAGATTCTAAAACATTAACCAAGCAATTCTCTCCTATAAAACAAACAGGTGTGAAAGGGGTGTAGGCTATGGTGCTCATGGCATCAGACATACCAAACATCAATATGCCGGCAGCAATCTTAAATGCAAACTCCATCATTAAGAATAGATAGTTGAATATAAGATAGAACACGATACTGGTAACAATCTGACCTGAGGCCATTAGTGAAAACATGGCAATGCCAATAAATAATAAGGTGGAAACACATACTGTTAAAGCCCAGAACCATATAGCATCAAAGGCATAGGCCTTTTCTACAGCTGCTACTATAGAAGTAATACATGCAATAAGTATAACTGGAACAATTGTAACAGTAATGCTTGAAATCACGCCTGTGAAATAAAGACTTTTTCTGCTAACAGGAAAAGAGTGCATCATATAATTGTCTCGCTTGAAGAATAAATACCAGAAGGTAATTGCCGTAACAATAATGGCAATGGTAATTCCCCACATACTAGTTGGTATGTAAGCTATATGATTGAGTAAGACTAAAGTCTTGGTATACCCTTTACCATAAATATCCTGATCGAAAGAAGCCAAATCCATAATTAACATGATAGGTATTAATATCAAAAGGATAATGAAATATAACAGCCCAACTATCCATGTCCTGCTTATATTTTTCTTAAACAAAGCTAGATTAAAAAATGATGTCTTTGACTGCATAGTTCTCACCTCCTAGCTCATAAATAAATATTTCTTCCAGGGTAAGTGGCAACACATCCATAAGAAGAGGATTAAGAGCGCTGATAGTTTGCTCAGCTACCCTTGGCTCGCCCTTAACTATTAGGGTGTGAACCCTACCTGTTGTAATTTTTTTAAGCACCTGAACCTCAGGTGGAAGGGAAGGCATATCACCTTCGAAAGCAAGCTGAATCTTAGTGATAGATGTCTGCAATTCATCAAGAGAACGTTCTATTAAAAGCTTGCCGTGATTCATAATGCCCACATGGTCGCATACATCCTCCAGCTCTCTAAGGTTGTGGGAGCTGACAAGCACTGTAAGACCATGCTCGGCCACATCGGACATGATAAGGCTCCAAATCTGACGGCGCATAACAGGGTCAAGTCCGTCAACAGGCTCATCTAAAATCATAAGCTCAGGACGGGCAGCGATAGATAGCATGAAAGCTACCTGCTTTTGCATACCCTTTGAAAGGCTTCTAACCATCTTCTTAGGATTGATTTCCGGGAAGCAAGCCAGAATCTTTTTAAACAATGCTTCATCAAACTTAGGATACATGCTTTTGTAGAATTTCATCATATCCATAGTATTTGCCTGGGTGAAAAAGAATATTTCATCAGGAATAACTGTGAAGCGCTGTTTCAGCTTTTCATTCTCATAGACAGGTTGTCCATCAATAGTGACAGTGCCTTCATCTTGTTTGTAGACACCAGATAAGTGTCTTATTATAGTAGATTTACCTGCACCGTTAGGACCGACCAGACCATAGATAGCGCCGCGCTCAACATGCATATTCAATCCATCAAGCGCAACAAAATCACCAAATCGCTTAGTGACGTTATTAACTTCTATCATCCTTTGCCCCTCCCTTCGCAAGTTCTTCAATTCGTTTAATGAGGACATCCTTATCCTCGCACAGATACAGAAGTTCTTTTACAATTTCATCGAATTCTTTCATCAATTCATCGCTCCTTACTGAGGCAACGAAGCCGCGTTCAGCTGCATAGCTGCCCTTTCCTGCAATCGTGTAAATGTAACCTTCTTGTTCTAACTCCCTATAAGCTTTTTGGATAGTGTTAGGATTGATTGATAAGCTTGTAGCAAGCTCCCTTACACTAGGAAGCTTTTCATCCTTCTTAACAGCGCCGGTAACAACCAGACGTCTAAGACCATCCTTAATCTGCTCATATATAGGTTTAGAATCTCTGTAATTCAATTGGATCATCTAATACCTCCTGATTCTTAGGTAAAGTTTGACCTTTGACTGTATTACGTGTTCTAATACACTTATAGCACAGTAGTTAATCGGTGTCAATAAATAAAAATTTGAAAAAAATTAAAAAATACTATAAAGTTTTCTTAAGTAGTACCGATAAATGAAGTGTAAAGAAAAATGTAGCTCGAGATTTGATTACAAAAATCGGCATAATAAGGGAGGAAAGGAGTGTGGCGATATGCGTATAGAGGCTTACAATCAGGTAGCTCAGCTCTATCAAACATCAAACACTAAAAATGTAACACAGGCAGCAAAGACAAATGGTATGGGTCGTGATGAGGTTCAGATTTCATCAACAGGTCGTGATTACCATGTTGCAAAGGCCGCTGTATCTGAGGCTGCGGACATTAGAGAGGATTTAGTAGCTGATATCAAGGCTAGAATCAAAGATGGTACTTATGATGTCAGTCCTGATGATTTCGCAGAGAAGTTGTTATCTCAGTACGGATCAATTCTTTAGTTTTGTGAGGGTAAAGCGTGGCTAGTTTAATGGATGAGTTGCTCTTAACTATGGATGGTGAAGCGGAGCAGTATGAAAAGTTAATCAGTCTTAATGGTAAGAAGAAGGATTCTATTATCTATAAGAAGCTTGACGTACTGGAGGATATTACCGTCAAGGAGCAAGCCATTGCTGACACCTTACGGGTTCTAGAGAAAAAGCGTCTTTCTATACTTAACAGTATAGGGCAAGTGATGGGACATGATGGTGAGCAGGTTACTGTGTCATGGATGATTGATAACTTGGCGAACCAACCTGTACAGCAGAAAAAATTAAGTCAGGCCAAGGACAAGCTGGTAAAAGTAGCTGACGATGCTCAGGTTTTGAATTTTCAAACCCAGAATCTACTTAGGCAGGCTTTAGAGATGGTGGAGTTTGATATAACACTTATCAAAAGTGCAAAGCAGGCACCACAAACCTCCAACTATGGAAGAAATGCTGAAACTACAGGAAACATTTTAGGAAATAGAGGATTTGATGCTAAACAGTAGGAAAAGGATGTCCTTAGAGTTTTAGTAGGAACTTGGAGGGCAGACTTATGGCTAATAGTTTTGGAAGCTTATATGTTGGGGCATCAGGCCTACAGTCAGCATCACATGGATTAAATACAACATCAAACAACCTTACTAACGTTAATACAGAAGGTTACGTTAGAGAGCAGGTTGTTTACGAAGATAGAACATATAGAAAAATAGGCAACGCAGCGATCAGCACTCAGTATGCTGGTCTTGGCGTGCAGGTAGGAACAATCGTCCACAACCGCGATATCTTTTTAGACAAAGCATATCGACAGGAAAATGGGCGATATTCTTTTTATAGTGCTAGTTCTGAAGCAGTGCAAGAGGTTATCACCCATCTTCAGGAAACAGAGGGCAAGGCTTTCAAGGAAGCTATAGCAGATTTTGAGGAAGCTTTTGAGGAATTTGCAAAGGAGCCATCTGATACCGTGAAGCAAAACCTTGTATTGCAGAAGGCTAGTCTTTTTTTGGCTAGAAGTAAGGCAGTACAGCAGGGATTTGAAGATTACCAGACTATTATCAATTCCAAAATCAAGGAAAAGCTTAATAGGATAAATGATATTGGAAAAGAAATAGTTGATTACAATAAACGAATCCAGGCAATCGAGGCAGCTGGTGTTGAGAAGGCCATGGATTTGAGAGATAAAAGAGATTTACTCTTAGATGAGCTTTCTGGTATGGCGAAGATTTCTTACAACGAAGATCATACTGGTGTAGTTCATGTAGAAATAGAAGGTGTGGAATTTATTGACGATATAAAATACTACCCTGTTGGCACATTGGAGGATAAAAGAACAAAGTATGTTACTCCATACTGGCCACAGCTTTCTGAAATCGTAAGTGAAGAGGATGAAAGCCTTAATACATACTACAAGATGTTTGATACTACTAATGTTGCAGCAGACAAGAATACAGACATCGGTGAAATTAAGGGAATGCTTCTTGCCAGAGGAGATGGCTGGAGTACCTATAGGGATTTTTATGATGAAGAAGGAAATAGCCTAACTTCAGAGGATTATAAAAAAGGAATTGCAAATTCCATAATGATGAATTCTGAGGCTGAGCTGGATACACTGTTCCATGAAATGGTAACAGCTATAAACGATATATATAGTCCTCTGACAACGGTGGAGAGTGCATATGCTACAGCAACCAACATGTCTTACACATATACAGACAAAAATGGAGATTTAGTAACAGTATCTGGTGATGATATTCCAAAGAACCTTAGAATCCTTGATAAAGAAAAGTGTTCCGTAGGTTCGGATGGTGAGCTTCCACCAAGAGAATTGTTCGTACGAGTAGGCTGTGATAGGTATCAGGAGGTTACTCTTACATATACTGATGAGAATAATCAGCCACATACAGAAACAATGTATGTGTATAACGAGGAAAACCCAGATGACCCTGGCCAGTGGTACACACTTAAGTCTACCTTTGTTAATGAAGAGCTGATTAAGCAGGAATCTTATTTACCACATCTGAAATATGGCGTAAATAAGGGCGCTGTAGACTACGACATTGGAATCAGCCTAAGTAGTATTTGGAATGAGCAGAATTTCCACTTGAATCCTAGCGATACCACTCCATGTGGCTACAATGGTTTTTACGTAAAATGGATTGGTGAGATTGCCAATAC
The DNA here is from genome assembly GCF_017471675.1 of Pseudobutyrivibrio sp. Classification (GTDB taxonomy): domain Bacteria; phylum Bacillota; class Clostridia; order Lachnospirales; family Lachnospiraceae; genus Pseudobutyrivibrio. The sequence goes on from NZ_JAFUSK010000068.1 coordinate 48,569, forward strand.
AGGAAACGTATATAAGAGCACAGAACAGTCATTGGAAGGCACAAGAGAGGAAATCGAATTTAGCCGTCAGGGTGTTATCGGTGTATCTTCCGATGAAGAATTAACAACAATGATTAAATATCAGTCAGCTTACAACGCAGCTAGCCGATATATAAATGTAGTAAACGAAATGATTGAGCACTTGCTCACATCTCTTGGTCACCAGTAGGATTAGAAAGACGAGGTAATAGCTTATGTCTTCAACATTTTTTGGATTAACAATTGCAGCGTCAGGCCTGAACACCTCTCAGGCTCAGATTAATACCACTGCAAACAATATCTCAAATGTAAATACAAATGGCTATAGCAGGCAGGTGGTGAACACAGTTGCTTCATCGGCTCTGCGTGTTTATCAAAGCTATGGTACTACTGGAACTGGTGTTGAAGCAAAATCAGTAACGCAGCGTCGTGACCTGTATTATGATGAGAAATATTGGAATAATCAGGCTGCTCTTGGCTACTATGAGAAAAAACAATATTACATGAATCAGATTGAGGATTATTATAATGAGAATTCCTCTAATACAGGATTCACCACAATCTATACCAAGATGTTTAATGCCATGAGCACATTGCAGGGTAGCCCTGGCGATGACACTGTAAGAAAGCAGTTTATTTCTAATGCTAAGCAGCTTACAGAATATTTTAATCAGTTATCAACAAAGCTTAAGGATTTGCAGAACTCTATCAACGATGAAATAAAGACAGCTATCGATGATATTAATGCTATATCAGAGAAGGTAGCTGTTCTTACAAAGCAGATAAATGTTATTGAGCAGGGTGGCGGTCATGCTAACGAGCTTAGAGACCAGAGAGCGCTGCTTATTGATGACCTTTCTAAAATATGTGATGTAAGCGTCAAAGAGACCGATGTTCTTAATTCTAATGACCCGGATATGAAGACTGGTGCTACCTACTATATGGTATACATCAATGGTCAGCAGCTGGTGGATACATACGAATACAACACACTGACTGTAAAATCCCGTGCAACAGAGCAGATGTACAATCAGTCTGATATAGATGGCTTGTACGATATTGTATGGGCAAAGGATGGCGATAGATTTAATGCAGTGCCAAGCTCCAGTGGTGGATTTCTCAAATCGATGTTTGAAGTGCGTGATGGAAACAATAATGAAAACATGCACGGCGTAGTTGAATCTGCAACAAATACCACTATCACTATTAAGGATATCAGCATAACAGATTTGAACGAGTTTAATATGCCACTAAAGGGGCAGATTAGCACCAATAACATGCTATTCACCTATGATGGATTTTCTTTTAATACAGATGGTAATGGCAAGGTTACTTCCGTTACATTTAATCTGATTGACCCTATTCGCGATGATGTTGCCACAGGTCTTGTTGATAAGACATTCCAGATTGGTGATGATGTGGATTATATGGGGATTCCATATTATCAGAACCAGATGAATCTTTTCCTAAGAAACTTCTGCGAGAAATTTAACAAGATTGAGGAAAGCGGAGTGGACTTGAATGGTGACGATATGGGAGCCTTCTTTATAGCAAGGGATTTGGTAGATTCCCACATCGAATATCAGATGACAGATGAGCTGACCGCTCAGGATCCGGCAAACCCTGATGATCCAGAGGCAAGAATTGGAGTAACCCTAACCAGCAACGATAACATATATTATTTGCTTACAGCAGGTGATGTTTCTATTGCTAAAAAGACTGACAAGGATTCAAGATTATTTGCTACAACTACTAAGGAAAATTATTCTTCCGGAGTAGATGCAGCAGATTTGGTAGTAGAGCTTCAAAAGCTACAGAAAAAGGAAAAGCTTTTCAGAGGTGGCGGTGGCGATGCATTCCTTCAGTGCATTTACGCAGATGTTACCATCGATGCACAGGAGTGTAATATTTTTACAGAGAATTTTACCAACATCCAAAAATCAATATCTGAGCAGCGCATGTCCGTAGCAGGCGTAGACGAAGATGAAGAGGCTCTTGATTTGATAAAATTCCAAAATGCATATAACCTGGCCTCTAAATGTATTTCAGTTTTCTCCGAAATATATGATAGGTTGATACTTAATACTGGTGTTTAACTTGCAATAAGGAGGGGCCCACTTTAGTGGGAAGATAGGAAGTAAGAGTTTTAAGTGAGTTAGTAGCTATCAAGCTATTACTTTACTCAAGTGAAACATACGTTGAACGGAGTAAAATAATGCTTGAGAGCGTAACTAACGGACTAGAGGTAAGAGTATGAGAGTTACAAACAAAATGATAATGAACAACGCATCTTCTAACATCAACACCACAAAGGAGTTCGTTAACAAGCGTAACACCCAGATGACATCTCAGAAGAAGATTGATAGACCATCTGACGACCCGGTTATCGCTGTGCGCTCACTGCGTCTTTCAACAACACTTGCCCAGGTAACACAGTATCATGAGAAGAACATCCCTGATGCATCACAGTGGATTAGCGTAACAGAAACAGCCCTTATTAATATGCGAAATATTGGTAATGACTGTAAGCAGATTGCGGTAGCTGGCTCAAGTGACCCTAAGAATACCCAAGATGATAGGAAGACAATGCTAAAACAGCTTCAGGAGCTACAAAAGCAGCTGTTTGCAGAGGGTAATGCAGATTATGCTAACCGTACAGTATTTACAGGGTATAGAACTAACTGCAATCTTACATTTACAGAGGATGAGTTAAATACAGAATATGAAATTACACAGACTATAGCCATCGAAGGAAACATGGAAGACCATAGATATTACGATGGAAATGTGGAGGTACCTACTACAGAAGGCGAGCTGCTAGCCCCATCCTTAGATACAACAGATCCTAATTACAAGAATATCTCTGATATAGTTCAGACCAACTATTACAGATTACGATTAAACTATGACAAGGTTGGCGATTTAACTAAAGATATCGATATAAAGATTAATGACACTACATTTAATGCAGATGATTACAATGTAATCACTTATGAAAGTGAGGCTAAATGGAGCGAAGCACAGGGCGGAAAGAATGTTCCAGAAAAAACTATGATACTAATCAAAGAGACTGGAGATTTTATTCTTTCTAATGATACCGCAGAGGTGCTAAAGAAGGGTGATGCCCAGCTTACCTTTACCTATGAAAGAAAGGGCTTTACAGAAGGTGAACTTCGTCCTGAATACTATTACAATTGTGTAAAAACTGCAGACCCTCTTGATGTTCATGTCCCAGTAACTTACACTAAATATAATGAAGCAGGCGAGCGTATTCATTTTGATATCGAATATACCATAGCTGCAAGCCAGACTGTTGCAATCAACACTGAGGCTGCAGATGTTTTCGATAGCTCTATCTATAGAGACGTAACTGAGATGATAGATGCCTGCCAGCGTGCTATTTCAGCTTTCGATAAGGTAAAGACCTTAGAAGATATGGCAAGCGAATCTCAGTATGCATCTGACGAAGATCAGGAGTGGATTAAAATATGGAAGGATGCAGCTCAGAAGGAATTTGATTTCTACAATGATAATATGCAAAAACTTTTTAATACAGAAATAGGCAAAATTGATGCATATTATGGTAAAATGAACTTAGCAATTGCTGATTTAGGATGTAAAAAGGATTCTCTTGATCTTACAAAGACAAGAGTGGGGGATCAGCAGCAGACTGTACAGAGCTTGCAGTCACTCAATGATGATATTGATTTATCAAAGATAATCATTGATTATACAGCAGCATACACAGCATATCAGGCATCACTTACAGCTGCTGGAAAGCTTGGGGAATCAACGTTACTTAATTACATTTAACAATTCAGTTGTTTTAGGGTTTTTAGGCTGAATTTGTAAACAAGCAAAGGAGAAGGGACAATGCAGGTAAAAACTAGACTATTCGGCGAAATCGAGATTTCCGATGAAAAAGTCATCAATCTACTTCATGGACTTATTGGTTTTCCAGACATGAAGAGATACACTCTCATTTTCGACGAAGAAAAGAAGGACAAAGGAAACATCATGTGGTTACAGTCATTAGATGAGACAGATTTTGCTATGCCGGTTATGCTACCACACGTAGTTAAACCAGATTATTCACCAGCTTTAAACGTAGATTCGTTGTCACAATTAGGAAATCTTACTGATGAAAATACATATTTACTGGTTACAGTAAGGGTACCAAAGAATCCAAAGGAAGCTTCTATTAACCTTAAGGCTCCTATCATCATCAATACAGATACAAACGTAGGTGACCAAATCATCATTGATGGAGATGAGCCAGTTCGATTCCTAATTCATGATGCAATACATGGAAAGGATGGTGAGTAGCGATGTTGGCATTAACAAGAAAAACAGGCGACGCGATTATGATCAACAACAACATCGAGATTACAGTCCTTGAAGTTCGCGGCGATCAGGTCAAAATAGGAATTTCAGCTCCAAAGGAAGTGTCTATCTACCGCAAAGAAGTATACCTTGAAATCCAGAAAGAAAACGAAGCAGCCAAGGGAATCAGCATGGATGACCTTGAGGCACTTAAGAATTTGCTATAATCCGACGCGGCCTCGTAGGTTTTCGTGCTCCCGCAGGCCATCTCCCATACTTTCGCTCCGGTGCAGTAGCTCCTCACTCGGTATGGGGCCCTCCTGCTCGCGCTTGCGTAGGTTGTGTGGCCGCTTGGTATATAAAAGCGAAAGTTTATAATAGAAAGTTGACAGTACAAATTGCTGTAGGCTTTCTTTTTTTTGTTATCAAGATACGGCTTCATAACCTTGGCAAGCGCGAGCAAGAGGTTGCTAAAGGTCCGGTGGACCTTTGCTTAGCAACGACCGGAGTGGAACGGAGAACCCCATGCAGTTAAGGAGGGACCCTTTAGGGAGGATTCCTTGGCTGCAATGGGAGATGGCTTGCGGGAGCACGAAAAATTAGGTGCCGTATCGTAATATTTAGAAAAATTTCACTGTAGCTATAAACTTTCGATAACGTGGTGACGATAATAAGATTAGAAAACTAAAAATTTCCCATATTACAAGGATGTATATTGCCTTACGGATTGAGGAGTGGGACCGAATTCGTATAGGCGTAAGGAGGAAAGAAATGAAAATAGGCGAAGTAAGTAGCCAAGTTAGCTACCAGGGACAAGGAAGTTCAGTAAAAACAGCGCCAGCACAAGCAGTGCAAAAGGAAAGTGCAATAGTTGATTTCTCAGTTGCCAAGGAGTCCAAGGCAGCTGAATACGATAGAACCCTTTCGGCGGACCCTGAAAATGAAGGCGCTGAGAAAAATCCTGCAAAACAGGCAACATCTTCTTTGAAGGAAGCTGTTGAAAAAATCAATTCTGCAAATGGAAATGCAGAGGCTGTATTTGGTATCCATGAAGGCACTAATCGTGTCACTATCAAGATGGTAGACAAGGAGACCAAGGAAGTTATCAAGGAATTTCCAGCAGACAAGACTCTCGATCTTATCGCAAAGGCATGGGAGCTTGCAGGTATTATGGTTGATGAGAAGAGATAGGAGGTAGAGTATGCCTATTAGATTATCGGGCTTGGCATCTGGTCTCGACACCGAGGCTCTTGTAGGTGCCCTTGTATCTGCCTACAGTTATAAAAAAGATAAATATGTAAAGGCTCAGACCAAGCTGTCCTGGAAGCAGGATGCCTGGAAGACCCTAAATAGTAAGGTGTATGGATTCTACACAAATGTAGGTGCCATGCGTCTATCATCTAATTATCAGGTGAAGAAGACCACAGTAAGTGATACCACAAAGGCCAAGGCTACAGCCAGTGGCGATGCCATTAATGGTACCCAGACACTGGAGATTAAAAAGCTTGCAAAGACAGCCTATATCACAGGTGCAAAGCTAGACGGTAGTGTTAGTGGCTCCACAACACTTGCTTCTCTCGGCGTGAAAAATAGTAATGCCATGGAGAAGGCTAGCATTTCTGTTAGAACTGGAACCAAGGCTACTAATATTGAGCTTGACAGTTCAATGACCATAAATCAGTTTGTTAATAAGCTTGCTGACGCAGGTGTTAATGCTAATTTTGATGAGAAGAATCAGCGATTCTACATTAGCTCTAAGACATCTGGTGCAGCAGGTGATTTCTCGATATCTGCCAATAGCTCACAGGGCTTGAATGCTTTGATGAAGCTTGGACTACTCTCCGACAGAGAAGTTGAGGATATCTCTAACACCACTGGTGGAAATATGGCCAAGAAGCTGTTTTCTACAGGTGAAACCGGCTATGATTATCTGCTTGATGAGTCGGAAATGCAGACTCTCTTAACAGATTTGAAAAACTATAAGAATGGTACAGCTACATTCGACGATGACAAGAAAGCGCAGCTTGATGATTTAGAAGCTTATCTAAATACTAAGTATGCTAATTCTGAATATACTGTTACAACAAAGGGTGATGACGGCAAGGATGTTGTTAACACCTATACTTATGGAACAGATGGCGCCATTGATTTTAGTACAATCAGCGATGATGCTCTAAATGCACTTGCAAGCCAGGCTTATAAGGATGCAGCATATGATACAACAGGAACTAAATCTACAGTCATCAGCAGAACCTTGACCTTTACAACAGGAGAGGGAAGCGAGGCTAAGACATATTCATTTGTTAAGAATGTAGATGGCTTCAAGGATTTGATTAAGAGCATTCAGGAAGGTTCAGAAGACGAGGATATCGTAGCCTTAAAGGAATATCTTAACAAGACATACGCTGATGAGGTGTACAAGACCACATCTACAAATGATGGAATCACAGTAGAAAAATATGGAACCGATGGAAACATCGACTGGGATGCACTGGTTAATGATGAGGATAAGCTTACAGCTTTTGCCAACAGACTATATGCAGATTCTACTTATGATATGTCATCTGATGCAACCTACCAGGAAATCTCCAAGGCAGTAAATGCAGTGCGAGATGGATATGTTGCTATTGCATCTGCCAAGGCTCTTCCGCAGGAGACATCAGAGGAAATCGCTATTAGAGCACAAGCAATAGCAGATGCAGAGGCAAAGCTTAAGGAAGCCTTAGATGATCCTACTAATAAAAAGTGGGCTGATTATATTGAGCAGAACTTTGGTGCGCAAAACTCTGAATACGATAAGAGCTACAGCGATTTCTGGATTCAATCTGATAACATTGATTTAGCTAACAGCGTATTTTACCGAGTTGATTTAGCAGCCAATGTGGCAGCAGGAAATATAACTATCGAAAATACGGATAGGGCAATCAAAATCGATGGGCAGGATGCAGTCATTACCTTAAATGGTGTTGAATATTCCAACGGTACTAATTCTATTACCGTAAATGGACTTACTATAGAGGCACTGGCTGAGACGACTGACGCCATCTCTGTAAATGTATCCAGCGATACTGATGCATTATATGACAAGGTAAAGGATTACTTAACCACATACAACAGTCTGATGAATGAAATGCAAAAACTTTACAATGCAGATTCAGCTAAGGACTATGAACCACTTACTGATGATGAAAAGGCAGAAATGTCTGAATCAGAAATCGAAAAGTGGGAGCAGAAGATTAAGGATTCCCTACTTAGAAGAGATGGCACCCTTTCAAGCATTATTTCTGCAATGACCATGTCAATGATGAGCACAGTGGAGATAAATGGCAAGACATATTCCTGGTCTACATTTGGTGTTCATACACTTGGTTCATTAAATGCAGAAAAGAATGAGGGCTATGCTTATCATATTGATGGAGATACAGAGGACAGCTATACATCAGGTAATAAGGAAAAGCTTCGCGCAGCTTTAGCTGAAGAGCCTGAGGTTGTTATCGAATTCCTAAAGAAAATAACAAGCAACCTGTACACGGCATTAGATGGCAAGATGAAATCATCTGCAATCAAATCTGTATACACTGTCTACAACGACAAGGAAATGGCATCCGAATATTCTGATTACAGCAGAACAATCAAAACCTGGACTGACAGGGTAACAGACATGGAGGATGCATACTATAAGAAATTTGCTGCAATGGAAAAAGCTTTGGCAACATTGCAGGGCAATTCATCTTCAATATCATCGCTACTGGGCGGTTGATAAGTAAGTATTAAAAGCGAAACGAAAAGGATTTACGAGGGGGCGGTACTATGACACCAATGAATGGTTACGATGCTTACGCAAAAAACAGGATACTCACAGCTAGTCCAGCAGAGTTGACATTGATGCTTTATGAAGGAGCAATCAAGTTTTGCAACATAGCCATTGTGGCTTGTGAAAATCATGATATCGAAAAAGCACATAACAATATTCGTAAGACTGATAGAATAATTGAAGAGTTCGAATTGACCCTGGATGATAAATATCCAGTGGCAAAAGACTTCCATGCAGTGTATAGTTATCTTAGGAGCTGCTTAAGACATGCCATGATAACTAAGGAACCTGATGAGCTGGAGGAAGTGCTAAAGCACTTGCGCACCATGAGGGACACTTGGAAGGATGTAATGAAGCTCACCGCCAACGGCAAAAAGGTGGATGGGCAGACAAACATAGCAGGTTAATTTACGTAGCCCCTCTTGTGAGGGGCTATAGTTATGTAGGTTCTGTTCGCTGGTTACGGTAACAATCATTTATATACACCGTCGCGGGATTGGCTCCTTGCGTATATAAATAATTGCTACCTACCAGCGTCTGGAACGTACTAGGGTTGCTGATAATGAGTATTCGTAGTAGACAATAATTGTTTTATTTAAGCGAAGCATTTCTAGCTGAGCGTAATGAAATAATTATTGTCTGCGTAACGAATACGGACTAGGAGGAGATAGGTATGGAAAATATGGATTATGTTGTAATGCTTAGGGAGTCACTTGAGAAGAAAGCTGATGTGCTAAGGGTGCTTAATATCAGAAATAAGGAGCAGGAGGCTATTCTAAAAGATCCTAATTCTACTCCAGATGATTTGGAGAAGAATATGAATATGAAGTCTGAGCTAATCGAGCGAATTATAATGCTTGATGATGGCTTCGAGCAGCTATTTAACAGGGTTAAGGCTATTATAGAAACTGACAGGGATACCTATGCAGATGAAATCCGCCTGATGCAGGAGCTAATCAAAAAGGTGACAGCCCTTACAGCGGATGTGGAAGCTTCAGAATATCGTAATAAGGAATACGCCAAAACCAGGTTTGCTAATGTAAAAAAAGAGATACGTGAAATCAAAAAATCCTCTGATGTGGTTTCATCTTATTATAAGCACATGATGAGCCCACAGACTACAGCGGACCCAGCTTTCCTTGATAAAAAGAAATAGTGTCCTGCGAAGCAGGATTAATGTTAGAGAGTTCATTGCTTGCCCTTTGTTTTTGGTGGGCACGGCTGTGGGAGAAAAATGTGCTTTAAATATAGCTGATTGGTGGAAATAATAGCATTTTTAACAAAAAAATTGTTATAAATTTTAACAAAAATTAAAGTCGCGAAAAGCCAGTAAAATCAAGGCTTTAGCGGCTTTTTTCTTATACCCCAAAAGTGGCCAAAATGGAATAAAAATAAAAAATTTTCTAAAAAAGGCTAAAGTTTTCAGAATGTGTCTCGATAAATAAGGTGTAAGGAACAAATGAACTAATCAGCAGCACCTTACAAATCGAATTCGAATCTTATTTAAATTTAATAACCAGGCCAGACACGGATGTTGGGCTATCAAACAAAACGGATTTAAATGCTAAAAGGATTTAGCAGAATCTCATGGAGGAATTAACTATGGTAGTACAACATAACATGCAGGCAGCTAATGCTTCAAGAACATTGAACATTACAACTGATTCTCAGTCTAAGTCTACAGAGAAGCTTTCATCTGGATATAAAATCAACAGAGCAGCAGATGACGCAGCTGGACTTTCAATTTCTGAGAAGATGAGAAGACAGATTCGTGGTTTGACCCAGGCTTCTACAAACGCATCAGACGGTGTATCTTCAGTACAGACAGCTGAAGGTGCCCTCACAGAAGTTCACGACATGCTTCAGAGAATGAACGAGTTAGCAGTACAGGCAGCTAACGGTACAAACTCAGAATCAGATCGTGACGATATCCAAAACGAAATTGATCAGCTTTCACAGGAAATCGATAGAATCGCTTCAACAACAAAGTTCAACGAGACATTCTTACTTAAAGGCGACATCGGATTAAAGAAGATGTATATCGCAGCTCACGATGCAGGTCTTGAGGGAACATTGGTACAGAACTCTACAAGAGCAACATTTACAATGGAGTCTCTAGAAGCTGGTGAGAGATATAGAATCGGTGGAACTCAGTATACTATCGGTGCTCAGACAAATGAAGAAGTAGCAAGAGCCCTTAAGTTCTCTGAGGGAATGTATGATAAGACAAAGGCCAACACAGTAGAAGATGGTTGGAATCTTACAGCTGGTGATACAATTTCTATCGATGGAAAGACATATACAATTATCGATGGATCAGCAAGTGATGTTGCAAACGCCAAGGTTACAAATGGCTACCTTCATAATCTTATCGTTGAAGGTTCAACTCTTAAATATAATGGTAATGAAGTAACAAGATTTGCTAAGCTTGATCACACAACTGGTATTGACAAGTCTAATGCAACACTTATTACAGCTACAGCAGCATACAACATGGTAGCAATCGAGCTTAAGGCAGCATCTTCTGTAGGTGCAACAGACGGCGCAGCAGATGTTGATAAATTTAAAGAGACAGATGCTTCTAAGCCAGGAGTTAAGGCTGGGAATTACGCTTGGAAGACAACAGAGATTGAGCAGACAGTTGGTGGTGAAACACAGAAGACAACTACAATCAGCTTCTCAATCGACAAAGGCCATGTAAACGTACAGAATGCACTTACACTTAACCTTCATGTTGGTGCTGATGCAGCAATGTCAAACAAGATTAACGTAGCAATCGAAGCGATGAACTCTAAGTCAATCGGTATCAACGGTATCAACGTATCCGATGCAACTGGTAAGGCAGCTACATATGCAATCGATGCTATCGCAGATGCAATCCAGAGAGTTTCAGCACAGCGTGCAGAGCTTGGTGCTATCCAGAACAGATTAGAGCATTCTATTAGAAACCTTGACAACGTAGTTGAGAACACAGAAGCAGCTGAGTCTCGTATCCGTGATACAGATATGGCTGACACAATGGTTGAGTACTCTAAGAATAACATCCTCCAGCAGGCAGGTCAGTCAATGCTTGCTCAGGCAAACCAGGCTACACAGGGTGTTATGAACTTACTCCAGTAACCTAAGATTGATACCATAAATTAATCTCCCCACCTCATCAAAGAGGTGGGGAAATTACTAAAGAGAACTAAAAATTAAATATTTAACAATGAAAACAATGCTTACATACCTAGCCTTCTCCTTGAGGAGAAGGGGGACCACGAAGTGGTGGATGAGGTGGTAAGATTCATATAAGATAGAGAGGTAAGGCTTATGGCATATTTTACAAGAAACAAGATGTTAACAATGGTTTTAGAGCTCTACACAGCCAACCACAGATTCGCTCAGGGAGGAACGGGTGATGATGCAGCTGATCTTCAAGTCCTAATCGGATGTCAGCAGAAAGCCTTAGTATTAGGAGAATACTTAGAATCCATGGGAATGGATTATTCAGATATCGTAGAAAAATTTGAAAAATATTGCAACATGATTTACGATATAAGTGAAAACTTAAAAGACACAGAATTAGTAATGGACCATAAGGTTTCAATCGAAATGACCTTAAGTGATATCTTAAGTGAGATTGAAAATAGAATAATAGAAATAAAAAGTATTGATGTTTACGACTTTAGAGGACTCGTTGATGCACCTGGTGAGAAGGCCATCGTAGCAGGAGAAATCAATCGATTGATTGATAGCTGCTTAGGAAAGGTGGAAGGGCTCACAGAAGGAGAAGAGATGTACAGACCACTAGTTGTTGGAACATATTAATATTAAAAATGCAAGGCTCGTCAGATGACGAGCCTTCTTCAGATTATGGGGATATGGGGGAAGAGCATGAATAACAAGCCAAAAACAAAGCTACTTACAATTTCACTTCTGTGTTGCGGTAGACCTGATACTACAGAGCGCTGCCTGAAATCGCTTATGCCAATAAGGGAAGCAATCGACTCAGAGATTCAAGTGGTGGATACTGGATGTTCTAAAGAAACAAGGGCAATCATTGAAAAATATGCAGACGAGGTCTTTGAATTCACCTGGTGCAACGATTTTGGCAAGGCAAGAAACTTTCAGCTGGATCAGGCCAACGGCAAGATGTTTTTGTACATTGATGATGATGAATGGTTTTTGGATTGCAAATATATTATCGAATTTTTCAAGGAGCCAGATTGTACCAGCTACAATATTGGTGGCTATTTCCAAAGGAATTATCTGGATTTTGATGGCAGAGAATACCAGGATATTGAGGTTTGCAGAATGTGTTCGGTGACTCCTGAGACCACATTCAAAGGCAAGATTCATGAATATATTGAGCCGGCCTATGGCAATGCAATGTTTATGGATGCCAGGGCAGGGCACTTTGGATATGTACATGTATCTGACGAAGAAAATATAAAGCATTCCATGCGAAACATCCCGCTTATTGAGGAGATGATGGCAGAAGAACCAGACAATATGCGCTGGCCTTATCAACTGGCTCAGGAATGGAAATCCATAAAACGATTTGAGGAAATGCTTAAGGTATGCACCGATGCTTATGAGAAATTGAAGTCCATGGATGATAACGAAAGCCTGCGATACAGAGGTAGCTTCGTGTGTGGCATAGCTATCGCTTATCATCAGATGGATAGGAACGATGAGCTTATTGAGCTTTATGAAAGAGAAGCCAAAAAGCCTGATATTATGGAAATTCCACTGGCCTGCATAGCCTTTTATGCAGCCACTGTATTTTTCAAAACTGAACAGGCACAAAAGTGCAAGGATAGCTGCAATTATTATCTAAAGATATATGAAAAATACAAAGGTGACCAGGGGGCTATGTTTATACAGGGTGGTCTGTTTTCTAATGATTCCTTTGATGAAACTAAATCGAATATGATATATTGCTTCCTTATGGCTATCGGGCTGGAAGAAAACGACTATGGTCCACTGACCCATTATTACAGAAGGATAAACTGGAATTCTGAAATAGTAAGATTGAATCGCGGCTTTGTGGTGACACTTCTTAAGAAAGCTTCTGAAGTGGGCTACAAAAAGGAAATAAGCACTGTATTAAACAAGTTCTTTACAACCGCAGGTTTCAGAGACATGATTGAATATCACATTGAAAATGTGAATGAACACCTAAATGAAGAAGAGCTTAGCAATATTCTAAATGCCTTTAAAGGTACTTCTGGTGAAAAAGAGATAAAACTTTTTATAGGCATCAGAATTCTTGAAAAGCAATTTGCACAGATAGAAGAGTGGGACAGCTACAGCCAGCTTGTAGCAGAGCTTAAAAACTATGCCAACACCACACTTGAATGGCAAGCGCTACATGATTCCTTCTTTAACAAAAAGAATGATGTTAAGCTTCCGGTGGACAGAACCACCATGCTAGGACAGGGCATACTACAATTCCTAGAGCATGCCGATGATGACGTAAAAGAAAGCCTCACTATCCTAAAGAATCTATTTGGAATCAGGCCAGCCATGACAGGGGCCATCAGCAAACTATCAAGACTTTACAGCGAACGCGCCAAAGTAATTAGCGCTCGCCAGCAAAACCCCGAAAAGTTCGCGGAAATGTACAACCTGGAGGAGGCTCTACTTCACCAAATCGCCGACTTAGATGCCACAGGCCACACCGAAGAAGCCATCTCCACCTACCGCCAACTGGTGGACGTGCTACAGGCTAGCTTTGGGGTAGATACTTTGCACATATAATAAATAATACGACGGCATCCAAGTGTGACCTGCTCCCGCAGGGCACCCTCCATGCCTAACCATGGGAGCCCGCCGGCGTGGGCACCCACCCATGGTCAGGCATGGCGCCCCCCTGCTCGCGCCTGCCTAGGTTAAGTAGCCGTCTTAGTTTTAGATGAGCTGGTATAACAGCATCACATCCTTGGCGAGTGCGAGGAAGAGGGCCCCATACCGAGCGAGGACCTACTGGACCGGAGTGAAAGTATGGGAGATGGCTTCCGGGAGCACGGAAACCTACGAGGCTGTTATACCAGCGGGGTAAAAATATGAGAAAGATCTTAATGTATCGCTGGAAGGCGTACAACTACAAGGATATAAAGTTTACCTTTGAGAAGATGGGGTACGAGGTTAAGGAGGTCTACCAGGAGCTTCTTAATTATGATGTGGATGAGGAGTTTGCGGCTAGGCTTAGGGGGATTATTAAGGCGGAGGTGTTTGACTTCGTATTTACGGTAAATTATTTTCCGCTGATTTCTAATGTATGCCAGGAGTGTGGCTTGCTTTATGTGTGTTGGAGCTGCGATAATCCGCTGATTTCTATGTATCATAAGTCGGTGTTTAATGATGTGAATCGCATTTTTCTGTTTGACCTTACCAATGTGGAAGAGTTTAAGGGGATGGGGGTAGAGCATGTGTACCATCTTCCGCTGGCGGTGAACCAAGAGAGACTGGATTATCTGTTTGCAAATAGCAAGGATGAAGAGATTTATCGTAATGATATTAGCTTTGTGGGTTCACTTTACGAGAAGAATTCCTACGATAAGATGGAATATACCCTGCCAGATTATTTGCGAGGTTATTTTGAAGCTACCATGGAGGCTCAACGAGACCTTCAGGGGGTTAACATCATAGATAGAATGCTTACTCCAGAGATACTGATGGAGCTAGAAAATTATTTTGAATTAGAAAAATCAGAGGATTCTCTGTCTGATTTAAATTTAATATTTTCAGTAACAACTCTGGGATTTAAGATTGCAGAAAAGCAGCGAAGAAGGATATTAATAGACCTATCTAAGCATCATAATGTAAGTATTTATTCCAATTCCAGAACCACTGACTTAATACGAGTTAATGATAAGGGAAGCGTGGATTATTGGAGCGAGATGCCTTTGGTTTTCAAAAACTCTAAGATAAATCTGAACATCACTATTCCAAATATTAAAAGCGGGGTGCCACTTCGTGTTTACGATATCTTAGGAAGCGGTGGCTTTTGCCTTACTAATTTCCAGGCGGAGCTGCCAATGCAGTTTGAAAATGAGAAGCATTTGGTGTGGTATTACAGTAACGAAGACCTCTACGAAAAGGCTGCCTACTACCTATCCCATGACAGTGAGCGGCTCGCCATCGTCGCAGCAGGAAGAGAATATGTAGCTACACAGTGTACCTATGAACGTAGATTGGAGGAAATAATAAAAAAGGCTTAATCGGGAAGACGCACCCATTGTGATTGCCTGCGGCAAATGGGGTGCGTCGTGGCAAACAAAATGACTCAATCATTCGATTGAGCCATTTTATTTACAAGCCATAATTCACCATCATACCTGAATAAGCACTAGTTGCATAAGGTGCAGCCAGAGACTTTCCAGGATTCTTGTATTCTACAACGGCCTTGTCTACATAAGCCATTGGATTAATTGACGCCTTAGAGGCTGCTCTTGAAATAGAAGCCTTTAGCTCATTAAGGGTGTCGAAAGCGCCTCTGCTATCGATTCCATTTATTGTATCAGCCAAGGTATCTTTATCAAGAGTAAGGTGACCTAAGCTGTCTGATGTAATGCCTACCTGTGCAAGTCCATCAGCCTGATTTCGTGCAATAGAAGAAATCTCGTTAAATAAGGTTCGATTCTGGTGGGCACCATTGTATTTAAGTCCGATATCAATCATTCCATTGTAGCTGTCTAATAGCTGGTTGATTCCTTTGGAAAGGGCTTCAGTGTCGTTCATCAATCCAACCTGAACCGCACCTGTTGATGGAGCCTTAAGAACCAACTCATAAGTCTTGTTAACAGTAAATGTATTAGAAAGTGATTCGTGGGCATTGCCATTTAGTTTAAAGCTGGAATTAGATGGCTGCTGTGTAATATTATCTATACCCAAGGTGTTAAGCTCACGCCATGATATAGAAGAAGAAATATTAAACAGCGAATTCTCATCATCAACCTTTCCAGTTGCCTTAGAAGTAATCTGGATTGCCTTAGAACCTGTTCTATCGTCAGAAATAAGCATAGCGCTAAGTCCAACATCAGAGGTGTTGAGCAATCTGACAATCTTGTTCTGGACGTTAAGATTGGCTTCACCCTTGTTAACATTAAACTGGAACTCGTAGGAATGATTTCTGATGTCCAAATCAAATGAATATTGACCTTCAGCAAAATCATGCCCTTCACTAGGTAAGAAATTACCGGTGTTAACCTGTGGTTTGGCTAGCTCCTCTACCTCGATAGTAAATGGATCTGCAACTGAATCATCATCACCTACATAAAGAGCCTCTACTGAATCTGGCTGCGAAGATGAAGCAATCCTCTTGTCCAATACAGATGAAATATCCTCCCCGGCGGAAGAAAGATTAGATACTGAAAGAGCCATAGAATTAGCATGCTCTTTAATATCAATGGCAAACTGACCCATATCCTCGGTGTCCTTAATCTTATACAGAGGAGAATCTTTGTTGGCTTTGACTATTTTATTGTACGTGTCGCGTAATTCGCTCTTTTTATGAGATTCGTAACGATTGCCTATGTTGTCGCCATAGGTAGTCATGAAATAATTATACGCAGTATCAATGCGTGCCATAAGACGCCCCTCCTTTCTTCCTTGAAATTAGTGCCTTCGACAATCCTTTGTCTATGCCAGGGCCTAGAAACCGATACTTATAGTTACTATCATAATACCATAAGTCAAGTATTTTGAAAACCCCCTAGATTTAGTAACGTTGTCAGATAACTTTACCAAAATCTAGGGGGTTACTATTAATTAAATGAGAATCGTGTTGTATTGCTACCGTATTTATAGGTAGATAAAAATTCTTCAAATTCATTAAAGGACTTAGGAAATTCTAAGTCAAACTTCTTAGCAATTTCGCCGTTGTACAGCTTAATACATTCATCAGTATCGCCATAGCCTATTTTAATAGTAGCGATATCGTCGCCATTAAATACTCTCACAGCCTTCTTTCCAGCTGAATAGCCAAGGGAATAAGGATCCATGAAAAGAGTAACAAGTGAATTCTGCCCGATGTTAGTGTCACCAGCTACAACTACCACATCCTGCTCAGTTGCAATAGAACCTATAATAGACATTTGGTCTGTAAGCATGCTTTCGTATGGAACATAGATGGCTGAGCATTCGCTGCAGGCTTCTTTAATTCTATCTTCCAAAGTGATTTCTGATTCAATATCAGTGGAATCCTTTTGAGAGTCGTCTTCATCTTCAGAAGAATCTTCTTCTGCATCATCAGATGAGGCAGCCACTGTCTTAGGGCCAGTCCAAAAATCTGAAATAAGAGCAACTCTAGTAGATGATGGTGAATTCAAACCAAACAGTGGATCTTCACCAAGACCGATAACCTCGTTGTCCATACCCTCTTTTGCAGAAAAAGCAACGTATTTGCTAGGGCTGAGAGCAGTAGAGCTCTCTTCCTTATCACTACTTACGGCAGTGTTGGTGGCTGGAATTAAATATTCCTTCCATGGAATACCAGCCTGATCAAGATAAGCTTCAAAAATTTCGTTTTGATAGATGGCATCAGTATCTTCTGGTGAAAAAAGGATGCCGACAGTCTGCAAATCCTTAGTGGCTTCTATCATAAGTGAAACCTGGTCAACGATGCTTGGCTTACTGCTTACGCCAGTGATGTTACGGCCTGTGGTCTTGTCCCAGGATTTACCATTGAGACTGGCGATACGAAGAGTTCCCTTAAAATCAACAATGTTAGTTGCAACAATTGGAATGGTCTCGGTAGCATCTGCAGCAGCAGAAAGAGCAGATTTACCAGTGGTGAAAATCATATCGGCACCACTTTTGACTGCATCAGCTGCTATAACATCGCTAGGAGTCTCCTCTGTAGCATAGGCTGTGTTAATAGTGAAGTGGTCATCCCCAATATAATCTGTAAGGGCATCTGAAAATCCTTGTAAAAGAATTTCGTCCATCTTATTGTCTTTTGATAAAAGTGCTGATATATTATATGAATATGAATCTTCAGTAGATTCCTCGCTAGTGTCGTTTTCAGGCTCAGTCTCAGTCTTTCCAGCACAAGCGCTTAAGGATAGACACAAGCTTGCCGCTAATATTATACTTAAAAATCTTTTTTTCATAGGTATTCCTTTCAACGATTCAGTTACTAAATAATAGTTTGTTATCCCAAATTAGTCAAATAGGAGTATTAATAATGAATCATTTTATAAAAGGTATTATAGACTCTCTTATAGAGTTATTATACCCAAACAAATGTATATCTTGCGATAAAGTTTTATTGAAAATAGAAAAAGAAGTAGGGTTTTGCAAAGCCTGCGCTAAGAAAATTAAACTGGTAGGTCCACATTATTGTTTGAAATGTGGCGTGCCAGTAGATAATAATGAAGAGCATTGTAAAAGCTGCAATAGCACCAGTAATTTCTTTGTTCAGAACAAGGCTATATTCAGATATACCGGGGAAATGAAGAATGCCATGTATCGCTTCAAATATGCTAACAGAAGATGCTATGGAAAGGTGTTTGCTTATCATGCCATAAAAAATTATGGAAGCTGGATTAAAGAAAAGGGATTCGATGCAATTGTGCCTGTTCCTATGTATGATAAAAAAGAGAAAAAGCGAGGCTATAATCAGGCCAAGGTATTTGCAGATGCATTAAGTGAGGTTACAAACATACCAGTTGCAGATGGAATTGTTGGACGAAAAGCAGATACTGTGGCGATGAAACAGTTAAATAGGCTAAAAAGAACGAAAAATCTGTTAAAAGCTTTCACAATGGTAAAAAATGATGTACAATTTAGAAAAGTACTTATAGTTGATGATATTTATACAACTGGTTCAACTTTGAATGAGGTGTCCAGAGTTTTAAAGGATGGGGGAGTAAAAGAAGTCTATGGCCTGTGCATCTGCATTGGTCAGCTATAGTAGCTAGTCAGGAGGTATTATCTATGGATGTACGTAATTGCAGAACTTGTGGTAGATTATTCAACTATATTGGTGGACCACCTAATATGTGTCCAGCCTGTCGTGATGAACTTGAGAAGAAGTTTCAGGTTGTAAAGGAATACATCAGAGATAATCCTAAAGCTTCTATACAGCAGATTTCCGATGATAATGAAGTAACAACAAATCAGATTCTTCAGTGGATTAGAGAGGAAAGGCTACAGTTTACAGATGATTCTGACATTGGAATCGAGTGCGAAAATTGTGGTGCAACTATAAAAACAGGCCGTTTCTGCGAGAACTGTAAGAATACTATGGCTAGTAATTTGAGCTCAGCTATAGAAAAACCAAAGGAACCAGAACCACCAAAGAAGAAGCCTGAGAACAAGAATAAGATGCGTTTCTTAGAAAAATAATAAATGTATAAATTAAAATACCTGCTAGCAAAAGCTAGTAGGTATTTCTTTTTGTGGGTGATTTATGCTATACTCATTCTGTATGATTAGGTAGGTTTTACTTAAACATCAATTATAAGTAGATCTGGCATTGCCAGATACGCCTTAGTATAAATGCAAAGCCTAGTCAAATACCTACAAAAGAGGTCAACACATGATTAATGAAGAACGTGTTAAACACATGACTTCTATGGCTATATTTGAAAAGGAATATGGTCCGGATTATCAGCCGATGCTCAGATACTCCAAAAAGGAGTATGTGGCACTCCATGGATGGGGAGGCTTTCTTGCAGGTACAATATTCTTTGGCATTATTTATGTTGCCATAGTGTTATATATTGCAGGTAATGTACTTGAAAACATTACAACTATGTACATTTTGCTAATGGTATTAGCCGGGCTTTTGGCGTATGCTCTATATATTATTGTGCATGTACACAACACCCGTCGCAGGGCTGCCAAGCAATACCGTAGGGGCAAAAGGCTTATTAAGGAGCTGGCTTCTAAGTATTCAAGGCTTAACCTTATGTATGAGGATGAGGTGCAGCAGACCAAACCATTACTTGCTAGAAACAACAAAGATTTACTTGAGGATTAATTGATGAACGCATTTATTAGATTAAGAGACGATATACGTAAGTTTATACTCTCTAGAGAGATGCTATTTTTAAAAATATGGAGTGCTTTAGTGGCTTTTGTAGGCCTTATTTGTATAAAGGCTAATTTTGGCTACAACAAAACCATCAGTCAAACATGGCTACTTATTATAATTGCAATCTTATGTGCGTTTTTCCCAATTCAGGGAGTATCCATAGTGCTTACAGTTATATTGCTAGTGGATTTGCTATCTCTTAGCACTGAGGCGGCTATAGTTGCCCTTGCTCTTGTAGTGGCATCTTATTTGGTGTGCGCTTATTTTAGAAGCAAGAATACATATAACACAGTAGTAGTGCCTATTTGCTATTCATTCCATTCGCCTTTTGTTATTTCTCTTGGCGCTGGGCTTCTTTCTAATATTAATGAGCTTTGCAGTGTTATCTGCGGTTCTATCACAGCATACTACTTACATATTATTAAGGATAATGCGGCAGCTATTATAGATGAAACATCAGATGTGTCAGTTGTGGCGCTGCTTAATGAACAGATGCTTAAGGGCAGGATGTTTTACTTTTTCCTTGTATCTATGATAGCTATGTTTTTGATTGTTTACATGCTTCGTCAGTCCAATATTAACATGTCATGGATAGTTGCTAATCTGGCAGGTGTGATAGTGGAATTTCTTATTATGCTTGTTGGCTATTTACTTACCAGTCAAAAGGGCGAGATACCAGGTCTTGTTCTTGGTAACATTATCGTAATCATTGTTGGAATAATACTTAATTACTTTATCTTGGATTTGGACTACTCAAGAATAGAAAAGGTTCAGTTTGAAGATGATGATTATTACTACTATGTAACTGCGGTTCCTAAAATCAGAATCGTAGAGGAAGAAAAAGAAGTTAAGAAAATATAAACCCCTTTAGGGTAGTTAGGAAGTGAATCTGTGGTTGATTTCGTGAATGCTGTAGATGCCTTCATCGATGACTATTTCAATGTAAATATTCCAGATGTTTCCATCACAGATATTATTGAGATTATCATAATTACATATTTTATGTATCACCTGTTAGTGTGGGTGAAAAACAGCAGAGTTTGGATGCTTATTAGAGGTGTTCTTATTATCATGCTGTTTTTTGTGATTGCAGCTATCTTCCAAATGAACACTATCCTTTGGTTGGGCGAAAGACTGATTTCAGTAGCGGTTACAGTGCTTATTGTGGTGTTCCAGCCAGAGCTTCGTAGGGCACTGGAGCAGATTGGACGAAGAAAGATTACATCAATGTTTTCTTGGAATCTGCTGAAAACGGGGGCTAAGAAGTTTGATGATTCTACCATCACAGGTATGGTTACAGCCTGCTATGAAATGGGAGCAGTAAAGACAGGCGCTCTTATTGTTGTTGAAAATGATATGCAGCTGACTGAATTCGAGAGAACAGGTATCAGCCTGGATGCTCTTGTAACAAGACAGCTTCTAATAAATATTTTTGAGAAAAACACACCTTTGCATGATGGTGCTGTAATAGTTAGAGGAGATAGAGTGGTTTCGGCTACCTGCTATTTACCTTTATCTGATAACATGGCGCTATCTAAGGATTTGGGAACCAGACACAGGGCTGCAGTTGGTATTAGTGAGGTTTCTGATTCTCTTACAATCGTTGTTTCCGAGGAGACTGGTACAGTTTCTTATGCAAGAGAGGGACGCATTGTTAGAGATGTAAAAGAAGACGAATTGATTGCAGAGCTTAAACGAATCCAAAATCCTGACACAGAAGAATCAGCTGGCGTAGGTGCGGCGGAAAAGGAGGGATAGTATGAAGCAGAAGATTATTACAGCCCTCACAAAGGACGTCGGATTAAAGATACTTGCATTTATATTTGCATTTTTGCTATGGCTGGTGGTTGTCAATATTGATGACCCAACCCAGACCAGGACATTCACATCGGTTGTTACAGTTACCAATGGGGATGTGCTTAAATCTGCTGGTAAGCTATATGAAATAAAGGATGGAATCAATACAGTCAGCTTCAGAGTTACTGCTAAGCGTTCCATTATTGAAAAGCTTTCCCCTTCAGATTTTTCAGCTGTTGCTGATATGAACAATCTGGAAAATGAGGAGAGAATTCCTGTAACAATAGCGGCAAAGTCTTACGCTAATTACATCACTATTTCCAGCAAGCAGAATTATTTGTATGTTGTACTTGAGGATGAGAAGACTCAGAGGTTTGTTGTTAGCGCACAAACTACAGGTACTGTAGAAGAAGGACTTGCGGTTGATACTGTTACCAGCAGTCCAACTGTGCTTACAGTTACAGGTCCAGAAGATGTGGTTTCTACCATCAGTTCGGTGGTTGCTACAGCTAATATTAGCGGGGTAACAAGCAACTTTACAGAGAGTGTAATACCTAAGTTTTATACAGAACGAGGAGATGAGGTAGATGCCAAAGAGCTTACTCTTTCGGTGTCAACGATATCAGTGAGTGTCTCTTTCCTGAATACTAAAGCGGTAGATGTAGTTGTTAAAACAAGCGGAACACTTCCGGAAGGTTTAACACTTGATTCTATAAAGACTGATCCATCATCAGTAATGATTATAGGTGAAACTAGTGCTCTTAATGATGTCACCAGCGTCACCATTCCAGAGTCGGTAATCAACCTATCCGATGTGACAGGTTCGTTTATCACCACAGTAGATATTAGTTCTTATCTGCCTACGGGAGTTACCCTGGCGGATAGTTCTAGTGCAAAGGTTACCATAACAGTACTGATGGCAGGGGAAACCTCCTCTACCTTAGATGTAACTGCAGAAAATATAGAGTTTAGAAACGTTCCTGAGGGAATGTCGGTAGCTCTTAATAGCAGTGATGTTAAGGTAAATGTATTTGGCAGTGAAGCAGAGCTGGATGCTCTTAAGACAAAAGGTGTAAAAGGCTATGTGGACTGTTCTGGAATTGCTGTTGGCGAATCGCAAAATGCTGTTTTACAGTTTGAAAATATTGAAGGAGTCACCATTCAAAATACATCGGTGACAGTAAATGTAACCGAGGATGATTCTAAAACATCCCACGCTACAGAGGATAATTAAGGAGTAATATGGGAAGATTATTTGGAACAGACGGAGTCAGAGGTGTAGCTGGCTCAGAACTTACAATCGAGCTTGCTAAGCAGTTAGGCCAGGCAGGTGCTTATGTACTTACAAAGGAAGCAAGCCATCAGCCTACTATTATCGTAGGATGTGACACTAGAATTTCAGGAACAATGCTTGCATCTGCGCTTATGAGTGGTATCTGCTCAGTTGGTGCAAATGCTGTATATGTAGGTGTTCTTCCAACGCCTGCAATTGCTTATCTTACTAGAAAGCACAAGGTTGATGCTGGTGTAGTTATTTCTGCTAGCCACAACCCAATGGAATTTAATGGAATTAAGTTCTTCAATGGAGAGGGCTTTAAGCTTTCAGATGCATTAGAGGACGAGATTCAGGCTCTTATCGAAAATGATATGAAGGAGGTTAATCTTCCTACGGGAGCAGAAATAGGAAAGATTGATTACAGATTCGATCTTGGAAGAGAGTATGTAGATTTCCTTAAGAACACAGTGCCTATCGACCTTTCAGGGCTTAAGATTGTTATTGACTGTGCAGAGGGCGCTTCTTACAGAACAAGCGTTGCTTGCCTTTCAGAGATGGGTGCAGAGCTTATTACAATCCATAACAATCCTGATGGAACTAACATCAATTCTAACTGCGGAAGCACTCACATGGATGAGCTTAGAGCTAGAGTAGTTGCTGAGAATGCACAGGTTGGTCTCGCTTTTGATGGTGATGCAGATAGAATGCTTGCAGTAGATGAAAAGGGACGCCTTGTAGATGGTGACCAGGTAATGGCTATCTGTGCTAAGCACATGAAGGATAAGGGAACTCTTAAGAAGAATACCTGCGTTGTTACTGTAATGACTAACCTTGGCTTTACACTTATGGCTAAGGAGCAGGGCATTAATGTAGAGTCTACAAAGGTTGGCGATAGATATGTATTAGAGAACATGCTTGCAAATGGCTACAATATCGGTGGCGAGCAGAGTGGTCATGTTATCTTTTTAGATGACAATACTACAGGTGATGGACTTTTATCAGCACTTCATTTATTGCGTGTTATGGTAGAAACCGGCAAGTCACTTTCAGAGCTTGCATCTATCATGGAAGTATTGCCACAGGCTCTTGTTAATGCAAAGGTTCCTAATCATAAGAAAGAGAGCTACATGGAGTACCCTGAAATTGCAAAGGCAATCGAAGCTTTGGGCGAGAAGTTTGCCGGAGAAGGACGCGTGCTTATTCGTCCGTCAGGTACAGAGCCATTGGTTCGTGTTATGATTGAAGGCAAGAATCAGGAAGAAATCGAGGCAGACGCCCACGCGCTCGCCGACTTGATTACTAAGACAATTTTATAAAGTATATTCAAATCCAGTTAACAATCTTTTTTGTTCTGTAAGGAACATCTAGTGACTGAAAGAACAAAATAGATTGTGAACGTAGGATTTGTCTCAGACTAGGATTAGATATGGTTTCAAAGAAAGTAAAAATAGTTAATGCGACGGGATTGCATCTGAGACCAGCAGGGGTCTTATGTGAAACCGCCATGAAATATAAATGTAAAATAACCTTCACAACAGATAATAACTACGAGGCAAATGCTAAATCAGTTCTCGGCGTGCTTGGTGCCTGTGTTAAATCAGGAGACGAAATCGTTATCCACTGTGAAGGTGAAGATGAAAACGAAGCCCTTGCTGATATGGTATCGTCCATTGAAAGCGGATTAGGCGAGTAATCGTAATGAGGAAGTAACCTTGTATTAAGGTTAATTCATAGACAAAAAAGTAGCTTGATTTTATAAGTTGATAAATAGGTTGTAGCTAACAAGCTATTATAATTCTAAAGCGGAGCTTTTTATGCGGAGCGTAGAATTCATAATGCTTGTGAGCGTAACAACCGAGAGATGCACTAGGTAAATCAAGCGAGAGAAAAGACTAGGAGGAAGAATGATGTTGAACTACAAGAGATACAAAGCTAACCCTGTTTTGGATTTTCCAGAGCGTACATGGCCAAACAAGCAGATTGAAAAAGCTCCAATTTGGTGTTCAGTAGATCTACGAGATGGCAATCAAGCACTGGTTGAACCTATGAACGTTGATGAAAAAATGGAACTTTTCGACCTCCTACTAAAGCTAGGCTTCAAAGAAATTGAGATTGGCTTCCCTGCTGCAAGCCAGATAGAATTTGATTTTTTAAGACAACTTGTTAAGGAAAACAAAATCCCTTCAGATGTAAAGGTGCAGGTACTTTCACAGTGCCGTGAGGAATTAATCGACCGTACATTTGAGGCAATCCAGGGCATTCCAAATGTTGTTTTCCATATTTACAATTCTACATCTACATTACAAAGAGATGTTGTATTCAAGGCCGATAAGGAAGAAATCATCGAGATTGCCAAGGCTGGAACCCAGATGGTAAAGGATAGATTGGATAGATACGATGGCAATCTTCAGCTTGAATATTCACCAGAATCCTTCACAGGAACTGAGGTGGATTTTGCACTTGAGATTTGTACAGCAGTGCAGGACACATGGGATAATGCAACAGATGCACCTATTATATTTAATTTACCTGCAACTGTTGAAATGAATACACCTAATGTTTACGCAGACCAGATAGAATGGATGAGCACACATTTTAAGGACAGAGATAATATCATCCTTTCAATACATCCACATAATGATAGAGGTACAGGCGTTGCTATTACAGAGCTTGGCTTACTTGCTGGAGCAGACCGTGTAGAGGGTACTCTTCTTGGTAATGGCGAGCGTACAGGTAATGTAGATATTCTTACAATCGCTTACAACATGTTCTCACAGGGAATCAACCCTGAGCTTAATATCGAGGATATTAAGGAAATAGTTGAGGTTTGTGAGCGAGTTACAAAGATGCCAACAGACGCAAGACATCCTTATGCAGGAGAGCTTGTGTTTACAGCATTCTCAGGTTCACACCAGGATGCTATTAATAAGGGTGTGGCGGCTATGAGAGAACGCCAGAACCCATATTGGGAAGTACCATATCTTCCAATTGACCCTGCAGATATTGGTAGAAAGTACGAGCCAGTTGTTCGTATTAACAGCCAGTCTGGTAAGGGTGGTGTTGCATTTGTTATGGATTCTGTATATGGCTACAAGCTTCCAAAGAAGATGCAGCGTGAGTTTGCTGATGTTATTCAGCGTATATCTGAAAAAGATGGTGGCGAGGTTACACCTCAGCGCATTATGGAAGCCTTCAAGACAGCTTATCTTGAAAACAAGCAGCCACTTACACTTGAGTATGTTGTTATCAAGGATGATAAGGATACTGACGATACAGTTGCTGTTCTTGATTTCAGCTATCATGGTGAGAAGTTCCATTCAGAGGCTGAAGGAAACGGACCTATCGATGCTGTTAAGCTTGCTATTAAGCAGTGCGTACCAGAGCTTGATTTCACACTTATCGATTACACCGAGCATACACTTGCTCAGTCACAGGGCTCAGGTGCAAAGGCGGCAGCATATATCGAAATGCGTGACGAACGTCATGGCAATACAACATTCGGTGTTGGCGTAAGCTCTAACATCACCCGTGCTTCAATTAGAGGTATGTTCAGTGCATACAATCGCCTGATTGCAAAGGCAAAGGATTATGTATAAAAGGAAGTATTAAAATGAGAAAAATTTTAGTGACTGGCTGCAATGGTCAGCTTGGTCGTGCCATTCAGAAGGAATATGGCAATGAAGTAGAGTTTATTTTGACTGATGTTGCCACAGGGGAAAACATTTTACCCCTCAACATCATGGATTTGGATGAAGTGCTAAGCTTCGTTGAAGACAAGCAGCCAGATGTAATCATCAACTGCGCAGCTGCTACAAATGTAGATGGCTGCGAGAAGGACTGGGATTTTGCTTATAAGCTTAACGCACTTGGTCCTAGAAACTTGGCTATTGCAGCTACAAAGGTAGGCGCAAAGCTAGTTCATGTCAGCACAGATTACGTTTTCCCTGGCAACGCAACAAAGCCTATCACAGAATTTGACCAGCCAGCACCAATCAGTGCTTATGGTAAGACCAAGTATGAGGGTGAGAAGTTTGTACAGCAGTTTGCAGATAAGTGGTTCATCGTTCGTACAGCATGGCTATACGGCGATGGCAAAAACTTTGTAAAGACTATGCTTAGCCTTGCAGAGACTCATGATGAGCTTTCTGTAGTATGCGACCAACTTGGTTCTCCAACATCAGCAGCCGAGCTTGCTAGAATGATTCATCATTTAGAGCCAACTGAAAACTATGGAGTGTTCCACGGTACCTGCGAAGGCGATACCAACTGGGCTGATTTCACAGAAGAAATCTTTAAGCTTAAGGGTATTAATGTAAAGGTTAATCACGTAACTAGCGAGGAATATAAACGCATGAATCCAGCTAGTGCAGATAGACCTCACTATAGCATCCTAGACAACTACATGCTTCGTCTCACCACAGACTACCGCATGGCCGACTGGCACGACGCCCTCCGCGAATACCTAGCGTAGGACGTAATCGCTATACTTCGTACCAGCGGAAATATCGTTTTAAATAAATTAATCGTCAACCTTAATAATTCTTAAGAATTATTATTAGAAATATAGGTTATAGTAAATATAGCTTTTTCTTTCGTTAACTTGATAGGCGCGAGCAGGGGAGTGCCATGCCGAGCATGGTGGGGACCCACGCCGGCGGGGAGGCCCCATGCGAAGGTATGGAGGGTGCCCTGCGGGAGCTTAGAAAAAGTAAATTAGAAAAAGCGTAGGTTAAGGAGAAAAAAATATGAGAACATATTTAGTTACAGGTGGAGCTGGATTCATTGGCTCAAACTACATTCATTACATGTTTAAGAAGTACGATAACGAAATCCGCATTATCAATGTTGATAAGCTTACTTATGCAGGTAACCTTGAGAACCTTAAGGATATCGAAAACCGCGATAACTATACATTTGTTAAGGCCGACATCTGCGATAAGGAAGCCATCCGCAAGATTTTTGCTGAGAACGATATTGATAGAGTTGTTCATTTTGCAGCAGAGTCTCACGTTGATCGTTCTATTAAGGACCCTGAGGTTTTCGTTCAGACAAACGTACTTGGAACAGCTGTAATGCTTAACTGTGCAAAGGAAGCATGGGAGCTTCCTGATGGTACATTTAAGGAAGGCAAGAAGTTCCTTCACGTATCTACAGATGAAGTTTACGGTTCTCTTCCAGATGATGAGAATGCCTTTTTCTATGAGACAACTCCATACGATCCACATTCACCATACTCAGCTTCAAAGGCTAGTTCAGATATGCTTGTAAAGGCTTATATGGATACATATAAGTTCCCTGCAAATATTACAAACTGCTCTAATAACTATGGCCCTTACCAGTTCCCTGAGAAGCTTATTCCACTAATCATCAATAATGCACTTCACGGCAAGGATCTTCCTGTATACGGCGATGGTAAGAACGTTCGTGACTGGTTATTCGTAGAGGACCATGCTAAGGGAATCGATATGGTTCAGGAAAAGGGTAAGCTTTTTGAGACATACAATATCGGTGGACATAACGAAAAGCAGAATATTGAAATCATCCACATCATCCTTGATACACTTCAGGATATGCTTCCAGAGGATGATGAGCGTCAGAAGCTTGTATCTGAGGACCTTATCAAGTATGTAGCAGATAGAAAGGGACATGACCGTCGTTACGCTATCGCTCCAGATAAGATTAAGGCCGAGGTAGGCTGGGAGCCAGAGACATGCTTCGAGGAAGGTATCAAGAAGACAATCGAGTGGTTCTTCGAGCATGAGGATTGGATGAATAACGTAACATCCGGCGACTACCAGAAATACTATAACGACATGTACGAAGGAAAATAGCGTAACAGTAATAGAAAATGCTTAAGTAGGCTGTAGCTGACAAAAATTATGATTCTAAAGGAAGACATGTTAGTCGACCGTAGAATTATAATGTTTGTCGGCGTAACAGCCGGGAGAACAACTACATGAAAAAATACGACTACTTAGTGGTGGGCGCAGGCCTATTTGGCGCAGTATTCTCGTACGAAGCCATGAAACGAGGCAAATCCGTTTTAGTAATCGACCGCCGCGACCACATTGCAGGAAATATATATACAAAGGAAGAGGATGGCATTAATGTACATGTTTACGGTGCCCATATCTTCCACACAAGCGATAAGAAAATCTGGGAGTACATGAATCAGTTCGCTGAATTCAATAATTACATTAACTCCCCAGTTGCAGTATATGGTGATGAGCTTTACAATCTTCCATTTAACATGAATACATTTTCAAAGATGTGGGGGATTAAGACTCCAGCAGAGGCAAAGGCTAAGATTGCTGAGCAGATTAAAGAGCTGAATATCACTGAGCCAAAGAATTTGGAAGAACAGGCTCTTTCATTAGTTGGTACTGATGTTTACGAAAAGCTTATCAAGGGCTACACACAAAAGCAGTGGGGTCGTCCATGTGATGAGCTTCCAGCATTCATCATCAAGAGATTGCCACTTAGATTTACATACGATAACAACTACTTTAATGATAGATTCCAGGGCATCCCAATGGGTGGATACACTCAGATTGTAGAGAAGATGCTAAAGGGTGCCGACGTGGTACTTAGCCAGGATTATTTTGAACTTGCTAAGTCAGGAAAGCTTTCTGATGGTAGTGAAGTTGCTTGGGATAAGCTGGTATTTACAGGTCAGATCGATGAGTATTACGATAGCTGCTATGGCCCACTTGAGTATCGTTCAGTTCGCTTTGAAACTGAAAAGCTTGATTGCGATAATTATCAGGGCAATGCCGTAGTTAACTACACTGCAGCAGATGTGCCATACACTCGTATTATCGAGCATAAGCACTTTGAATTTGGTACACAGCCTACCACAATCATTTCCAAGGAATATTCATCTGAATGGCAGCCAGGCGTAGAGCCTTACTACCCAGTAAATAACGACAAAAACAATGCCGTTTACGCTAAATACGCTGCTAAGGCATCCGATGAAAAGAACGTAATCTTCGGCGGCCGCCTAGGCCAATACAAATACTACGACATGGACAAAGTCGTAGCCGCCGCCCTAGCCGTGGTAGCAGAAGAATTTGCATAAATAAATTTATTATTTAAATAGGCAGCACAAAAACTATAGAGCAAAGATTCATGAAGTGATTTTATTCTTTTTAGAGGCCTTCTTTTTCACTCGTTACTTAGATGGTCTCGTAGAGAGCATCTTATGTAACGTAAGTAGAAAAAGCAGAGCGAAAGCGTGCCGAAAAAGAGAATAAAATCAGTGAATGAAGATTTGTGCATAGACTAAATTGCTGCCGTATTTAGGAGGAAAATATGAAGGGTATTATTTTAGCAGGTGGTTCAGGTACAAGACTTTATCCACTTACAAAGGCTATCAGCAAGCAGATTATGCCAATCTACGATAAACCAATGATTTATTATCCATTGTCTACTTTGATGCTTGCCGGTATCCGCGAGGTACTTATAATTTCTACACCAAGAGATCTTCCAGTATTTAAGGAATTGCTTGGTGACGGTAGCCAGCTTGGCATGGACATTCAGTATGCAATTCAGGAGGCTCCAAACGGCCTTGCTGAGGCATTTATTATTGGTGCTGATTTCATCGGAAAGGATGCAGTAGCACTTGTACTTGGCGATAATATTTTTTATGGTCAGTCATTCTCAAAGGTTCTTCTTTCAGCTGCAAACCGTACTGAGAACGAGCCAGGGGCTACAATCTTTGGTTACTATGTACGTGACCCAAGAGAGTATGGTGTAGTAGAGTTCGATGAAAATGGTGTTGCAATTTTTATCGAAGAAAAGCCAGCACAGCCTAAGAGTAATTACGCTGTTCCAGGTCTTTATTTCTACGATAATTCAGTTGTAGAGATTGCAAAGACTATCAAGCCATCAGCACGTGGTGAGCTTGAAATCACTGCTGTTAATAACGAATATCTTAACCGTGGCAACCTCCATGTAGAGACACTTGGCCGTGGTTTTGCATGGCTTGATACAGGAAACCATGATATGCTTCTTGCTGCTGCCGAATTCGTCAGCACATTCCAAAAGCGCCAGGGTATGTACGTATCATGTATCGAAGAAATCGCTTACAAGCGTGGCTTCATCAATAAGGACCAGCTTCTTAAGCTCGCTGAGCCCCTCATGAAAACCGACTACGGCAAATACCTGGTAGACGTAGCCAACGGACTATAAAACGTCCCACCGCCTAAACGGTCACCGCAGATGACTGTCGTGGTGGAGATAAGATTAATATTTTGTAAAACTAAAGAGCAAAATTCGAGTGCAGATAATTATATTGAATTAACAGACCTTTAGGACCCATCCCTACTTAGATGGTGCGTTAGCAGCATCTTACGTAGGGCAATGAGGGCCGCAAGAGCGAAAGCGTGTCAGTTAATCAATATAATTAGCTGTATGAAGAATTTTGAACATAGAGTAGAGGTTAGAAATGGCAATTACAGTAGAGAAAAATGTAAATGGAATAGAGGGCTTATGTGTTATCACTCCTAAGGTGTTTGGTGATGACCGAGGCTACTTTATGGAAACATATAATGAGAATGATATGAAGGCTGAAGGCTTAGATTATGAGTTTGTGCAGGATAATCAGTCAGCTTCAAAGAAGGGTGTACTTCGTGGTCTTCATTTTCAGAAGAACTTCCCACAGGATAAGCTTGTTAGAGTTATCTCTGGCGAGGTTTACGATGTGGCAGTGGATTTGCGTGAGGGTTCAAAGACTTTTGGCCAGCACTATGGAATTCTTCTTTCAGCTGAGAATAAAAAGCAGTTCATGATTCCAAAAGGATTTGCACATGGATTCTTAGTTGTTAGCGATTATGCAGAGTTCTGCTATAAGGTTACTGATTTTTATCATCCAAATGATGAGGGCGGTCTCATGTTTAATGACCCTGATATCAATGTACAGTGGCCTATTCCAGAGGGAATGACAGAGGCAGATTTAATCCTTTCTGATAAGGATAAGGTAAATGCTTCTTTCAAAGATTATTGTAAAGAGCACAATATGACAGTTTAGTTTTAGCTTGAATAAAGGGAGATGTATTAAAAAATGAATGGAATATGGGAGACAATTAAGTTCTTCATTGCAAGTCATAAGGTGGCCAGTATTGCGGTAGCAAGTGTGGTTGGCGTGTCTGCAGTGGGTGCAGGCGGATATGGAATCTATAATCTTGTGACTGCAGATGACGCAGCAGCGGTAGTCACCGTGGAGGATGATTATCAGGCTGAGGACGTATATATCCCAGAATTTAAAAATGTAGTAATCACAAGCGAGTCTTTGGAAAAGGATTTGACTGTGTATATTTCTGATGTTAATGACAATCCTGTTGCAGGCGTGCCATTCCAGGTGAAGCTTCTTACAAAGGAGGCTGCTGAGGGATTGCAGTCTTATGTGGATGCAATCAAAGATTTGGATGGTCAGATAGCAGAGTATACCAAGGATTATGCTGATATGGATATTTCGGCTGAGGAATCTTCTGCTGCGGATGATTCATCAGCAGGTGCAGATAGCAGCGATAGCAATGCGCTTCCTGTTGATGGAGATGGCATTGATTTTGATAAGCTTAAGGAGCAGCAGGATAAAAAGCGTGCAGCACATGAGGCTGAGGAAAATGCTAAGGCTGCTGAAAAGTCGGAAGCTTCTACAGAGGAATCTTCTGAAAGCGAAGAGACAGAGGCCAAAGGCGAGCAAGAAGCTATTGATGCATCAGAGCTTCCAAGTGATTCAGCAAAGATTACTAAGATTCTCCAGGACAGAAATGTTGATGTCACTGTAACAGATAAGGATGGAAATGTAATCGAGACACAGCATGGCGATATCAGTTCTGATCCTTTATATACACTTTGCCTTGATAAGGAGACAGCGGTTCAGTCTTATGCAGTGGCTCTTAAGGAGGCAGAGGGAACAGTTTACACAGATGATGACGAAGATGGTGTTATCTCTGAGACTGACATGGAACCAGGTGAGTATGTTCTTTGCTTACTCAATGATGTTGATTCCCAGGTTTGTTACGAGCCTACCAACTATTCTACAGAGGCAGAGGTAAAGGATAAGGTAGAGTTTAAGGTTCAAAAGGAAATCACTAAGCAGATTAAAAAGGATAATGCTGCCGAGGATGGACAGAAGAAGGAAAAGGTACCTGTAGAGGAGACACTTAAGGATACAGTTGAGTTTGTTGAATCTAGGAAGGTAGAAAATGGTCATTCTGCAAAGTCTACAACTGATGTAGTAGCACCTAAGACAACTGCAAAGGCCAGCAAGGCCACACTAAAGACAGATAAAGGCTTGCTAACAAGAAAGCATATATTAAAGGCTGCTACACCTGATAAGTTTAAGATTACTATCAACTATGAATTACGAGGCACAGATGACAAGGTCGTAAAGACTGTAGCCATCGAAAATGCCAAGGAATATGCAAAGGATGCTACTATTTCCCATACAGCACCTGATACATACAAAGATGGAGAAGTAACTTATAAGAAGGTTTCAGGCCCATCGCCAGCATTCGAAAAGGTTACAAAGGATGCTACTTATACATTTGTGTATAGGGCTGAAAAGAAGGAAGAGACTAAGCCTGCTGATACACCAAATCCAGAAGAGCCAAAGAAGGAAGAGGAAAAGCCTGAAAATCCTGCGCCTTCAGAAGAGAATAAAGACAGTAAAGATGATAGCAAGGGACAAGGCGATTCAGATAATAGTGGCGAGGGCCAGGGTGACCAAGGCGAAGGTGGTTCCGATAATGGTGGAGAAACTGGAGACAAAACAAGCTATCGCGCCCGCGGTGCAGTAGCAGTTAAGTTCAACATCAAGGACAAGCTTCTTGCGGCAAAGATTAGAAGAATCATTGCTACAAACGCTACTACAGGTGCTAAGGAAGAGACTGCATCTATCGACATCTCTTACAAAGAAGGTGTATTTACAGTAAATGCTACAGCAGGTGCTCTTGCAAAGCTTACTGTAAATGGAGCAGATGTTGCAATTAAGGATTCCAAGACAGCTACATTTGCTGCAACAAAGGATGGAGATTATGCATTCGTAGCAACTCCAAAATGGAGCGACAATGTAGGAGCTACAGATAGTGAATTATTAAAGGCAACATTTAGTGTCTCTGGTTTTGGTACTGCTACAACAGATCAGCTTAAGGACAAGGAAGGAAACTTATTGTTCTTAGATGAAGGTCTTACAAAGCCAGCCACTGCAGCAGATTATCAGGCAGGTAAGGCTTATTACTACAAGGCTGCAACATATACATATTATGGATGGCAGTCAATTGATGGAAATACATTCTACTTCGATAAGAATGGTAACAAGGTAACAGGCTCTCAGGTAATTCAGGGAGTTCAGTATGATTTCGGTGCTGATGGAGTGCTCATCGTAAAGGGCAACGGAATCGACGTTTCAAAATATCAGGGTAACATCGATTGGAAGGCGGCAAAATCAGCAGTAAACTTTGCAATCATCAGATGTGGTTATCGTGGTATGTATGATGGACAGCTACATGAGGACCCATATTTCTATAAGAATATGTCTGGTGCCAAGGCAGCTGGAATCAACGTAGGTGTTTACATCTACTCAACAGCTCTTAATGAGGCCGAGGCTGTACAGGAAGCTTCTATGGCAGTTGCCATGGCAGGCCGCGCAGGTGGATGCTCATATCCAATCTATTTGGATATGGAGGATACTGTAAGAGGACAGAGCAAGCTTTCAGTAGAACAGAGAATGGCTATTGTAAATGCATTCTGTTCAACAGTTCAGTCATCAGGCTACAAGGCAGGCTTGTACTGCAGCAAGAACTGGATGACAGCTAGAATGAATGCTAGCGCAATTCCTGGTTCATGTAGTATTTGGATTGCCCAATATAATACATCATGCACATATTCAGGTAGAAAGAATATGTGGCAGTATTCTAGCAAGGGTTCTGTTCCTGGAATCAAGGGTCATGTGGATATGAATAAGAGCTTTTAATCAAAGGTCAAATATGCTTATGAATAATACAAATACAAATATTGAAACTCAAAAAAAGATATTTAGATTTGCAAGCAGCGTGGTATTAGTCACTGTACTAGCCACGCTCTTTGGCGTTATGTGGTACGAGCAATTTAGAATGATGATGCCACTGTTCTTCTTAACTATTGGTAACTATTTGATGATAGGACTATACACAGTTCTTAGCATTCTTGTTATCAACACCTTTAAGGGATTTAGCATAGGAAGTGGCAGAATATCAATTCTTTGCATGTCGCAGGCCATAGCGATGGGGCTTGTGAATATGTTGGAGTTTGTAATCCTTCTTTTGATGACACGTATAAAAGCGTTGGTATGGATTATGCTTGCATATATGCTTGCTCTTACAGTGATTGATGCTTTTGCAGTATTTCTTGTGACCTATCTTAGTACTAAGATTTACAGGGGAATCTTCCCACCATTTTCTATCTTAAACATTTATGGTGAGTACGAAAATGACTTGGTTTTCAAGATGAATCGTAGAGCTGACAAGTATCGTATTACTGGTGAAATGAGTTGCCGCGAGCCCCTTGAGAAGATTACAAATGAGCTAAAGAATTATGATGCAGTGCTTATTAATGATGTACCATCAGAGATTCGTAATGATATTGTAAAGGCATGCTTTGCAACAGATAAGCGAGTTTATTTCACACCAAAGATTTCAGATATTCTTATTAAGGGCTCAGAAGAGGTAAATCTTTTTGATACCCCTCTTTATCTATGTAAGAATGTTGGAATGGATGCTATTTCTGCAGCAGTTAAAAGAATTGGTGATATTGTTATTTCCGGGTTTGGAATTATACTTACATCTCCAATTATGATAATAACAGCTATACTTATCCACACATACGATGGCGGTCCTGTATTTTATAAACAAACCAGATGCACCATTGGTGGAAAAGAATACAAGATTATGAAATTCCGTTCTATGATTACTGATGCTGAAAAGGACGGTAAGGCTCGCCTTGCCAGTGTTAATGACGACAGAATCACTCCAATAGGACACTTTATCCGTGCTACTCGTATTGATGAGTTGCCACAGTTTTTCAATATCCTTAAGGGGGAAATGTCCTTTGTAGGGCCTCGTCCAGAGCGTCCTGAAATCATAGCAGAATACGTGAAGGAAGTGCCAGAGTTTGCATTTCGTACACACGTTAAGGCTGGTCTTACAGGCTATGCACAGGTTTACGGCAAGTACAACACTACCAGCTACGACAAGCTTAAGCTTGATATGATTTATTGTGAGAAATGTTCAGTGTTACTGGATATCCAACTTATCCTTATGACTCTTCGTGTAATCTTTACTAAGGACGCCACTGAAGGCGTAGCCGAAGGGGAGACTAACGCAAACGTACATAAGTAATGACGGTGGCCTGGAGTCTGTTACGGTAACGAAAAATTATGTTCTCCGCTCACTGATGTGATGCTCCGAAAATAATTTTTCGTTACCTACAGACTTGGGATACTCGTAAACTATAAGTAGGATGTAGATAACAAAAATTTATTGTCTGTAAGGAACATCTAGTGACTGGAAGATAATAAATTTTTGTTATCGTAACATCCGGGAGAATGACTACGACTATGAAAAAAGCGCTTATGCACGCCCATACGGCGTATATGGTGACACAATTTAATATAGACAACATTAAGATTTTGCAGGACTTGGGTTATACCGTGGACGTGGCTTGCTGTTGGAAGGATGATGACAGCGCACTCAGTCCAGAGGCTATGGTACAGCGTAGAAAGAAGCTGGATGATTTAGGCTGTAGAGTAATTGAAACAGCCAGCCTAAGAAAGATATTTAATATCGGCGAATTATCAAAGGCTTATAAGCAGATAAAGGCTGAGGTAGAGGCTAATCAGTACGAGATAGTTCATACTCAGTCGCCTATAGGAGGCGTTATCTGTCGTCTTGCTTGTAGAAAGGCAAGAAAGCAGTACGGCACCAAGGTGATATATGCAGCCCATGGTTTCCATTTCTTCAAGGGAGCATCAGCTATCAACTGGCTCATTTATCACAACGTGGAAAAGTGGTGTGCACGATTTACCGATTTGTTGATAACTATCAACAAGGAAGATTATGAAAATGCCAAGAAGTTCAAGGCGAAGGAAGTTGTTTACGTGCCAGGGGCTGGGGTAGACACTCATAAATTTGTGGCAAGCGAAGGCGCCCGCAATAAGATTCGCAGCGAGCTTGGTATCAAGGATGATGAAATTGTTCTTCTATCTGTTGGAGAGCTGATTCCTAGAAAGAATCATGCCGAGGTGCTAAGAGCTCTTAAAATTATGAAGGACCGAGGGGTTCTTGCACATGAGGACTGCGATGAGCGTGTTCAGCCTAAGTACAAGATTAAATACCTCATAGCTGGCAGAGGCAAGATAGAGATAGAATTAAAAGAGCAGATAAAGACCCTGGGTCTTACTGATAATGTAGAGATGTTAGGATTTAGGACAGACATTGCAGATGTTTTTGCAGCTAGTGATATCTATGTATTTCCTTCTCACCAGGAAGGTCTTCCAGTAGCTTTGATGGAGGCTATGAGCGTGGGAATGCCTGTGGTATGTAGCAAAATTAGGGGTAACACAGATCTTATCGTAGATGGCGAAGGCGGATATCTTTTTGATTCAAAGGATGCCAAATCATTAGTAGCTGCCCTAAACAAAGCCTTGGTTGATAACGAAACCAGACGAGCCGAAATGGGTCAAATCAACGTAGAAACCATGAAGTCTTTCGATAAAGAACGCGTCAACGAAGTAATGAAAGAGTTATATAGTAACATATAAAATTTCTAGGTGAGTAAATTGTGGTTAGCATAATAGTTAATAGATGAGTTGACTGTAGATAACAATATAATAGTTTTCTGTAAGTGACATCAGTCACTGGAAGAAATCTATTTATTGTTAGCGTAACAGTCAACGGATTAGGGAGTTTTTATGAAGGTATTGCATATTTCGAAGTCTAATACATATAGCGGCATGGAGAATGTTGCTATAAACATTATTAAGTCTATGCCTGAGGAAATCCACAGCGTGTATTTAACTGCTACAGGCTCTGTGGAGACAAAGCTGTTAGAACAGGACATAGAATACATTGGGGTTGAGAAGGTGGATGAGGATATTATTAAGCGCACCATTGATGAGGTGAAGCCTGATATCATCCATGCCTATGAATACGATTGCAGCCTAATGTGTACCAAGGTTACAGACACTATTCCAATTATAAGCCATCTGTATTCTGTGCCTAAATGGGTGCAGAAGATTGGTCCAAAGTCAGTTATATACGGAAGTGCCTGCAAGAATTTTGCCAAAATCATTATTCCTAATAAGAGGGTTGAAGATAAGGCCTGGTTCAAGGATAAAATGGCAGGTAAGACAGTGGTGCTGGGCACTCCATTCAATGCCGTCAAGACATTTGAAAAGGGTTATGTAGCAGGCACCGAGATGAGTAAGGAAAAGCTGGATAGCTTTAAATCAGACCTTCTGTTTGTAGGCTATCTTACAGATAATAAGAATCCATACGAATTCGTCAGGATTGTAAATGAAGTAAGAAACACCCATCCGGATGTTAAGGCTGTCATGGTAGGTGGCGGCGATTTGGGTAGCGAATGTCTGGAGCTAATCGGCAAGATGAATCTTAATGATAACATTAAGATGGTAGGTCTGCAGCATAATCCTTATGTCTATATGAATCAGACTAAGATTCTGGTTGCTCCATCCAAGTTTGAGGGCTTTGGAATGGCAGCAGCAGAGGCTATGGCCTTTGGTAAGCCAGTACTTGCCAGCAAGGTTGGTGGATTTGTGTTAACCGTGGACGACGATTGTGGAAAAATCTGTGGCACAGACAAGAAGCCTGTGGATAGAGATGCCTTCGTCAAAAATATCATAGAGCTTCTTGATAACAGCGAGATATATCGTATGAAGTCTGAAGGAGCCAGAAAGCGTGCAAAGGATTTGAATAACTTTGACACATACATGGAAGAAGTTTTAAAGATTTATGAAGATACTTACAAAACTGCTAGACAAAATTAAGAGTGCAGATTTCATATTGGTGACACTTTCAACAGTGGCATGCTCTGCTATGTCATTTGTATTTAGTGTCTATAATAAAAGAATTGTTGCAACATACCCACTTGGAATATATAGCACATGTCTGCTTGCCCAGACATATATGAATTACGCGCAGTTTGGTGTGTTAAATGCTTATAACAGGGATTATCCTCAGGCTCTTGGCAGGAAGGATTATGCCGAGGCAAATAGGCTTAAGAACACAGCAATGACATTTATGCTTATGGTGTATGCCATAGTGTTTGTAGTTTTTGAACTGTGGGTGGCTATCTATTACGGTGGCAGGATTGGAAAAGATGTGGATAGCACATATTATGCATTTGGCTACATGCTTTGTCCTATTATGATTCTTCTTAAGAGCTTTGATGATATGTCAAATGCCACTGTCAGAATGAACGGCCATTATAATAAATCGGCTGTCATTGGTTTTGTAAGAACAGTACTTGCTCTTATAATAGGTGTTATTGCTATCAATGTGGCAGGATATTATGGTCTGTATGCCATGACACTTTCATCTGCAGCTCTTGGCATAATTATGTTTAGAAGCGAGGCGTTCAAGGGTGCAAAGCTGACATTTGATTGGCAGTTTATGAAGGTGATGATAATAGGAGGATTGCCACTTCTTATTAACAGCCTTATTTGGACCATCGTTCAATCTGTAGATAAATTCGTAATCCTTGGATTTTTGTCAACTGAGGATTTAGGTGTGTATTCGGTGCCACTGATGGGATTTACCACCATGGTGCTTGTACCACAGACCATATCCCAGGTGTTTTATATCAAGATTAGCCATCTGTATGGAGCTAATCACAATGAGACAGAGCTTCTTGAAAAGGCTGCATATTTCAGCAGGGTTACATCCTTTATATCAGGAGGCGCCTGCCTGTTTGTATATTTTGTAATGCCTATATTTGTTCACTTCTTTATGCCTATGTATACAGAAGGTACAGCGGCTACCCAGATACTGGTAGTGGGTGTTGCAATCTATGCAACAACCATGCTTTACGGAAATATTTTTTCGGTGTTAAAGCTTAACAAATCATTGATTGCAAACTCAGTGGCGCTTTGCATTTTCAATGCCATCTTTTCTAGTGCCCTGGTGCTTTTTGTTGAGCGCAGTATCAATATGGTAGCAATCGGAACAGGATTGTCCTACGCACTGTACTCACTGCTTCTTGTTATTAAGCTGTCTAGGAGATTTAAGTTCTCATTTTGGAAGCTGATAGTAAATAGCTGGGGGCCAGCGGTTGGGATAATGATTCCAGGGCTTTTGATTTACAGATTGATTTTTTAGAGAAACCAGCGTTGGTTCAATTTGACAATATAAGCACTTCTATTTAAAATTAATAGAATGCATTAATAGGGATAAGAGGTTTTATTTTGAAGAAAACTTTGTTTATAGGATGTGTGGAAAGTTCATACGTATTACTGGAAGCTATGCTTAAGGCAGGCTTTGTGGTGGCAGGAATTGTTACTATGGAACAATCTGCAATCAATGCAGATTTTAAATCATTAGTACCTCTTGCAGATGAATATAATATCCCATGCATTTGCACTAAGAATGTTAATGACGAAGAAACAGTAGGATTTATCAGAAAAATATCACCAGAGGTTATATATTGCTTTGGCTGGTCCAGATTAATCGGTAAGGAAATTTTATCTATACCAAAGTATGGCGTGGTTGGATTTCATCCAGCGGCTTTGCCATGTAATAAAGGGCGCCATCCTCTTATTTGGGCCCTTGTGTTAGGCCTTAAGGAGACTGCATCCACATTTTTCATCATGGATGAAGGGGCTGATACAGGAGATATTATAAGCCAGAAGCCTGTAGCTATATCAGATACAGATGATGCGGCAGATTTGTACGCTCATGTGCTTGAGGTGGCAAAGGAGCAGGTGCTTGAGTTTACCAAGGCTTTTGCTGAGGATAGAGTGGAGCCTAAGAAGCAGGATTCTACAGCTGGAAATGCCTGGAGAAAGCGTGGTCGCATGGATGGCCAGATAGATTGGCGCATGTCAGCAAAGGCTATTTATAACCTGGTTAGAGGTCTTACCCATCCTTATGTGGGGGCACATTTTATGGCTGGGGATGCTGAGATAAAGGTATGGAAATGTCAGGCTATTGCTACAGAAGATCATGCCAATATCGAGCCTGGTAAAATTATAAAGGTTAATTCTAATACAGATTATATTATAAAAGCTTATGACGGGCTGGTTCACATATTAGATTCGGACCCGGTTGATTTAAATGAAGGAGAGTATCTTTAATGAAAGTACTTGTTATTTCGCCACATCCAGATGATGAGACCTTAGGCGCTGGCGGAACTTTACTTAAGCTAAAAGAAGAAGGTCATAAAATCTATTGGCTTAATGTTACTAACATGAAGACAGATTATGGCTATACTAAAGAGCGTGTGGCAGAGCGCAATGCCGAAATCGAGGCTGTTGCAGCTGCATATAAGGTGGATGGTTTCTACAATATGGAATTACAGCCTGCAGGTGTAGATGGTTACGATTTAGGTGAGCTGATACCAGAGTTTAAGAGCATATTTGAAGAGGTTAAGCCAGATGTGCTTTTCATGCCATATCAGTATGATGTTCACTCTGACCACAGGGTGATTTTTGATGCAGTTTATTCTTGTACTAAATCATTCAGGGCACCATATCTTAAGACTGTGCTTTGTATGGAAATAATATCTGAAACTGACCAGGCAGAAGGTTCCCACGGATTTATCCCAAATGTTTTCGTGGATGTGACTGACTACCTGGATAAGAAAATAGAAATAATGAAAACCTATAAGAGCGAAATCGATGCCAGTCCATTCCCTCGTAACGAGGATGCAATCAGAGGCTTGGCAGCTTATCGCGGGGCAACAGCTCATTATAAATATAGCGAGGCTTTTTATCTGGTAAGAAGTCGCGTGGATAGTTTTTAGGAGAGAAAATGTACACTATATGTTTTATGGCAAGGCGTCCTTTCGAGGATTTTTCGCCAGCCGTATACAAGAAATTAAAAGAAGCTCATGACGATGTTAAGGGCGTGTTTATCACCTGCGACAAGCAGGAATCAGCTTACGTCTGGGCTAAGTTTAACGAAGAAGAAAAAAAGGATATCCAGGTTTGTGAGATTTCTGAATTCATGAACAAGCATTGGGACGAATTCACAATAGAAAAGCTTGCTGAAATGGAAGCTAAGTATGATGCAAGACCTATTTGGAAGTACATCTACACAGACAGATATTTGATTTATAGAGATTATGATTACTGCGTGCATACAGCTGCAGGTCTTTTTGCGTTTTGGGAATATGTGTTTAACACATATCATGTGGATTTCTTCTATGATGAGGTTATCGCCACACTTCTTACATACGCAGCTTATTTAGTTGGTAAGAAGACAAATACAGGCT
Source organism: Pseudobutyrivibrio sp. (assembly GCF_017471675.1). Taxonomy (GTDB): domain Bacteria; phylum Bacillota; class Clostridia; order Lachnospirales; family Lachnospiraceae; genus Pseudobutyrivibrio. The sequence goes on from NZ_JAFUSK010000068.1 coordinate 91,313, forward strand.
ATTATTCACTGATGTTTATGAGAGCCTGTGGTATGGATTTGACTCATCATTATATCTTAAATGACCCATTTGAGAAGATGTATGATATGCCAGAGGATTACGCAAATATCCCTGTCACTGAAGAACAGCGTGCTGCTGCAGAGGCATACTTGACCAAGTTTGAGGAGCAGCACTCTAAGCCTGCATTTATGAAGTTCTCAGGAACAAAGCCTAAATGGAAGCCAATCTTTTTTGCGTTACCATTTTTCTACCTGAGACAGAGATTCTTCAATCCTCTTACCAGGGATAAAGGCTCATATATATATTACAAGTGTTATGAGCACACAATGGATCAGCTGGTATTCTATCTTAGATATTCTAAGGGTAAGAAATATTTTAAGAAGGCTGATTACAGCAAGAAGTTCGTGTACTTCCCACTTCACATGCAGCCTGAAGCAACAACAATTGTGTGTGCTCAGAAGTATGAGAAACAGCTGTATTTTATCGATAGTCTGGTAAAATCCTTGCCAGCAGATACTATGCTTTATGTTAAGGAGCATTATTCATTCTTAGGAATTCGTGATAACAGCTTTTACGAGCAGCTGCAGATTTATCCTAATGTGGTTCTTATTGACCCATGGGAGGATTCAATCAAGCTTATTGAAAAGAGTGAATGTGTAGCCACTCTTACAGGTACTGCAGGTCAGGAAGCCATGATGCTTCGCCATCCGGTATTTATGAGTGGAGACATTATTTATAAAGGCGCCCCAGGTGTTATGTACCTAGAGGAAGTATTTGGTAACTACGAAAAGATGATGAGTGAATATAAGCGCCCAACCAGAGATGAGGTTATCCAATACATGGCAGTCTACATGAGCCACGCAAGGCTCGGTAACACCTACGTCCTAAGCGAAGATCGTCTTTCCGACGAAAACCTCGCAAACGTAGCCGAGTCGATGTATTCGTATTTCGTAGAGATGAAATCGTAGGTGGTATGTATCATATAAGTCTGTTTTTAGTATTTAGAAATATAAGGATTGGAAGAATAATATAAGACTCAAGCAAGACCTTCTCGAACCGTCGTTACTTAGATGGTCCGATAGGAGCATCTTATGTAACGCAACGAGTGAGAGCAGAGCGAAAGCGTGTCTGCTGGAGTTTTATATTATTCTGGAAAGCCGTAGGAGGTCAAATGAGTAAAGTATTAGTTACAGGTTCAGATGGATTTATTGGTTCTCACTTAGTTGAAGAATTAGTTAAAAAGGGATATGAGGTAAGAGCTTTTGTATATTACAATTCCTTCAATAATTGGGGATGGCTCGACACTCTTCCAAAGGATATTATGGATCACGTAGAGGTATTCGCAGGCGATGTCCGCGACCCTAACGGTGTTAGAGAGTCTATGAAGGGTGTAGATGCAGTATTCCATCTTGCAGCCCTTATTGCAATCCCCTTTAGTTATCATAGCCCAGATGCTTATGTAGATACTAATATCAAGGGAACACTTAACGTGCTTCAGGCTGCTAGAGACCTTGGCACACGTGTACTTGTTACATCTACATCAGAGGTTTATGGTACAGCTCAGTACGTACCAATCGATGAGAAGCACCCTTACCAGGGTCAGTCACCATATTCAGCTACTAAGATTGGTGCAGATAGATTGGCAGAGTCATTCTATCGCTCATTTGATTTGCCTGTTACAATCGTGCGTCCATTTAATACATTTGGTCCACGTCAGTCAGCTCGTGCGGTAATTCCTACAATCATCACACAGCTTCTTGTAGGTAAGGAAGAGATTAAGCTTGGTTCATTAACACCAACACGTGATTTCAACTATGTTAAGGATACAGCCCATGGCTTCATCGCCATGTACGAAAGCGATAAGACTATCGGTCAGGAAATCAATATTGCAACACAGAAGGAAATCTCAATCGGACAGCTTGCCGAAGAGCTTATCCGCCAGATTAATCCAAATGCAAAGATTATCTGCGACGAAGATCGCCTCCGTCCAGAAAAGTCTGAGGTAAATCGTCTCCTTGGCTCTAACCAAAAAATCCTTCAGCTCACAGACTGGAAGCCTCAGTACACCTTCGAACAAGGCCTCGCCGAAACCATCGCCTTCCTCCGTGAGAACTTAGATAAGTACAAGGTAGATATTTATAACATTTAATATATTAACAAATTTAGATGAGCTGTAGCAGAAGGCATATACACATACATAAGACCTTCTTGAGCCGTCGTTACTTAGATGGTCCCAAAGGGAGCATCTTATGTAACGCAACGAGCGAAAGCAGAGCGCGAGCGTGTCGTTGTATGTGTATATGACTTATGCGGCAGCGGATTAGAGGTGTTTCAAAATGGCAGATGAATTCATTGCACTTTCAGTTCCTAATTTAAAGGGAAATGAATTGAAGTACGTTACCGATGCAGTAGAGACTGAGTGGGTATCCACAGCAGGCCCTTATGTGTCAGATTTTGAGAAAAAGGTGGCAGAGTACGTTCATACTCCAGCTGCTGTCAGCACACAGAATGGTACATCAGCACTTCACATTAGCCTTATGCTTTGTGGCGTAAAGCCAGGTGATGCTGTAATCGTTCCTACACTGACATTTATTGCAGCAGTAAATCCTACAAAGTACGCAGGTGCTGAGCCTGTATTCATGGACTGTGATGATAGCCTTTGCATGGATCCTGTAAAGCTTAAGAGATTCTGTGAAGAAGAGTGTGATTTCACAGATGGTAGATTAATTGATAAGCAAACAGGTCGTCAGATTAAGGCTATGGTAGTGGTGCATGTATTTGGTAACATGGCAGACATGGAAGCCATCATGCCAATCGCTGAAAAGTATAATATCAAGGTTATTGAGGATGCCACAGAGGCGCTTGGAACTTATTATACTGAAGGAAAGTATGCTGGTAAGTTTGCAGGTACAATCGGTACAATAGGATGCTATTCATTTAATGGAAATAAGATTATCACCACAGGTGGTGGCGGTATGATTGTCTCTAACGATGAGGCACTGCTTGCTCATGCTAAGCATCTGACTACTCAGGCAAAGGCAGATCAGGCTAATTTCATCCATGATGAAATCGGCTATAACTATAGACTTACAAATCTTCAGGCTGCACTGGGCCTTGCTCAGATGGAACAGTTAGAGGATTTCATCAAGGTTAAGACAAAGAATTATCATTTGTATAAAGAGGCAATTGATAAGATGCCAGGTCTTCACGTGCAGGATTTCCGCCCAGGTATCCGCAGTAACTACTGGTTCTACTCAGTTGTATTTGAAAACGATGAAACTGGCCGTGATAAGCTTATCGAAGCCCTTAAGGAAGAGCATATTCAGTCTCGTCCTATCTGGGGTCTTATCTCCGACCAGCTTCCATACGAGGGCGCCCGCACCTACGACCTAACCTGCGCCCCATGGTACTGGCACCGCGTAGTCAACGTCCCATGCTCAACCAACCTGGACGAGTCCGGCGTACGTCGTGTAATAGATGTAATTAAAAATTTCAGTGAATAAAATTCAGATAACAATAAAATATTTCTGGAATGAACATCTAGTGATTGAAAGAAATATTTTATTGTTATCGTAGAATTTTATGGAGTAAAAAATTTAGATGAGCAATCTGGAATTGACATATATATAAACTAAGACTGACCTTCTTGAGCCGTCGTTACTTAGATGGCACGTAGTGGCATCTTACGTAACGCAACGAGCGAAAGCAGAGTGCAAACGTGTCAGTTGTGTTTATATATATGGCAATGTAAGATTGCGGAGTAGATTATTTATGGAAAATGTATTCATTAAAGAAGATGACACAATTTTACATGCTATGCGTACAATTGATGCAAGCAGCCGCCGCACAGTGTTCATTGTGGACGATAATAATAAGCTGCTTGCAGCTCTTTCAGAGGGTGATGTTCGTAGATATATCTTGTCAGGTGGAGATTTAAATGAGCCTGTTAAGTTGATAGCTAATTATAAGCCAAGAAGTCTGAAGGAAGAGGAGAAAGAGGATGCTCGTAACTTCCTCTATCGTCATAACATCGAAGGTCTTCCTATTGTTGATGATGAGGGCCATGTAATTGATACAGTCTTCTGGAGTGAGAATCATTATAAAAAGCATTCTACCCTTAGTACCCCTGTTGTTATGATGGCAGGTGGCAAGGGCACACGTCTTTATCCATATACAAGAATCCTTCCAAAACCTCTTATTCCTGTGGGGGAGAAGCCTATTGCGGAGCTTATTATGGATAGCTTTGCAGACTATGGAATCGATAGAATGATAATGATTGTTAATCATAAAAAGAATATGATTAAGTCTTATTTTGGCGAGGCTGAGAGGCCTTATAGTATTGATTTCGTAGATGAGGACACACCTCTTGGTACAGGGGGCGGCCTTGCGCTTTTGAGAGGAAAGATTGATGAGACATTTATCCTTACTAATTGCGATATCTTAATTGAAGAGGATTACTCGAAGATTTATGAGCATCATAAAAAAGAGGGTAATTTGATTACTATGGTGTGCTCTCTTAGAAACTTCCAGGTTGCTTATGGCGTGGTAGAATTTGGTGAGCATGGCAATATCTTAGATATGAAAGAAAAGCCGGAGTTTAGCTTCTTTACAAACACTGGCATTTATATAGTTGAGCCAGAGGTTATTGATTATATCAAGGACGGGGAGTTCATTGGCTTCCCGGATATCATCAATAGACTTAAGGACGATGGTAAAAAAGTTGGCGTATATCCAATCAACGAAAATACATGGATGGATATGGGACAGCTGGACGAGCTAAGCAAGATGGAGCGTAGACTTGCAGGAAGATAGGCTTGCCTGAAAGGATTAATAGTGGAAAAAGTAAAACAGTATTTTTCAGATATGAATAAAGAGAAGGGCTTACAGATTGGTGCAGTTGTACTGGCAGCAGTGGGAATCATTGGGGCTTTAGTATTTTTCTTTACTAATTGCATGAATCTAACAGCTACCAAAAGATATAATGCTTATTTTGCACTTATATTTATTGTGATGATTGCACTTACAGTTTATCTTGCAAGGATTCTAGTGCTAAATAAGAATTGGTCTTACCCTAGGCTGTTTGTGATACTGGCTATCGGCTGGACATTTTGTATGCAGCTTGTAATGCCTCCTATTTCGGGACCTGACGAGGTGCAGCATTATTACAGTGCTTATCATTGTTCTAATATCATGCTTGGAATGAAGGATCATAATCTTAGCATGGATACCAGTAAGCTTGGAAGCTGGGTTCAGGATGAATCATTCTTCTACATGCGTGCGGAAGATTATTATATGATGCCATATTTGGATGTTACATTCCCTTATCAGTATGCAATACTTGCCCAGGGCAATTTTATAAAGCATGCTGATGAGATGCAGGAAAATATAGAATGTAAAATCGCACCATCAAAGGCATCTAGATATTTGGTATCAGGTGCTGGTATTACCGTGGCAAGATTACTTGGATTTGGCTTTGCCGGGGTAATATTTATGGGAAGATTTTTCAATTCCCTATCACTTATAATTGCAGGCTACATAGCACTTAAGCTTCTTCCGGTGGGAAAGCATCAGTTCTTTACTTTTGCACTGTTCCCAGGGGTGCTTCATATATGCAGCTCTTATTCATATGATAATATGAGCATTTTGTTCTCACTTGCATTGTTTACATTAGTGCTATATTACAGTCAACCTCATGTTAAGCTACATGCTTGGGATATTATTATTCTGGCAGGCTGTGTAGTTATATTGATTCCTAACAAGATAGTTTATGCTCTTTTTGTAGTATGGTTTTTTGCCATTCCACTTAAGAAATGGTGGACAGATGTGGTGCTTTCCAAGAAGTGGTATGAATATATAATTCTTGGTGTGCTTGGTCTTGGCGTTGTAGTTGTAGCAAAGAAAGTAGTTACTAAATATTACTACTTTATAATGCAAAATGTATTCTGGAAATGGTCTGGAAATACAATTGAAACAGATACAACAAGGGAAGCACTCAGTTGGGAATATTTTGTTGATCATAAATTAGAGGTGCTTAAGTTCACATGGGAAGGAATTAAGGTAGATTTTTGGTACAACATCAACCACATTATTGGTCGCGAGCTTGGTCATATTAAGCTTAACGCTGAAGTGCCATGGGTTTGCATTATTGTAATGTTGCTATGTTTACTCGTGGGTCTGATTTTCATCAAGGGTAAGCGAATCAAAAAATGGCAGATGGTGGTTCTAGGTTTAGGCTTAGTGATGTGTGTAGTGGCTATTTTCATTGGATGCATGACTAGATTCACACCAGCAGAAGGAAGCCAGAGAATCCAGATTTCATTTAGATATTTGATTCCAGTGTACATGTGTATGTGCATAGGACTTGGAACGGATGCCAAGGAAAATAAGTTGGCATTAGCATTGATTTATATTCAAAACATTATGCTAATTTTCTCTATGTGTGGATTGTTACATTTCTTGTTCCACTTAAGAGATGGAATGCCAGCTCCGTTTGAATTTTAAAATAAGTATCGCCCAAAATAATGGGCGATATTTGTGCGTTTAAAAATATAGATAGATTTGAGAGAATAAATGGACAGACATATATTGATTATATGCCAGTATTTTTATCCCGAGCAGTTTAGGATAAATGATATGGCATTTGAGTGGGTAAAAAGAGGCTACAAGGTCACTGTAGTGACAGGTCTCCCAAATTACCCAGAGGGGAAAATATTTGAAGGCTACGGCCTTTTCAAGAAAAGGCATGAAATAATAAATGGTGTAGAGGTTTATAGAATTCCACTGATACCTAGGGGAAATGGAAAGCTTGGATTAGTGCTTAATTACTTTAGCTTCCCATTTTTCGGATTCTTTTGGAACATGTTTACACATATCAAGGCTGATGAAGTATACATGTTTGAAACATCGCCAATGAATCAATGTAAGGTTGGCGTTGCTTATGCTAAGAAGCATAAGGTACCTTGCTATTTGTATGTACAGGACCTATGGCCAGAAAATGTAGAGATGATAACAGGCATCCATTCGCCACTTTTAGTAAAGCCAATTGAGCGAATGGTGAGAAAGATATATAAGGGTTGCACCCATATATGGGGAACCAGCCCAAGCTTCGTAGATTCAATTCGTAAATACGTAGATGAAGAAGAGCAGGATAAGGCAAGCTTTTGGCCACAGTATGCAGAAGAATTCTACGAGCCAAAGGAAAAGATTGCACACAAAGGCTTTAATGTAATATTTACAGGAAATATTGGCCAGGCCCAGGGACTTGAAATACTTCCAAAGGCTGCAGCTATCATTAGAAGTGAAGGGGTAAAGGATATTAGGTTTACCATAGTTGGTGATGGCAGAGCTAGAGAAAGCTTTAAGGAAAGCATCACTGCAGCAGGAGTGTGGGACTTATTTGAATTTGCAGGTAGAGTAAAGCCTACCGAGGTTCCAGGAATACTTGCCAAGGGTGACGCAGCTTTTATCTCATTTGCAGATGACGAGCTTTTCGCCAAAACTATTCCTGCTAAGCTGCAATCCTACATGGCTTGCGCAATGCCAATCATTGCCTCAGCCAAGGGCGAGACAGCCAGGGTAATCGCCGAAGCAAAATGTGGAATGTGCTCAGACATAGGAGATGCAAGAGCCTTAGCTATGAACATCATAGCCATGCGCAACCTCCCAACACCTATCCGCCTTCAAATGGGCGAAAACGCCCTAGCCTACAACCAGGAGCACTTTTCCAAGAAAAAACTTATGGACTACATGGACACTTTTCTGGCTTCTCCATAAGTAGGGAGAAGCTGTCACCGAAGGTGACTGATGAGGGTATGAAATGAAAACAGCATTATCCACAGTAATCTACAAACAAGCCCACCCTTATCTACAGGACCTACTAACATCCGTGGATAACCAATCCGATAAGGACTTCGACTTGTTGATAATTAACGACAACTACACAAAGGAAGAGCTTGAAAAGGTAGAAACGCAAATACAAAGTACCGTTCATGGCATCAATGTCCACATCGAGGACCTAAGTGAAAGAAAGCTTAGCATTGCAGGCACTCGTATCGAAATGCTAAAAACTGCCAAGCGCCTAGGCTATGAAAGCCTAGTCCTTGTAGACGCCGACGATACAATTTCGCCTACAAGAATGGAAAGCTTTATTAAGTCTTTTGAATTAGACAAAGACTGCGTATTCTTTTATAATAAGTTCGTTACTGAAACAGGTGAGGATGTGTTTAAAACTTTGCCTGAAGCAGTAGAAGATATCAAGCCAATAGCGCAAGCTAATTTCCTTGGATTATCAAATACCGGCATTAGGCTAACAAGTCTAAACGCTGACTTCTTAGATAGCCTGAATGAAGGTGCAGTAGCAGTATTTGACTGGTATTTGTTTAGCAGAATCATTATGGATATTGGTACAGGTGCTTATGTAGATAATGCAGCTACAATCTATCGTATTTATGATGACAACACTGCAGGCACTACTAGAGATTTAAATAAAGAGTACGATGTAAAGACTACTCATTACAATAATCTGGCAAAGCGCTACGATTATTTCAAACAATTGTCAGCTAAGCTAAGTAAGATTGATAAATCGACACTTACGCTTTCAAATAACCATCAGGGATACTGGTGGAGTGATATTAGTATGGAGGATTAATTATGAGATTTAACTATGCCGATTTAGTAGCAGGAAATCAGAGACCATACGTCATTGCGGAGCTTGGTGCTAACCACAATGGTGATATGGATTTAGCTAGAACACTTATAAAGACAGCAAAGGAGTGCGGTGCAGATGCTGTTAAGCTTCAGTCTTGGACAGTAGATGATCTTTTCTCTAAGAAGAAGTACGAGGATAACTACTTCCTTGGCGATGACTATCGCAATCGTACAGATTACACACTTAAGTCTATTATGGAAAAGTATGCTGTATCTAAGGAACAGCATATTGAGCTTAAGAAATACTGTGATGAGTTAGACATCGATTTCTGTTCTACACCATTTTCAATGGCAGGAGCAGATATGCTTGTTGACGAGCTGCATGTTCCATTCCTTAAGATTGCATCACTTGACGTAGAGAATATCCCATTCCTTAAGCACGTAGGTAGCAAGGGAGTACCTGTTGTTATTTCTACAGGTCTTACAGGTATGGATGATGTATGCGCAGCAATCCAGGCTCTTGAGGAAGGTGGATGCCACGAAATCGCAATTCTTCACTGCGTATCTATGTACCCACCAACTGACGAAATCGTAAACCTTAACAACATGGATATGTATAACATGGTATTCGATTATCCAGTTGGATATTCTGATCACACAATTGGTACAGTTGCACCAATCATGAGTATCGCAAAGAATGCTTGCATTATTGAAAAGCATTTCACAATGGATAAGAACATGGAAGGCTGGGATCACAAAGTTAGTGCAGATCCAGCTGAGCTTAAGGCTATTTGTGATGCTGCAAGAAGCGGTTACAACATGCTCGGAAGCTACCGCAAGGTAGTAGTTGAAGACGAGAAGCGCCGCGAGGAATTCAAGCGTTCTATCGTTGCTAAGCACGACATGCCAGCAGGCCATGTACTTACAATGGACGACCTTGACTACAAGCGCCCAGGCACAGGCATCTCACCAAAGTACTACGAAATGGTTCTCGGTCGTACACTCAAGCATGACGTTAAGTACGACGACATCTTCCAGTGGGGCGATCTTTCATAGTACATAATAGTTTATAATGTGCTTGTAGCTATCAAGCTCTAAGTGTTGCCTAAGCGTAGCTTTCTATGCGTAGCGTGGCAATATCTTAGGCTTGATAGTGTAACAAGCTTTCAGATGAGGCTGTAGATAACAAGCTATTATGTTTCTCAAGCGAATAATCTATGAGCGGAGAAATATAATGCTTGTTATCGTAACAGCCGGACTAAAGGATAGAGGAAAATGATAGCATTTATACCAGCTAGGGGCGGCTCCAAAGGAGTCCCAGGCAAAAATATAAAAGAAATTTGCGGCAAGCCTCTGATTGCTCACACAATTGAGGCTGCCCTTAAAGCAGACAAAATAGATAGAGTAATCGTTACTACAGATGACGAAGATATTGCCCGTGTTGCCAGGGAAGCAGGCGCAGAGGTTCCATTTATGCGTCCAGCTGAGCTTGCCAGCGATACAGCCTCTGCTGTAGATGTGTATCTTCATGCAGCAGAATTTGTGGCAAATGAAACAGGCGAGCCTGTAGAGAAGTTTATGGTGCTTCTTCCAACAGCACCTCTTCGTGACGAAAAGAATATTAACGAGGCTATAGAGCAGTTTGAAAAGGATGGTGCCACTACTCTTATTTCATTTACAGAGGCAGAGTGCCCAGTGGGATGGTATCATACCATGGATGAAGAGGGACGTATTAAGAATGCCGGCTTTGGCGCCAAGGGTTCTAACGTAGCTAACCGTCAGACTAACGCTACATATTACATCCCAAATGGAGCAATCTATATCTTGGATTACAAGCTTCTTAAGGAACAGCGCACCTACTACTGCGATAACACTTATGCTTATATTATGAGCAGAGCTGATTCAATTGACATTGATTATCCAATCGATTTTGAAATAGCAGAATTTATGATGAAAAAGAAATTAGGAAATAACTAATGATATTAATTAGAGCATTGGCCTTTCTATTGCACTTTACATTGGTGCCAGTAGCTGTAGGCAGACTAATTACATATAGGGCAAGAACTAATTGGATTGCCGATTATCTGGTAGGTTTCTTCGGTAATCTGGCAATCTTTTATGTTTTGTATACCGTGATTGAGTGGATACAAAACTGGTGCACATTAAATGATCCATTGCATGGAGCTTATACTATGTTGCTCAGAGTATATGGCATAGTGATGATTGTTCTTTTTATAGCTTGGCTATGGTTAGATAGAAAGCAAATCTTAAGAACTTACATGAAGATGAGATTTAAGGTTGCAGGAGTTAGGGAACAAATACGGGAGAATAGATTTAATGTAGTCTATGCAATGATTTTTTTGCTAATTCTTGCATTACAATTATATATGGCTTATGGATATGAGATTAATGAATGGTCATATGATGATTATGATTATGTTGTTACTAGTAAAGACACAATAGAGTCTGATACATTATCATGGGTTAATTATATCGATGGTACAATTCCTAATGTGCAGGAAAAAAGAGCTGTTGCATCATGGGGAACATATGTGGCAATGCTTTCATCTACAACAGGATTTGAGGTAACAACTGTTTATCATACAATTCTACCTGTTTTTTTATTGTTACTTGCTTATATTAATTTTTATTATATCGCTACCTTTTTGTTTCAAAAATTAGAAGATAGATTTGTATTTTTGATAGTGTTATCAGTAAGCTATATATTTGGGTTATATTCACATTATTCCACAACCTTTAGATTGCTTGGTGCATTGTGGCAAGGAAAAGCGGTACTTTCTGTGATTGCGGTGCCTTTCTTTATGCTTTACTTGATTAGGGCATATAAGAAAGAAGTAAAAACTATATATATGTTGCCTATTGCTGCAGTATCATTGGGGATAAGTTCTCTTACTTCGTTAGCGGTACTGTTTGTGCCAATATTTACAGTGTTAATTTGGGCTATGATGTGTGTATATCATAGAAAGGTATATGGCGTTAAATATTTGTTGGCTAGTTTAGTTGGTCCCATATATGTAAGTATTTTCTATGTACTAATTTGGATGCTAAAGCAGGATATGCAAAGTTATGATTTTAAGTATTTTAAGAATAGAAAAAGAAATGAATGGTGGCTTCAATGGTTTCACTAAAGTATTTCTTTAGTATGACAAAGGCGTATTGGGGAAGCATAGGCTTCGCCTTTCTGTTCACCATTTCGTTGATTGCCATACTATTTTTAGAGAAAGAAAAAATAAAACGATACACCTTTCTATGGTATTCATTATTGGTGTTAGTTTTCATATATAATCCCCTTACGTTATTTTTATGTAGGAAATTTTTAGAGCCAACTACTTTTGATCAATACTACCTCAGGTTTTACAGCTTAATTCCAGTGATGGCTGTTATTGCATATATGTTCACACTGCTTTTAAAAAGGCTAAATGGTATTAAGAAGCTTGCAGGCTTAATAGGTGCATGTGCTCTAATTGCAGTACTTGGAAATTGCATTTACACTGAGGATTGGTTTACAAAGGCAGAGAATCGTAATAAGGTGCCGCAGGATGTGGTAACGATTTGCGATTTATTTGCAGAGGATGATTCTGAGGTTATCAGAATTATGGCACCTCAGGATATCGCAGTTTACTTAAGGCAGATGGATAGCAGATTTTCCATGCCATATTCCCGCTCACTTCCTGATGAGGCCTACGAGCTTACTAACGAGAAACCAGACCCATCAGAAGTGGTAAGCTATGCTAAGGAAAATAATGTAAGCTATGTGGTTGTCTCAGCCATAGATGGAGTGTTAAACACATATCTAAATTATGGATTTAAGCTGTATGGACGCACTGCCCACTATGCGGTGCTTATTCCTTTCGAGCCCACCTGGATCCTTACTGAATACCCAATGTCATCCGGTGACCAGGGAATGTGCTATACTATGGAAAATACATCTGACGGTACACTTATTGTTATCGATGGCGGTGATGCAGCTAATGAGCAAACTGTCAGAGCTGCTATCAATAAAAGAGGTGGTACAGTAGATGCCTGGATAGTTACCCACTATCATCAGGACCATGTGGATTCATTCAACGCTATATATGCTGACCCTCAGGGAATAGATATTAAAGAAGTATATACCACACCGCTTGATGCAGATAAGTTTTATTCTGTAGCCCAGGAATGGGATGATGTAGATTCCTTTGACACATTTATGGAAATAACAAAGGAAGCAGATAACATCAACTACGTTTCAAGAGATGATGTACTTACATTTGATGATTTAACAATCACATTCTTCAATGCTTATGATGATGTGGTGATAGATTGCGGTGAAGACATTCCAAACAATGATTCACTGGTATTTAAAATGGAAACGCCAATGCGAAGTGTGCTTATCTGCGGTGACTGTCACAGCAGGTATATGGCAGATTATTTGGTAAAAACCTATGGTGACAAGCTTAAATCGGATATTCTTCAGTGTGGTCACCATGGCAACAATAGTATGCCAGAGGATACAGGCTTTTACGAAACAGTGGCACCAGAGGCTGCTATATTTGATACACCTGATAAGATTATGACCAGCCCTAATTACACTGCAGGTGCTCTTGCAGCTTATCTGCAGCAGTTGGGAAGTAGAATCATCTGGTATAAATCTGCACCAAATGTGTTTGGACTATAACTAGTCAAAAGAATTGAGAAAGATATGGAAATAATTACAAAGAATAAAAAGCTAATATCAGCAATAATAATAGCAGCAATATTTTTTGCAAGATGTAACCTGGGGCTTACTTATAACAAAGGTTTTATGCTTACAAATGTAGCATTTACAGGCGTAGCAATCCTTTTCATTGGTGCACTTATGCTTAAGGACAAAACAATTGCAAAAGCATCTACATTAAACCTTGCTACCCTTTGGATTGTTGCATTTTCGTTGTTAGTATTCATCTATGGACATTACAACATAGGAACACCGCTTGATTTTTACAGCAGACAGTACGCACTACTTACTATAGTTCCATCACTATGTATTATGGTTATTTTGTATTATAATCATAAGGATTTGCTGGATATATTATCGCTGTCAGGGGCATTTTTGATTGTAACATCACTTATTACTAGCTTATTATTTGATCCTGTTTGGTCTGAATGGGTGGATGGAACAATTTCAGAATCCCGTGTTGGTACAACGCCAGCTGGTACTTGTGTAGATACAGCCAATATTATATTGGTATGTCTAGTTCCTATTCTTTATAATATATATGCTAACAAGAAGCTAAAACAGTTTGGGTGGGCAGTAGTGCTTGGAATTTTCCAGATATTTGCATCTGGTTCCAAATCATCTATGATTCCACTTGTATTTGTTTTTGTTATAATGATTGTTGGCTCATCTAAGGATAAACAGATTTTAAAGCGGAATCTTATTATATTGGCGGCCGCCATGGTAATTGGCGTGATCCTTGTTATGACTGTTCCGCTTCTGTACAGAATAGTTGGAAGTAGATTTGTGGAATTATTTACTGGTGTAAATGATACAGAATTTGATTTGCACACAAGCACAGGACAGAGAATGGCTGTTGCAGCAGCTTTTAAGGAACATTTCTGGGAAGCACCACTATTTGGACATGGTTTTTATGCTTTTAAAGCTATGCCATATTCCAATTTAGAAGAATACCGTGAAAACGGTGTGACTATGTATAAGCATTTACAGATACATAACAATTTCATGGAGATTTTATTCTCATATGGTATTGTAGGATTTGTACTTTATTATTGGTTCCCAGTTTATCTGCTAATCAAGACCTTTGTGTCTAAAAACAGACAAGTATGCATACTGGTTCTATCCCTTTTAGTTTCAGTATTCTTTATGGATATAGGGCTTGATATGTATTACAAATATATAACATCATACTTAGTATATTTTATTGCCTTTGTTCTAATCAAAACAGCAGGCAAAAATCAGGAGGATTAAACGATGAAGTATGCAATTATTGGATGTGGACGTATTTCTCCAAACCATGTAGTAGCATCACAGAAGACAGGACTTGATTTAGTTGCACTTTGTGATTTGGACCTAAAAAACACTCTCGACAAGATAAGAAAATTCGACTTGGACGAGAATTATGTTAAGCAATATACAGATTATAAGCAGATGCTAAAAGAGCAGAAGCCAGAATTAGTAGCCATCGCTACAGAATCTGGTAAGCACGCAGCTATCGCTCTTGATTGTATCGAGGCAGGCTGTAATGTAATCATCGAAAAGCCAATCGCTCTTTCACTTGAGGATGCAGACAAGATTATTGAAGCTGGACATCGCAAGGGCGTTAAGGTATGCGCATGTCATCAGAACAGATTTAATAAATCTATCCAGATGATTCGTGAAGCTTTAGAGAAGGGAAGATTCGGAAAGCTTCTTTATGGTACAGCTCATATTCGTTGGGCTAGGGATCATGAATATTATGATAGAGCCAGCTGGAGAGGTACATGGGAGCAGGATGGTGGTGCACTTATGAATCAGTGTATCCACGATATCGATTTGCTTCGTTGGATGATGGGTGACGATGTTGTTCGTGTTATTGGTATGACTGATAGATTAAAGCATCCATACATTCAGGCTGAGGATTTAGGTATCGCTTTGGTGCAGTTTGCTAATGGTAGCTATGGTATCATTGAAGGAACAACAGATGTGTTCCCTAAGAATCTTGAGGAAACACTTTACATATTTGGTGACAAGGGAACTGTAAAAGCCGGTGGCGATGCAGTTAACCTTCTTGAGGAGTGGAACTTCTCAGATTATATCGATGAGCCAGAAGAGGTTAAGAAGGAATGCTCAGAACTTCCTCCTAATGTATATGGCTTTGGTCACACAAAGCTTTACAGGGATGTTATCGATGCAATTGAAAACGACAGAGAGCCATACGTAAATGGCGAGGCAGGCCGCCGCGCACTTGAAATGGTTCTTGCAATTTATAAATCAGCTGCAACTGGTGAGCCAGTAGACCTTCCAATGAAAGAATGCAGCACTAGGGATTTTGTTGGACGATTCGATAAATAATGGAAAAAGAATACGGGGGATGCCTCCCACTAGAACTTAACAAACTAAACATTGATTTATTCAAAGGCTTTGATAGCGTTGCTCTTAATTCTGGACGCAACGCCATCGCCTATGCCTGTTTAGAAGGCGGCTTTACTCACTGTTATATACCTTATTATACTTGCAAAACAGTTGAGGCTGGTTTGAAGGAAGTAGGGGTAACACCACTTTATTACAACATCGACGAAAGCTTTATGCCGGTTACTCCAAAGGAAGGGTTCAACGATAAGGCTTTATTCGTATATACGAATTACTTTGGAATAATGACTCATGTGATGCAAATGGATATCATTGCAGAGCATTCACATGTTTTATTTGATAATACGCAAGGATTTTACACCAAACCTATGCGTGGAACTTACAGTGCATACAGCTGCCGTAAGTTTTTCGGCGTTCCTGATGGTGCATATCTGGTAAGTGATTCATTAAAGAGACTTAACATACCACAGGGAAGCAGTGCAGATAATGCCACATTTTTACTTAAGGCTATTGAGGCTGGACCTAATGCAGCTTATGCCATGTCCAAGGACAATGAAGAGCATATTAATGAAGAGGGCATGGCTTACATGTCACCTCTTACAAATGCACTTATGTCAGCTGTTAATACTGAATCTGTTGAAAAACAGAGATTATCAAATTTCGAAAGATTACACAGTAAACTAGAAGCTTATAATAGGCTAAATATTAGTATAGAAAATGGTGCGCCTATGGTTTACCCTCTTTTAGTTGAAAAGGAAGGGGTCAGGGAGACATTAGTTGAAAACAACATATTTGTACCTCGTTGGTGGAGATGGATTGTAGAATCACCTGACACTAACGATTTCGAAAAGAAGTTATCAAGGTTTTTAGTGCCACTTCCAGTGACACAGATATATGACATTAATGATATGGATTATATTGCAAACAAAGTATTGGAGATAATCGCGTGAAAAATAAAAACACAGTTAGAAAGATAGAAAGCGCAATCGAGCTTGCTATCATGGCAATTGCATATTATCTTGTGTGGAAATACCAGATTTTCGACAGTGAATATTTTTACCCATTTTTAGGTCGTGGAAAATACGTACTGATGGGAATTTATTTTGTACTGATGCTTGTTATCATACATCTATGTGAAGGATTCAAGTACGGAATTCTAAAGATTGCAGATGTACTGTTTTCTCAATGGATAGCAATATTTATTGTAAATGCGGTAACATATTTTCAACTTTGCCTTATGGCAAATGTAATGATTCCTGTAGCACCGATGCTTAGGTTGACGTTAGGAGATTTTGTAATCTCAGGAATTAGTGTATATATTTTCTTTGCAATTTACCAAAGTCATTCCAAGGCAAGTAAGCTATTGATGGTATACGGCAATAAGGAATCAGTAAGCTTGAAGCTTAAAATGGACACACGTTCAGACAGTTATAATATCAGACGTATTGTGAGCATTGATGAAGGAATGGATTCTATTATTGAGATGCTTGCTGATTATGATGGAATAGTTATTTCCGATGTTAGTGCCGAGCAGCGTAACGATTTGTTAAAATACTGCTACATGCACGAAATTGAAACATATATTACACCAAAGATTTCCGATGTTATTATTGCGGGCGGCGAGGGTATTCATCAATTTGATACGCCACTTGTTATGATTAACACTACAGGTCTTACACCAGAACAGAGAAGTATCAAGAGATTCTTCGATGTAGTTCTTTGCTCTATAGCGTCAGTTGTTCTTTCGCCACTTATGCTTATTATTGCAATTGCAATCAAGCTTGAGGATCATGGCCCTGTATTTTACAAGCAAGCCAGAGTTACTAGAGATGGCAAAGTATTTGATATTCTCAAATTCAGAAGTATGGTTGAGGATGCGGAGCAGCGTCCAGCCACAGATGATGATGACAGAATCACAAAGGTTGGTCATGTAATCAGAGCCACCCGTGTGGATGAGCTTCCACAGCTGTTCAATATTATTAAGGGAGATATGTCCATCGTTGGTCCACGTCCCGAGCGTATTGAACATGTTCAGAAATACACAGAAGCCATTCATTAGTTTTAATTCCGTAGCAATGTAAAGGGCGGTCTTACAGGTTATGCTCAGATATACTGAAAATACAATACATCAGCATATGATAAGATCAAGCTTGATCTTATGTACATTGAAAACTATAGCTTTCTACTTGACATTAAGCTCATCCTGATGACTATCAGAATTGTGTTCAAGAAGGAAAGCACCGAAGGATTCGACAAAGTAGTAACCGCCGACGAAATCTTAGAAACATTAAATCAAAACAAATAAAAGCCTTCCCCCTCTGGGGGAAGGTGCCCCGCAGGGGCGGATGAGGGTTAACATGCCAATATACACACCAAAAATAACAAGAGAATATAAGCGTTGCACCCAATGCGTCATGGACACCACAGATTCTATGATTGAATTCGACGAACAAGGTGTCTGCGACCACTGCCGCAATTTCGAAAAAAATATTAAACCATACTGGGATCCAACAAAGGAAAATCGTGAAGAGCTAGAACGTATAGCTGCCCAAATCCGCAAGGATGGCGAGGGCAAGGATTATGATTGTATCCTTGGTATGTCAGGCGGAGCAGATAGCTCTTATCTTGCCTACATAGCAAAGGAAATCATGCATCTTCGTCCACTTATCTACGTAGTAGATACAGGCTGGAATCTTAATGTTGCAGTTGAAAATATAGAAAAGATTGTCAAGGGCATGGACCTTGATATGTATACTGATGTTATTAATTGGAAGGAGATGAGCGACTTCCAATTATCTATGTTTAAATCAGGAATCAGTAGCTGTGATGCTCCACAGGATCATGCTATTTTCGCATCTCTTTACAATTATGCTGTAAAGCATAAGATTAAGTGGGTTCTTACAGGTTCCAACAACAGTACAGAATTTGTACGACCACCTGTAGAATGGATATATATGAACGACCTGAGAATGTACAAGGACATTCATAAGAAATTTGGCAAGCGTCCTATGAAGACATACCCTACATGTGGAATCCTTAAGTATAGATTACTGTACAAATATGTTTATGGAATGAAGCGTTTCTATCCTTTGGATTATGTAGTATATGATAAGGCCAAAGCTGAAGAGTTCTTACATGAAAAGTACGGCTGGACTAAATACGAAAACAAACATTACGAGAACGTATTTACCAGATTCTTCGAGGGCTATTATCTTCCATACAAGTTTGGATTTGATACTAGAAAGAATGTATTCTCTACTCAAATCCTTGCAGGTACTATGACTAGAGAAGAAGCTTTAGAAAAGCTTAAGACTAATCCATACGATACAGACCAGATGGAGCAGGATAAGGAGTATATCGCTAAGAAGCTTGGTGTAACCACAGAGGAATTTGATGAAATCATCAACTCTCCAGCCCACACTCCAGAGGACTACAAAAACTCCATGTGGATGATCCGTCTAGGCGTCAAAATAAGCCAGATGCTAGGCATTGAAAAACGTAACATGCGATTTTAAGGTAAAAGTTAGCTTGTAACATAACAGGCCCTGTAATTAGACAAAGTAAGCCTGTAGCTAACAAGCATAAATGTTTCTGAAGGAGACATTCTAGTCGACGAAAGAAATATTTATGCTTGTTAGCGTAACAGGCGTAGGATTGAGAGAGACTATGGTAGCAATTATAAATTATGGTCTAGGTAACTTAGGTTCAATCGCCAACATGCTTAAAGTTATTGGCGAAAAGAGCGTAATCACTGCAGACCCAGAAAAAATCAAAGCAGCAGATAGAATCATCCTGCCCGGTGTAGGTGCATTCGATGCAGGCATGAGCAAACTTAACGAATCAGGCGTTGTGGATGTCATTAAGGAACAGGCTAATGCTGGTAAGCCAATCCTTGGAATCTGCCTTGGCATGCAGCTTCTAGGAAATGCATCAGAGGAAGGTGAACTTCCAGGACTTGGGCTTATAGATTTCAGCTGTAAGAGATTTGATATTCCTGCAGAAATGAATCTTAAAGTGCCACACATGGGATGGGATATTGTAGAGTTCAAAAAGGATGTTCCACTAATAGATGGAATTGAAGGACGTCAAAGATATTACTTCGTTCATACATATCATGCTGTTTGTAACAATTCAGAGGATGTAATGATGACCTGTGATTATGGTTATGAATTTGCATGCGCTGTTAATAAGGGTAATGTTTACGGTGTGCAGTTCCATCCAGAAAAGAGTCATGATTTTGGAATGAGACTATTCGAAAATTTCTGCAAAAAATGCTAAGAGGTAGCTATGTTTAATAGACCAAGAATTATCCCTGTTCTTCTTATTGATGACAGAGATTTAATAAAAACAATTAATTTTAAAAAGCCAACATATCTAGGAGACCCAGTCAACGCTCTTAAGATTTTCAATCGTAAGGGTATTGATGAAATGGCTGTATTAGATATATCTGCCAGCAAAAAGGGAATCGAGCCAGATTTTGAGCTGCTTACAGATATGGCATCTGAAGCATTTATGCCACTTTCATATGGCGGCGGTATCAAGACTCTTGAGCAGGTTCGAAAGCTTCTTGCCATAGGCTATGAGAAGGTTGTACTTAACACCAGTCTTGTAGAGGATGAACATCTTGTTAGGGATGCAGTAGCACTTGCAGGTTCACAGTCTGTTGTGGCATCTATTGATGCAAAGCTTGTAAAAGGTCAATACAAATGTGTCATCTGCGATGGTACAAAAGTTATAGATATGACACCTGTAGAGCTGGCCAAACACGCTGCAGAGCTTGGTGTTGGTGAAATTTTCCTTAACAGTATCGACAGAGATGGAATGATGACAGGTTATGATACAGACCTTATAAATCAGGTCGTTAATGCGGTAGATATCCCTGTCACAGCTTGCGGTGGTGCAGGTTCTATATCGGACCTTAAGGATGCACTTGTCAATGGACATGCCCATGCAGCAGCAGGCGGCAGTATGTTTGTGTACTATGGCAGATTAAAGGCAGTGCTGATTACAGCTCCAACAGAGCAGGAGCTTACAGAGGCGGGAATATACACAGAATGAAAATATTACTTATAGATGTTAATTGTAAATACAGCTCCACAGGCAAGATAGTATATGATTTGTATAATAGGCTTAACGCTGATGGGCATGAAGCCAGAATTGCTTACGGCCGTGGAGATGTTATAGACGAGCAAGGTATTTACAAATTTGGCATAGATTCAGAAACAAAAAAGCATGCATTGCTTACTAGAATTACTGGAAAGAATGGCTATTATTCTCCAAAATCTACCAAGCGTTTGATTCAGTATATAGAAGAATTTAAGCCTGACCTTATACATATACATGAATTACATGCATATTTTGTAAATCATTTGGAATTGCTAGACTATCTTAGACAAAAGCAGATTCCGATAGTGTGGACTTTTCACTGCGAATACATGTACACAGGAAAATGTGGATTTGCATATGAATGCCAGGGTTACAAAACAGGATGTGGCAACTGCCCATATCTGCGTGAATATGTAAGTTCATTTGGAATAGATAAAACTGCCCAGATGCTTTCTGACAAAAAGGCAGCTATGGCAGGGCTTAATATAAAATCAATCGTCACACCATCTAAATGGTTGGCGGATAAAACAAAAGAAACCTATTTAGGTCATTATCGTATATGCGTTATCAATAATGGAATAGATACATCTGGAATCTTTTATCCTAGGCCAAAGGATGCGGATTTACGCAGGGCATTTGGTATAGGCGAAGATGACAGATTAGTTCTTGCTGTTGCCCCTAACATCATGGATGTTAGAAAAGGAGGACAGATGGTTTTAGATTTGGCTAAGACAATGCCAGATACACAGTTTGTCCTAGTAGGTGCAGATGAAACCAAAAGAATAGAAAAAAATGTTCAGCTAATCAGCAGAACTAAAAATCAGGACGAACTTGCTAAGTGGTACTCCGAGGCAAATGTATTTATTATTTGCAGCAAGGCAGAAAATTTCCCTACCACCTGTGTGGAAGCATTGTGTTGCGGTACCCCTGTAGTTGGACTTGATGAATGTGGTACAAAAGAAACTGCACCACAGCCTTATGGCACATTTGTGTCAAACGATGCATATGTACTTGAAACACTAAAAGCTGCAATAGATATTCAGTTGGATAAAGGGCTTACAAGCAAAGAGATTCGTAAGTTTGCTGTGGAGCATTATGATAATAGCGTAATGTATAAAAGCTATTTAGATATTTATAATTCAAGGAGTTAAGTATGAAAATACTACACATAGGATTGCCATCCCATTTTACTGAGGGAATGCTTTATCAGGAGAATATGCTTATTGCGATGAATAGAGCAGATGGTCATGATGTGACAATTATTACAGATGTATATCATTATGAGGGAAGCAAACTTGTAGAGGGACCAGAAGAAGACCGTGTCATGGATAATGGCGCCCGTCTAATTCGACTCAAATATGATAGAGTTTTTCATAGCGATTTATGGACAGAAAAGATTCAAAAATGCCGTAAGCTGAAAAAATATCTTAATGAAATACAGCCTGATACAATTCTATACCATGGAGTGTGTGGCTATGAGATGATGGATGTGGCAGAATATTGCAAGAAGCACACAGAGTGTCATTTTTATATGGATAGCCATGAGGATTACACTAATTCTGCAATGACTTTTGCTAGTAAGATTTTTTATAAAACGATACATGGATATTTTGTTCACAAGGCATTGCCAGAGGTAGACAAGATTCTTTACTTAGGTGTGCAGATGCGAGATTGGCTCAAGGATATTTATGCAATTCCTGATAGCATGATGGAATTCATGGCAATCGGGGGTATAATATACACACCTGAGCAACAGACTGAAGCCAGACAGGATATCATCAACAGATATGCCCTTCCACAGGATGCCATAATCATGGCTCACTCTGGAAAGCTTTCTGCTGGTAAGCGCACAGCAGAGCTACTTAGAGCATTTTCAAAGGTACAGGATCCACGCATGGCTCTGTTCGTGTTTGGCTCAATACCAGATGATATGGAATCTACTATACGTCCTCTTATTGATGCAGATAGCCGCATTCATTTTATGGGGTGGAAGGTTAATAAGGAGATTGAGCAGTTCCTTGCTGGTGTTGATTTGTATTGTCAGCCAGGGGGACAGTCTTCTACATTTGAAACAGCTATGTGCTGTGGATGTGCTAACATGACATACCCACATGAAACATATAAGGATGAAACATATTCTGATTGCAATGGAGAAAACTATTTCTTTGTAGAGACAGAGGAAGATATGGAAGCGGTGTTTAAGAGAATTCTTGACAATCCACTTGTGTTAGAGCAGACAAAAGCAAAATCGTTTGCATTTGCAAAGCTTCAGTTTGATTATGAAACTATTGCAAGAAGAATTTATACCTAGAGGAATGATATGACAAACAAAGAACTATTTGATAAATTTTGCGAAGATAATTATGTGTGTATATATTCTAAGCCTTGGTGGCTGGATGCCATTGTAGGTCCAGAGAACTGGGATGTATGGATATATGAAAAGGGCGGTAGAGTTTGGGCTGCCATGCCATATTATCTTGAAGAAAAAAATGGAATTAGACGTATTACAAAACCACCTCTTACTCAGACTAATGGTCTTATTGTTAGTTATCCAAAGGATCCACAGTCTCTTGCCAAGCGTGCAAGCTATGAAGAAGAGATATGTGATGCTGCAATTGAGTTCATCGAGTCTTTGGGGCTGGATTTATACGAGCAGCAGTTCCAGTATAAATATTCTAACTTCCTTCCATTCTTCTGGCATTTTTATAATGTCATTCCAAGATACACTTATGTTATCGAGAACACATCAGACATGGAACGTGTAGATGCTGGAATCAGCAGTAAATATAAAAACATGATTAGAAAGGGCGAAAAGAACGTCCATCATTTTGGAACAATAGATGCAGATACATTCTATACAGAGCATGAAAAGATTTTTGCAAGACAGGGATTGCCTGTTCCTTTCACAAGAGAACAATGGCATAGAGTGTATGATGCAGCATATTCTCATGGCGCTGGTGAAGTGTTTGCAGCTCTTTCAGAGAATGATGAGGTGCTTTCGCTCAGCTTTTTGATTTGGGATGAGGAGAGCCTTTATCTAGATGCAGGTGGTCCAATCCCAGAACATAGCCGCCTACAGACATACGATGCCCTTGTTCATAAATCTATTGAGAAGGCCCATGAGAAAGGGCTTAAGTTTGATTTTGAAGGTAGCGTGGTAAAACAGATTAACCATAGCTTTAGAGAATATGGTGGTCGCCCAATAGAATACTATCGTTTTAGAAAAGTATTTAATCCAGATATCATTCGTAAAGAAGCAGAGGATACAATAAAAAGATGCAGCCAGAATTCGAATATACAGTAGACTTAAAATATAAAAATATATTGATTATAATGCCTAAGTTCTATAGCTATCAGGCTAAGATACATGATGATTTGATAGCTAGAGGAGCTAATGTGGCTTTTTATGATGAGGAGCCAGAAAGAGGCAAGTTTCTAATACTGAAGAATCTTGAGAAGCTATTAAAAAAAGACAATATCTTTAAGAAGTTTAATCAGCAGCTTAAGGAGAAGATTATTGCGGAGATGCCAGCTGGTGGTTACGATTATTTTCTTGTTATAAGGGGAAATGTACTTACAGAAGATATTATAAGGGATATTAAGGAACAGGCTCTTAAGCCAGGAGCCAAGACGATATTCTATGCTTGGGATTCATTTGAAAACATGCGTCATAAAGGTGAGCTTGGCAGAATATTTGACAGACGCGCTACATTTGATTCGGTAGATGCTAAGAATAACAGCGATTATGAGCTATTGCCATTATTTTACACAGATGAATTTGATGCTAATCAGGTAAAGCATGCTATTGATAATAAATATGATTATGTAAGTGTGGCAGCGTTCTATCCATTTAGATACAGATATTATAAAGCTTTAAAAGAAGCTAATCCTGACAAGAAACTGGCACTTAAGCTTTATCTAGCTCCTAGTGTATATCGAGGAAAAAAGCTTAAAGATCCAAAGCTAGTAAAGAATCTAGATATGGATATTGTAAGCTTTACTCCATTTGAAGCTGAGTACATCAGAAATCTGTGCTTATCTTCTAAAGCAGTGGTGGATTTTGCTCAGGAAAACCAGCAGGGTTTGACAATGCGTACAATGGAGACCCTTGGAATCAAGAGAAAGTTGGTAACAAACAACATATATTTAAAGGACTATGAGTTCTATAATGAAGACAATGCAGTAATTCTTGAGGACTTACCAGCCAAGGCTGACGCCGCCGAATCCACTGGCGACTACTCAGCCTTCGTCCTCCCAGACGCAGACTGGCTAGATAAACCATATGCGGAAAACGAATCAATCCGCAAGAAATACAGCATCCACGCATGGCTAGACAACCTCTTCGCCTAGGCTTCTCCCTTAGTAGGGAGAAGCTGTCACCGCAGGTGACTGATGAGGGTATGAATTAAGAAAATAGGCTTCCCCCCTTGAGGGGTTGCTAGATGTCCAGTGGACATCTGTTTAGCAACGACCGG
>NZ_JAFUSK010000069.1 GCF_017471675.1 Pseudobutyrivibrio sp.
AACTGCTTTTAATTCTACTTGGCGAATGTAATATGAATGCAATTAATACTAATATTGCCGCCACTGCTATTAAGTAACCTAACAAGTGTCTGCGAGATACATACAGTGCCTTCGAATAGTCAAAGCCATGAAAGGACACGTGACGTATGCTCGTTTGTGGCATTAAGAAAATCAGCAATTCTTCTCCAATGATGCAATAAGCTAGGGGCGTTGGCTGAGTCCATGGTGGGCGCATCTCAAATGCAAGCAGCAAGCCCAGGCAGTGACGTAAGCCGGCCCACTGTTAAATCCACATACCCTAGGAGGGGGCAGGGAGGGGAATTGATGAGCAATATAATGGGCGGAAAGTTAAATGTGTGAAATTATGCGCGAAATAATGAAAATTATGTGAAAATTATAAAAGGTAATTTTTAGAAATGTTAAAATCAGTTTGGAGTCTTTATGAGGATGATTGTATGGTGAGGGCTTATTATGAATAAAAAATTTATAATAGGAATATTTATAGCGTATCTGGTGCTTTCGGCGGGAGCTATTGGCTATTATTTGTATGATATTACGAAGGAGGCTGCTGACGTAGCGGAAAGTGAGATGGCTGAGGAAGTGGCCG
Organism: Pseudobutyrivibrio sp.; assembly: GCF_017471675.1. GTDB lineage: Bacteria > Bacillota > Clostridia > Lachnospirales > Lachnospiraceae > Pseudobutyrivibrio. Next base: position 608 of record NZ_JAFUSK010000069.1, read on the forward strand.
AGGAAGTTAGCGAGGATTTGGCTAAGGAAGAGGCTGAAAAAGAGCCTGTGGTTGAGGAAGAACCGGAAGAAGAGCCGGTCCAAGAGCCTGTGGATGAAGCACCAACGGAGATAATACCTGATGAAAAGGAGACACCTCCAGAGGAGGTCAGCGAGGAGGATAAGGGAGAGATTAGGCCTGGTCCATATTATAGATATACGGTTAAAAAGATAGATTATGATTCCTTGAATCTTTATGATGACCCTGTTTCAAAGGCTAATATATTAGGGGAGATTGAGGTAGGAAAATCAGGGTATGCAATTGATAGTACAAAGTATCGTACATTGATTCAGCTAGAGGATGGAAGTTTTGCTTTTGTTTCAAAAATGTATTTAAGCTTTACTGAGGTGCCGGAGGATGAATATCCTGAGGACTTAAAATATATTACCTTGGACAAGGCGGGGGAATTGTTTGAATGAAAAGATTAGTATGTGGAATTTTTGCACTGGTAGTATTGATAATCTTTGTTGGATGCCAGATTCCAACTGTTAAGGGGGATGATAAAAAGGTCGTGGATGATTTCAGTGGGATTTACGTATCTGAAAATGCATCTATGGATATCTATTTAGACGATAATGATAAATATGTTGGTGAAATAAGTATAGAAAATGATGATAGCACCATTTACTATTTTAAATTCACAAGTGTAAGTGATAAGAAAAAGCTTTCCTATAAGGATGGGGAGCTGAGAAAGCTTACCTACAATGAATATGGGGATTTCACAGAGGAAACTGTGAAGGAGAAAACAAAGGGAAGTATTAAAAAACAGGGAGAAGAATTGATATGGAAAGATAGTAGTCAAAAGGGAAGCTATAGCTTCGTAGCTGGTTTGTAGTGTATTTGGGGATTGGTAGATATGAAAACTTTGATAGTAGATGATAGACAGTTGGTAAACGTTCAAGCAATGACACATACAATGACATAAAAAAATCCAGCGACAGGCTATTTTAAGCCTTTGCTGGATTTTTTAGATTCTTTGGTAAACTTAGTGACCATGGTAAAAATTTTTTTGCATCTTTTTTCGTGAGCGTTTTCTTACCACGACAGCTTTCCAAAATGTATTTAAAATATTCGTCTACATTAAGATTGTTCATTTTTGCAGTCTGAACCATGCTGTATATAATGCAGCTAGCCTTTGCACCATTTACTGTATCATGAAACATCCAATTTTTACGTCCAATAACAAATGGCTTTACTGTTCGTTCTGCCATGTTGTTATCTAACTCTAATCGACCATCTTCAAATAGTCGCATAGCTTTCTCTTCTTGATTTATGGCATAGGTAAGCGCCTCACCATATTTACATTTTGGCAAGGTTAATTCCTTTTCTTTTTTACACCACGCAAAGAATTCCTCCATAGCTGGTTTGAGCTCGACAAGTCTCTTGGCTTTTCGTTCCTCATAAGTGGAGTATTCAATCTTATTATCTATATCGAAGAGGTTCGCCACCTTTGCTGCGGCAAGATACGCAGATGTTTTTGGCCAGTCTTTCTTTTCTACACCTGCCAATGCGTCTACAAAACCTCGCTTCACATGAACCATGCAGGCAACTGGCTTTATATTTAGTGGTGGCGCGCCAGTCTCTTTGTTGGTATGAAGAACTGAGTCATAGCAGGTATAAGCATCACACATGACATATCCGCTGTAATCTCCAAGAACCTCTCTGCAATCCATGTCAGATCTTCCAGGTCGATAATTATAAATAGCTATTGGATGATCTTTCTGATATTCAGCCGTAGTTGTGACCCAGATATACGGCTTACTGCTAGAATCCTTATCATCCTGATTTACAACTCGGGAATAGGTCTCGTCACAGTGAATAGCATCCTCTTCCATAAGAGTATCCTTCATAACCTCAACTATAGGCGCAAGATGATTCTCGGCTGCCATGATTGACCATTTACACATGTTTCCCTTGCTTATAGGAATACCTTTTTGTTCGTAATCTTTTGCAATTCTATCAAAAGGTAATGCAAGACTATATTTCTTTGTAATACTATCAGCAACAACGGATGGTGATGCTGGAGAGTTTTTGAATAACTCTTTTGGAGCTCCTGACGCTGTTACAAAAGTGCCTTTATCATTCTTTTCACAGGCTCTGCAAGCATAATGGCTGGTCACGTACTTCTTAACATAAACCTTTGGTTCTTCAATTACTATTTCTACACGGGTAGTAGTCTTAACAAAGTGAAGTGGCCCACCACACTTTGGACAAATCATTTCAGCTTCAGATAGCTTAAATTCCTCAATCTTAACTTCCAAGCCGGATAAATCTTTTCGTGATGGCTTGCCCTTACGTTTTTTCTTCTTTTTCTCGTCACCCTGCTGTTTATTTATTACATCATCAAGATTTGGTTCTTCACAGGCCTCACTTGCTGATGTCTCAGCTTCATTAAAAAAGTTAAAGTCATCTAAAGACATCTGACCAGTGATATTTTTCTCAGAAGACTTTCCAAATCGCTTTTGCTGAGCAATCTTAAATTCCTCAAGAAATCTGTCAGCTTTAGCTTCAGCCTGAGCACATCTCATATACAGTTTTAAATATTCTTCCTCAAGCTCATCTCTAGAAAACTTAGAGAGGTCTATGACGTCTTTTTTCAACTTATTACTCATGTAAATATTGTCTCAAAAATAAGGCTAAATATCTATTGTCAGCAGATAGAAAAACATAGTAAAAAAGCCTGAAAAATCGTTGTTTTTCAGACCTTTTTCACTTGATTTTTATTAGGTTTTATAAGTGGATTTTTAGATGATTTTTCTGGCTTTGACCTCTTTATGAGCTCCCTTTTCTTCAAGATTTAGACCGTCTAAAATCCAGGATAATTGTTGTTCTGTAACCGTAAGAATTTTCTTGTTGTCGACCTTTTGAGGCCACTTGAAAGTACCTGATTCTAGTCTTTTGTAGTAAAGCCAAAAACCGTTCTTATCCCAGAACAAAATCTTAAGTTTATTACGACCGCGATTACAGAAAACAAACATTGCTGGTTCAAAGGGATCAAGATTGAATTTCATTTGTATCTTTAGAGATAGACCATCAATGTTATTTCGTAAATCCGTAGGACCTACTGCTAAATAGACAGGGCATGATGGGGTCATTCTTAACATATTTCTTGAAGCACCTCCAAAGTATCCTTTAGTAAGGCCTTGTTAAAACCTTCTTCCAAATGAATAGTAGCACTACCAATACTAAGAGATATGGTAGCAGCCTTTTGAGGCAAGGTTTTCTGAACTGGTTTTGCAGGAACAATCTCAACAGGTACTATATTTACTTCTTCGATATCATCCTCTGATTTCTTTTTACGATTATTAGACTTGATTGGATCTGGCTTGTATCCAAGTTTTTTGAATTGAGCATATGCGCATGATGAGGGAAGGCCTTTTTCCTTTGCAAAAGCTCCCGGCGAAAGATTTGTAGTAAGGAATTCTTCATAAAGATTTTTCCAATTATATTTTGTGTAAGACATAAAAAACACCTCCGAAAGCCATTATGGCATTCAAAAGGTGATTTTAAAATGTGTCATTGCTTGTACGTTTACGACTGCAGAAGCTATGATGAAAATGGGCGAAAAAGGACTGGTATAAATGGATTACGAAAACCTTAAAACATCAAAATACAGTAATTTTGATTTACCTGTTATACAAGTAAAAGTAAATGACAAAGCTATCACAGATGGTAAGCGCTCATTTGCTATATCAAATGTAACAGTTGATTTGACAGCTGGGTTTGAGGCATCTCAGGCAAGCTTTGGTATATATAATGCCTATGATTATGAAGATACCCAGTTTGAATTTGATGTGATAAAAAACTATGTGCTGATAGGCTCTTATGTTCAGATATTAATGGGCTACAATCTTACGGTTACAGAAGTTTTTAGGGGTGTAATTACAAGAGTTAATTTTGTTATTGAGGATGGGGAAGCCCCATACATTCTTGTTACAGCCATGGATGTGAAGGCAGTAATGATGGCTAATCGTTATCACAAGGCAATTAAAGCTAAAAGCTATTCAGAGGCTGTGAAAGAAATATTTAAACAAGGGGTATATGAATCTCTAAAAAATGATGGAGTAATTTTGAGCTATGAAATAGGCGACACCCCTGATAAGAATCCTTCATCTGGTGAACAGGGAAAAGAAGAGACAGACAAGATGATAGAGATGGTTGGTGAAAGTGATTATGAGTTTGTCACAAGAGTAGCTAAAAAATTTAATTACGAATTCTTTGTATTAGGTGGCAGAGTTTATTTTAGAGCAGCCAAGCTTGATAAAGAAAACCAGATAACGATAAGCCCTAGTGCCAATATAAAAAGCATTAATGTGGAATATGATATCACAGGCTTAACAGAAAGCGTTGAAGTAAGGGGACTGGATGTGGGAAAGGCCAAGCTGCTTAAAACCACTAAGAAAAATAGCAATAAATTATCCCAGGGAAATAAAGCTAAATCACTTATAACAGGCTCTAAATTCGTATATATTGACCCAACTGTTGCATCAGCAGAGGATGCAGGCTTTAGAGCAGGATATTTGTTAGAGGACATGATGTATAGATATGGTTCGTTGGAGCTTGAGATGATAGGTCTTCCAGATATTTTACCAGGCAAATTTATCAAAATAGATGGAATTGGAAAAGCTATTTCAAATGAATTTTATGTACAAACTGTGAGACATACAATGTCTAAAGATGGTGAGTATATTACTAAAGTCATTGGCAAAGCAGCCAAACAGAGCGAATCAACCTAACACACAGGAGTAAAGCATATGGCCATTTTTGATATTTTTGAAGAGGTTTCCGAGAAAGCCATTACCAAAACTGAAACTGGGGAAAACAGAATATTTGGAGTAGTTGTTGGGGAAGTTGTAAACAACTATGATGAAAAGTTTCCCGGAAGAGTATGCGTGAATTTGCATACCAGAGATGCAGATGCCAATGAAATGAAATGGGCCAGAATGGCAATGCCATCTGGTGGCAGTGAATGGGGACATTATTTTCTGCCAGAAATTGGTGACCAGGTTTTGGTGGTATTTGAAGAGGGGATTATTGATAGACCTTATGTTATTGGATGCATACAAAAATCGACAGATCAGTTTTTGTCAAAGGCTAAACACAAGAAGAATCAGCATAAGCGTATTGTAACAAGACACGGTTCTACAATTGAGTTTGAGGATGTGGCAGATGAAAATGGCGGAGATGGAGATGGATCAAAGGACAAGATAAGAGTATACACAGCTGATGAAGCCCACAGTATAGAGCTTGATAATGAAAAAAAGCAAATAGAGATTAAGGATAAAGAGGGTAAGGCTGACGTTCTGATGAAGACTGAAAATGGAGATATTTCCATTACAGCAGCAAGAAAAATAACTATAAAAGCCGGTGACAAAATCACTCTGGTAATGAATGGAGAAAGCGGCAAGGTAACACTTAAATGTCAGGACCTTTCTGTAGATGCAACAGGTAAGATTCAACAGCAGGCAACAGGAAAGATGAATCTATCTGGTGCAATGTTTACAGCAGAAACCCAGGGAGCTATGAAATTAAACGCTTCAGGGCTTACTCAGATTACAGGAGCTACTATCAAGATAGGTTAGGAGAATGGCTATGGCACAAGATAAAACATTCTTAGGGCAGGGAATGAAATTCCCACCTCAAATCAATCCTGCTACAGGAAGATTTGTTACAGTTTCTGAAGAGGAAAGTGTAAAGGAATCTATATATTTAATACTTATGACAGGGCTTGGTGAGAGACCTCTTAGACCATCATTTGGCTCTAATATAATGACATATACATTCATGGATATGAATCTGGCTAATCTAAATATGGTTGCCAGAAATATTAGGGAACAAGTGACGGCCCAGGAGCCTCGCATATCAGAGGTAAATGTAAGAATGGAGCAAGGCGCTCAGCCTGGAGTAATACTTTTTGATGTGCAGTACACCATAATCAGTACCAATACCAAGGATAACTTCGTATTTCCGTTTTATCTGAATTTAGATGAAGAGCCTGTAGAAGAAGGAGAACCTGAGTATTATGAACCAGAAGAAGTTGAAGAGTATACAGATTGATAATAGGGATGCTTCTTTGATAGAGAAGAAGATAAGTGATTTGGCCAGTCAATACGAAACTGGCTGGGAACCAGATTACGAAAACCCTGATATAGGAACAGCTATAGCTAAGGTCTATGCTAAGGGTATAGAGGACAATATTGGACGGGTAAACAACATACTTGACAGATATCATACAGAGTTTGTAAACATGCTTGACATGTCACTTCTTGCTGCCAAGCCTGCAAGCTCTATTGTTGTTATGCAGATGCTGTCTGAAACTGTGCCAGGCACAGCTATCCCTAAGGGCACCAAGCTGTTGGCAGATAATGGCGAGGAGCCTTATGTATTTGAAACAGACCATAGCTTGTATGTTAGTTCATCCAGGATATCTACAGCCTTTATGACAGATGGAGAAGAAGGCAGTATTGTGCCACTTCTTGGCAGATTTACAAGGCCTCTACTTCCAGGGGAGAGACCTCACAAAAAGGAATTAAATCCTGACCAGGAAGAACCATTAGAGGATATAGCAGAAATTGATAATAGCGACAGTTTTTTTATAGAGGAATTCAAGCCATTTACACTCTATAACGAAAGAGGTGGAATAGAAAGAAATGCTGTGTGCTTTTATCATCCTAATGTTTTTGATACTGGAAGGGATGATATATATGTACGTGTGGAAGGCAACAGCCTGCTTGTTACTGATATTGTAAATGGTTTGTACAACTTCTGTTATGAAGATAAAGAAGCTGGAATTAAAGAATTCGACCATGTTCGCCTATTAGAAGATAATGAGACATTTATTTTAAATAAGGATAGTGAAAGCGGATTTACAAGATTACTTCTTATAGCAAAAAAAGTACCAAGAGAGTCAAAGAAGGTAAAGAGAATCAGCTTTTCATCTAAGGGAGAAAGCACCCCGGCTGAGGCTGTAAGCTCAGGTTCAACTGATTATGATATTAATAATTTCGCACCATTTACAGACTCTCTATCTCTTTATAGTGAATGTTATATTTGCCATAACAGATACTTTAGCAAAGTAGGGGCTAAGATAACCTTAACCTTTGATATTTTCTTTGATGAAAATAGAATAACCCTAACAACACAAGAAGAGGAACAGAGCTTAAAGATTATAAAGCGCAGAAATAAATCCTCTCAAAAGGAAATATTTACAGATTGCTATGCCCAGGAAATCTTAATTGAATATTTCACTGGTACAGGCTGGAAAAAATTACAGCTTTCAGAAGATACCAGAATGCTTTTCTATGGAGAAATAAAAAAGCATGTGGAGCTGGAGTTTACCTGCCCATCTGATTGGGAGGAAACGGAAAACGGCTCCAATGAAGGAAGAGCAATCAGGATAACTCTAGTTAAAGCCGACAATTGTTATATTCGTCCAGCTGTACATCACTATCCTATCGTAAAGAATCTGCTGATTTCTTATACCTACGAAGACAGATATGTTAATGCAGCAAAAACAGAAATTTATTATGACGCAAAGGTTAGTGATATATCTGATTCAATATATGAGGAAAAGGGCTACACCCTTATAAAGAGAAGTGACTATATTGAAGATGCATTATATTTAGGCTTTCATGGACAGATAGAAAATGGTCCAGCTTCAATCTTGTTTCAATTGCAGGATGGAGTGAGATTCTCTGGTATAAAGTGCCATTTTGAATATTTGGGACATGATGGATGGCGTTCTTTAAAGGTTCTTGATTATACAGAGAACTTTACCAGGTCAGGGGTAGTTATGTTTATGCCACCTTCTGATATGAAGCAGGAGGAGATTGAAAGAAACAAGTGCTATTACATAAGAATCCTTAGGGTAAACAGAGAAGCTCCAGATGAAGATGTATCATTGCTGCCTAAGATAGAAAACGTAGTGCTTAATGCTGTTCAGGTATCAAATATAGAGACAATGGGACAGGTGCCTTTATATATTGAAGAGGCAATTCCTAATATGCGTTTTGCACTAGGTGCAACTAATGTGCTTGATGCCGAGGTATGGGTAAACGAAATGGGCAGGTTCTCTATTCAGGATATGAGAGACTTATGTGAGACAGAACCTGAAAAATACCAGATAGAAGCTGATGATGGTGGAAATATACTTGCATTTTTTGTTAAGTGGACAGAGGTAGAACGATTTGAAACCTCAGAAGACAAAAGAGTGTATGTGCTAGACAGGTATACTAATGAGCTGATATTTGGGGATGGGGTACACACATGGATGCCTCGAATAACAGATAATACATCAGTCAGGTTTACAGTCCGTTGCTGCAATGGACAAGAAGGAAATGTAGAGGCATTTGGAATATCAGAGCCTCTTGGTGCACTTAACTTTATTGGAGAAATATATAATCCTGTAAAGGCATATGGCGGCAGCAATATCGAAACATTAGAAAACGCTTTACTTAGAGGGGCAGGAATGCTTTCTTCAAGAAATCGTTTTGTATCTATGGATGATTTCATTAGGGCGATTATGTCATACTCTGACACCATTGATCAGGTGGCAGGAATTATTGGAATGACTATAGATGGCAGAGAGGATGATTCTCAAATAACCTTTTTGCTTTTAATGAAGGATTATGCAGAAGGTTCTTTTGCATTCCACAGAATTGTAGGAGGGCTTAAAAACCAGCTGATTAAGAACTCAGAATTGACACTTATTCCTGATAAACTGCATATAGTCGAGCCGATATATGTGGAAATTTCAGTAAATGTTTGGGTAAATGTAGTCACAATAGATGAAAGCTTTGAAATTCAAGGACTACTGGAAAATGCTTAGAGGATTATCTTAATCCTTTAGGCTATAACACAGGTGCAGGCTGGAAGATAGGTACGATACCAAAGAAGCCTCAGATTCTAATGAGACTTTCAGTTCTAAAAAGCCGTGCCATAGTTAAGAAATCTGTAATGATTGCTCATTATATTGATGCTAATGGTGAGCATGAAATGGATTTAGGAGATTTAGTAGTTACACCTTTTATGGTATGCAAGAGTGGAAAACACAAGGTGAATATAATCTATTAGTAGGGGACAAGTATGCTGACATACGTTGAAAAAGAACAAAAAACATATGAGGAAAGACTGGCCGAGGCGGTTACAGATATTCCTCTATATACCAGCGAATGGACTAATTTTAATCCATCAGATCCAGCAATGACCATATTGGAAACGCTTGTTGGTTTTATTACGTTGCAGCAGGATTCAATGGATGACATTCCACTTGCAGTTCGAAGAAACCTACTTAAAATGGTGGGATTCTCAGTAAAAAAAGGTAGATGCGCCAGATTACTTTTGTCTACTTCTGGTGTAGAAGGCAGATTTTCTATTCCTGCCAACCACAAATTTGTCATTGGAAATATAGTTTTTGAGACTAACCGTGAAATAGTGATTGATGACAATAAATTAATAGGAATATACGGACAAAAGGCAAATAAGCTAGAGGATGAAGAAGAGTATCTGGATTTTTCTTATCTGCTTGATAGGGAAATAAAGCTTCCGGCTCTTGTATTTGGTGAACAGCCCTTTGCGGGAGATTGCCTTTATTTGATAGCAAATAAATTACCTGAAGCTGGTAAGGAAATTACATTATTTGTGAATCTTCAAAAGCGCATAGGCAGAAATGCTTTTGATGCCAAAACAGAAAAGCTTTTTGCTGATGTGGTATGGGAATGCTACACAGATGAGGGCTGGGTTGCCATGGATGCAAGGGACAATACCAATGCCTTTTTAATGAGTGGAGAGATAAGAGTATGGATGCCTGAAGCTGCAGCAATCTATGAGGGTACTCCAACCCCAGGCTATGCCATTAGAGCCAGACTTAAAAGTGCCCAGTATGATGTAAGGCCAAAGGTAGTTTCTATTGATGCTTTCCTGTTTGAAGTATGGCAAAAAAATACAATCAGCGAATGTCATAGCTTTAGTAGAAGCACCGAAATAGAGCTGATTAGTGAAATGACAGAAGAAGCCTATGTTGATGTGTTTTGTAGAGAAGAGAAAGGGGATTCATATCGTAAATACGAATACAATCCTGACACAAATGAAGAGGGACGTTTTTACAATATCAAACATACCGATTACGGCAATTTTAAAATATTATTTGATAAAAATAAGAGAGGTATTGGTCCTAAGAAATGCCGTGATTGCGTAAAAGTGGTTGTATATACAGAAGATGTAATGAGGCAGTATTCCATTGGAACAGTACTTGGATATGATAATCAGGAGATTGAACTGCCATATAATCATATTGTAGGAAACAGCTTTTGTATATTAGCAAGAAGAAAGGATGATAGTGGCGCATATATATATGATTTTGTAAGGCCTGAGCACTCTGATGATGGCTCATTGTTTTATCATCTGTTAGAAAATGATGGCAAGATAGTCATAGAGGATGCTGGACGCTTTATAGGGGCTGATTTATATCTTGCAGCAGTAGCTTTAAATAACGGACCTGAAGGAAATATACGTGAAGGAAATATCTTAAAATCACCAGATGATAATAATATTCCTGATGGAGTTACATTTTTTAATCCAGTGGCTGGAACAGGAGGATGCTTTAAGGAGACAATTGAATCAGTCAGACAACGTTTTCTTATGGATATGGAAAAGCCTTATACCGCTGTTACGGAAAAGGATTATGAGAATCTGGTTCTTACCACACCGGGACTGTGTATTCATAAGGCAAAGGCACAGATGGATGAGGAAAGAAATCTTGTTAAGATAGCGGTTAAGCAGGGTACAGATGAGGGATTTCCTAGGTTATCTGATATATACCAAAAGATAATAAAGGAGCGTGTTGAGGAAAGAAGGCTTCTTACTACCAGAGTGGAGCTTATCCAACCTATCTATATGCCAGTGAATGTTAATGCCACAGTTTATATAAAGACCCATTTTGATAATGCATCCTCCATGATAGAAGAGACTATAAGAGAGAGGATAGATTATCTTAATTCTGAGAAAAACTTTGGTGAAGTGTTAAAGTTTGATGAACTGTTTCATGCTATAGAGATGCTTGATTGTGTTGAATATGTCTACGATTTATCACTTAGACCTAAGACACTTTCAGGGGCTAAGATGCGTGACGCAGATGTAGTACCAGATAAAAATTGTTTGTTATATCCAGGAGAAATACATATCGAAACAGTAACATTTGAAGACTAGGGGAAAAAGTATGGCTCAGATAAACTATACAATAAGAAAAAACAGAATAGAGCGCTCATTCCTTACAGGTTTTGAAAGTTCTGATGATGGTGGAAGCCTGTTCTTTAATGAGAATACAGGGATTCATAGGCTTTATTTGGATGTGATTGATTCTGCAACTGAGGATGCCACATGGGGGCGTTTTTCGTTCATATCATCTTTGCAGGAGAACATGGTTCTTTACGTATATGCAGCAGCCTACAACTATGATACCTGGTACGATGATGATGGAAACGACATTGAATTGATGTCAGTTTTAAGGGCTGATGATTTTCCTGATGAAGAAAAAAAGAAAATATTTAGTGGTGAAAATGCAAGGAGATTTGTTGGTAAAAACGACATCCTGCTATATGGCTTACAAGGGCGATATTTGTATCTTGCAATAGAGGTATTAGGTGCAGGAGAAGGCTATATCGATAGGCTCAGGGTTGATATGAAAGGGGATAATTTTATAGATGCTTTTCCTAGTATATACAGGGAAAATGATAGCTTCTTTCACAGATACTTATCTATTTTTTCATCTATATACAATGACCTTTCCTATGAAATAGAGAAGCTTCCAGAGCTACTTGACCCTAAAACCTGTCCTGTGGAGTGTCTTCCTATATATGCCAAGTGGTTAGGGATTGATGTAAGCGGTGATTATCTAACAGAAAGGGCTATGCGACAAATTGTTACAGAAGGCTATGAGCTTAATCGTATAAAAGGCACTAAGGCCTGTCTTATAAGAATTATAGAAATTGTTTTACAGGAAAAGGCTATAATTCTTGAAAGCAATACCATCAAATCCTACATGGAAAAAGAAGATATGAAGTTTTCTGAAATAGGAGCTGGTGGAATATATGATGTAAATATATTAATAAGACAAAGTCTAACAGAGACTGACAGGCATCAGCTGTTATATTTATTAAATCAGTTTAAGCCACTTAGATGTAAGATTCATCTAATTCAGCTTAAGGATACTGCAGTCCTTGATGATGAAGTTTATCTTGATATGAATGCAATTATTTCTGGAGAATCTGTAGGTGAACTGGATTCTGGAATGATATTGGCTGATGATGTAGTACTTGACGAATAAGAGGAGGCAACATGGAGATTAGTGAAAAATTAGTTGATGAGGCTATCTGGATAACTATATCTGGAAACGTGGATTCAATTTCATCAAGTGAATTACAGCAGCATATTCTTACTGCCTTTCAGCAAAAAAAGAATGTTGTAATAGATTTTGCAAATGTAAGATATATGTCTTCTGCAGGGCTTCGCGCTATTCTATTAGGCCAAAAGACAGCAGTGAGTAAAGGAGGAAGTCTTAAGCTTATTCATGTTCAGGAAGCGGTTATGAGTGTGTTTAGGATAACAGGGTTTGATAAGCTTTTGACTATAGAATCATGATTACATTTTCACATGTATATAAGTCATACGAGAATACAAATACAACAGTATTTACAGATTTTTCGGCAGAAATTGATAAAGGGGAATTTGTAATTGTAAAAGGGGCAAATGGTAGCGGTAAAACTACGCTTATTAATATGCTTCTTTTAGACGAGGCATGTGATGAAGGACGAATCTATGTGTTTGAAAAAGATATATCGAAAATACGTAGCAGGGAAATTCCTTTATATAGAAGACAGCTGGGAGTAATTTTCCAGGATTTTAGATTGCTTAAGGATAAAACTGTTTTTGATAATATCCTGTTAGCAAGAATGGTGATTGGGGCACCTAAGAAGGATTCTAAGAAGTTAATTTGGAATATGGCAAAGCTGCTTGGTATATCTGAATTGCTAAACAGATATCCATTAGAGCTTTCAGGGGGACAACAGCAGAAGGTGTGTCTTGCAAGGGCCTTGATTAATAGTCCTAAAATTCTTATCTGTGATGAGCCAACAGCTAACCTGGATCCTGAGGCTACAGAGGATTTGAAGAATTTGTTTGAGTTAATCCACGCCCAGGGAATTACCATTTTGTTATCTACCCATGACGCTATTTTGTATGATTGCAAGGACTCTAGGATTATAGAGATTAATAGTGAGGTTTGCTAAGACATAAGGAGAAGGATATATGAGCGATGTTTACGCAAAGATTTCAGACCTTAATGAAGAACTACCTAACTACGAAGAAGAGAATGAATTAGTGGCTGAAGCTACTTTGGAAGTGGAAGAAGAACCTATCCCAATGGTCCTGCGTCAAGATTTAGTACAAATTAAAATGAGAGGTTCTGTCAGTTAAGCAACTGACAGAGACTTCACCCTTTCATACAATTTTTCATATTCATCAGGAGACAAGTAGTCGCAGTGACTATGAATCCTGACGGTG
>NZ_JAFUSK010000007.1 GCF_017471675.1 Pseudobutyrivibrio sp.
TAAGATCTGACTCTTGAAACTCTTTTCTGATTTTATTCCAGTTGTAATTTTTTCTTTTGACCATAATGTTTTCCTCCTGAAAGGATTATGGCATTTTGGGATGGGCTTTCCAAGACGGCCGTTCTAGCTACACTTACGTTCCATCGAAGCCTTTCTCTCCGCCTTTTCCGAAGCCAGCTTTCTGTTTTATCTCATTGGAATAGTACTCTTCATCCATCAGTTCTTCGGCATACAAATCCATGATTTTCTTCTGCCTGGCAGATGCCTTACCATCCTCCCAAAGAGCATCAAAATCATAGCCATCCCTGCGATAATTCACAAAGTATGGTAGCCACTCTTTTGAAATGAAGCCTGCCTTCTTATCAAAAAACTTGCCATAGGCTACATCTCCACGGCGGGCAATTATCTCTCGCCACTCCCAAGGATCCACTGCTGGATCTTCCGACCACCAGTACTCTGGAACCGTGCGTTCCTCTAGCGAAAATCCTGGAATATCATTTTTGAAAAGTGGCAAAAAACCAACTTCATTAATATATTCAATTGCTTCATCCACTGTATGTAGGCATTCTGGGTCATCCCAGTCTACACCATACATAATCCATGTTCCACTTTCGTTTGGCAAAATCGCACCTCATTATTCACTTTGCTAACAGTTTAACTCCTGAAAACAGAATTCCAAGAGACATGCCTGATAAGGCTTGCCATGGAATTCCTTTTCACACTGATCTTCTGCAAGAATCTTATGTCCTGCACTTCCAACTACTATAAGGATAACACATATGGATAGAATTCCAATCAAAAAATCCCCTCCACATCTGTATGTAGAGAGGATTTAAAAACAATCCTAAAATAATATAAATTCCCGACGCAAAAAGCTACACCATCTAATCATCAACTACTTCCTTCCCATGAGAATCGCTGAGCCTGAAAGGCTCATCCACGTAGATTCCCACTTACTCATGAACATTCCGTTTGTTGTATCAACAAACTTTACTTCTTCATAGCCCATGTCCTTAAGCTTTTTAACAAAGCTTTCCATATCTCCGTACTTCGAATTTGACATGATATCGTGAATAGCAAAGGTGCCACCCTTCTTCAGTGTCCTTAGTGTTTCTAAAAGAATGGCCTGCCTGTCCTTACTAGGAATGTTGTGATATACATAATTACTGGTAACTGCATCAAAAGTCTCATCCGGAAAATCCAGCTTACAAGCATCCCCTTGCTGGAAAGAAGTGTTGCCCACACCCTCTGCTGCTGAATTACTCTCACATAGGTTCTTACTGAATGATGCGTACTCTTTGCCCCATCTATCAATTCCAATAACCTGAGCATTAGGATTTCTTTTTGCAACTGCAATACTTAATGCGCCGCTGCCGCAACCAACATCCAGGCACTTGCCACCATCAGGAATTTTCACATATGAAGCCACACCTTCGATAATCTGTTTTGACATCTGTCTCGTGCCATTGTAAGAAAAAGCTCTGTGCATCAAAAACATCCACAGTGTTATTATTGCGCACAAAATGGTCAGCACCAGCACAACCTTTCCCACTACAGATGCAACTCCTATAATCACAGTTGCAATACAAAATACCACTGCAACTGCAAGAGCTCCTAATATCATTCCCTTTGGCATCCAATTCTTATAATCTGCTTTCATGTTGTCCTCCAATCGTTGTGTATTTTTATGATTATATAATACTACTTTAGGTTAGCTTCGCCTAACTTTTTTTATTAATCTCTGCTCAGGGCAGTGCAAATTCCAAAACCATCGCCGGCACTGCCCACCCCACACAAAAAGACCCCAGCCCCGTCTGACGCCGGTGGCTGGTCCCGAATAAAATATTTCAAAATAACTATTGACTCTAACGTTACGTCATAGTTTATTGTATAATTACCACGGAGGGAAAAGCAATGATGACAGTAAATGAAGTAAGCAAATTAGCAGGCGTGAGTATACGCACACTGCAATACTATGATTCGATTGGACTATTAAAGCCGGCAGAGTACACCGAATCAGGGTATAGACTGTATGACGATGCAGCAATGGAACGTTTGCAACAGATTTTATTATTCAGAGAGCTGGAGTTCCCGTTAAAAGAAATTAAGGAAATTGTTACGCGGCCTGATTTTGATAAGAAGAAGGCCTTGGAACAACAGATTGAGCTTCTTACAATGAAAAAGGAACATCTGGAAAACCTTATAGAATTCGCCCGTGGAATACAAAACGGAGGAAATAATATTATGGATTTTACAGCATTTGATACTAGTAAGTTAGAGGAATACACAAGAAAGGCTAAAGAGCAATGGGGAGATAGCAAAGCTTTTGCTGAATATGAACAGAAATTAGCTTCCCGTTCTAAGGATGATGAGAAAAAGCTTTGGAGCGATTTCATGAAGCTATTCGAGAAATGTGGCAAGCTTAAGGATTCTAACCCTAAATCTGCCGAAGCTCAGGCCATGATAAAGGACATCCAAAACTACATCTCACAGAACTTCTATGAATGTACCAATGAAATTCTTGCAGGTCTTGGCAAGATGTACGCTGCAGAAGGCGAGTTCAAGGCGAACATCGATAAAGCCGGTGGAAAAGGAACTGCTGAATTTGTCAGCCGTGCAATTGCAGAATATGTAAAGTAACCAGACAGGAGGCACCGAAGTGCCTCCTGCTATTTATCTAATATCCTCATATTCTTTAACGTATTTACGAATTATCTCCAGCCTGAATATGCCCAGCTGATGAAGTGTCATATCTGCCCGGAAAAGAATCCCTATTCATAGCTCTCTTCTGCCATATTTACTTCATCCTCTTCTCAAATCTAAAGAATAAATCCGAACCATCATCTCCCTCTGGAGCATTTGGCGAAATGTGCTTTGGATTGTAAAACTCCACTGCTGAAAAGCCACAGCGATTAATATAGAAATGCAGATTTCTGGTATCAAAATAAGGAGTACAAGTCTCCCAAAGAGTAACCTCCGGATGCTTTTCTTCAATTGCATTCCAAATCATTTGACCAATGCCTTTACTTTGCGTTCCACTCTTTACATAAAGGAAATCCAAATCTCCGTGTTCACCATTAATCACAACAATGGCTCCGCCTAAAAGTTCTCCATCAACAACAGCTTTATATGCGATGGCGCCCTTAGCGCTCAATGATTTATTTATATGTGACTCAGGCAGAATTTCTTCATCCAAATTCTCTTCCCACGCAGCTGCTCCTAATTGAAAAGCCTCCTGCATGTCATGTTTGAACTTAGTTAAATCTGCTTCCTCAAGAGGTAGTAAATGAAAATCCATAGTTTTATTATTCCTTTGCCAAAAGTTTTAGTCCTGTAATTCCAACTACTATAAGGATAACACATATGACCTGTGGAACCGACAGTTTTTCAAAAAAATACGCCATTTCTCCAGCTGCTAAGACCTAACGGTAAAGGAATGACATAAGTCCACTGCTTTCAATATGCTTTGTAGCTATAATTAAGTTTTACTTTTGGAGCTGTTGAGTAATAATTGAGCGCTCTCTATCAGAGACACCCATATTATTTAGTGTCTGCTCCAATGTCCATTTCATATTTTTCATAAGATTTTTCACTGTAACAATCTTATCCTCGGTATTATATTCTTCTGCGTATTCTTTTGCATAATTCTTTACTGATTCACACATAATATCACGTCCTTCCTCAGTTTCTTTAAAATGATGAATTTCTTCCGCTAGTTCCTTATAATTCATATCCTCAGATGTTAATGAATTAAAGTCATGCATTAGCTTGCCTATCGCATCATTTTCCTTTATAAGTGCCATTTACATAAATGATGTGCGAACCATCATTTAATGGTTCTCCTGTTTCTTCAATAATTCTACTTGCTGTATATATCGGCAAGCCTTTACCAAATTTATCCTGTTTATAAATGAAAATGATATAAGAATCTCTTAGGTCCTTAAAATTCTGTTTTTTCTTGAGCATGCCATGATCCATGGCTGCACTATGGAATCTTGCTCTTCGTACATGAGAACCAACCTCATTTCCTTGAACCTCAATATCCATTTCAACACCATTTTCATCTATTGCAACAAACATATGGACAGGCACTTATATTTTTTGCTGTTTTGTTTTAGGTCTCATATATAGATTTTATAACTAAGTCTCATAAAGTCTCATTTACGTATGAGACTCAGTGAGACTATAGTGAGACTGCAATGAGACTTTCCTATATAAATCCCACCATTTCAGCATTTTTCAATTAATTCAAAGTCTCATTTTGATGAGACTGATATGAGACTCGGTATTATAATTTCCACACAGATTCATTTTTATCATAAACAGCACCTGTGATTTTCTTTATCTTAGCATAGTCTCTAAATACTGTTGCCCTTGAAATATCAAACTCAGCCATAACCTGCTCTACAGTCAAATGTTTATTCTCACAGATCAAATTATAAATGGCCTGTTCTCTATCTGATAACTTCTTTTGATCATTAGCTTCTTCAACTGCTTCCTTATTCAAAGGAATAGTAATCTTAAAAACATCGTCTTCAAACAGCTCAGGTTTTCCACCATCGGAAAAAATCGGAGTATACTTATATAAATTAATCACACCGGAACCAATCGTATCCGTTCTACCTATATTAGCAAAAAATCTTTGAATAATAGGGTTCTTCGGATATGGCTGAAACTCGTCCTGCATAATATTTCCGTGTCTTCTTGGAATACATCAATTTTCCGTTTTTAGCCAATCCTTTTCAATAATTACCTTTGCGGGATAAGCGCTGGAATAGTCATTTTCTTAGCCTCCTTGAATGTCAACTATTTCCATAATTTATCTATCTCACAATATAACTCCGTATTCTGCTCCTTCGTCCAACCTCCAAACTCTTCATTAAAGCTTGTATGTAAAAGATTCTCATTAAAATTGCGTTCACTCTTTATGTAATCTACGAAGATTTGTAAAATTGCCAAATATACATCCTTATCATTCTCCACCAATCTATGACAGTTAAGCCTCCATGGTTGCTTTGTAACCCATCCAGAATACAAATCATTTAATTCCGGAACGATAAAATTAACAACACCTCCAATTCCAACATCGGCTATAGGTAACTTTTCCGGAGAAGGATACTTGCAAATCAATACATGCAATAATAAATGCTCCAAATAATCACAATAAACAATATTCTCTTTTAGCTGCCATTCATAAGGACACATTTCTGCAAACGCCTTGGTTGATAACATAATCATCTTATCTTCAGCCTTATGATGAGCTATTAATCCTTCAGATGTTCTTGAACACTTGGAGTTCTTATTAAAGGATTTTGTCATATAATCAGCTCTTCCTATTCCATATTTTTCCTGAAGATAATCGCAGTATTCTAAGTATGTCATCTCCTTAACTCTTAAAAATTCATTCATATTCATACGCTTCAAAGCCTCCTTGTAGAAATAATGAGTCTACATTCCGGTAGCAGAATCACATATAATAGGTAATATCAAAAGCCCCGGACACCGTTGATCAAGTGGTGTGCTTTTGATAATAAGATTAAATCATGTTTTTCTCGAAAGCGGGAGTTGTCATATAGTTGCAATTTAGTTGCACGGCGATATTAAGAGGGATTTTTATTATGAGCAAATTATGTTTAAGCACATATTTGAGTGTATTAACACTTTACAAACGTACAATAAGGACAGGTCAATTCAAAATACTCAACGGTCTCGTAAAAAGTATATGTTCGAATCCTGACATTATTGATAAGGAATTAGTTTCTCACATTAAAAACGGAAGAAGAAATCTCCCACAAGTAATAATTGATGAGCTAGAAGAAAAACATTACCAGAACCCTCATTACTTTGAATTCTTCAAATCAAATGTAGAAATCAATCTTCACCCAGAAAAAACGACAGATATATGTAAGGTTCTAAAATATATAGCATCACATGATGAACGAATTGATGATAGTAGTGTAATCGATTATATATCCCACGATAAGAAAAGTGATTTTGATCATATCGGAGACCCTGTTAGCTTTATCGCCGGTGTCTTCCTATATGTAATTCAATTTCAAAATGATGAAACTGCAGATTATGCCAAAGAGATAACAGAAGAATTCTGTAAAAGTGCTGTTAATGAATATGATGCCAAAATCTTCACTTCTGCGGCAAACACTAATAGCGAACTAAGAAATAACATCATCGATACGGATATACCTTCTCAGGCAAAATCATTCTGCCGAAGACACGAGGATAGCATAGGGCTTCTTCCGCTTTGTCAAATTGCAAATATTGTAAATCCAGCACATAACCACGTGAACAAAATGTACGATGAATATTGTGATTGTAGCGAAACCCTAAAAAAACAAATCTTGAAGGAAAATAACTGCCCAATGATTCATGCTGATGACGAATATGCTTTATATGGGCTTTTAAGTCGTTTTGCTGATGATATAGAAACAATGGAGCTAGCCTCAAAAGATAAGACCTACATGTTCTGGCAGTATGTAGTTAGATCTCTTGATTATGAAGAATTAGAACCACTAGATATTAATCCTTCTTTTTTCCCTATAGCTCCCTCTAGAATAATGCCAGACCGTAATACATCTGTATTATCGCAGTTTATAGGGGACTATCTTTTCTATAAAGATAAAGACATGAATATTTCTCTTCCTGTCCCGCTTGACTGGATGTGGGCAAATCTTAACTTCGGAAGTTGTGCAGAAAGGGACCTAATCTTTTGGCTTAATTTATTCATAATAAGTAGCTGTTACGATGTGCAAGCATACTTTAAATATAATAACAATGAATCTCTTAGTATCCCTAATATTACAGATACTAAAACAATAGAAGATTTATTCTTTTTATCGCTACTAATGCTATATGACACCTATATGAATTCATAATGTGTCACTTATTCATCAAAAGTAAAGCAACTCTTTATTTACTAAAGTATAGAGGTAGCGTTATCGTAATAGTAGAGAAAACAAGGAGGTTATACATTAATGAACGCACAGCAGCAACAGATGCTACGATTAAACATAAAAAAATACCGCAAAAAGCTCAATATTACACAGGAGATGCTTGCTGAAAGATTAAATTACACAAAACAGGCAATTTCAAATTGGGAAACCGGAAAGAATCTTCCCTCAGATGAAGATATAGAAAAGATAGCAGAAATCTTTGGTGTTGAGCCGCATGCTCTTATCACACGCAGCACTGACAAGAATAATAGAATTCCCGATTTGGAGTTCCTTGAAATATTACCCATTCCAAATAGAGTTTTTACCTATGCTATTTTCTTTAAGAACAACGTAAACACACAATGGCAAGCTTGGATCTATGATATGGATTACCCTGCTATGATTTTTTCCGGCTATAGCTGCTCTATCCATGACAATTACGCATCATTTAAAGAAGATTTCCTAAAAGATATAGATGAGGCAATTGAAATAGCACGTGACTTCATGGATGAACGCGATGTTGATGATTATGCAAAAGAAATGCGTAGTACCAAAAATATGCTCGAAGCAATGGAAGCATTTGCAGATAACACTGAAGCATTTAAACTAGATTAATAAAAAAAGAGGCCGGTCCCACCACTATGAGACTGGTCCAATAACTACCTACACACATTCTTATTTCGATGCTTATACGTTTTACTATCCCAGATTTCTACTCTATGATCCGTCTTAGCTACAATCTCCACTACTCGCTTCAGCACATCGTCGTAATCATTAGTGCGTATCTTTTTCATAGTTCGTACCTTCATTCGGAAGTAGCTTCTCCCGAATTTTCCTTTCTTGAAAATAGATTAATAGTTTCGGCTCATGTCCATTCCTTGCGCTAAAAAGGGGCATAATAATAGACCAGTACGAATTGATCAGGGCGTCCCCAGAGGTACTGGTCTATGTAAGAGTTATTATTCTTTATATGTCAGCATTCAAGAACGCTATAACAGCATCCTTATCTGATATCTCTAGTCCCTTGGACTCTAATATTTGAACCTGTTCATCATAATTCTTAGCTTTTTTGAGTAGCATAAATACCCCTAAATAAAAAATGTGCTCCCATTGGACACATCAAAGAGAGGTGTGGGAGCTCCTGTTAAATTTATTGTAACAGATGTCCCATTAAAAACAATAAATTTATATAAATTAGGTGGTCGTCATAATCTCCCTTGTTGTTTTATTGCCATCATAGAAGGCAGTAATTTGATAGTATGTTTTACCCATTGAAATACCTCCTTCAACCATAAAAACAATAGAATCACTGTATTTATCGGTTTAAAAAATTTCGCGAAAAAAAGCAGTAGACATAAGTCCACTGCTTTCAATATGCTTTGTAGCTATAATTAAGTTTTACTTTTGGAGCTGCTTTGCTATGATTGCACGTTCTTTGCCTTGTATACCACTAGCTGTAAGAGCCTGATCCAAAGTCCATTTCATATTTTCCATCAGGGACTTAACGATATCAACTTTAGTCTGCTCAGCTCGTTCATCTGCAACTTTATCAGCTAACTTTGTAAATGATTCACACATAGCATCACGTCCTTTCTCTGTTTCTTTAAAATGTCTGACTCCATCTGCAAGCGGTTTAAAATAAATGTTATCAGCCTTCTTGCAATTAAAGTCATGTGCTAACTTACCGAAATCATCTTCACCCCTATACTTACCGTTAACATAAATTATATGAGCTCCATCATCAAAAGCTTTTCCTGTTTCTCTGATAATCTTATCTACATGATATATCGGCTTGTTTTCCTTAAATTTGTCATGTTGACAAATGAAAATAACATAAGTGTCTTTCAGTTCCTTAAAATCTTGATTCTTCTTTAAAAGCCTTGAATCCATCATGCTTTGATGAAATCTTGGTCGTCTAATATGGGATCCCTTAGTATTACGCTGAACCTCTACATCAAACTCTACACCTTTTTCATCTACAGCATCAATATCAAGCTTGATATTTCTTCCACCCGGATATGGGCTCTTAAGTTCAATCTGACCTTTAACTCTGACAACCTTGACATCCTTACGTTCAAGAATAATCTGCAATAAAAGTTCTGTGGCTTCAATATTTCCATCAAAAACCTTGCTCATAAGGTCATCATCGAATAAAGTTAAATCATCAATCGCTTTATCAAGCTCAGCATTAATTTGAGCGCTAAGCTCTTTTCTAGAGGATTCATCCTCTGTAACCTTTTTTCTAGCCATACTTACTCCTCACATTAATAATAGCATCATATCACACCCAAAACAATTAGCAAAGAGCCGATTTAATGCAAACTTAATATGTATAAATGCACATCCACACTAAAAAAAGCACCTTTACCTGTCAAGATAACTGCGCTTTCGTGTCTGCTGTCTTTTATGTTGTCGTTCAAGTGTGCTATGGTCATTGTTGAGCTCACGGTCCTCATTGATCTTGTTGAACTTCATAATCATTTGCCTCTTTAGCAACATCCTTATTTGAAGAAATAGATATGAAAGCATTGCTGATTATATGCTTCCCCCAATATACCCATTTCATGTTCTCTTCCTATGAAAATACTTCTCTCTACTGCAAAAAATCACTCTACCAAAATGTCTTTTACTAAAATATATTTTAGCATAATTTTTCAGCACAAAATCTTTAAATGTCAATGTAGAATTCTACCCCTTATATCGATAATAGAGGGAACCCCCCCTCAAATACAAAAATCCCCATTTTCTACACAGCGTTTAAAGTATATACTGCATAAAATTACCATTATGCTTGAACCCATAAGCAGTATACAGTTTCACTCCCATATCCGAAGCTGTAATATGTACAGCTCCACAGCCATAAGCTCTTGCTTCTTCCACCACTCTATTAAGCAATTCTTTTGCTATGCCCATCCTGCGATAATTGGGATTAGTATACATGCTAGAAAGCAGCCCCAATCTTCCGGTCGGACATCCAAAATATGGCGGCTTCTCTACAAAAGACATGCCACTAGTTCCAATTATTTTGTTGTCATCCATGGCTAGCCAGGAAACAAATGTGCCATCCGCTAAATGTCTATTATAATAATCTTTCAATGCAGATTGCAGGTCAACATCTGTAGGAACAGTTCGCCCTGATGAAACATATTCCTCTGTAAGTTGCGTAATTCTCATATCAATAAATACATCTAATTCTGAAGTTGTTAGCTTCTTATAAGAAATATCCATTTGTCCCCCTTTACAAACTTAACATTAACTATTTCTTCAATATATTATAGCTAATCTACTTTCTCCATAAAAGACCACAGCTCTGTAGATATAACTGGCACTCCTTATTTACAGTATCTGAGCAGTACTATATTCATTTTTCTTCCCAGTACTGCCCAGTCGCACCAGCCCCCTGCCATCGCACACAAAAAAGACCCAGCCCCCAGGAAACCCCAGGGACTGGGTCAAATACTCTATTTAAGCTAACTGCCTAAGCAAAGCCGCCAATTACTTATTTGCTACACAAAGCAGCTTGCCTGCTTTGATGGGCTTGTCCCATCGTCGCAATCCTGCAATTGCAAACTACTTGTTTGCAATTGCAGCCTGTGCTGCAGCAAGGCGAGCGATAGGTACTCTAAATGGAGAGCATGATACATAGTCAAGACCAATCTTGTGGCAGAACTCTACTGAAGATGGGTCTCCACCGTGCTCACCGCAGATACCTACGTGAAGCTTAGGATTTACTGGCTTACCAAGCTTGATAGCTGTCTCCATAAGCTTACCAACACCTGTCTGGTCAAGCTTAGCAAATGGATCGTTCTCGAAGATCTTTGTGTCATAGTAAGCATTTAAGAACTTACCAGCATCATCACGAGAGAATCCGAATGTCATCTGTGTAAGATCGTTTGTACCGAAGCAGAAGAAGTCAGCTTCCTTAGCAATCTCATCAGCTGTAAGAGCAGCACGTGGGATTTCGATCATTGTACCAACTTCGTACTCAAGCTTAGCACCTGCTGCTGCGATTTCAGCGTCAGCTGTCTCAACAACAACCTGCTTTACATACTTAAGCTCCTTAACCTCACATACAAGTGGGATCATGATTTCAGGCTTAACATTCCAATCTGGATGAGCCTTCTGTACTTCGATTGCTGCACGGATAACAGCCTTTGTCTGCATCTTAGCAATTGAAGGATATGTAACTGCAAGACGGCATCCTCTGTGACCCATCATTGGGTTGAACTCGTGGAGTGACTCGCAGATGTTCTTGATTTCTTCTACTGACTTGTTCTTAGCCTTTGCAAGCTTCTCGATATCAGCATCCTCTGTAGGAACGAACTCGTGAAGAGGTGGATCAAGGAATCTGATTGTAACTGGGCATCCCTCAAGTGCTTCGTAAAGAGCCTTGAAGTCTCCCTGCTGGTAAGGAAGAATCTTATCAAGAGCAACTTCTCTTTCTTCCTCTGTATCAGAGCAGATCATCTCACGGAATGCAGCGATACGCTCTGGCTCGAAGAACATGTGCTCTGTACGGCAAAGACCGATACCTTCTGCACCAAGCTCTCTAGCCTTCTTAGCATCAGCTGGAGTATCTGCATTTGTACGAACCTTAAGTGTTCTGAACTGATCAGCCCAAGCCATAACACGACCGAACTCACCAGCGATTGTAGCATCAACTGTTGGGATGATACCAGCGTAGATGTTACCTGTTGTACCATCGATAGAGATTTCAGAACCCTCTGTAAATGTTGTGCCTGCAAGAGTGAACTTCTTGTTCTCCTCATCCATAGCGATGTCGCCGCAACCAGATACACAGCATGTACCCATACCACGAGCAACAACGGCAGCGTGTGATGTCATACCACCACGAACTGTAAGGATACCCTGAGCAGCCTTCATACCTGTGATATCTTCTGGAGATGTCTCAAGACGAACAAGAACTACCTTCTCGCCGCGAGCAGCCCATGCCTCTGCGTCATCAGCTGTAAATACAACCTTACCGCAAGCAGCACCAGGAGATGCACCAAGACCCTTTCCAAGTGGAGTTGCAGCCTTAAGAGCAGCAGCCTCGAACTGTGGATGAAGAAGTGTATCAAGGTTACGTGGGTCGATCATTGCTACAGCCTCTTCTGGTGTCTTGTGTCCCTCATCAACAAGGTCGCAAGCAATCTTAAGAGCAGCTGGAGCTGTTCTCTTACCGTTACGGCACTGGAGCATGTAAAGCTTCTTGTTCTCTACTGTGAACTCCATGTCCTGCATATCATGGTAGTGATTCTCAAGAGTCTCACATACCTTGATGAACTCTGCATAAGCCTCTGGGAATTCCTTCTCCATCTGAGCGATTGGCATTGGTGTACGAACACCAGCAACTACGTCCTCGCCCTGTGCGTTGATAAGGAACTCACCCATAAGCTTGTTCTCGCCTGTAGCTGGGTCACGAGTAAATGCAACACCAGTACCAGACTCGTTATTTAAGTTACCGAATACCATAGGCATTACGTTAACAGCTGTACCCCATGAATAAGGGATATCGTTGTCTCTTCTATATACGTTTGCACGAGGATTATCCCATGAACGGAAAACTGCCTCGATAGCAAGCTTTAACTGCTCAACAGGATCTGATGGGAAGTCTGAACCTAGCTGATTCTTGTACTCAGCCTTGAACTGCTCAGCAAGCTCCTTAAGGTCAGCTGCTGTAAGATCTACGTCAAACTTAACACCCTTCTTCTCCTTCATCTCATCGATAAGCTGCTCGAAGTACTTCTTACCAACTTCCATAACAACGTCTGAGAACATCTGGATAAAACGTCTGTATGAATCATATACGAAACGCTCAAAAGCTGGATCTGGGTTACCAGCAATCATAGCTGCAACTACTTCATCGTTAAGACCAAGGTTAAGGATAGTATCCATCATACCTGGCATAGATGCTCTAGCACCTGAACGAACTGAAACTAAAAGTGGATTCTTAAGATCGCCGAACTTCTTGCCGTTGATCTCTTCCATCTTCTTAACACCTTCCATAGCCTGAGCCATGATTTCATCATTAATCTTGCGACCATCCTCATAGTACTGTGTACAAGCCTCTGTTGTGATTGTGAAGCCCTGAGGTACTGGAAGACCGATGCTTGTCATCTCTGCAAGGTTAGCACCCTTTCCGCCGAGAAGGTTACGCATGGTCATGTCGCCTTCGCTAAACATATACACCCATTTGTTAGCCATTTTGATAATCCTCCTAATTTTTTAAAAACATTATTCTGCGAACTGTTGATTTAAACGGGGTTTCAGACAGTCCGTTTATATTTAAACACAATTTAGACCCCAAATCAATCAAAATCGTTGTACGATAAGTAGAAAAACAGCAAAGTTTTTTGTGCACTTTTATCACAAAAACTTTGCTGTCTGAATATAGTTTCCATTTTTAATTAAAGTCATACTCTGCCGGATTTGCCGTAAGTGCGTATTTTTGCTGGCTTATCACAGCTTTTTTCAACTTTGTTCTATCACTAATCAATCCCTTTAGTCGATAGATGAGTTTTCTGAAATCTTTTGCATCAAATCGATTTTCCGGTGCCGTATAACATAATCCGTGGGCTGTTTCATTGAATGCCAGCAGCAATTGATTTTGAATAAATGCCTGCCTTGTGGCATTCACTATCTCCCCCTCATGATTAATATCAAGATAGTAATCACATCTTGCAAACAAGCCATTTAGTGTGGACATTTTGATATTAGGATACAAAATAGCATTGTCATATTTTTCATGAGCTAAAAGCTTTGCGGACATTTCTGTAAGTGCCGCCACATGAAACTTTACCTCAGGAAGGGCCTCTATTAGTTCTTGCAGCTTTTCCACCTCCTGGGTGTTGGTGCAAATCAAAGCCTCCTTGCGTCCTAAGTTTTCCCTTTCAAATGGGTATATGTACCCAAGCCTTGATACTATATTTTTAGCTCCATCTACCTTACTTAGCCTTTCATAGGATGGATTGTTTTGCACTACTATCCTGTTACATCTAGGAGCCTTTCCATCTAAGATAAGCTGCATATTCCCCGGTATGTCTTTGCCCATTTCTTCCTGCCAAAACAATATATCGCATTTACGATATTCACCCTCAGGTAATGCATTAGATACAAAAAATGGAATTGATAATGAATTAAAGTATATTGCCTTTTTATCAAAGCCATTCAGCAACATGTAGTAAACCACAAATTCAGTTCTATTTTTAAAGAACCTTGTAACCCCTTTATAATTTAAAATAATATCGCCGGTAACAAAATTCTCAATAATTACCTCATTTCCTGTTGCATCAAAATAGGATTTGCTGACCTTTTTGGCAAATTTATTAAAGATTGTTCTTCCATAGCAAATACCATATTTATTGTAGTGGTCGCTGGCCTTAACCACTCCATCCTCGTCCAGCCAATCAACCACCTTTACAAGCCTTTTGTTTTTAGGCTCCTGGTAAAAGATTCTTCCTCGTTCCTTGGATTTGTCATGGACACTTCCACTGTTATTATTTCCACTAATCTGCCAATATTCTGGCACTTTTATCTGATTAAAATATAGGGGCTTTGCTAAATTGTTTCCACCAAAAATATCCCCAAGGAAATATTCAAAAACATTCTCCACATTATCAGGCAAAAAGCCTTCATCATTGATGCATACAGCTTTTATTTCATAACCTGCATTAGAAAAAGAGGCAAGCAAATCTCTGCTTCCCAAATTAAAATAATCAAACAGCAACACTATATTGTCTCTATTAGATTTTTCCATTTTGCCTCCACTTCATGGGCTAAGTATTCCTTAGCCTTTTTGTAAGAATGCTCATGCATCTCATCTAAATCATCTTCCATAAAAAGCTTTTTAATTGCATCCACTATAAGCTTTTGCCTGCGGGATTTTTCTATTCCAATATTGTATGGAAGCTTATATCCGTTCTTTCCTTCGTCTATAAAATTCTTGTTGCCATATCTCACATCAAATCCTATTATTGGAAGCCCTGAACCTATGGCTTCCATAAGGGTCAATCCAAAGCCTTCACTGGTGGAGCCAGATAGATATGCTTCGTAGTTTACATACACATTCTCCAGGTCATGCTGCCCCATTAACCGTATATACGAATCAGCCTTAAGAGCTTCAATCTGCTGCTTTAGAGTCTTTTCTGCTGCGCCCTTTCCATAGATATCAAGGGTAATATCCTCCATCTCCTTATGCACTTCTGCCACTGCATCCACCAGCCAATCCACATGCTTTTCTGTGGCAAGCCTTGATGCTGTTATTAAAGAATGTGCTTTTCTTTCCTTGTCAGGATACTTTAGCTCTGGCAAAGCACCTACTGGTATCGTATATACGTTAGGTGTTACATTCATATATTTTTGAAACTGGCTAATCATAAGCTGCCTTTGGTCTTCTGTGGCAGTGATGTAAAAATCAACCCTGCCGTGCATAGCAAAGGAGTACTCATAATAATTATTCCAAAGGATGTTATCATCATCAGTAGCCCCCTCACTAAAGTGGTCTGCATGGATAACAATTCCAAGCTTGGCCTCACCTATATTTTCCATTATCGCCTGGCCCTGGCCTGTGGTTCTATCAATAATTACAATGTCATCCTTTGTAAGCTGAAGCTTCTTTGTCATATATCCAATTAGCTCCTGCTTAGAGCATATCAACTTGTCAGGAAACTTATACATTACATTGCCATCATCATTTATCTCCTCGTAAGCAAGGCTTCCATCCTGATTAAAGAACCTGCGATGATACATGTGAGCCTTACCGTCAAGTGGGGCATAATATTCTGAAAACACCCTGCCTGAAATAAAATAATCCTTTCTAACCAGGCAGCCTCTTGATACCATTTCCACTCTATGAACGCAGTCTGAATCCGCATTTACGAAGTAGATTCTGTAAAAATTGTTATCTCCTTCAAATACAAATTTTCCTATTTTGCCTTCTCTTTCATAGGTTAGGCTTACATCCCCAACACTAGCTCTAAGGTCGTCCAATGTGTATGTAACAGGCCCTAAGGTGATATCAGTGAAAAATGTATAAAGCCATATAATCTCATCATCCTCAAAGCCGATATTCTCAGTCATGTCAGTTAAATTGTCTCTTGGAAACATATCGGTGAATATGAACTTGGCTGGCTTATTTATATTTCTTAGGACTTTGGCTCGGTAGCTTTGGGCGTATTCTACACCAGAGCTGGCCCAGCCTATGCCTAGGTTGAAGTTGTAGATCATAGTTGCTCCTTTCGTCAGCTGCGCTGACGCGACCCTCATCAGTCACCTGCGGTGACAGCTTCTCCCAAAGGGAGAAGCCTCATTGTTTACGGAAGAATAATGTGTAGTCTATTTTTCTTATCCATGCTCACTTCCGATAGAAGGATGTTTCTTATGATATTTTGTTTAATGGTACTTTCCATTTTTCTAAAGGATTCCAAGGCCTCGGCCTGGTATTCATACATAAGATTTCGCTGTGCGCTGCTTCGTCCAGACACTGCCGCCTGCAGCTGCTGCAAATAATCCACCTGCTCTATCCATGCTTCATCAATAGCAGAAAGTGCCGCCACCCTTATAAAATCATTCATGCCATTTTCCGATGCAATAGCCTTACTTTTCCCTGCCAGCGATTCCTCCACTCTTTCAAGCACGTATTCCTTAACCTGCTTTTTATTTTTCAGATTCAAATACATGGTGCCCTTTTCCATTCGATAGGATATATTATCCAAAAGATATCTATTCAAATCACTGGTGGTAAGTCTATTATTTTGTTTAAGAAAAGCATCTATATTTTCCTCGGCAATTTCCTTTATTTTCTCCTTTTCAAGGGTTCCTCCATCCAGCAGCATATCTCTGGTTTCGTACATCAGCTTTCGCTCCAGCTGCAGCACCAAATCATAGTCCTTGGAAGTCTTTCTATTGGTGCTTCCAATTTCCTCATTGGTGCGCTGGGCATTATTGACTATTCGCTTAACTCTCCAGTCACTGATTTTTTTCTTGCCATCTATGTATTTTTTTAGCTTCGCCGGGTCTGTGCCCTTTTCCACAATATCATCCTCCAGGGATACTATAAACCTGCTATAGCCTGGGTCTCCCTGCCTTCCGGCTCTGCCTCTGGCCTGCCTTTCATCACGTGTATTAAGCATTCGCCCAACACCGATAACTGCAAGTCCTCCCAGCTCCTTAACACCTGGGCCAAGCTTGATATCAGTACCACGACCTGCCATGGATGTGGCCACGGTCATAGCCCCAAGCTGACCTGCCTCCTTAATAATATCAGCCTCCCAAAAGGCATTGTTGGCATTAAGCACCGAATGAGGAATCCCTTCCTTAACCAGCAGATGCGATATGATTTCCGTATCAGAAATCATTGTAGTTA
Source organism: Pseudobutyrivibrio sp. (assembly GCF_017471675.1). Taxonomy (GTDB): domain Bacteria; phylum Bacillota; class Clostridia; order Lachnospirales; family Lachnospiraceae; genus Pseudobutyrivibrio. The sequence continues at coordinate 17,314 of NZ_JAFUSK010000007.1, forward strand.
CTATCAAAACCGGCTGACCTGTTTCATGCTTTTTCACAGCCAGGCGAATAGCCGCTTCAAATTGCTTTGAAGAATCACTAAAAAACCAATCAGGACAATCCACCCTCTTTATAGGATTATTGGTAGGAATCACCACAACCCGTTTGCCATATACCTCAAACAGCTCATCCTTGGCATCATAGATTGTTCCACTCATTCCACTCATCTTAGGAAACATTGAGAAAAAATTCTGGTAGGTAATAGATGCCATGGAACGATTTTCCTGGGTAATCTCTACCTGCTCCTTACATTCCAGTGCCTGATGCTGTCCACCTCTAAGCTTAACGCCTTTTAACATTCGCCCTGAGCTGGCATCAATAAGAGCTACCTCCCCTGTTTCAGAAATCATGTACTCAGTACCTTTTTCTATTATTTTGTGGGCTCGAAGTGCCAGTACCAAATGACGATAGATTTCAAAATACTTAGGATTGAAAATATTGTCTATTCCAAAATATTCTTCCGCATAGCTTAATCCCTTATCTGTAAACCATACATTCTTTTCCTCCACCTCATAATCCTGGTCTTCCCTAAGGGTTCTAACAAAGAAATCTGCTGATTCGTACAGATTAGATTGAACTCTTGGTGAACCAGAAATAACAAGAGGTGTGCTGGCACTGTCTAAAAGCACCGAATCTGCTTCGTCTATAATGATGTAATTAAATGGTCTAAGGAACCTGTCTTCGCTGGATTTAACCAGATTGTTTATCAGGTAATCGAAGCCTAAGGCAGAGTGGGTGGTATATACGATATCTGCTGCGTATATTTCCTTCTTTTCATCATTTTCAAATCTATCATCCTCGTCACGTTTTACGCCTGCTTTTATAGATAAACCCATAAATTCATAGGCAGGTCCCATCTCTTCGGCATCCCTCAGTGCCAGATATTCGTTGTTTGTAACAAGGATTGCCCCCTTTTTTGTAAGGCCATTAAGATACATTGGCAAAGTGGCAGTAAGTGTCTTGCCCTCTCCTGTGTTCATCTCTGCAAGATACCCTTGATGAAGAGCTATTCCAGCTAAGATTTGCACATCAAAGGGATACATTCCAAGCACTCTTTTATCTGCCTCGCACATGGCAGCAAAGGCTTCTGGCAGGATTTTATCCAAGGATTCCCCTGACTCAAACCTTGTGCGAAAATCCTTAGTCAGCCCCTTAAGCTCATCATCTGAAAGCCCACTCATGCTTTCTTTAAGAGCCTTTACCTTCTTCAATTCCTTAATCAACTTCTTTACAGTCGCCTTGGTCTTTACTATTTTCATTCTACTTCCTCAATAGTAATGGAATGATATGTAAACTCTGTCATACCTGCGTTAATAAGCTGCATTTTGTAGCTGTAGGTTTTTAGAGGGCAGCTAAAATCGGCCTCCGTTCCTCTTATGGTAAAATCCCCTGCTTCTCTTTCATATCTATCTAAGAATACAAGCCTTACCAAGCATCCCTTACCATCTGGGGTTTTAACATTTATCTTGATGTGATAATGGCTTTCCCCATCTATAATCGGCAGTGCAGGCTCTATCCTTTGTGCCTGATAATTAGTCATGGAATACCATTCCTTAATCACAGTGCCTGGTGGCATCAGCTGGTTTTTAAAATGCACATTATTCCTGGCAAAATACTGAATATCCGAACCATACAGATATGTATCAGAGCTATATTCATTCCAATAAATTGTCCAGCTTGCTTTCTCCATACCTACCTCAATCTTTTTCCTCTATTGTATTTCTTACCATTTTCCATTTTTCAAGCAGATGCTTAGTGGTAAATTTCTGACTGATTTCGTAAGAATAAACCTTTGCCTGATTCCAGTTAGCCAGACTTCCCAAAAAGTAATCCAAAGCCACAGGAATACGGTCAAAATCCTTAACAACAAACCCATTGTAGCCATTTTGCATGTACTGGGTTTCCCTGCGGACTATCTGAGGAATTGCAGAGCTTATGCAGTTTATCTGCAAATACAAATCAGGATTATGGCGCATGTCTATCATTATTCTCTGCTCTCTGATACATTTACTTACAGATAGTTCATCCACACACTGCTCCACAAAAAATCTTATTGGGATTTCTTCCTCATCCTCATCTGCATCCACTTCATCATTTTCTGCGGTATCATCAACATCCTTATCACTTATTACCATTCGTCTATCGTATCCTGCTTCCTCAATAATATCTGCAATATTGTTAATCAGAATATCAGGCAAATCGTACTTGGCATTTCTGGTAAAAATATGAATCATGGCGTTTTCATTGGTCTGAAGATATGCCGCCAGATTTATCATAAGCAGCTTAAACCTTTCTTTTGGAAGGTTATCCACTGGTACTAAAATCTTTTGTACAGTAAGCTGCTCGCTGATACCAAAATCCATTCTGGAATCGTAAGGCGAGATATCTACTATGTTAGATAAATCAGTCTTCATTTCACGCTTTAAATAGCGGGTAGTTGCCTCGGAATCAGTGATAATGTAGTCAGCTTTTTTTACCAAATCTATATTTTCTTCGTGATCCTTTATCCTATATCTATCCCCGTAAAAGGACAGAATAGATTTGCCATTTTCAATCAAATCCCTGGTGATTAATACATTTAATTCGTGCATTGCAATACAGAAAATATCACTTTTGTTATCTGTATCAAGATTGGCATTTAATACCTCTAAAATAACTTCTGCCAGGCTATCATACTTACCCTTGGCAAAGGTTTTGGTGGTGATTTTATCATCCTTAAATACAAGAAAGGTATTGGATTTTTCATTGATTTCTACAGAGCCATCTTTAGCAATCACCCTCATCTTTGTGACGCCCTTATCAGTGAGGTAATCCGTATATACGATATTTCCCTTTTCGTATACCTCCGTGGCAGACACAAAGCCTCTGTCGTCATATATGTTTCGCCTGCTGATTACATCCTCTTCATACATGCTTACTTCGATAGGATTACCAGCTTCCCCAAAATTAATCTGGGCATATTTTTTTCCTTCTAAATAAGCGATTACTACAAAAGGTGTATAAACAAATTCTATCTTTTCAGGCCAGGCCAGATTATGAAAGGAGAACACCGCTGCCTTCTTTTTTTGCACCTCTTGAATGGAATCAAAAACAGACAAATATGGAGCATGAAATACTCCCTGCCTGTGCAAAAAATGCCTGAAATTTGGAGTATGGCTCAACAGCAAAATCTTAAAATCCTTAATGCCATTTCTGTAGAACATCTGCACATACTTTACCATGTCGTCAAACTCCGTGTGCATTCTACGGGTATGCCAGTTTTGCTCCAATTCCTTAAAGCTATTTAATTGATACCATGCCGGGATAAAATATAGCATCTCTTATCTTAAGTCCTCCACTCGTCCTAAATAAACTGGACATAACCATCAAAATCCTTAACCGCTCTTAATTCTCTATACAGATTGCAATTGATGCTTGCCATGGCAATCATAATAGATGGCAGGCTCATTACATCCTGTGGCACCAGGCCTTTTAACTGAAGTACCAAAGGCATTCCTATAAAAAGGCTCATAAAAGTGGCAGAAAAAATAGATATTATAAATACTCTAATGCCTATATATCTTCTTGTTTTTTTGCCTGCCCTTAATCCTGTGATGCTATCTCCTGATTTTTGCAATGATTCTGCCAGGTTCTTTGGGCTAATAAAAACAAAGGAAAAAACTATCGTAATTACGTATAAAACAACAATGTACACTCCTATTCCAAGGGTACAGCTGGTGTTCATATTATCATGTAGATAGCTTATAGTTTCATTCTCTGGAAGCAATGAGTTCAGTGCCGATAACACATACACAGGCAGGGCAAAAAATGCCGATGAAAACATTACAGGCATCATTCCTATAGGATTAAGCTTTATGGGAATATAGTTTTTATCAGAATAAATGTTATGAATAGAAATACGCTGCATAGGTATTCTATATTCAGTATTTTCAAAAATAATTGTAAACAGCAATGCCACCACAGAGATGGTTCCAATCAGCTTTAAATCCGCAAGCTTTGTGTATCTTACAGTATTTACAACGCTATCTAGGATGTTTACATAAATAAGAATTGTCTGGCCGCCTATTCCGTATTTACCATTACGTGTAGCAAGCCACAGAATCACAAAGGCACCTGTAACCAGCTGGGCTGCCGATATAAGCTTGGCAATAGTCAGCTCAACACCGCCTTCGTATATATAGAAAGTTGAATTAGATGTGAAATAAGCTTGAATACAAGCCCATACCAGCATCAAATTAAGAGTCGCCCTCGTTACCTTTTTAGGCGACGTATGAGATTTGCTATCTGCATTTTTAAATGCAACAGCCATCTGAACAAACAAAGTAGAAAACATAAAGGGAGAAATACCAAGGGCTAAGATAGATGTTTTGTATCTATCTCCACCGATTGTCTGCATAATCAAATCCTCGGTATTACCCCTAAGTGCTTCGTAAGCATCAAGATTAACCCCATATAATGGCAGCTCTCTACCGATTAGATAAATTGCCATAATTATTAGGGTAAAAAACATTTTTTGAATTAGTGTTTTAGGAAAGAAACGTCTTTTCATCCAATCTGCTCGACCTCATAAGAAATACTCAATCCAGTATTCATTTCATTCCATTTTCCAAGCAATCGTTCTATTACAACACCTGTGTCCACAGGACTTGCCTCTAACAATATAACAGCCACTGTATTGCTGCTTCGTTTGGTAACAACATCACTGCTTCTTAGTGAATGTGACATTACATCCACTAGCAACTGGGCAGGCTCCTTTTTTGCAGCTGCCCCCTCATTTTCTGTAACAGTAAATAATGCCAGCTTGTTTTCCCTGTGATAATTAAGCTCTGCCCTGGCTAGGAATCTATAGATTAGCCTAAACTGCTCGCTAGATAACACCATAGCCCCTTTTTCTTTATTTCTCTCACTAAGGATAGCGATTTCTCGCATGATTCCATTATCGGCACAGTCATTTGAAAGCTCTTCATGCTGATGCTCCCTGTAAATAGCATAGCCGTGCTTGCCATTTTGCTTAACATCGTAAAGAGCCTTGTCAGCCTTCTGATATAAGGTAAGAAAATCGGTGCCCTCATCAGGAACAGCCACTGCCCCAATTGATGCACCTAGGGGTATTGTCATATCCTCCCCCATGTATTCCCTGGCAGATTTAAGAAGCTCCTGATTTATATATCTTGCCTTTTCAGCCACTACTTCCTCTTCTGATATATACTGGCAAAAAGCTATGAATTCATCACCACCCATGCGACCTACAATATCTGTCGTTCGCACTGCAGATTTGATAATCTCTGCAAATCTAATCAGCACCTTATCTCCCATGGAATGCCCGTACAAATCGTTCACCAGCTTAAAGCTATCCAGGTCTATCATCATAAGCATTCCTTCAGTATTGCCAGCTGCCTCACCTATTTCAAACTGAGATGAAGCCTTATTAAGCAAGCCTGTCATAGGGTCTGTATCGGCTGCTTTCTTTAGGCCATTAATCTTCTCCACATTCTTTAGAATATTGGCAACTCTTCTAAGAAGCACATCTGCCCTAAAGGGCTTTTTGATATAATCCACTGCACCATTTTCAAAGCCCATGATTTCTGTTTCATCACTGCTATCAGCAGTCATAAACATCACCGGGATATGCTCCTGATACATGTCCTGCAATGTGTTTTGAAGCTCAAATCCTGACATTCCAGGCATGTTCAAATCAGACAGGATCATGTTAGGACGTTCCCTTTTATAAATCCCAATTGCCTCCTCACCAGATGTAGCGCATATAGTCTCATAGCTGGTAGAAAGAATGTGAGCTGTCATTTTTAAGGTGATGATTTGATCATCTACAATAAGTATCTTTTCCATTTTCCTATCCTATCAGTGTAAGTAACTTGTTACGTTCTTCCCACATTTTGGCAATAAGCACAGAATAATCCATATCCTTGTTAACTCTTAGCCCTTCTGTTATCTCGCTAACAGGATTAAGAATAGGGGTCAATGCAAGATTTGCCAGTATCCCCTTAAGGGAATGAGCCACCTCAAAGGCTTGCCTGAAATCCCCCGCCTTTACCAAATCCTCTATAGATTTGTAGTAGGATTCCTCAAGGGCTCCCGGTATTAATCCAAGATAGAATTCTTCATCATCTAAGCAGCGTTCTAAGCCTTCATCTACCGCTGCTCCAAAGCTTCTTAGTAAATCTATAGAAAGCATACCTCTCCTCCGTTATTTTACTACCTACCAAAATCTTCCTTCAAAATCCTATCGTACTGCCCCTTAAACCATGTTGCGATTCCACCTGTATTATCGTTATGTCTACCATGAAGTCCCTTGCCATACACCTGCACTCCCGAAGAATTAAGCTCCGTCAGAAGCTTTCCGTAGGCTGTAGAATCATAATCATCCTCGTACATATAGGAAACTACAAACTTTGTGCGGCTAAAATCCGTATTTCTAATCTTAGTCCAAAACCTGTCATTAAGCTTTTGTACTGCATCCTCATCCATTGCTCCGGCATATTTGTGTAGCAAATCCAAGGAAGTAGGAAATCCCTTAGGGCGCTTTAATCTTTCATTGGCTGCTATATCACCAAGGCTAGCCAAAGGCTTTCCAAGTATTAAAGCATGTGGTCTCAAATCGCATCCATAATACATGGAGCCAATGGTTCCCATGGAAATACCTGAAAGAATCAACTGGTCTGGATAGAACCCAAGCTGAGATAGCTTATCTGTGATAATTTTAACCATCAAGCTTTCAAATTCACTGTCTCCCATATAAAAGCCGCCACCCTCAAATCTTTGCTCAGCTATAAGCAAAAAAGGACAGTTAAGCTTTCTCATCATGTAATAGCCTTCAAAGCCCTCCTGGGTTTTGTAGCCAGAAAAATAAACGGTGAGGGGCGGTTTTAAATCACCTGGATCAAAATAACAGAATATTTCTTCCCTGCTACTGGTGACATACCTTTCCCCACCAACCATAAACTTGCCCACATCTATGTGAGAAATTCTATCGTGCAATGCAATAATATCAAGCTTACCTGCTCCAGATGCATTTAAAGATACATATAGCATCCCCTGTTCCTTGCCTTCTATCACTACAGGATTTTTCATATCATCCTCTGAAAAGTTCCATGAGTTTGATATATCTGCAATGCTACCGCTTACAAACTGCCTGATGGAAAGTGATATGTTAACAGCTTCATCCTTCTTATACTCCAGCCAAAATTCTATAGCCTGCCCCTTTTGAATAGGGATATTGGTGCGCCAGAATGCTATCTGATTCATGGTCTTACCATAATCCCCTTCCAAGGACACGCTATAGTTTCCATCCCACTTAATACTGCCCTTAAATCCTTGAGCTATTCCCACAGAATTAGGCCTATATTTCTCACCATAAGGCTTTGAAAAATATTTTTTAGCATCGCGGTCTAAAAAAGATTGGATATCTGCCTTACTTATAGTAGCTCCCATTCTCTGATTCAATAGCTTTTTAGTGCTATCATTTTGGATCAAATCTTCTGCCACCAGCAAGCAATATGAATAGGAATGAGCCTTCAGTACCTTAAAATCATCCTCATCAATATTCTTTTCAAGGATGGTTAGTTCAAAGATATCCTTCTTTTTTATTTCATCAGTCTTATAGGTATAAATCTTTACAAAATCAGGAATATTATATTCAGTTTTCCAGTCTTTATCTGAAACAACTAAAATCTTAATTCTATCCATCTTAATTGACTCTATCCTCTACCTTTAAGCCCAATAGTTTATCAATAAGTGAAAATGCACTGGCAACTGGAACAACATAGAGAGCCTTTGTTAATTCCACGTATGATGGAAGATTATCCCCCTGAAGAGCAATAATAATTATCGTAAATACAATAATTCCCAACCAGTAGCAAAGGTCTGTAGCAGAATGCTCCACAATACATTTTATTACTATAACCACCACAAACAGCAGCACTATAAAAATCCAAGGTGTTCCAATCAGTAGCTGTAGTCCTTCTTTGAATGAGCCCAGATTCTTCATATTGTATACAACAACCTGGCTGATAAATGCTGCTCCATTTTTGAAATACCACAGATAAATACTCATTGGTAGACCTACTGTAATAATTCCTTCTAATGTAGAAAAAACAAAGGAACGATATCTCTTACTATCCAATCCTTCCACCTTAAATTTAACTGCAAACATAAGAAGGATTCCTACCCAAATCCATACATAGCCTGGTTGTAGGAAAAACACCAGTCCTAAATCAATTGCAAGCAAATAAGTATGATGTGACAAATAGCCTGATTTAAGCTGTCGAGAAATATGATAGCAGCTAAGTGTAAGAATGAAGAACATAAGCTCTTCTGCACCTGCATGAGTAAGGGCACCCCATCCAAAAATAGACAAAAGGGCTGCTGTCACAAATGCAAAAGCTTCTGATGTGTAAAGCTTAGCTGTTTTGTACATGAATAGAATTGTAAAGAATAGAATCACACATTCCATGGCAAACTGAATCACATGAGAATCTGTAGGCAAATATCCCAATCCAAAGAATTCGTATACCACTGGTCCATAATGTCCGTCCAGCTCTACGTATGCCAGATAGCCCTCTCTTACAGAATGTGCTATAGAAAGGATTTCATTTTGAATATCCGTAAAAGCGCCGTTCCCCCATGGATTCAAAGGGCTTGATAGCGCCACAATAAAAGTGGTGGCTACAACTGCCAAGAATTCAATAGTTCTTTTTAGTTTTATATTCATAGACTCTACCCCCGTGTCCCGGTTCTCCCCTGTTTATAATATCACATAAATCACCGAATTAATTAAAATTCACCACATGTTCAAAAATTGAGGGCTTACTGACAGAAAAATGCCGCGACATTTTTAGCCGCGGCATTTGATCTTAAATTATTTACTTATCTGTGTCCTCTACTTCTTTTTGAGTTGCTTTTTTCTTATCTTTAGCGATTTTTCCTGTTATTGCGCTGATGATGATAAGAATCCAGTACCACCACATTCTTCCTCCAAGTCCGCTCTTGCTCACGCCAAGTGGTGTCTCCTCATCCTCAATAATCGTATCATCATCCAAATCAGCATCATCTAATCTTACTGCTAGAGGAACCTGAGCATCTCCAATATCAGCAGGACCAACTTCGTTAAGTCTGTTAACAGTTCTGTTATTTACATTGTTAACTTCGTTAAATTCTGTTGTAACTGAAGCCTCCTCATTTGTTTCACTAGCTGATGCTGGTGTATTTCCACCATTACCAGTGTTGCCTGGTGTTTCACTAGCTGCTGCACTATTGCTTGCAGATTCTGAAGCACTCTGGCTGAGTGAAGTACTTGTGCTTTCACTTAGTGAGGTTGATGTACTATCACTTAATGATGTGCTAGTGCTGTCACTGAGTGATGTCGATGTACTATCACTGAGTGATGTGCTGGTGCTTTCACTTAGTGAGGCTGATGTACTATCGCTGAGTGATGTGCTGGCGCTTTCACTTAATGATGTTGATGTACTGTCACTAAGTGATGTACTTGTGCTTTCACTTAATGAGATCGATGTACTATCACTGAGTGAGGTACTTGTACTCTCACTTAATGAAGTTGATGTACTGTCACTGAGTGATGTCGATGTACTATCACTTAGTGATGTACTTGTGCTTTCACTTAATGATACTGATGTACTATCACTGAGTGATGTACTTGTGCTCTCACTGAGTGATGTCGATGTACTGTCACTTAATGATGTTGATGTACTATCGCTAAGTGATGTACTTGTACTCTCACTTAATGATGTTGATGTACTATCACTGAGAGAGGTGCTTGTGCTCTCACTGAGTGATGTTGATGTACTGTCACTTAGTGATGTGCTGGTGCTTTCACTTAGTGAGGTTGATGTACTATTGCTAAGCGATGTGCTTGTGCTCTCACTTAATGATGTTGATGTACTATCACTGAGTGAAGTGCTTGTGCTTTCACTTAGTGATGTTGATGTACTATTGCTAAGTGAAGTACTGGTGCTCTCACTTAATGATGTACTTGTACTATCACTGAGTGATGTGCTGGTGCTCTCACTGAGTGAGGTTGATGTGCTATCGCTTAGTGATGTACTTGTGCTTTCACTTAATGATGTACTGGTGCTTTCACTTAATGAGGTTGATGTACTGTCACTGAGTGAAGTACTTGTGCTATTGCTTAATGATGTACTTGTACTATCGCTTAATGATGTACTTGTGCTTTCACTTAGTGATGTTGATGTACTATTGCTAAGTGAAGTGCTGGTGCTCTCACTGAGTGATGTTGATGTACTATCGCTGAGTGATGTGCTGGTGCTCTCACTGAGTGATGTTGATGTACTGTCACTTAGTGATGTACTTGTACTCTCACTTAATGAGGTTGATGTACTGTCGCTAAGTGATGTGCTGGTGCTCTCACTGAGTGATGTTGATGTACTATCACTTAATGATGTGCTAGTGCTTTCACTGAGTGATGTTGATGTACTATCACTGAGTGAGGTACTTGTACTCTCACTGAGTGATGTTGATGTACTATCGCTAAGTGAAGTACTTGTGCTTTCACTTAATGATACTGATGTACTATCACTGAGTGAGGTGCTGGTGCTCTCACTGAGAGAGGTTGATGTACTATCACTTAGTGATGTGCTTGTACTTTCACTTAGTGATGTTGATGTACTGTCGCTTAGTGAGGTACTTGTGCTCTCACTTAATGATGTTGATGTACTATTGCTAAGTGATGCGCTGGTGCTCTCACTGAGTGAGGTTGATGTACTATCGCTTAGTGATGTACTTGTACTTTCACTGAGTGATGTTGATGTACTATCGCTAAGTGATGTACTTGTACTCTCACTTAATGAGGTTGATGTACTGTCGCTTAGTGATGTGCTTGTACTCTCACTTAATGATGTACTGGTGCTTTCACTTAGTGATGTTGATGTACTATCACTGAGTGAGGTACTGGTGCTCTCACTTAGTGATGTTGATGTACTATTGCTAAGTGATGCACTGGTGCTCTCACTTAGTGATGTTGATGTACTATCACTTAATGAAGTGCTTGTACTATCACTGAGTGATGTCGATGTACTATCGCTAAGTGATGTACTTGTACTCTCACTTAATGATGCCGATGTACTATTGCTAAGTGATGTACTTGCACTCTCTGACAAGCTTGCACTTGTAGAAGCTGATGTGCTTGCACTTGCTGAAATACTGTTGCTTAGTGACATGCTCTCACTAGTGTACTGTGAAAGACTTGTAGACAATGAATCACTAACGCTTGTGCTCATAGAAGTACTTTCTGATGCTGATGTAGAAAGTGACTCAGAGCGAGATGCCGATGCACTCTCTGATGCACTTGCGCTTTCTGAAAGTGATTCACTTCTTGAGCCTTGGGCACTTTCTGATGCCTTCTCACTACCAGATGCTGATTCTGAAAGTGAGCTTGATTCTGACTTAAGGTCGCTTAATGAATTAGAAAGTGAAGTAACTTCGCTTCTCTGCTCATGATACTCATCACGTCCTTTATTGAAATCATCCAGTGTAAAGTAGTTGTATCCCTTAACTCCAAAGTTACCATTCTTAACTTCGCCAAGTTTGTTTGTATATACTTCTGAACCATCGCCCTTGCGTGCAACAAATTCAGGACTAAATGAATCTGAAGATGTGCTGGCACTTGCAGCTGTGTAAAGTGTGATTTCCTGCTGTCTATAGCTAGCGCCTCTCTCATCAAAATAGCCAGTTAATGTATATGTTCCATCATGGTTGTCGATAATATTAGCATTGTAGTAATAGTATGTTTTTCCACCGATATTAAATGCTGTATATTGCTTCTTTCCTCTTAATGCCCAAGACCACTGATCAGGATTTTTCCTGTCAACCTTCTTATTAATCAAATTAAGAGTATTGCCATTTTCATCTATTAATGTAGAAACAACTGTATTTCCTTCTGAATCAGTCTGAACTACTCCAACTGTAGTATCAGCACTGTTTCTGGTGTAACCTACTAAATCATTGTTCCATTCATCACCTGCATTAGAGTACTGTCCCAAATCATGATAAACAGTACCATCTGCTGCATCATAAATATAAGACTTATATCCAGGATTTTCCTCTGTAACTGCAACAACCTTAGCATCTGCTCCTGCATTAGACCAAGCTAAAGTAAATGTGCCATCTTCGTTAACATTAACTGCCACGTCAGAACGTACTTCATTGCCATTAATATAATAGCGGCATACAGTCTGCTCTTTTCCATCAGCGCCAGTTTCTGTTTCATACTTCCATGTGAGTACGTTGCCATATTCATCTGAATATTTAACAGTCTTCTTAACAACCATGATACCGTCTACTACGTAAGGGTTATCATGCTCTGCACCATAATTAGGGCTGTCCTTGAAGCCTGAAACAAGAGCGTTTCCATCACTATCTACTGTTACATAATCAAAATATGCGTACTTAGTAGCACCTGTAGAATCAATATATGTTACTTTAACGCTGTTTGTATGATAACTGCTTGAATCCCACTGGCTGTATGTAATCTCACCAACATAACCTTCCTGGTAGAAAGCATACTGGATAAGAAGATTAGCAAGCTTATCACCAGCTCCATAGTAGTTGTTGGATTTTGAATCGTGATTGAGATACTGACCTGCATCCTTAGCATTCTGCTGTGCAGCCTCTAATTCAGCCTTGGCCTGTTCTATCTGCTGCATCAATTCCTCTAGATAATCATCCTGATGACCTCCCTCAGAGAATGATGTTGAAGCTAAGTTGTAGTCATCCTCAGCCTCTGAAATTGCTGTAGACATGCTGGTATTCTCACTGGCTGCGCTTTCAGATGCAGCTGTTGATATGCTGGCAATCTCAGAATTCTCTGATGACAATGATGTAGCTGCAGATTCCGATGTAGATTCAATGGTAGAATCCTCTGTTGACAATGATGTGCTGGCAGACTCTGAATGCATTGTCTGATCTGACATAAGGTTAGACTCAGCAGTAGCTGCAGATTCTGATGCAGCTGCCAATTCAGATACAGCCTGATTTTCAACTGTCAAATCAACTTCTTCTAACTGCTTTTCATTTTCTTCCACAGCCTGCTGTGCTGTTTTTTCTTCTTCTATAGATTCAATAGAGGTTTGAAGCTGTTGCTCAGTCTGTTCTCTAGTAACCTGAAGTACCACTTCACCCTGCGCCATAGCATTTGCTTCTTCTTCACCAAGCTCAGCTGCGTATGCAAGATTAGCATCACCTAAAACAGATGCGCCACCAACAGTAGCACCTGTAATTGCAACACCTTTTAATAAATTCTCTACTTTCTTCTTTGACATTGTATAACTCCTTACCATTAAAAAAAGCCATCTATTTTCTTTCTCGGCATTATTGTATCACGCCAAAATTAAAAATAAATAGCTTTTCGTAACTTTTCTTGCCAGAATTCCGACATTCGTGCCAAAATCCAAGTTTATACTCACTTTTAAGAATTAGTACCTAGCTTTTTTGAAGATTTTAACCCAGACAAAACCACTCCAATAATTAATATCCCTGCGGCGATTAGCTTGCCACTAAGAGTACTAATCCAGGTTGCCACATATCCATACACAGGAACATGAAATGCAACCTTGCCAAGCACATTAGTATATGCCACTGGCGTAAAGTCATTAGTGTTGTTTGCATCACCCTTTGTTGTAATTAGCATATTGTCCTTATCAATAGAAACAACCCGGTGTGTCACAACACTGTCTCCTGAGTAGAATGCGATAATATCTGCATCTTGAAGCTCATCAAATTCTACAGTTTTCACACAGACAATGGAGCCAACAGTAATTGTAGGCTCCATTGATCCTGATATTACGCAGAAGCCCTGTAGCCCAAACAGTCTCAAAATAGCTAAAGGGGCAGCTGCAATAATTACCAATATAATAAGAAGATTTCCTATAAAACTTAGTGCTTTATTATTCATCAGCAAGTCTAATCTATTCCTCTCCTTTTTGCTTCTTTCTAACCATCATGATAGTAACAACTACAATACTGAGGATAACAGCGAGAACTATAGGCCATACCATAATTGAGCCTTTGTCATCAGCATGCTCTGGAACTTCCTCATCTGCAATCTCAGTTTCTCCTGCTGCAGGTGTGCTTTCGTCCCCGATTGTAACATTGCCTGCGGTATCATCAGTTGCATTTTCAACATCAGCATCGCCCAAAGCCTCTTCATTTACAGTACCATCAGCATTGGCTGTGTCAACTGTAGTGTTAGTACCTCTTACTGTGGAGCGGTTAGATACAACAGCTGGTCTGTTGTTTGTGTTGCTACGTACTGATGTACCACCATCAACATATTCGTACTCGTATGTGTAAGTAGTTCCACCATTTACATATACAGTAGATGTTTCCTCTGTAATATCATATTCAATAGATTCAGGTAATTTGCTGTAAACGAATTTAACAACTGTACCATCTCCAATATTTACTTCCTTATCGATGGCATCTGGTGAGTAATATCTAATGTGTCTGGCTGGAACAATGGTGTCCTCACCCTTTGCTCCATAAAGAGTATCCTCTGGATACAGCGTATTTCCATCCTCATCCACATACTGAACCTTGTATGATATTACTGAACCAACACCATAGGCAGCTACGTATGTTTCATCGTTTTCTACCTTAAGAGTAACTGCTGTAGATTCTTTGTTTACCATTGCATCTGCGCCAGAAACTCTGATTCCCTTAACGTAATACTTTGAGCCCGATGATATTACCATAAGCTTACTTACATCAAAGGTAATCGTGTCATGATATGCCAGATTTGAAATAACAAGCTTAAATGGAACCTCTTTTCCATCTTCTGTTTTTCTTGTCTTAATTGCAGTCTCATACTTATTTGCGCTATTTACTGTAAGAGCATCTGTATCAAAAGATGCGTCAGTATTATTTCCAAGAGAAATAACTATAGTGTATGCAGTACTTGCATGTGCAACAACTGGTTCATTAATTGAAAGTGCCACAATAAAAAGTGCGCATAAGAATGTACTAATTATTTTATTCAACTTTTTCATCACTACATCTCCTCGCTAGACTTTTTATTTTTAATAGTTATCACAACATACCAGCTGATAAGACCAACGCCTACAATAAGCATAGCCATACATAATACCAGCGGCATAGCAGAATCCCCTGTCTGAGGATTAGCGCCAATAGCAAGTGGAACATCATCTTCATCAATGGCAACAATCTCTGCTCCATTGTCAAGAGTCTTTAACACCTGCTTAACAATAGATTTCTTTGTTGTTATTGGAACATTCTTAGTGATTGTATTTACCTTTTTGTTGATAATTGTCTTGCCACGCTTAGCTAACTCAGTATCCTCAGCACCAAATTTGATTTCCAAATTTGCCGCTGCATCCATATAGCTGTTAGTCTGTGAATTTCCATCTAATACGATAGTAATCTGAACAGTACCTTTATTTGCATTCCCTGTCTTTACAGTACCAAGAGAAAAATAAGCACCTTCATTTCCATTTACCTGCTTTAGACCAACAACTTCTTCAGCATCACCACCGATTGTCTCGCTATCAAATATTGATTCACCATTGTTGGTAATCTTAAAAGAATAGGCACCGCCCTCTGCTACAGATTTATCCTCCAATGATTTAACAACATCTGCATTCAAATAGAAATCTGTATCTTCCTTAGATGCATTAATATAATTTACAGTATAAGTGATAGTATCACCTGGCATTGCGTTCTTGATTACTGCATCCTTAGAATCGTATGTAGATGAAAACTTGCTTCCATCATATGTAACATCCCAACTGTAACTTAAAATATCCTCTGCCGCGTGAGTTGTAATTGCAATGTTATTGAATCCCATTACAAGAGTAAGAGCTAGAATAACATTCATAATTTTCTTTTTCATATTCTAATCTCCTCTCTATAAAGTGTCACCATCAATGCTAATTAAATTGCCTGCTTCATCAAACTGAGCATCAATTCCCCATGCGCCTAGCATGGCATCCTTAGCATGTCTAGCCTGAATTGCATCTACCCTAACTTCAATCTTAAAGGATTTGTCCTGATATCCTTCGATTGTAACAAGTGCATTGCCATCCTCATCATATGTTGTACTTTTATAAGCATCTAACACATTTTCATCAAATGAAATAGCTTTAAGCAACTGAGCCTCACAATCTTTATCAAGTGGTTCCTTGTAATAATAGATTGTTTCTTCTGCATTGTCTTCATTAGATTCTGCTGCCCAGCCATCTGCTACATCAAGCTTAATATAGCTTGCATCAGCACTGGTGTCCTTGTTGCCATCCTTGTCAGTCCAGTATTTGCTAACAACTACTCTAACATACTGTGGAAAATCACCATCTGATTTGTTAACAACCTTGACCTCTTCAGAATAAGGATGCTCCACAGCCAGTTCTTCCTTACCGGCAGATACCTGACTTAAAGATGTAATCTGTAAAGCCTTTGGCTCCTCAGATGTACCTGCTACTGACTGATATTTACCATCCTGGTTTTCCATTAAATCAACAGTAAACTCTGCTGTTTCGAAGGCTACCCCTTCAGTATTGCTAGAATGTTCCTCTGCTGCTCTTGTTGCGCCAAACGCTCCGCCTGCTACAAGAAGCACTCCAGCTGTAAGTATAAGTAGAGGTTTTGTAACTTTAATCTTCATTAGTTTGTACCTCCCTTATTATTTTATTTAAACCAAATTTTTCACTATTAACAGTTGTTTCGTCCCATTTAGCTGTTCCATCATCTGCAACCTTTGTAGCTTCTTCAACTACTATTACATTAAATGTGTCAGCATCATCCGTATCTGCATTATCAGAGATTTTTATTACCAATTCGCTGGAAAGTTCTTTAACGTCGATAGGATTATCGTAATAGTAATAACCATCATCCTTAAGTGTCCAATCCTTTGATGCAGATTTGTCAAACTCAAGGTCATGTGTATGTCCAGCCAATACCTTTACTCTGGCAAACACTGGGTAATCACCTGTGTTCTCAACTGTGATTTTCTTTACATTATTTTCCACTTTTTCGTGTGGAGTGATTTCGTAGCTGCCAAACTTTACAGTTCCTACAGCCTTATGTGTATCTGTAAAATATGCCATTGCAGGCTTTACAGATACTGCCGCAAGCATCAGAAGAGATGCTGAAATAATCATTATTTTTTTCTTATTCATTATCTCCGCCTCCCTCTATTGCCTTTTTAAACTCATACTTAACTTTATTAGCAGCATCAACGATTTTTTCAAATACATTTGTAATGCTGATAGAACCGTGATTTGTTCTGCCATCATAATCATTTACGAATTTAACATCAACTGTATCATTAGGCTTAATAACAACCTTAGCTGTATCTGAGCCCACAGCCTTATAACATGCACCGGAATATATTTCCTTAACAGTTACCTCTACATCTGCTGGAAGCTCTATTTCTATATCTTTCTTAGTTGCAGCCTTATCAAAATCGTAGGAATAAACATCACTGTATTCCTTATCACCATATTTATAGCTTACTTCAAATACAAAAGAAGCTGTTCCCTGTGAAGCTACATATGTTTTTAATGTCTTAACAATTCTAAGCTTGCCAGGGGCTTTTTCGTTAACGATTGCTTTAACTAATGACTTGTCCTTATCATCAAACAATGATATTTTCTTAGCGCTATCTGTTAAAGCTGTAAGTGTTGAGCTAGACTCTGATGTAGTAGCCTTTAAATCAAGCTTCCAAACAGCTGCCTCATCAGGTAACACATAGTTTTCAGCCGCCTTAGTCTCCTTCATATAGAAGGTCTTTTGAACCTCAGTCTGACTGCTTGTAATGATTCCTAATGATATTCCATCAAACTTAATTGTTCCGTTCTCATCAGAAACTGCTGTTAATGGATTGCCCATACCATCTTTTACAGTCTGTGTGCAATCAGCATCCTCATATAATGTAAACTCTGCACCAGCTACTGGTTTCTTAGTTGTCTTATCTAACTTAAGACCCTCGTACTTAACATTTACTGTCTCGTCCTTGTTGAAGTTATAGCTGATTCTACAATTTGAAAGATAAGCACCTCTTTCAAAATAAATGACTGTAAGCTTGTGCTCACTCTTGCTAAAATCTGCAAGGTTTGTATCAAGAATGCTATATATATTTTGAGTTCCTAATGATTTAGCAGCATAAACAGTATTATCTACAGAAGATGTAAGCTTACTGTTATAATCACCCTGGATTAACACGTTACCAGTTTTAAAATTAATCTGACCTTTGATACTATCATGAATACCACCTAAATCAAGTACAAGCTTATCATCTATATATACATATACATCATCATCGACTGCGAACTTGAAGATTGTATCCTCACCATTTGTCTTACCATCACTATTAACGCAGAAGTTAATTGGAAGCGCCATTGCAAAATGGTCATCATCGCCAAATGGTCTAAACTGCTTGCCAGATGTAGGAACTAAAACATCATCCTGGATTGTATATTTGTACTGGCTACTATCCATTGTCCAATAGCCGTTTGAATCTTTTCTAAACTGTACTCCTACATTTGTACGATAATCAGTAATGTAGCTATATGCTTCATCCTCAGATGAATAATTATCTGACTTAGGGAAGAATTCCTTACCATTATCATCCTGCAACTTAAATGCAGAATCTGCTAATGTAGCAGATGCCAATCCTTGGTATACTTGATCAAAATGGCACTCGTTGCTTCCACCATCATGTCCGCCGTTGAACCAGAACTGCTCACCGAAGATATGGGTATTGTTCTCATAGTTTACAAATGTCGCACCAGCTGCAACAGTTGTTTCATCACTACCCCATTTAACTGGAATAGGACAGATTGAAACAACCACCTGATTTACAACCTTGTCTTCGCCCATTCTTGAAAGCTTTATATTTACATCGAAGGATTTTGCATACTCACCATCTGGTTTGTAAGTTTCTTTAACATCCTGTGTTTCAACATCAGCCAGTCTAACTGCATCGATGTAATAGTTTTCCGGTGCTGTGAAATGGAACTCAAATTCCTCATCATTCTTATCACTATAAATATAGTATTTATCATCTGATGGTGCTATCTTTGCATAGCCACCGCTATAATTATAGTTATAAATCTTTAATGCGTATCTGCCTTCTTTGTATCCATCTTCGACACTAGAAACATCCTCTAGATGAGATTCACTAGTAGAGGCAGAGCCGTAGGCGCATTTTTCGTAAAGAACTCCGTCAGATTCAATCTCTTCCTCTTCTTCCTCTTCTTTATCTTCTTCCTCTTCTTTATCTAGTTCTTCATCCTTGTTTTCATCCTCATCTAACTTGGTTTCTGATTCAGATGTTTCTTCTGCTTCAGCATCAGTTTTCCCATCTTCGCTAGACTTAGATGTTTCTTCAACAGTAGGTTCCACCTCATCTTTTGGTTTTACCTCATCCTCATTTCCTTTCTGAGGAACAGCCTCATCTTCTATTACTTTTTCTGATGTCTCTCCCATATTCTCACCAGAATCAGTATCTGCAGTCTCCATTAACGCAGTTTTCTCATCACCATCAGCAAAAGCACTTGCTGGGGACAATGCAAACAACGCTAATGCAAGACCCAAAGCTGTTAGTTTTTTCAACATTGGCATTCTTCTCATTTTGTTCAACTCCCTTACCATGTTTATTTATGTACTAATTGTAAAAAGTATGTGTAATTATTATGTCCACATGGTATATTAGTTGACCTTAGATTTTTTTTAAAGAGGTTTGGCAAGAACTGCAAAAATCTGGCAAAAACTTTTTGGGCGAAGAATCTATGTATTATTCTACATTATCAAACAAATGGCAATTAAAACAAAAAAGCCCAGTATGTTTAATACTGGACTTTATATACTCTACTTGTATAGATCTTGATTCAAACGCATTTGAATCAAATCTATTTGAATATAATATGGCACATTTTATACTCACTTGCCATATCTACCTGCTCTTCTTATAGGATTTCTACATTTACCTTCGTTCCAGTTCTGAACTGGGCGATAGTAACCAGTGATACGGCTGTATACCTCTTCTTAAATTGCAATTACTTTTATATGATATCAAATAACCCCTGAACTACATCCACTACATTTTGCATTTCTTCTAAAGAAAGATTGCCAACCTTTTTGTAGTATCTAGTAGTTAAATCAATATATCTTAACTGTTCTGTAATGAGTAACTCTTTAGAAAAAGAATTTTTAATATGAGTTACAGACTCACTAAAATTTGAACTAAGAGGAACAACAATGCAAACCTCGTTTTCATTGATAATGTCTCTACTTATCACTAACATGTTAAGTTTGATACCATCAACCTTAATTATGTCGCCCTGGTTTACCACAATTCGTTTCCTCTACTTTCTCCCCAATCAATTTCTTCACCAAATGCTAGTGGCAATCCTGATTCTTCCATTCTCTCCTCTAATGTGCGATGTTTGATTTGCTTCTCTGGAGATTTCAATATTAAATTTCCATTTTCAAAAGCTGCCTCAAGTGCATCACCTATATGAGCATTAAGCATTTCCATTATTTCTTTGGATAAAATAATTCCCTGGCTGTTTCCCCATTTTTTTATTGCTAATTGCATAGCTCGCCTCCTGTATATACATTGTTTAAACATATTATACAGCCTTATGTGCATATAGTAAATGACGTTCAATTTCGGCTGCTAGTTGATAGCACTATATTTTTCTTATAAGACCTCCTCTCCATTAGCTGATTTGCAACAAACAACATACCTGCCCCAAACATATTTAATGCTACAGCTGCGATTTCTAGGTCAATTTAAAAGATTGGAATAATATCAATTACTGAGTTGTACTTCATTGCGAAAGTCATTAGATACCCTTTGGTTATAGAAAAAATGATTGCTAAAAAAGCCCCGAAGGGCTTTTGTGAATATCGAATCTTATCTTTTTTATTATTATTCTTCTATTGTACCAATGTCATTATTATGCTGCTCCATAAATAACTACTCCTCCAAAATGCATTACATAATATTGTATCTGTATTATAACATATTTTGTTGCGGGTAGTTAGCACGCAACCATTTTATTAGCTGCCTCCATACATGAATAACATCGATTATCCTAACTCTAGTCCATATTTTTCACGTGCTATTTTTTGGCAACGCTCATACCAATGATCGAAGGAAGCATAATCTACTGTCTTTATTTCTTTTGCTCGATATTATTTTTCTTTAGATACTCCGTATATGCGTTACTATCATCCCTATCAATTCCGTATCTGTTACTTGGGGAAAATACGGCTCTTAATATGGATAATACAGCTATAACAACTAGCAATATAATTGTAGCTTTTTTACTCATCATTTCTCATTATTTCCAATTTATTTTTTCCGTTGTGTGATCTTGAAAATACTTGAAGTACTCTATAAGTTCCTCATAATCGTTATAACCAGGGAATATGTAAAACGAAGTCTTCATAGATGGAACTACCATGCCTAGAGCCGTGCATCTCATTTTCACCTTATATCCTTTTCCAAAACGTTTAATACTTAATACATGAAGTACCTGTTGACTATATCCCTGTTGTAAAATTTTCTCTAAAAACGCATCATCTTCTGCCATTCTATTCTGTTGCTGTTCTCTTACTTTTACACCTGCAACTGCCATGGCTCCTCCTGCTAAAGTTCCCGCATCTTGGTTACCAGTTAAAGAACCTAAGCCTTCCATTGCAATACCGTCACGGCCCATTTCATTCGGCAAAACTATTCTAAATAAAATATCATTGTACATACTGTATATAGATGCATTTGCCGTTGTCCATCTAGTTGACCAA
>NZ_JAFUSK010000070.1 GCF_017471675.1 Pseudobutyrivibrio sp.
TCCAAAAGAAATAATTGAAAAACTTTTGCCATGGTCAAAAGAAATCCCAGACGAAATAAAAGCTCCTTCAAACTGCTAATTTAAGCGGTTCGAGGGAGCTTTTTAATATCCTAACACCGTAAGCTGTAACTACGCTTACGGATATACTGGCCCAATCACTGGGGTGAAGGATGACCCAAAGATTCGTTATCAGGCACTTCATCATCAGTTTGTTGCCAGTGCACGTGTTGTAAAATATGCTCACGACAATTATCCACAGTTTAAGATGGGCAACATGATTTGCTTTATGACAACATATCCAGCCACATGCAAGCCAGATGACATGCTAAAGGCTCAGTCTGAAATGCGCATGAAAAATTGGTTCTGTTCAGACATAATGGTTAGAGGCCGTTACCCAGAGTATGCAGACCGATACTTTGAAGAAAATGATATAAGAATCAAGATGGAAGATGGCGATTTAGATATCATTAAAGAAGGAACTGTTGACTTCTATACATTTAGCTATTACATGAGCATTTGTGCTAGTACAGATGAGAATGAAAAGCTTACTGGTGGAAACCTTATGGGTGGTGTAAAAAATCCATATCTTGAAGCAAGTGACTGGGGATGGCAGATTGACCCTAAGGGGCTTCGTTACACATTGAATGCTATCTATGACAGATATCATATACCAATGATGGTTGTAGAAAACGGTCTTGGTGCAGTTGATAAAGTTGAAGCAGATGGCACTATCAATGACGATTACAGAATTGATTATTTGAGAAAGCATATTACAGAAATGAAGGAAGCTGTAAAAGATGGAGTTGATTTAATGGGTTACACACCATGGGGTTG
The DNA here is from genome assembly GCF_017471675.1 of Pseudobutyrivibrio sp. Lineage (GTDB taxonomy): Bacteria > Bacillota > Clostridia > Lachnospirales > Lachnospiraceae > Pseudobutyrivibrio. The sequence continues at coordinate 835 of NZ_JAFUSK010000070.1, forward strand.
CATTGATTTAGTTAGTGCATCCACAGGAGAGATGGCAAAACGCTACGGTTTTATCTATGTTGACAAACACGACGATGGAACAGGAACTCTTGCACGTAGCAAAAAGAAATCCTTTGAGTGGTTCAAAGGTGTAATTGAATCAAATGGAGAAAAGCTGTAGTTAACAGCCTAACACATAAAAGACCTATGATAATTAATAACTAATATCATAGGTCTTTTTTGGTATTAATTTCATAGCCTATTTAACAATTATTACATACCTTTATCTTATAAATATAAGATATGAACGGTTAATGCAAATAGTAGGAGGAAAGGCATGGTAAAAAAGAAATTTTCGTTATTTATGGCTATGTGTATGATATTGTCTACACTTGTATTTTGTGTCAGTCCTCTGACGGCAAAGGCAGATGACAGAATAAAAGATATGGTTGAGGATATGACTACCCAGGAGAAGGTGGCGCAGATGTTGATGCCATCATTTAGATACTGGGGCGAAGGTGATGAAAAGGAAGGTGTAACGGAGATAAATGATGCTATAAGAGCAACATTAAACAAGTATAGCTTTGGTGGAGTAATAGTTTTTGCTCAAAATTGTCAGAATGCTAAGCAGACAACTGCACTTATAAATTCTATGCAAAAGGCAAACCTGGCTGGCGGTGCGCAAAGTGCACTTCTTGTTTCAATAGACCAGGAGGGCGGATATATTACAAGACTTAACACTGGTACTGCCATGCCTGGAAATATGGCAATAGGAGCTACTGGAGATACTGAGAATGCATACAGGGCAGCCAATATTATAGGTAATGAGCTGGCAGTGCAGGGAATTAATGTGGATTTTGCGCCAGTAATGGATGTGAATAATAATCCTGCAAATCCAATAATCGGCGTAAGATCATTTTCTGATGATCCGAATGTAGTTGAGAAGTTTGGAGCAAAATATATTGAGGGACTTCACAATAATGGAGTTATGGCTGCATTGAAGCATTTCCCAGGTCACGGTGATACTAATACTGATAGCCATACAGGTCTTCCAACGATAGATAAGACTTATGATGAGTTAAAGAAGATGGAATTGATTCCATTTGCAGGTGTGGCAAAAAATGCTGATTTTATAATGACGGCCCATATTCAATATCCAAAGATTGAATCGCAAACCTATATTTCTAAATCAACTGGAGAAGAAATATATTTGCCAGCTACATTATCAAAAACAATTTTGACTGATATTTTGAGAAATGATATGGGATTTTCAGGCGTTGTTGTTACAGATGCTATGGATATGGCTGCAATTGCGGAGCACTTTAGTAAGATGGATTCTACAAGACTTGCAATAAATGCAGGTACGGATATGATTCTTATGCCTGTAGATTTATCTACGCCAGCAGGATTAATCAATTTGGATAAATATATAGATGGTGTTGTTGAACAGGTTAATAATGGCGCCATATCAACTGCAAGGGTAGATGAGTCTGTGTATAGAATCTTGAAGATGAAGGCAAAATATGGCTTGATGCATGATGATTCATTAAACGTAATGAAGAAAGCTTCAAGAATCACTCCATCTGAGGTACTTGCCCAAGCGACTGTTGGTTCTAAAGCCCACCACGATGTGGAATGGGATATAGCAGTAGATGCTATTACAGCTGTTAAAAATGATAATGCTTTCCCAATAACCTCTGACAAGAAGGTGGTAGTACTTTATCCAGCGGAAAATCAGGCAAATTCAATCTTGTATGGAATGGAAAAGCTGAAGAATTCTAAGGTTAATATAAATAGCGATAATATAGTGGCTGTCTGCACAAAGGATATGGCAGAAGATGGGATATTAGCTGCCACTGAGGGTGCTGATGTTGTGATTATGATTTCAGCTACTTATTCAGCGAATTTTAAAAATCAGGAGTTGGCTAACAAGCTTGTTGCAAAGACTCATGAGAGGGGGAAAAAGTTTATTTTACTAAGTGCACATTTACCTTATGATGTATCAATGTGCCCAGAGGCAGATGGTATAATAGCTTGCTACTGTGGAAAGGGAATGGCAGAATTACCTACAGGAAAATCTGATTCAAAGCAGTATAATCCTAATATCCCAGCAGCTATCTATACATTGTTTGGCGGTAGTAATCCAACTGGAAAGTTGCCTGTAAAAATTAACTAGTATAATCGGGTATCTTACCACTGAGAAATCTTTTTTAGAGAAATATATAATTTATATTTGACATTCTCCTTGAGTTTGACTACACTAACACTGGTTAGCGGCTAACAACATATAACAAGGAGAATAATGATATGAATAAATGGAAAAGAGCTTTGGCAGTTGCAACTGCAACTACTTTAGCCGTTTCATCATCTTCTATCCAATCTCTTGCTTATACAGAAGGGGTAACTGAAGATAATTTGGTACAGGCAGATTCTAATCAAAGTGAAAATACAAAGAATGAATCTGTAGTTACTGAAGAAAATGAAACTGAAGTTGCTGAAAATGTTACAACTGAGGAAAATACAAAGGATGAAATTATAGCTGAGGAATCTTCTGTTAAAAATTCTTCAACAAAAAATGAATCAGATTCTGAGTCTAATTCAACAGCATCAGAAGCTAAGACAAATAAATCCGAATTGCAGGACGGTCTATACCGTGGTAGTGCGAAAGGATTTAAGAGTGAAATCACTGTTGAAGTAACAGTAAATGGTGGCAAAATAGAAAAGATTGATGTTGTATCACAGAAGGATACAAAAAGTTATTGGGATAAGGCGGTAGCGGTAATTGATTCTATTTTAAGTAGTCAGTCTACAGATGTGGATGCTGTTAGTGGCGCAACTTATTCTAGTAACGGTATTAAAGAAGCTACTAAGAATGCACTTGCCGGTGAGACTGTGAATGATTCTGAGGACACTGGTGATAAGGATGCTAAGGAGTTTGACCCTGCTATTTTTGAGTCTGGTGAAGGAACCCAGGAAAGTCCATACGTAATTACAAATGAGACACAGCTAAGAGACTTTGCTAAATCATTCAGTGAAGAAAATACTTACAAGGATAAATATATTACCCTGTCTAATGATATTGAGCTTACTGAAGGTGACTGGACTGTAATAGGTGAGGGCGAATATGCTTTCAGTGGTAATTTTGATGGTAATGGACATACTGTCAGTGGAGTAAAGATTGGTTCGGCAGATAATCATTATCATGACAATGGCTCTCTTTACTATGCATTCTTCAGTGCACTTGACAAAGATTCATTTGTTAAGGATCTAAATCTTGATGTAAACATATATGTAGAAGGCGATAATAATCTATATGTTGCCGGTTTGGCAGGCTATGTGGCTGGAACTGTTGATAATGTAACTGTAGATGGAAATGTTTGGGGACGCAGTGGTCTTACAAACGAAACTGCTAATCATTTTGGTGGCGGTATCGCAGGATACATGTATAGAGCGAATATTTTAAATTGTGTTAATAATGCAGATGTATATGCACAGTCTACAGGTGGTATTGCCGAGGCTGGTGGTATAGGTGGCCTTAACAATCGTTCACTTATTGCAAACTGTGTCGGCAACGGTAAAATCTCTGGTTCTGCCAACAGAGAAGCAGAAGGAATGACTGCTCTTGGCGGTATTATGGGTGTTCATGCTGGCACCATGGTTAGTTGCGTGGGCAATGCTGATATGGATTCGCTAGATTATTCTATGTACGTTGGCGAGCTTGCAGGATGGGCAACAGGTATTGCTGTTTTATATGATAATTTCTACAATCTTGAAGCAAGCCAGGTAATTGAAGGCAAAAATGTAAATCCTGTGGAAGCAGTTGGCTGGCTGGTAGGGCCTGGAACTACTGAGGAAAATGAAAAATTTGCCGGTGGCGTTAACAGTGGTGCGATTGGTGTAAAAACAGCAGATATTAATTCAAAGGATTTTGCAAAAAGATTAAATAATTTATTTGATGCATATCCTGTAAAGATTAGCGATTTTACAACAAAGGTTTCACTGAAAAAGTGGAATGTTGGAACAAAATCGGTACTTCCAAATGGTGAGGTAACCTCTTACACATACAAGGAGCCTGTTATTGAAAAGGAAGAGGAGCAGGTAAATGTAGTATCAGGGGAATTCTTCGGAAGAAGCAAGGATATGACCACAATAATAAAGCTATATTATGATAAGAATAATAAGCAGGTTGTTGAGGTTGTTAGTGGTGATTCAGACGAAAATTCCAGCGCATACAAGGAAGCCTATGCGTCAGCAGTCACAAAAATGGAAAATGGTGATTATACTGGATATGGCAAGGTAAATCCAACTATTTTTGCTGCTGGGGATGGTACACAGAACAACCCTTATATAATAGCTACAGAAGAGCAGCTTGTTAATTTCAACAAATCATTAAATGCAGATGAGAACTATAGTGGAGTTTATGTAGCTCTTGGTTCGGATATCAAACTTGCAAATGAATGGAAATTAGCTGGTGGCAACACACCATATCCATTCAGTGGTGTATTTGATGGAAGAGGATACACAATTTCTGGATTGCGAATCGGTTCAGAGGAGAACCCATCTTCTTATAGATATGCTGGTTTGTTCCCATATTTATTAGGGGCAATCGTAAAAGATGTAAAATTTACAGATGCTAAGATTGTTACACAGACAAATGACGATAACAGATATTATGCAGGTGTTCTAAGTGCTGCCACAGAGGCTGAGGGCACAAATGGATATATTGATAGTGTTTATGTAGATGATGCTTATGTGAGTGTTTCTACAAATTCAGGAGCTGCTTATGTAGCTGGCCTTGTTGGATATGACATGGACAATGTTATTGTTAATTGTAAGGTTGATGCTACAGTAATTGCTAATTCTAAAGCTTCTTGGGATTATGCAGGTATTTTGACTGGTCTTGCAGCATGGAGTGGATTAGTTAACAATAGAGTAAGTGGTTCTGTTAATGTAACAGCAAATCTTAATAAGGCGGCAGCTGGTGGTATTGCAGGTATGATGGCAGCAGCTACATATAACAATGCTACAGATGTAACTATTTCATCAGAGCGTTATACTAATGATCTTGGAGAAATTTCTGGTAGAAATACTGGAATATCTTATAGCTCAAACAACTATTACAACAAAGAAGCAAATGTGGTTTGTGGTGGACAGAAGGTAGAAACCAAAGCGGTAGGAACTGTTGTAAATGGAGCAGTTGATACAGAGTCTTATGGTATGTCTAAATCAGATTTTGATAGCAATGCTCTGTTGGAAAAGTTGAATAAGGCTACAGAGTTAGAAACATACCAGAACCTATTACTTTATTTGAAGGATAGTTGGGAGTTGGATTTTGCCAGCAGAGCAACAGTTAAGCCATGGAAGATTTCAGGAACAGGTACAGCTGGTGCAGGCGGAAATACAAGTGGTAGTTCAGCTGGTAGTTCAGCAACAGCTACTTCCCAGACATCGACCCCAGCATCAACAGGTTCTGCAATATCTGCAACAGCTACTAATACTACAAAACAGATTGCAGAAGCAACTACACCATTAGCTGGTAATACCAATAAAGCTGTGGCTAATTCGGCAGATACTTCTAATAGAAGTAGAAAGGCTTCTAATGGAAGTGCAAAGACGGCCACAAATAATGTGGAAGATGAATCTGCAGAAGATGAAGCTTCAAAAGAAGATTCATCTAATACAGATGATACAAGTGCTAATGATAATGGTGCAAATGAGGATAATAATAACACTATAGAGGATGAGGATGTACCAGCAGCTGCTGATGAAGAAATGGCAGCAGATGCTTCAGCTTCATCAAATGTGTTACCAATAGTAGGTATAGTTGTAATTGCATTGATTGCTATAGGACTTTTAGCTATGCAGGTATATAGCACACGTAAGAGAAAGTAATAATTGGATGAAAAAAATCGCACTCAGGGAATCCCGAGTGCGATTTTTATGTGTTTGGTTTTGCCGAAATATGAAGCTTTAATGCTTCATAAAAAAGAAACTTATAAATCCACAGAACCAGTACAATCTTTATTACCTACATAATAAATCTTGTGCTCCTCTGGCTTAATATAAATTTCAAGTTTCTCTAGCTCAACGCCTTTGTAATCAACGCGAAATTGAGCTGTTGCTTTCTTGGCGCACTCAGCCTCAGAAATCTCAATTCCCTGATACTGAAGGACTGATGTACTCTTTACGTTACTCTTTGTTGTCTTTTTTCTTGTTGCCATTTTTTCTAGCCTCCCCATATGGATTGAAATAAGTTTATAAATATCTCATACAAGACAATTATAGCCATTTGTCTAATAAAATGCAAAAAATATTGTTATTATTAATAAAAAATGGCAAAGCTAAGCTTTATGTCCGCCAATTTGTTCATTTCTTTCGCGGGTTGTTGCGCCTTCTAACAGGTTAAGCCCTTTTAATATAGCGTTGGGACCGTACTTGGTTCGAACGTTCAGTAGCGCACCATGAATCTGCTTTTCCTTATTAATAGCTTCGTAATCAGTAAATAAATCCATTTGATAGCAACCTCCATCACTTTTTACGTTACAGGCGCAGATTCCAAGCTTACGAAACAGGATCCTGTGGTCACATTTGGCGATAACATCCTTCATTATGGCATCAATTATTAGCTTAGAGGTGTTGGTGGCAGTGCGTATATTTACCGTGCCTGTGGAGTGGGCTGGATGAAGCCTTCCATACCAATCAATTGCAAGAGGTCCATCATAATGAGGGCAATATTCTAAGCTTTTATAATCATAGCTTACCCACCAGGTGAATTTGGATGATACAAGATTCTTTTTGTACATGTCACAGCATAGGATATCAATCATCTCCTTTAGGACGATGCACACCTCTTCATATTTGTAAGGGCGAGGCAATACCTGACCATTGGAAAGCGAGTGATTATCAGATTTATAGTTTTTGATATGTTGCATGGTGACAGGCTCAATTCCCCATGCATGGTCAATGAGAATCTCGGCATCTATGCCAAAGGTCTTGTAAAACCATTCTTCATCTATCTGAGAACGTTCGGCAACATCCCCCATAGTAAACATCATATTACTCTCCAGGCGGCGGGCCTTACCGCGTCCTATTTGCCAAAAATCAGTGAGAGGTGTGTGGGGCCAAAGAAGGGTCTTATATGATTCTTCGTTTAGGTCAGCTATGCGAACCCCATCTTTGTCGGCAGGAGCTTTTTTGGCAACAATATCCATTGCAACCTTGGCAAGATAGAGGTTCGTCCCAATGCCTACAGTAGCAGTGATTCCCGTTTGCTTAAGGACATCCTTTATCATGGTTAGAGCCATAACATGAGCAGGATTTTGCCTAGTTTTTATAGCCTGGTCTTCATACAGATGCAGATAAGGTGTGCAATCGATGAAGCTTTCATCAATGCTGTATACGTGGATATCCTCTGGGGCAACATACTTAAGAAAAATACCATAAATCTTTGCAGATACTTTTTCGTATTCAAGCATCCTAGGTACTGCGGTAATATAAAGGACGTTGGTATGGTGAAGCTTTTCATATCTATCAATGGCTTGCTTGGCCTCAAAAAGCCTAGGTCTACTGGGGACGCCAATAGCCTTAAGGGCAGGTGATACTGCAAGGCAGATAGTTTGGTCGCTTCTACTGGAATCCGCCACAAGCAGATTGGCTTTAAGGGGATCAAGCCCCCTTGCCACACATTCCACGGAAGCGTAGAAGGACTTCATATCGATGGCAATATAGCACTTAGGAATTAGCAGATGCTCAGAATTATCCATTAGGAAACACCTACCAATTTAGACAAATATGAAAAACAAAGTGTATCATCAAAATCTACAGCAATGATTGTATTGTTAAGTTCCATAGGCTGTACCTCCTTTTACAATAGAATATAAATTCCGAATATATGTTTGCCTTGTAATAAGATGATACACCCGAACAACCATTCGTGTAAATCGAACAAAATGTTAAATTTTGCATAAAACAAAAATCTATGAACTTTCTGCGACTTTTGACCATTATTAAACTATTTGGGGTAAAATTTTTGTTACATACAAGTTTAATAATATAAAGGAGGTTCGTTTTGAAAAAAATAGTTAGAAGTCTTACAAGTGCAGTAATTATTATGGTGCTGACACTTACTGCATTCAGTAGCAGTACACTAGAGGTTAGCGCTAAAACAGATGATGTAAAGCTATCAGCTGATTCTTCGGATTTCGTATTGCTAAGCGATGTGGTTCCTGATGCAATTCAAGAGATTAGGTACTATTCAACTTATAATTTTGTTGGAGATAGAATTGCAGGTTATGAAGAGCCAGTGGCATTACTGACAAAAGAAGCTGCAGTTGCTTTAAAGGGTGTCAGCGATGAGTTGGTACAAAAGGGTTATAGGCTGAAAATATTTGATGCATATCGTCCTCAAATGGCCGTTACTAATTTTATGAATTGGGCCTTAGATGTGAACGATGTACGCATGAAGCAATATTTTTACCCAGAATTAGATAAATCTGTGCTATTTCCTCAAGGATATATTGCTGAGCATTCTGGTCACAGCAGAGGTAGCACACTGGATCTGACTCTTTTTGATATGAGAACAGAAAAAGAAGTGGATATGGGTGGAACCTTTGATTATTTTGGTGAGCTCAGCCATCCAGATTATAAAGGAATTACTAAGGAGCAGTACGCAAACAGAATGCTTCTTAGAGATGTTATGGTTAGACATGGATTTAATCCTTTGCCAGAGGAATGGTGGCATTTTACATTGAAAAATGAGCCATTTAAGGACACATATTTCACATTCCCAGTCTCAACAAAATCTGTAATATCATCTGCAAATACAACAGGAGCTACAGCTTCAACTACAACCATGTTAGGCAAGTCTCCAGATTGGATTGCAAAACTGCCACAGGCAAAGACTTCTAAGCAAATGCTTGTAGTGGCAAACTATGAAGGTACAACAGCATGGGTTTCTTTGAACGAAAAGGCCGCTGATGGAAAATGGTATCAGATTATGAGTACACCAGGATTTATCGGCAAAAACGGTCTGGGTAAAACTAAGGAAGGTGACGCCAAAACACCTGTAGGAACTTATGGATTTAACGCTGCATTTGGTATTGCTCCAGATCCAGGTTGCGCTATACCTTATATACAGGTGGGCAACGAACAGTATTGGTCTGGGGATGTTAACCCGGGAATGCAGTACAATAAAATGGTTATGATTAATCAATATCCAAATCTGGATACAGAAAACAGTGAACATATCATTGAATATACACGCCAATATCAATATTGCTTAAATATCAGCTACAATGCTGAGGGTGTACCAGGTCTTGGCTCAGCTATATTCCTTCACTGCTTAGGTCCTAACAAGCCATATACAGGTGGTTGTGTTGCAATCCCTGAAAACCAAATGAAAGTGGTAATGCAAAATGTAAAACCAGATTGCACAGTAGTAATTGATACACTTGAGAATCTTGGGGGTTCGTTTAATTAATAGCTATCAGGGTTTCATTAGCAATTTACTGATAAGCCATTATAAAAAGTAAAACTGGGAGTGATAAATTACACTAAGATATTTTAAAAAGAACAGTTATCTCGAAAGAGATAGCTGTTCTTTTTTGCTTGCTATTGGGAGTGATAGTTACATCAATTCATCGATAAATCGAGTCAATGCTTCTGCAAATTGTCCAACGTGAAGTCCATCAATTAAGCGATGATTTACTTCTATAGATATACCCAGTTCGAATTGGTCATCATGTTTAATATATTTTCCCCATGAGATATGGGGAATAGATTCATCTCTTGCTTGCTCAGATGCGAGTTCATGTACATTTGTCATAGCAGTCATATCTACCCATGGAATGCAGGAAAAATAAATTAGAGAATCTTTTTCCATACTTTTTTCCAGGAAAATAGTTTGATTTTGACTGAGTTCTTTTGCCTGATTGCAAAAATCAATAATTGATTTTTCACAAGGCATTGTCACGATATGAAAAAGCTCGCTGCCTTTTTTTATATCAGTAAAGCTTGGTATTCTTTCAGATAAATAATAAATATCTGATTGTCTTATTACATAATGAAACGCTGGAATGCTATTGATGGCTTTTGTACATAAATAAACTAAGGCATAATAAAATGAAATATGATGTTGTTTTGTAAAATGGTACAGTTTGGTCACATTCTGCCTAAACGCAATCATATAAAATGGATCTGATAGTTCGCTGAAGAAATTAAAGATTTCTTTTCTTTCCCATGCATCATAATTGACTTTTGATTCAATAATGTCCATTTGCCATCTCCTATTTGTCTTAAAACTTTTTTATTTAACCGTTAGTGTTTTTGGCTCCGAAATTCCACCATTCTTTCCAGTTACGCCTGTAGTGATAATCCAGAAAGTATCCCCATCCGTTCCATAATTGTAGCTTCCTGGGTAATCAAAATTTTGTAAAAACTCGCATTCATTTAATGAAATCCAATTTTCGCTTCCCTCTGGGCAAATACGGGCATTTTTTATTTCCATCGTTCTAATCTCGCCCGAGGTTTTTGGATTGAAGTTTTCTAGAAACATAGCCACATCTCCTGTAAATGCGATATCCTTAATTCCTAGATCGTACTTGCTTAAGTAGGTCCATTGCTCGGTTTCCAAATCTTGCACCAATTGTTCTACAGTAGTATTTCCGGTTGTTTCTGAAGTGCCACACTGAATTATCATCCGATACCACTTTCCGGGCTTCCAATCATAGTCGACGAGTGTATGGGCACCTTCGCCCTCTCCATCGAAGCTGGTGTCCTCATCAGACTCTGGATAAACTCGCGTTGGCGTTATTGTTGTTATGTTTCCGTCTTCATCTTCGCAGTAAATATCCCAAAATGCCATTATTCCAACTTTGGTTTCATCGGCTTCTCGTCGTTGAAGACCGGCATACATACCGATACCGCCTTCGTTCCAGACATTAGTATACTTGTCCTTTAAAGAGGAATAATCCAGGGTGAGATTTACAGGACTGCAGTAGGTTGCAAATGGCATGTAATCAGCCTTAATATCTGCAGAATACTTGGTGAATCGTGTGACTTTATCATTTTTTAACCAGCCAGCTATATAAGGAGAACGCTGAGTGCTTGTATTGTTGCAGGCTTCAATTTCCTCAGCTGTAGGAAGCTCGAGCCTTTCTTCCCAGACAGCAGGAGGTGAAAAAGCATCCTCGGTTTCTGCTGGGAGTTCTGTATATTCTGTTTCGGAAGAAGTCAATGATTCAGCTGTTTTAGTGTAAGAAGCTGATTCTATGGTATTTGAAGTGGCTGGAGTATCCACAGACTTCTGGCATGCAGTTAAGAGTAAAGCCGCCGTAAGGCAAATAAAAGGTAAGCGTAGTTACAGCTTACGGTGTTAGGATATTAAAAAGCTCCCTCGAACCGCTTAAATTAGCAGTTTGAAGGAGCTTTTATTTCGTCTGGGATTTCTTTTGACCATGGCAAAAGTTTTTCAATTATTTCTTTTGGAA
>NZ_JAFUSK010000071.1 GCF_017471675.1 Pseudobutyrivibrio sp.
AGGGGCTGTTAAAAAACTCCCCTAAAAAAGGACTGGATTCAGTGACTATCCTCGGATAGCCCCTGAATCCTCTTTTATTTTGTTTTTGGATTTTCTTTTGCCCCTATAATTATAAAAAATAGAGTCACTAAGCAAAGCCATGCACTTCATGGCCGGTTAGATGGAAAAGGGACTTAGGCTCTATGCTGCTTTTATGGCTTCTCTTTGCTTTCTGTTATGGTATTTATAAAGGTTAAAACCACAGGAAATTAGTGTAAACTCTAAAATCACACTTTCTAAGCCTTTTCTGAATGCTCTTTTGTATGACTTATCCCATTTCATAACACCAAAAGTTCCTTCTGCCTGAATGCTTCTATTCATACAAAGTAAAGCTCCTTGAATAGAACAAAGGTTATCTAGTACTTCTTCATGAGTCTTAGTTAACTCGCGATTAAGTCTTATGGTTCTATTATTCTTAGCTCTAGGACAGCACTTTTCTTTGTGTTCACAGCCTTCGCAGCTTTCACATTCATAGACTTCTTCAGTTCTGCCATACTGATTACCTTTTACATGTTTTTCATACTTAAACTGAAATTTCTTTCCGGCAGGACATATCAGATTACCTTCTGAATCACTAGCAAAATTGGTGGCTCGATAAGGATTTTCCTGGTATTTCTTATCCTTTGTTTCCTTTTCAAACATTGTGAATTTCATATATTTTTCCATTCCATGTTCTTCGCAGTAGATATAATTATTGTATGAGCCATAGCCAGCATCAGCAACAGGGTACTTTGGATAGTGTCCATACATCTCATTAAATTTCTCCATTAGCGGAACAAAACAATCCATGTCAGAAGCATACTGCTTTGCATCTATGACTGCTATGTATTCATCACATACAGCTATCTGCATATTGTAAGCTGGAAGAATCTGGTCATTTCCCATATAGTCTTTCTTCACTCTCATAAATGTTGCATCATGGTCTGTTTTTGAATAACTGTTTCGTTTATCTCCACAAATATTGATGCTTATGATGTACTTGGAAATCTTATTCCTGTAAGCTTCAAGAAGCTCATAGTTTCTCTGCTCATTGGTTTTTCTATGTCCTTTTCCATGCTTAAATTCTTTAGGATTTAAGTTCATCTGTTTGGCATATTCTTCCATAAGCAAATCCAAATATTCCACTGCATACTCAGATCGTATTTCGAACTTTATCCCCATTGTTGCCAAGTCTTCTATGTTTATGTGCTCAATTAAGGCTGTGATTTTCTCGAATGTTTTATCTCTGTTTTTTGTACATGATTTCTTCCACACCCAGGTGTATTTGTTAGCGTTAGCTTCAATCTTTGTTCCATCTATGTAAGTATGATTTAAGTCTACAGAATCACGTTTAAAAATTTCTTTGTTTATATCGAGGAAAATATCTTGAATTGAAGATTTTAGTGAGTTAATGAAAGATCCTATAGAAACATAGGTTGGAACTTTCATGCCATCTAAAAGATACATATATCGTATATCAGTTTTGCATGATTTTTCTATTTTTCTCAAGGAAAGGTAGCCATTTTCCATAAAAGAGAATAGAACAGCTTTTAAGAGCTTGATTTGATCGTACTTAGGCCTTCCAGTGTTGCTCTCCTTTGTTGCAACATATTGGCTTAGGTCAATACTATCCACAATCTCACAAAAACTATACACAATGTCTGAAACTGGAATTAAAGTTTCAATATCTAGTGGTAATTTTAGTTGTTTTGGTTTAATATTTGTAGTGGTTAGCATAGGTATATTATATACCGGATTTGGGTCACAGCCATAGGTCTGTGGCTCATTTTTTTAATAAAAGAGGAGTGAAATCCGAAGATTTCACTCCTTACCTTTTAGGGGAGTTTTTTAACAGCCCCTTTGCCTTTAATGTTATTTTATTCCATCTTAGCCAAAATAAGCTTCTCAAGATATGCAATACGTGCGCATACTGTGAATATCTTAGCAGCCTGCTCAAGCTCTTCGATTGGTGGAAGAGATGGTGCGAAACGGATGATAGAATCGCCTGGATCCATGTGATATGGGAATGGTGCACCAGCAGGTGTAAGCTTAACGCCAGCCTCAGCTGCCAAATCTACTATACGAGTAGCTGTACCCTTAGGAGCCTCAAATGTGATGAAGTAGCCACCCTTTGGTGAAATCCATGAGCCGCAGCCTGGGCCTGTTAAATCCTCTTCCATTGTCTTGATAACAAGCTCAAACTTAGGACGAAGAATCTTAGCATGCTTTTCCATGTGCTTAGATACTGATTCCACATCCTGGAAATATCTTGCATGACGAAGCATGTTAATCTTATCAAAGCCGATTGTCTGCACTGTAAGCGTTCTCTTAAGCTCCTCACGGTTGTTATGGTTGCAGGCGATTGCTGCAATACCACCACCGGCAAATGTAATCTTTGATGTAGATGCAAATTCGAAAACAAGGTTAGGGTTATCAGCTTCCTCACACTCATGAAGGATGTTTAGAATCTTGCTCTTTTCCTTGTAAAGGTGATGAACTGCATAAGCGTTATCCCAGAATACTCTAAAGTCTTTAGCTGCTGGCTTAAGATTAGCCATACGTCTAACAACCTCGTCAGAATATACGATACCCTGTGGGTTAGAGTACTTAGGAACGCACCAGATACCCTTGATGCTGTCATCTGCAGCAACTAAGCCTTCGATAACATCCATATCAGGGCCGTCCTCGTTCATAGGAACATTTATCATATCAAATCCAAAATGCTGTGTAATAGCAAAATGTCTGTCATAGCCTGGAACTGGGCATAACCATCTTACACGCTCCAGCTTGCACCATGGTGTACATCCATCAAAACCAAACATGTAGCCACGTGCTACTGTATCAAACATAATATTAAGAGATGAGTTACCACAAACAATTACCTGTTCTGGCTGGCAATCCATAATCTCTGCCATAAGGTGCTGTGCCTCAACTATACCCTCAAGCTGACCGTAGTTTCTTGTTTCTACACCATTCATGCACTTCATAAGTGATTTACCATCAAGGATATCAAAAAGTGGCATAGAAAGATTGAGCTGCTCTAAAGAAGGCTTACCGCGGCTCATATCAAGCTTTAGGCCTTTGGCTTGCCATGCAACATATTCCTTTCTAAGAAGCTCCTTTTCGGCTGATAGTTCTTCTGGGGTCATTTCGTTGTACTTTTTCATAGTTGTCCTCTCTCTTTCTATATATGAAATGTCATACCCTCATCAGTCAGCTGCGCTGACAGCTTCCCCCTACTTAAGGGGGAAGCCTTTTAGTGGGTTCTTATATATTCTAGATAGTCTGTTATTTGTTTTTCGTAGCCAAGGTTGCCTGGCTTGTAGAAGTCCCCGATTTCAAGTCCTTCTGGAAGGTACCTCTGGTGGGAGAAATGATTAGGGAAATCGTGGGCGTATTCATAACCGATGCCATGGCCAAGCTTGCCTGCTGATTTGTAGTGAGCGTCCTGCAAATGGGTAGGTATTGGTCTAGTAGTGTTGTTCTTTACCTCTTGCATGGCAAGGTCAATGGCTCCGTAGGCTGCATTGGACTTTGGTGCACATGCCACATAGGTGGCTGCATGAGATAAAATAATCTGACACTCTGGCATTCCTATACGTTCTGTGGCAAGAAATGCACTGGTGGCAACAACAAGTGCCTGTGGGTCTGCATTTCCCACATCCTCTGATGCACAGATGCATATACGCCTTGCAATAAACTTAGGGTCTTCCCCTGCGTATAGCATCCTGGCCAGATAATACACTGCAGCATCCGGGTCGCTTCCCCTCATACTCTTTATAAAAGCTGAGATGGTGTCATAATGATTATCGCCATCTTTGTCGTATTTAATAACTCTTCTTTGTATACATTCGCTGGCAACATCTATTGTAATGTGAATCTTACCATCCTCTGATCTATCAGTAGTAAGAACGCCAAGCTCTATTGCTGTAAGAGCACTTCTGGCATCACCATTTGCAATGTCTGCAAGGAAATCAAGTGCGTCATCATCAATGATGGCATCATAGCTGCCTAAGCCCTTTTCGTTATCTGTAAGAGCCCTCATAATAAGTGTCTTAATATCCTCTGCTTCAAGAGGCTTAAGCTCGAATATAATGGAACGGGAAAGTAAAGCCCCGTTTACCTCGAAGTAAGGGTTCTCTGTGGTGGCTCCTATCAATATGATTGTGCCGTCCTCAACAAATGGTAGCAGGTAATCCTGTTGTCCTTTATTAAATCTGTGAATCTCGTCTATGAATAATATGGTTTTCTTGCCATAAGCTCCAAGAGTTTGCTTGGCACCCTCAACCACTGCTTCCATATCCTTTTTTCCAGATGTAGTGGCATTGATAGATGTGAATTCTGCTGATGTGGTGTGGGCTATAACCTGTGCAAGAGTAGTTTTTCCTGTACCAGGTGGCCCATAGAATATGATGGAAGAAAGCTTATCGGCCTTAATGGCACGATATAAAAGCTTGTCCTTGCCAATAATATGCTGCTGCCCAACCACCTCATCTAAAGTGGTAGGACGAAGTCTTGCTGCAAGAGGCGATTCTTTTTTCTTTGCTTCCTGTCGCATGTAATCAAAAAGATCCATGTGGATACCTTCCTTAATATCTTACTTTTTTCCTAAATATAATAGCACATTTTCAGTGATTTATATAAAACAAAAAAGTATCAGAGATTTAACTTTACCCCACTAAAGTAACCATCTCTGATACTATACTATAAAACCTATTCACTTACAACAAAAAATTTGTCTGTGACGGACATTTGTCCGTAGGGCAAGTAATTCATTTCTAAAACAAACTATCTTGTTTTAATAAATTCCTTAATCTCGTCCTCTTTTGGCATTACCTTTAAGGCACCGCGCTTTGTTGTGATAATAGAAGCTGCGGCATTTGCTACTGTAAGCATTCCTAATAGGCTATCCTCATCATAATTATCAATACCAACCTCAAGTACCGAATTAAGAACTGAGCCCATAAATGTATCGCCAGCACCGGTTGTTTCGATTGTATTTGGATTAAGGAATGGATTGCATTTAACCACCTTATCACCGTAAAGGGCATAGCTTCCATCCTTGCCAAGTGTGGCACACACAAGCTTAATTCCATATTTTTCCTTGATAAGCTTAGCACCCTTTAAAACGTCAGCCTCGCCTGTAAAGAATGTAACCTCATCATCAGAAATCTTAAGGATATCGCATTTGCCAAAACCGTAATCCATCTTTTCCTTAGCAACGCTTAAATCGTTCCAAAGTGGTGGACGAAGATTTGGGTCAAAGCTTACTAAGCATCCGTTATCCTTTGCAAGCTGAATAGCCTTAATTGTGGCATTCTCAACTGTAGAATGTGTCATTGAAAGTGTTCCAAAATGGAAGATTCTAGCCTTCTCAATGATTGAAGGATCTATCTCCTCTGCGCTAAGTCTTACGTCAGCACCTGGATTTCTGTAGAACGAGAAATCTCTGTCTCCATCTTCGTAGGTGTGTACAAAAGCAAGTGTTGTATGAATCTCATCATCGAATTTCAAGTTAGAAACATCGATGCCAAGGGACTTAACAGTGTCAGCCAGCATGTGTCCAAAATTATCATTACCAACCTTACCAATGAATGCTGTGGACTTGCCATATTTTTGAAGCATTGCAAGCACGTTACATGGGGCTCCTCCTGGGTTTGCCTCAAGCAATGGGTTACCCTGCTCACTTAACCCGTTTTCAGTGAAATCAATTAATAGCTCACCTAAAGCAACTACGTCTAATGTTTTTTCCATAATACCTCTCGCTCTAATAATTAGTTTAAATCATATTTGGTGATACTTACTATGGCATCCTCATTAGTGTTAAAGTAAATGCCATCACATGAAACATCTGTAGGAAGTGATGCTGTCATAACATACTTGCCTTCCTCGAAGAATACTTCCATGCTGTATCTGTCCATGACTATTCTAACCTTTATTGACTCTTCTGTCCATGGAATATGTGCACGTCTTTGATGAACTATGGCGCGTCTTGAGCCTGAGAACTTTCTATCAATCTTTGCAATATTCTCCTTTGGACGAAGTACGATATCTGTGTGGAACTTTTCATCAGCAGCAATTGAAATAACAAATCTGTCAAACATTGCATCAATGTCCTTAGGCTTTACTTCAAGCTCCATATCAAGGCATCTGCCCTTGATTCCTTCAAATGAAACACCGCCTGTTATTGATTCGCTATCTCTATCCTTAAGGTCTTTTGTTGCCTCAACTACAGCGTCCTTGATTTCTACCTTGTTAACACGCATGTCTTCAAGCTCTTTGATTGGCCACTGGCAAAGTCTGCCATCCTTTATTGTAACCTCTCTTGGAAGTGACATCTGGCCAAACCATGGGTCAGAACCATCATGGGCACCTGTAGTATCCCAGTTTTGCATCCAGCCAATCATTACGCGTCTGCCATCCTTTGTAAGGATTGTCTGCATAGCGTAAAAATCGATTCCGTAGTCAACAGCCTGAACACTTTCCTCTGTAAAGGTATCTGTAGCATCATCGTATGAACCGATAATGCAAAGGTTACCGTTACCATTGTGGAATTCGAAGCCCTCAGGAAGCATATCCTGTGGACTTGTGAGAAGTACGCCCTTTCCATCTAATGTAAAGAAATCTGGACATTCCCACATAAGACCGTAACGTCTTTCGTTCTTGGCAAATACCCTCTCAAAGTCCCAGTGGATGCAGTCATCACTCTTAAACAAGAGTAAATGACCACTTCCATCTGCAGGACGATTAGCAACAAGACATCTGTAAGTTCCGTCAGACTTCTCCCAAATCTTAGGATCTCTAAAGTCTGTCTTGCTGGCGCCATCAGGGATTTTATCTGAATTAATTACTGGGTTATTTTCATATTTTTCATAATCCAGGCCATCACCTATTGCAACACACTGTGTCTGAAATTCCTTCATCTGTCCATTTTCCACAGTGCGTTTCATAACTCCCGTGTATATGAGCAGGTGTCTTCCATCCTTTAATGTGATTGCACTTCCTGAGAATACACCATCCTTATCGTAGTATTCATCTGGTGCAAGTGCCACAGGAAGGAATTCCCAGTGGAGTAAATCATCACTCACTGCATGTCCCCAATGCATTGGTCCCCAATGTGCATCATAAGGATGATACTGATAAAACAAATGGTACTTATCCCCATAGATACAAAATCCGTTAGGATCGTTCATCCAACCTACTCGTGGAGACAAATGAAACTTAGGTCTTTGCTCCGCTGGAATTAACTTTTCAAAGGCCTCCTCGTATTTTCTAGCCTCTCTCAAAGTTTGACTGTTCATATATCTTCTCTTCCTTACTATTTATTATTATTTTCCTGAATAGAAATCATCGAAATACTTCTGATAGATTTCAAGGTACTGGTCTAAGCCGTAGCTATCAACCTGGTTAATGTATGCATTCCATGAATCATCTGTAATACCATCTCTGATGAACTCAGCCTTGCTTGAGTTTAAGTATGATACTAAATCTGTCTGGATTGCTGAAAGCTTTTCTGTGTCTTCTGATGACATAAATACGCGTGGGTAAACATACTTGCAGTGCATATCATCTGTGTAGTAATCCTTGATCCAATCAAGACGATACTGTGCATCATCTGGGCATGTTACATACTTTCCGTAGTACTCATCAAGAACTGCAAGAGGACCACCAACGCACTCAGCCTCACGAACTTCTACTGGAGAAGCATCGCCAAGTGGTGCATGCTTAAGCATCTTCTCGCCATCTTCGTTCTCGCCAAGCTCGAAGATATCGAAATCATCATCTTCACCGTATGTTCCCCAGTTGTTCTGTGGAGACTGGAATGGATCATACATCTTATCAAGCCATGCGCAAACAAATGCTGGGTTCTTGCAAACGCTTGTTACAACACAACGTCCTCTATCAAAACCTGATGTGAAAGAACCGTTTTGTGGAGTTACATTTACTGTATCAGCCTTAAGAGCCTTAAGTGGAACGTAATCCTGAATGTTATCGATGTTAGCTACATCCCATGTAAAGCAAACACCATATCTGTGTGACTTACCCTTTGCAACGTATGTTGACCAATCCTGTGTGAAGCACTCTGGATCGATGAGTCCTTCAGCGTAGAGCTTGTGTAACCATTCAACACCCTTTCTGAAGCCATCTGTTGTTGCTGTACAAATAACCTTCTTGTCATCTGTAACTGCAATATGCTGTCCCATATCAACATCACCGATACCATCGCCAAAACCGTTGATAAGAAGGTTAGGATCCTGGTCGTTTACGATGCAAGACATAGGGATAATGTCACCATCAATACCAAATTCCTTCTGAAGCTCTGGAGCGTGCTCCTGGAAAGCAAGTAATACCTGCTCGAACTCATCTACTGTTGTAGGTGTTTCAAGTCCAAGGAAATCTAACCATTTTTGGTTGATGAATGTCATGTTGTTACCAACTGTCTGGATTGCAGTCTTCTCTGAACCAAGCTGCTCAATCCAAGGAAGTGCCCAGATGTGTCCATCAGCGTCCTCACACATTGTGCGGTACTCTGGGTACTTATCAAATACTGCCTTAAGGTTTGGCATGTAGTTGTCAATGTATTCTTCAACTGGAACGATAACGCCCTGGTCAGCATATCTGATTAAGTCGTTGTCGCCGAAGCCTGCTGTAAATACGAAGTCTGTAAGAGTGTTTGCATTAGCCATGTTAAGTGAAATCTTGTCACCCCAC
Source organism: Pseudobutyrivibrio sp. (assembly GCF_017471675.1). Classification (GTDB taxonomy): domain Bacteria; phylum Bacillota; class Clostridia; order Lachnospirales; family Lachnospiraceae; genus Pseudobutyrivibrio. The sequence continues at coordinate 8,731 of NZ_JAFUSK010000071.1, forward strand.
TGGTCTGAAGAAATTGCTGTCCAATCAACATGTACATTTGTCTCTTCCTCTAATCTCTTGAAGATTGTACGATTGTTTGGATTCTCCTCAGTTCCTACAGGGTAGCTTGTTGTACCTGTAATAGTAACTGTCTCTGCAAGTGGGAATGAAAGGTTTTCCATATCAACCTTATCAGCGTTACTTGCATTGTTTCCCTTTGAACCGCAACCAGCAAACATTGTAGATGCCATTGTTACGGCTAGAGCTGCAGCCACAACTCTCTTTGCGCTTTTCATTTTCATTCTTTTCTCTCCTCCTATATATAGAACTGCTTTGTGCAGTTACTAGCAAAAACGATTTATCCCTTTACTGAACCCACCATAATTCCAGCATCGAAATACTTCTGGAAGAATGGATACATTACAAGAAGTGGTAAACTTGAAATAATAATTGTTGAATACTTAAGTAGCTCTGCAAGGCGAGCTCTTTCAGCTGTAGACTGCATATCTGCAATCATACCTGCATCTGGCTGGTTCTGAATAAGAATAGCTCTAAGTACAAGCTGAAGTGGCTGCTTAGATGCTGTGTTTAAGTAAATCATTGCATCGAAGTAGCTGTTCCACATTCCAACGAACTGCCATAAGCAAAGAACTGCGATAACAGGTGTACATACTGGAAGAAGTATTCTGAAGAATAATGTAAGCTCGTTGGCTCCATCAACCTCGGCAGCTTCTCTAAGCTCACCAGGAATTCCTCTATAATATGTACGGGCGATAATCATGTTCCATACTGAAAATGCTCCAGGAAGAACAACTGCCCACATGCTATCAAGCAAACCTAAGTTACTGATAAGCAAGTATGTAGGAATCAAACCACCGCCGAAGAACATTGTAATCATGAAGATTACGTTAAATATCTTTCTTCCCTTGAAATCCTCTAAAGACATTGGGTAGGCACATAGCATGGTAATAGCTACTGATAGGAAGGTAAACACTAATGAATAAATCACTGCATTTTTAAAGCCTACCCAAATCTGTGCATTAGAAATAACTCTTTCATAGGCAGTTAATGTCCATTTGTCTAAATCAAAAGTAATACCTGTATTCTGTAATGTTATAGGATCCATAAATGATGCTACAACGATGTATACCATAGGAATGATGATTGCTAAAACAAAAAGAGCAAGTATCACATATCCTACAAGTAAAAATGCTTTGTCCCCAGCTGAGTATCGTGAGAACGCGCTTTTTTTCTTTTTCTTTGCTTCCATTTCTTCCTCCCGATTATAGTCCCTGACCATCGTTCATCTTTTCAACAACCTTGTTAACTGTAATAAGCAAGATTAAGTTGATAACTGTATTAAACAAACCAACGGCTGTTGAATAACTGTAGTTTCCATCAAGCAAACCTTTCTTATATACGTAGGTTGCAATGATTTCTGATGCACCAAGGTTCAAATCTGTCTGAAGTGCATAAGCTTTTTCGAAGCCGATGCTCATGATGTTACCAGCCTGTAAAATAAACTGGATAACAACCATATCCTTAATAGCTGGCCACTCTACAGCCTTAATCTGCTGGAAGATGTTAGCTCCGTCGATCTGAGCTGCTTCCTTTAATTCCTGGCTGGCATTTGCAAGTGAAGCTGTGTACATGATTGATGCCCAACCTGCTCCCTGCCAGATACCACTTATAATGTAGATTGGTCTGAATGCCTCTGGCAATGTAAGGAAATTGATTGTGGTATTAAACATCATGTTAACTGGTCCAGTAACTGAAAGAAGAATTCTTACCATACCACAAAGTACAATTACTGATATGAAGTTTGGCATATAAAGCACTAGCTGAATCTTCTGCTTTATCTTGCTGCTTTCTATTCTATTAAGAAGAAGTGCTAAGATAATTGGCACTGGAAAGCCCCATAACAATCCAAATACACTAAGCTTTAATGTGTTTACCAGATAAGATATAAAATCTGGTGAAGATAAGAATTGTTTGAAGTATTCTAGTCCAACCCATTCACTTCCAAAGAACCCTTTAAAAGGACTGTACTTTTCAAAAGCAATTAATATACCGCCCATTGGTAGGTATCTAAATATGATTGTAAGTAACAATGCTGGTCCTAAAAAGAACACATATAATCTCCAGTGATGCATAACATAGGTTAGGGTATTATGCATTTTTCCTTCCTTTTTCATTAATCCTCCTCAATGAAACCCATATTTTATTGTGCGTTTGCACAAATCGGTTATGCATAAATCATACCATGTTTTACATTTGTGTCAATGGAGTTTTGTTTATTTGTAAAAATATAACAAGGGGGATGGTGTGTTTTTGTAACAATTTTCACATGAATTTTTACATTTGACAAATATGTTGTTACATTTTATAATTTACAGGTGTCAAGTACATGTGAATTGAAATATTTTTAGTTTTTACATAATAAATAGGAGAATATAATGGCAAATAAAGTTACTATTCAAGACATTGCCGATGCATTAGGGGTTTCTAGAAACACTGTATCAAAGGCTATCAATAACACCGGAATCCTTGCAGATTCCACTAGGGAAAAGGTATTAGCTAAGGCTGTAGAAATGGGTTACAAGCAGTTTTCTTATGCTAATTCTGTTTCAGATATATTAGGCTCTAACAGCGCAAGCAAGCCTGTTGTATCTGGTGAGATTGCACTTTTTACAGGTAATTTCCTTGGCAATTCCCACTTTGCATCTACCATGCTAGATAAATTTCAGAATGAAATCACTCACTTAGGCTACAGCATGACCATGCATCGTGTTACACCTGACAACATAGAAAATGGCACATTTCCTGCCAGCTTTGACAAAAGCCGCACTCATGGAATCATCTGCGTGGAAATGTTTAATCAAGGCTACTGTGAGCTTCTATGTGATTTAGGCATTCCTGTTTTATTTGCAGATGCCCCAGTAGGTAGCTACACTAAGCAGCTTCCAGCTGACATTCTTCTTATGGATAATTCCACAGGAATTTTTACACTTATCTCTGAAATGGCTAAGCGTGGTGTTAAGAAAATAGGTTTTGTTGGACAGCCAGATCACTGTCGTTCTTTCTTTGAAAGATACATGGCATTTCGCAACGCCATGTTTTTAAATAACCTGCATATTATAGAAAAGTTCTGTCTTACAAATGTTCATCCACACGGTGGCGAATACATTTCTTACCTTTCTGATGCAATAGAAGCATTGGACGAAATGCCAGAGCTTTTCATCTGTGCCAACGATTTTATCGCCTTGGATTTTATTACTTGTCTTAGAAAATTCAGGGTTAACTGCCCTGATGATGTTATGCTATGTGGCTTTGACGATTCAGCCGAATCAAAGGTAATGACTCCCTCACTTACCACCTGTCACATCCACTCACAGATTATGGGTGGCACAGCTGCTAATTTACTTATATCAAGAATTGAGCAGCCTGATCTTAACTACAGAACAGTTTACACTGAGACAAATCTTATCTTAAGAGAGTCTACAAGAGATTAGCATATAGGAGTTTTTTATGCGAAATTTATTAAACTATGATGGGCCAGTACTTAGATTTTTGACAAAGGTTGTATACAGTGTCTGGCTTAATATACTTTGGTTTGTATGCTGCATACCAGTTGTTACAATTGGTGCATCCACCACTGCACTTTGCTATTGCACTGGAAAGATTGCTCGTGATGAGGAGGGCTATATTACAAAGGCCTTCTTTTCAAGCTTCAAGGATGGATTTTTGAAAAGCACTATCATCGGAATCATTATGACTGTACTTGGCGTAGTGCTTGCTGTTGATGCTTATGTAATGTACCATCTTTGCTTTACATCAGCATTCTGGACACTTGTCAGCGCCATCCTTGTGGTAGCCTGCATCGCATACATCATCGTACTTTTATGGGTTTTTCCACTTAACGCCCGCTTCGAAAATACGATAATCAACATGTTCAAGAATTCCATCATGCTTGGCATGAGATTTATCTTTTGCACTGTTATAATGGCTGGCATATACGTAATCATGGCTTATCTCATCTACTACGTGTGCACGCCACTTATCATTTTTGGAGTTGGCACATGTGCATTGTTTTCTGCCATGCTTATGAAGAACATCTTAATCCAGTGTGAAGAACAGAGTGAAAGCTAAAATTATGAAAGAAAGAAATTCAACCTTTAAAGAATTAAGCGCAAAACAAAAACTACAGTGCATATGGGATTATTACAAAATCCACATAATAGTCACTGTAGTTTTGATTTGCGCTATTTTTTCTATTGTAAAAACTGTTAAGCACGCTGGCTCTGTTGATTTATATGTGGCTTACGTGAATGTAGCCGTTGATGATAAGGTTACTGATGCACTTTTAGGTTCCAGCGGGCTGATTATAAGCAGCTACAAGGATTTGCTTATCACCGAAGACCCATCTAGCGAGAACTTAGAATACGCCTACGCATCCTCTATGAAGCTTACCTCAGCCCTAAGTGCTGACAGGCTGGATGTTATTATAGGTGATTCTTATGCTATGTCCTATGCTAATGGCGCTGAGTATCTTGTGAATATTGAAGACTTTGTGAGGGCTAATAGTCCTCAGTTGTTGGATAAGCTTAAGCCACTGTTTCTAATTGATGATAATGGTAAGCCTTATGCTATCGATGTCTCAGGTTTTGCCCCATTTAAAAGCGCCGGCTACAGCGAGCCTATCTACCTGGGTATTGTTGCATCTGACAATCACGTGGATGGAAAGCTGACGCTACTTAGGGAGTTTATGTAATCCCCGCCACCCGCTGGACCCGTCCCCCTTAGGTAGGTGGCTACAGTCACAGATTTTAGATTATCTAAATGTGAAATCTTGCATATTTATTAGTAGGTGTTCTTACAAAGTTTTACAATTCTATCAGTAAAGTATGCAGAGAGCGGACATATTTGTTATTTTCAAGGAGCATAAGTATGAGGCTAGTTATGCAGTATTGCTTTTGCTTTGGAACGAGCTTAGAAAAATAAAAAGCAGGTTTTGTTATATATAGTCATGCGCCGCCATGGACGGCGGCGCAAGTGGCCACTTGAAACACGATGTTGAATGTGCCACGGTGGCTATATATACAAAACCTGCTTTTTAATTTTTGTTAGCGAGTGTAGTAGCAATAGCAATACTGCATAATCTAGCTCATGCTTATGCTTTGTAGTCTATGTTATGTCCGCTCTCTGCATACATTACTTTCGAATTGTAAAAGCTGTGTAAGTACACCTACGTTATGCAAGATTGCTCACATTAAGATAATCTACAAATCTGCTCCAATGTTAGCCACCTACCTAAGGGGGACGGGCCCAGCTGGTGGCGGGGATTATTTGATACCTACGTATTCGTAGCCGGCAGCTTCAACAGCAGCCTTAAGGTCAGCTTCTGCTACATCAGCTGATGTCTTTAGGGTTACTGTGTTGGCCTCATGGTTTGCTGTAGCCTCATCAACTCCTGGGAGTTTTTCAAGTGCTTCCTTTACGTGTGCTTCGCAGTGCTGGCACATCATTCCATTAACTGTGATTTCCATAGTGTTGTTTTCCTCCTTGTTGTTTACTGTATTATTAATAAGCATGTCATGGCCTAAGGTGTTCTTCATCGGTTTGTCCTTAGAGCTGTCATGCATTTTAAATAGATTTAGCCTTAGTGCATTGGTTACTACGCAAAAGCTTGATAGGCTCATGGCTGCTGCACCAAACATAGGGTTAAGTGTCCATCCAAAGGCGTGTATATAGGCTCCTGCTGCAAGTGGAATTCCTATTATATTGTAGAAGAATGCCCAGAATAGATTCTCATGAATATTCTTAAGTGTGGCCTTGCTAAGTCTGATAGCTGCTGCAACATCAGATAATCTGCTTTTTACCACTACTAAATCTGCTGCATCAATGGCCACATCAGTGCCTGCGCCAATAGCAATTCCTATATCCGCCCTGGTGAGAGCTGGGGCATCATTTATTCCATCACCTACCATGGCAACCTTGCCAAATTCCTGAAGCTTTCTAATTACTTCTTCCTTGCCATCAGGCTTAACACCTGATATAACTTCATCTACCCCGGCTTCCTTGGCAATAGCCTGTGCAGTCTTTTCGTTATCACCTGTCAGCATCACCACATGAATGCCCATGTTTTTAAGATGCCTAATTGCCTCTGGGCTGTCATCCTTGATTACATCTGCCACAGATATAATCCCAAGGAACCTGTTTCCTTTGGCAAAGAACAAAGGTGTTTCTCCTTTGTTAGCAAGTGTATCTGCAAGACCAAGGCTTTCTTCATCTATATCAACATATTTTTTGATAAAATCTCCGTTACCACCATATATGTTTTCTCCATCAAGTGTGGCACTTAGGCCACTGCCAGCATGAGCTTTAAAATCAGATATGTCTGCTGGCTCCATGCCATCCTCTAAGCCACGTTCTACTATGGCCTTAGCCAGAGGATGCTCCGATTTGCTTTCAAGAGCAAAGGCTGTTCTTATAAGATCAACATCATCTATTCCTTCTGCCTCAAAAACACCTATAACCTTTGGCTCACCCTTGGTGATGGTACCTGTCTTATCAAGGGCAACTATCTGAGTCTTACCTGCCTCCTCAAGGGAAACTGCCGTTTTAAACATGATGCCATTCTTGGCACCCATGCCGTTTCCTACCATTATGGCAACTGGTGTGGCAAGGCCAAGTGCACATGGACAGCTGATAACAAGCACCGAGATTGCCCTTGCGAGGGCGTAGCCTACAGGCTGTCCCACTAGCATCCATATTACAAATGTGATAATGGCAACTATAATAACTGCTGGAACAAATACTCCCGATACTCTATCTGCAATCTTTGCAATTGGAGCCTTTGTAGCTGCTGCATCACTTACCATCTGAATAATCTGAGAAAGGGTGGTATCCTTTCCTACTCGGGTGGCCTCACAAACCATGTAACCGCTTTCGTTGCTGGTAGCTGCAGATACTGTATCACCCACTGCCTTATCTACAGGGATGCTCTCGCCAGTAAGGGCTGCCTCATTAACAGCACTGCTTCCCTCAACTACCACGCCATCTACAGGTATATTATCACCTGGTCTGACTACAAATCGATCTCCTATCTTCACCTGTTCAATAGGAACCTCTACCTCTTTGCCATCTACTATGACAACAGCTGTCTTTGCTGCAAGCTTCATCAAATCCTTCAGGGCATTAGTAGTTCTGCCCTTCGAAACAGCTTCCAATAGCTTACCTACAGTAATAAGGGTGAGAATCATAGCCGCTGATTCGAAATAAAACTCATCCATCAGCTCCATTACTCTTGTTGAATTTCCATTCAACTGTGCACTTGTCATAGCAAACAGGGCATAAACACTATAAATAAATGAAGCCGCTGAACCCATGGCAACTAATGTATCCATATTAGGAGCCCGGTGCGCAAGCCCCTTAAATCCACTAATAAAGAACCTCTGGTTGATTACCATAATCGTTGCCGCAAGAATCAACTCGTAGATTCCCATAGCAATATGGTTTCCATCTAAGAATCCTGGCAATGGCCAATCCCACAGCATGTGCCCCATGGTCACATACATAAGAGGCAGCAGTATAATCACCGATGCAATCAGCCTATTTCTAATCTTTGGTGTTTCAGTATCCTTTAAATCATTATCATAATTTGGAACTGAGCTACTATTTGCGTCCTCACTGGCCTTTACACTGGCACCATAGCCAGCATCCTCTACAGCCTTTATAATAGCTGCCGCATCTGCACTGCCCTCTACTCCCATGGAATTAGTAAGCAGGCTCACAGCACAGCTGTCAACACCAGGCACAGCCGAAACTGCCTTTTCCACCCTGGCCTGGCAAGCGGCGCAGCTCATTCCCGTAACATTGTATTGCTCCATAATCTATCCTTTCTAACCGGATTACTTCATCAGCTTCTGTAAAACACCTACAAGCTCATCCACCACAACCTCATTTCCTTCACGGATGTTATCAGCCACGCAGGTCTTCACATGATTCGCCAGAAGCACCTTGTTAAAGCTATTAAGCGCCGATGTAATTGCCGACACCTGCATAAGAATATCAGTACAATAAGCATCCTTCTCAAGCATATTCTCGACGCCCCTAACCTGGCCCTCAATACGCTTAAGACGATTCATCAAATCCTTAAACTCCTTATCATCCCGCTCCTTATGCTTACCAGAACAGCAGCACTCACAAGCTTCTACAGTAATCTCTTCCTTATTTCCCATAATTGTAACTCCTATACACGCATACCCCTATGGGGTATCTTTACACAGTCATAATATACCCCTGTAGGGTATTTGTCAAATAGATTTACATAATCTATAGTTCTCCCTATAATCCAATCAAGGAATGGGATATTTATAGCAAGTAACATTTTTACGAAGCGGGCTCCCCCATTTCTTTTTTCTTTTTCCCGCTTTCATATTTCAAGTATCTCCTGAGTGATTTTTTGCAAAAAGATACTCGTTTCAGCCACTAAATACTTCTCTGAGTATCTCCTGAGTGATTTTTATTAAATTCATAACCGATAATTCCACAATATTATAATTCAGAGGTGTATTTCAGCTATACAAAGTATGACTTTAAAATATTCGGGCTATAATATACCAATTTTTCCAGAACCACTATTCCAAACAGACGAAAAAGGTTTGACTTTTAATTTTTCTCTATTTTAGATACTTTTCCACACGCAAAAAGCTCCAGAGCACAGTTGCCCTAGAGCCTTAAGCAAGTTCACTGTATGATTCTACCTAAAATAATAATCCACTAGCATATATCTTCCTTCAGCACCTCAATAATCTCATCCTTCCTTACCTTAGATAGGCTAAGCATCATGCTGGCTCCGATAATGATAAATACAACTGTGATTACCATTAGGTACATTGGTATGTTTATTTCAAATGCCATCTGGCTGTTGGCTTTTTTGGTCATTAGATAGGATAGCATGATGGAAAGTGGAATGCCAAGCACTAGTGCCCTTATGCCATAAAGCAAGCCCTCCAAGGCAAGCATTCTGTTAAATCCCCTTTCGTCCATACCAACAGAACGGTACATTGCAAACTCTTTACGTCGCATGATGGTTCCTGTATAGATGGTGTTTACCATGTTGGCAAGACCGATTAATGTAACAAGTGTGGTAAAGCCGTACATAACAGTTTTTAATATAAGAATTACCACCTTCATGGCGCCAACCGCCTCACTTAAATTACCGCAGGTGTAGTTGTGATACCCATCTTTTTCAAGCATACTAAGCAGCTCATCATTAAGCTTCTCAGGATTGTTTGTTTCAATATCCATAGTTACTGTGGCATTTTCTTCACCCATAGTCTCAACTAATCGTGGATAAAACATGGATTCTGGCACATAGACTACCACTCTATTTTTAGGTACAAGGCGAAATATGTAGTTATCCTTTTCATATGCAACCAATCCACCTATTGTTACAGCAGGAAGATTCCCTTTTTGTTTATCATAAAATAGCTTTTGACCAATTATGCCATCATTTAGCATTGGCTTTTCAGATGTCTTTCTATAGTAATTATTTAGAGCCACCCCTTTAAGCTCATCACCAAAGTAATCTGTCCTATCAAGTCCATTAGCATCTATCAAGGTTGCAAAATCCTCATCGGGAATTGTGCACAGTGACATTACCTTAGCATCAAATACAAATTTGTATCCCTCATTTAAATAATCCTTATTTAAAATCATATCATTTGGTGGCACAAAATCAGGATCCTTATCCTTGTTATAAAACTGATAGAGATAATAATCTGAAGTGTAGCACTTAGTTACATCTTTATTTTTAGCCAACGCATCCTTTAGCATATCCTTGTCAGATACAGCACAGCTTACATATATCTGATATGGTATGTTAAATTCATAAGCATTAGCCTTCTCAAAATCTCCACAAAAATGCATTATTGTCAAAAACATTGTTACAGAGACAGCAATGGATAAGGTGATAATCGTTGCCTTTGAGCCATTTCTTTTGATGTTCTTGTAGGCAAGCTCTCCTTCGTAGCCAAATACTTTTCTAATCAGAGGATTAATCCTTAGCTTTCTTGACTTTACTTTTATATTATTTACACTTCTCAGTGCATCAATAGGCATCACTTTGGAAGCCCTTATTGCAGGCACCATAGATGAAATAGAAATAGTAATTATCGCAATTACGATAACAAATAAATAGACTACTAATGGAGCATTTACTGGTATCGTTTCAAATCCTTCAACACCACCTATAATCATATTGGAATCTATCATTGCTTTGCCCAATATAGATATTGTAAAATAAGCACCTATATATCCTATAAATATACCAAGTGGAATTCCAAAAAGAGCCAGTATAAATGCCTCAAAATAAATGGAACCTCTCTTTTGCTTCTTTGTAGCGCCCACGCTTGCAAGCATTCCCAAATATCTGGTCTTTTCCATTAGAGACATTCCAAATGCATTGTAGATAAGAATAACTGACACCCCTATAATAACTGCAAGAGCCATTAACCCTGCTGGAATTATAGCTGCAACACCCCTACTTGATTTGTCAAAAGAAAACACTGATATAAGTAGTTCTGTGTTTCTGCTTGACAACGTAAGATTGTGGTCAGTAGCTATACTTTGCAGTGTAGCCGAGGCTCTAAAATCAAGCTTTTTCAAACATATACTTACAAAGTTTTCTTTAGGCACTAAATCTTCATCAAAACACATCAGCATATCAAATCCATCAGTTGGAGAATTTGAATGCAGGATTGCTGTGACCTTACAGGTTTCTTCAGAAATCATCTCAAACTCTTCGTTAGAGTGATAATTTCCTGCCATGTAGACCTTTTTTCCATCAGGATCATACATGTATCTGGCGCCTAGATCAAATGAAATAGAATCTCCTGGCTTAATTGATAAATCATTATCCAGCAAAAATTGTTCCTCAATTGCAATTTCACCAGCCTCATTTGGAAGAGTGCCATCATAATCACATGTGACCTTATTCTTTACAGCCTCCCCATCAAGATGAATCACATTGCCAAGCTTCATTCTATCCGCGGTCTTGGAATGCATCCTAACTCCAGTGTTAGCGGCATCACCATCAACAACAGCTACCGAAGCAATTCTTTTATCTGCCTTAAGTTCCGCAAGCTGCTCCTTTGTAAGGTTCTCAAACTGACCGTGCCAGTTGCCATCCTCTTTTAAGGATGTAGTTCCAAAGAAGCCGAAGAAGGATGTGATACCTACAAGCATTGTCGTAATCAAGGCTGTCGCTGCTGCAATGCCAAGAATTGTGACAACAGTCCGCTTCTTGTTTTGTTTTAAATGTCTTAGGGTGAGCTTTGATATGATGTTCATTATGCGCTCACCTCCCCAAAGCTTGCATCTCTTGTGATTTTGCCATCCTCAATTGTGATTACTCTATCCGCCGAAAGGGCAATCCTTTCATCATGGGTGATGATAATTACAGTCTGATTGCTTTCTCTATTAAATTTTCTAAGAAGGGAAATGATTTCCTTGCTGTTTTCGGAATCAAGATTTCCAGTTGGCTCATCAGCAAGCAAGATTGCAGGATGATTCATCAAAGCTCGTCCAATTGACACTCTCTGCTGTTGACCACCTGATAGCTGATTTGGTAAATGCTTCAGCCTTTCCTTTAATCCCAACTTATTTACCAAATCCTTAAGTAGCTGCTTATCTGGCTTTTTCCCGTCAAGCAAGATTGGAAGCGTCATGTTCTCTTCCACATTAAGAATCGGAATAAGATTGTAGAATTGATAAATCAAGCCTATATTTCTTCGCCTAAATATCGCAAGCCTGGTTTCATCCAGCTTTCCAATATCTGTGCCAGCGATATTCACAGTTCCAGATGTAGGGGTATCCACACCGCCAAGTATATGCAAAAGTGTTGATTTACCTGAGCCCGAAGGACCAACTATAGCAACAAATTCTCCCTGCTTCACATCAAATGAAATGTCTTTTAGGGCATCTACCCTGGTTTCACCTTTTCCGTATACCTTGCATAGATTTCTAATTTCTAATATGTTCATGCCATTCTCCTTTTCTCAATATTTTATCTTGAGAATAGGTTACATTTTTTATCTTACAATCAAGTGACTCTTTTATTACAATTTAGTCACATTAGATAAGTGTCTTATAAAATCTTATGAAAAACTTTGTACCGATTCCCTCTTTGCTTTCCACTAATATATCTCCATGCTGGCTTATGATAATGCTTTTGGCCAGTGCCAGTCCAATGCCTACGCTATCCTTTATGGCGTTCTTTCCCTTATAAAAACGTTCAAAGATATGTGGCAAATCCTCTTTTGCAATACCACATCCCATATCAGCAATAATAATCTGATTGTAGATATTAGTATCTTCCGAGGATATGGTAAGTGTGCCGCCATTTTCCATGTGTTCTATGCAATTTTTGATGATATTTTGAATAGCTTCTATAGTCCAGTTTTTATCACATTTAAAAGATGTTCCTATCGTATTTACGATATTTGATATACCTCTCAAATCCATCTGTATATCAAATGGTTTTAACGCTTCTAGGATTAAATCTTTATCTAAAATGCTTTCTGATTTAAGCTCTATTGTTCCTGCATCAAGCTTGGATAACTTAAGCAATGTCTGGATTAACCAATTCATTCTATCCAGCTGAGTGGACTGTGTGTTTAAGAATTCTTTTTTCCTATCTGCATCTTCCTCTGTCTTTAGCAAATCATTCATCACCATCATTGATGTAAGTGGCGTCTTTAGCTGATGACTAATATCTGCAATAGCATTTGCCATACGAAGCTTATCTTCTGCAAGCAATTCCTTCTGATGGTTCAATGTAGTTGTGGCTTTGTAGATATTAGTTTTAAGAATTGATAACTCTCCCTCTTCCTGGTCAATGATGCTTGGCATATCATCACCAGCCAGCACCTTATCCAGATAGATATTAAGCCTCGCCAACGCCTTATATCTTTTATCTGTATAATATGAAAAACCAGCTATAAGCACTAATCCAAGGCATGCTATAAGTATGGCTGTAATGGGACCTGACAAAATTAGTCCTGTGATAATTGCTATTATTACTGCAGCTATTCCTATTAAAATCATTCTTACAAAATCTTTATTTTTCAATTATGTACCCCATCCCTCTCACAGTTTTAATAATAGTTGGATTGGCAGGATTTTTTTCAATCTTATCTCTTAGCCTTTTGATATAAACAGTAAGGGTGTTGTCATTTACAAAATCTCCACTAATATCCCACATATCCTCTAAAAGCTGAGTGCGGGATAGCACCACGCCCCTGTTATTGCAAAATGTAAGTAACAGGCGATATTCCAATGCTGTCAGCTCGATTTGCTCTTCCTCATTCGTTTGTGAATTAAGCTTGCATACCTTCGCCTCGTTAGGATAGATTATAATATGTTGAATAGTAAGCGCTTGGTCAGCTTCTTCTTTACTGCTGCCCTTACCGGCTCTTCTTAGGACAGTACGAATCCTGGCCATTAGCTCATTAATTCTAAATGGCTTACAAATGTAATCATCTGCCCCCATCTCAAGCCCCATCACCACATTCACTTCGGCATCACTGGCTGTCAGGAAAATAATTGGCACATCCTCCTTGCTCTTTATGTATTTACATATATCATATCCATTTCCATCCGGCAGATTGATATCTAATATGCAAAGGGCATACTGGCTTTTTTCCCAGCTAGCTATGGCCTGCTCCTTAGATGCACATAGTAGCACCTCATAGCCTTCCTTCTCCAACGAATACTTAAGCCCTGTTCCTATTGCATCATCATCTTCTACTAAAAATATTTTCATATCATATCTCCATTTTGCTTGCCTTCTTGTGAGCTACTTAAGGAAAAAGCCCACAAGAACTTGGCTTTGCCAAGCAATATTTTCTTTTTGAGTATGACTTTTGCGCATTTTTGCAAAAATATACTTGTTTCAACCACTATATAACTTTCTGAGTATCTCCTGAGTGAATTTTATCAAAGTCATATTTTACTATACCACACCCGCTTGTATCTGTGGTGCTACTATCAGTATAAAAGTTTGACTTTTTAATTTTTGCTCTATAATATACTCATTTTTCCTGAAAGCCGCATTTTACCATGCTCAGAAAGTTTGACTTTTCATTTTTTGCTCCATAATATACTCATTTTTCCTGAAGGCGGCATTTAGGCAGCTCCAAAGGTTTGACTTTTCATTTTTGCCTCTATTATATACTCAAAATCTCTCTAAAGAAAAAGACGGCTCCTGTGAAGCCGTCTTAAATATGTTAGTTTCTGCTTTTATGTTAGTTTTTGCTCATATATTTATGACTTCTTGTGGGCTACTTAAGGAAAAAGCCCACAAGAACTTGGCTTTGCCAAGCAATATTTTCTTTCAGAAAATATTGGTCAATCTCCGGTTCTTGATTTTCTGATGAAAATCAAAAACCTATGGATTAGTTCTGTCCGTAGTATGCATTAGCACCGTGCTTACGGTTGAAATGCTTATCACGGATACAATCTGGAGCTGGCTTTACCTGTGGGTTAACCTGCTCGGTGAAGAGTGCCATCTTAGCAACCTCTTCAAGTACAACTGCATTGTATACTGCCTGGTCTGCATCCTTACCCCAAGTAAATGGGCCATGGTTCTTGCAGATAACACCTGGCACATACTTTGTGTTGATTCCTCTGTCTTCGAAGGTTTCGATGATTACCTTGCCAGTGTTTACCTCGTATGCCTCATCGATTTCCTTTTCAGTAAGGTTTCTTGTGCATGGAATAGTTCCGCAGAAGTAATCTGCATGTGTTGTTCCATACAAAGGAATATCGCGGCCTGCCTGTGCCCATGCTACTGCATAAGTAGAATGAGTGTGGACAACGCCACCAATATTATCATACTTTTTGTAAAGCTCTAAGTGTGTAGCTGTATCTGAGCTTGGTCTATATTTTCCCTCTACAACCTCACCATCAAGATTTACAAGAACCATATCCTCTGGCTTCAAATCCTCATATTCTACACCAGATGGCTTAATAGCAAAGATTCCTGATTCTCTGTCGATTCCAGAAACATTGCCCCATGTATAGGTTACAAGACCACGCTTTGGAAGCTCCATGTTGGCCTCGTATACCTGCTTCTTCAACTCTTCTAACATCTTATCTCTCCTAGTCCGTCCGTTACTTCTATATTAGGCAACCTCCCAGTTTCTCATGCTCCCGGAAGCCATCTCCCATTGCAGTCAAGGAATCCTCCCCTAAAGGGGCGCCCCTCCTTAACTACATGGGGCCCTCTTCCTCGCGCTTGCCATGTCTACGTAGTTGCCTACCTAGCACATCTAATATCCGAGCGGCAACTCAACCTTGGCGAGCGCGAGCAGGGGTGCTAAAGGTCCAGTGGACCTTTGTTAAGCACCGACCGTAGTGAAACGGAGACAGCACCATGCCGAGCATGGGAAGGACCTACACCGGCGGGAGGGTTCCCATGCGAAGGTATGGCGGGTGCCCTGCGGGAGCACGGAGTTCTTCGGTGCCGCGTAGCAATTAGTACACTATCTCCATTCCGCTACGGCGCAAGCTTCTGCCTTAAGTGCCTTCTTGTATTCTGCAATCCACTCATCGTAGCCCTTAACCATTTCTGGGTCTGGTTCCATTGTTGTAGATTCCTGTCCTGCGAATACCTTTTCATCAAGGTATGACTGAAGCTTCTGGCTCTTGTCGTCGCGGATGCAGTAGTTAGCAAGTACTGCCATACCCCAAGCGCCGCCTTCGCCTGCTGTTGCCATTACAGTGATTGGTGCGTTAAGTGCAGCTGCAAGTACAGACTGACCTACGCCCTTTGTCTTAAAGAATCCGCCGTGTCCTGTAATAGACTTGATAGAAACCTTTTCTTCCTTAAGAAGGATATCGTTACCAATCTTAAGAACACCGAGTGCTCCGTAAAGATTTGAACGCATAAAGTTTGCAAGTGTAAACTTTGCATCTGGCTTACGAACAACCATTGGACGTCCTTCGTTAACACCAACTACAGGCTCACCGCCGAAGTAGTTAAATGATACAACGCCGCCGCAGTTAGCATCCTCTGTAAGAGCCTTGCGGTAAAGTGTTCCGTAGATATCATTCATAGAAATATCTACGCCGAATGCATCTGCAAACTCCTTGAAAATTCCAATCCAAGAATTAAGGTCGGATGTGCAGTTGTTGCAGTGAACCATAGCAACTGCTTCACCTGTTGGTGTTGTAACCATATCGATTTCCTCGTATGGCTTAGAAAGTGGCTTATCAAGTACAACCATTGAAAATACTGATGTACCAGCTGATACGTTACCTGTTCCAACTGAAACAGCGTTTGTAGCAACCATACCTGTACCTGCATCACCTTCTGGTGGAGCAAGTGGGCAGCCTGGCTCCAGCTCGCCTGTTGGATCAAGAAGCTTAGCACCTTCAGCTGTAAGTGTACCTGCATCATCACCTGCTACAAGTACCTCTGGAAGTAAATCCTCTACCTTTGTAGTAATGCCATGAGCGCTTGCAAGCTTATTAAACTTCTCAAGCATTGCCTTATCATACTGGCATGTAGATGAATCGATTGGAAACATACCTGATGCTTCGCCAACGCCTGCAACCTTGCGGCCTGTCATCTTGTAGTGAACATACACTGCAAGAGTCATGAAATAAGCTACATTCTTAACATGCTCTTCCTTATTAAGAATGCACTGATAGTAGTGAGAAATACTCCAACGCTGAGGCATGTTGAAGTTAAGCTCCTTAGAAAGCTCTGTAGCAGCCTCACCTGTGATTGTATTTCTCCATGTTCTAAATGGAACCAAAAGATTATCATCCTTATCGAATGCAAGATATCCATGCATCATTGCTGAAAATCCGATGGCACCAATCTTTGTAAGCTTCACATCATATTTGTCATTAACATCCTTCTTAAGCTTTGCGTAGCAATCCTGCACGCCAGCCCATACCTCTTCAAGAGGATATGTCCAGATGCCATTATCTAAATGGTTCTCCCACTCATGGTCTCCCTGAGCAAGCACCTTGTTGCTCTCGTCAACCAAAACCGCCTTAATACGTGTAGAACCAAACTCAATGCCGAGGGCAGTTTTCTTGCCCTCAGCGATAACATCATTAATATTCATTCGCAAATTCCCCCTTGGGTTATTGTGTTTTACTCACCAAATACGGCGATGTAGTCCTTCTGGAACTTTTCGATGCCGGCTGTTGTAAGTGGATGAACAGCCATCTGCTCGATTACCTTGTATGGTACAGTTGCAATATCAGCACCTGCAAGTGCGCAATCATGTACGTGAATAGGATTGCGGATAGATGCAGCAATGATTTCTGTCTCGTAGCCGTAGATGTCGAAGATTTCAGCGATGTCTCGGATAAGCTCGATACCTGGCTGGTTGATGTCATCAAGACGTCCAAGGAATGGTGAAACATATGTTGCACCTGCGTTTGCAGCAAGGATAGCCTGGTTTGCTGTAAAAATAAGTGTTACGTTTGTCTTGATTCCCTCAGCTGAAAGAACCTTAACAGCCTTAAGACCTTCAAGAGTCATAGGAATCTTTACGATCATGTTTGGATGAAGAGCTGCGATTTCACGGCCTTCCTTAATCATGCCCTCTGCATCAACTGTTGTAGCCTTAACCTCACCTGAAATAGGGCCATCTACGATAGAAGCGATTTCCTTAAGGATTTCTTCCTGGCTACGTCCACCCTCTTTTGCGATAAGAGATGGGTTTGTTGTAACACCACAGATAACTCCTAAATCATTTGCTTTTCTAATGTCCTCAATTTTTCCAGTATCAACGAATAATTTCATTTTTTCTCCTTCTTTCTTTGGCCATGCCAATACATTAATTCTCATGAAAGCACTATTGCTTCATACTAATTAAAGTTTAATTGTTTTGCTTTATGCCTTCAATCAAATTAATGACTTTGTTATGGCACAATTTTTACATCCATAACTCATGCGACCAACAAATTATTTTCCGTATACAAGATTTCCAAGTGCAAGCTCACGCTTGAAGTCACGAATCTTTGTATCCTTGTCGATGTATACAGCTTCGATACCCATAGCCGCTGCCCAGTCACCCATCTGCTCTGCAGTAAGGTCATAAGAGAATGCTGTATGATGTGCACCACCTGCAAGGAGCCATGCCTCTGTTCCTGTGTAGAAATCTGGCTGTGGTGTCCAGAAGTTGATTGCTGTAGGAAGCTTTGGAAGTGGCTTTTCTACCTTCTTGCAATCTACATCCTGAATGATGAGACGGAATCTGTCGCCAAGGTCGATAAGTGATGTAGCAATACCCTTACCTTCCTTAGACTGGAATACAAGACGAGCTGGATCTTCTCTATCGCCCATTGAAAGTGGCTGAACCTTAATCTGTGGCTTGCCAGCTGCAAGTGAAGGACAAACCTCAAGCATGTGAGCCTGGATGATACCTTCCTTACCCTTTACAAGGTTGTATGTGTAATCCTCAAGCATTGATGTACCCTTAGCATCCTTGATGCCTGTTGTCATAATCTTCATGAGGCGAACCATAGCTGCAACCTTCCAGTCACCTTCTGCGCCAAAGCCATAGCCCTTTTCCATTAATCTCTGGATTGCAAGACCTGGAAGCTGCTTAAGTGAACCAAGGTCACCAAAGTGTGTAACGATTGCCTGATAGTTCTTCTCCTCTAAGAATCTCTCGAAACCAAGTTCAATCTGTGCCTGAACTGCAACATGCTTCTTGAACTCTTCTGGGTCTCTACCCTCAAGGCAGATATCATATTTATCATAGTACTCATCAACAAGTACATTTACATCTGACTGAGATACAGCATCAACAGCCTTTGCGATTTCGTTTACTGGGTAAGCATCTACTTCCCAACCGAACTTAAGCTGAGCCTCTACCTTATCACCTTCTGTAACTGCAACATTTCTCATGTTGTCAGCTACACGCATTACACGAATGTGGCTAGATTCTACAACACCTACTGCCGTACGCATCCAAGATGCAAGCTTCTCCTGAACCTCAGCATCCTGCCAGAAGCCTACGATTGTCTTTCTCTCGATACCCATTCTTGAAAGGATGTGAGCGTACTCTCTATCGCCATGTGCTGCCTGGTTCTCATTCATGAAATCCATGTCCATTGTCTCGTATGGGATTTCACGGTTGTACTGTGTGTGAAGATGGCAAAGTGGCTTTCTATACTCCTGATGTCCTAAAATCCATGACTTTGCTGGTGAGAATGTGTGCATCCATGTGATTACACCAGCACATGTTGGATCATTGTTTGCCTCGTTAAATGTACGCCTGATTACTTCGTTTGTAATCATTGTAGGCTTCCATACAACTTCGAAAGGAAGACGTCCTGACTTGTTTAAGCATTCAACGATTTCCTTTGAGTGTGCTGCAACGTGCTCTAAGCACTCGTCACCGTACAGGTCCTGAGAACCAGTACAGAACCAAAACTTGTAATTAAGCTGTGTTTTCATAATGTTATTACCCTCCGTTTGTGTTTTAGTACCTAAAAAAAGAATACAACTTGTCTGCAAGCGCAAACAAGTTGTATTTTTCAATAATATTTCTTTAATTTTCAGTGGTTTTAAGCGTGTGTACAAGTGGATTTTGCCATGTACAAGTTTTATATCTTTACCTAATCATAGTCTTCTGTTCTGTGCTCCAATACATGTTTTTAAACTCTGTAGGTGTACAACCTTTTTGAAGCTTAAACATCCTTATAAACGAAGATATGGACATAAATCCACAGCTAAGAGCCACATCAGTTACAGAATTACCAGGCTCAACCAAAAGCTCCTGAGCCCTGGCGATTCTCTTTTGGTTGACATATTTATAGAAGCTTACACCTGTAAACTGCTTGAACAAACGCTCAAAGTAAAATTTGCTGAAGCCGCTTTTATCTGCCACCTCATCCAGCTTTAAATCCTCAGTACAGTGTGCATTGATATAGTCACAAATCTCCAAGAATTTGCTTGCATAGTCCTCTCTTGAAATGGTACCATAATCGATTTCTTTGATATTAGGTGGGGTAAAGTTTTGTCCTATTAACACAAGCATTTTTAAAAACTTACTATATATATCCACCTCAGAATAAGAAGTTCCATGCAAATACTCTTCTCTGATTTCCTCTAAATATTCCACTAGCTTCCCGTGGATTGTAGGATATTCCTCAGGAGTAAAAATTGCATAAGGGGATAGATTCGAAATCAGCATTTCCACTTCCTTCATATATCGTAAATACGTAGTGTTAGGTTGAAATATAATCCTTCGCCCTGTCTTAGGAGCACTGATTCCATGGATACAGCCTGGGCAGATAATACATATATCCTGCTCCCTAAGCTCCACTGTTGTGTTGGAAAAGTGCAAAATGTAGCCATTTTTAACAGGCATGACTATTTCTAATGCCGGATGCCAGTGCATAGGATAATCCTCGTATTGGATATTATCGTATAGCTTAAGGCTTGTACTTTTCTTGTAATTTACGGTTTCAAAAATACCATCAAGTGTTTCAATCATAACATTTCCCTATATGTGTACGTAAATTTTATGTTCTTAAATCTTGCTTTCAATTGTTGCTCTAATTGCTAAAAATTGCAAGACTAAATTCCTACTTTTAACTATTCGTTGCATAAATTTTGTGAATTATCACCTATTTCGTAAGTTTATTTTAGGATATGGTATACAACGTGCTGATTTTTCAAGTCCAAATAGTAGCAAGAATTAATAATCAATTAACAATAATTCAAATGAATGCCCCCTATTCCTATGCTACATTTAATCCAACAAGAAAAATGATGGATTGGGGTTCATCAAATCTAGTAAAAAAAGGAGAACGGGAATGAAAAAAAAGTTTTTAGCAACACTATTATCAACAATCATGGCTGCATCACTTTTAACAGGATGTGGCGGCGCTAGTGGCTCTTCTGATTCAGCGTCTTCTGGGGGCGACGGTGTACAGGAAATCACCTGGATGTTCTGGGATGATTTGGATGCTACACAAGATCTTATCTCTCTTGGTTACAAGGACACAATCGAGAGATTTAACAAAGATTACGAGGGCAAATATCACGTAACACCAATTACAACAAATCTTGAAGAATACTATGATAAGTTAAATGCACTTGTTGCTGCAGGCGAGACACCTGATGTGTTTATCGTCAGCCCAGGTCCACAGCTTACAGATTATGTAGCACCTGGTATTGCTGCTCCACTTGATGATTATCTTGCACAGGATGGATGGAAGGATACATTCACAAGTGACGCTGTATTCACACAGCAGACATATGATGGAAAGATTTACGCAATACCTCTTAACACAGCTGCTGCTTGCTGCTTCTATAACACAAAGATGTTTGAGGATGCAGGTGCTAAGGTTCCTACAAACTGGGATGAAATGCTTGACGCCTGCGATAAGCTTGAAAAAGCTGGTTACACACCAATCACAATCTCTGCTGGTACAGCATGGTGCCTTTCAATGGTAGCTGGTTACCTTTGCGAAGCTGAAGGTGTAGACCTTGCTAAGCTTGCAGATGGAAGTGCTTCTTGGGAAGATGGAAAGCTTGAATCTGCTGCAACAAAGCTTCTTGACCTTTCAAAATACTTCCAGGAAACAGCTGCTGGTGATACAAACGATGTAGCAACAGCAAACTTCTACAACGAAGAAGCTGCTATCCTTATCCAGGGTTCATGGGCAATTGGTCAGATCAACGGTGAAAACCCAGATTTCGAAGCAAACTGTGGTGTATTCCAGTTCCCAGGCGTAGATAGACTTATTGCAAAGTCTGATTCACTTTGCATGAGCTCTTCAACAAAGTCTCCTGAGGCTTGCGCAGCATTTATGAAGTATTTCACAGACGACACAGCTCAGAAGTACACAGCTGAGGTTGGTGGAAAGATTCCTGTAACAAAGGTTGAGTACGATGCTTCAAAGGCTCCTGCACAGCTTGCATACGTAATGGATATTTTTGAAAATGCAAAGGGTACATTCGGCTTCTACAATGAGTCAATGCCTACAACAGAGACAGGTGCTCACTTCGATGACACAATGGTTTCTGTATTCCTTGGTGACATGACACCAGCGGATGCCGCTAAGGACATGGAAGAATATTATAACGCAAACTGCAGATAACATTCTTTTTCTTCATACCTTTATTTTTCATGGGGCGCAAATTCCATGCGCCCCTATTCTTTTATCAACACACGTTAAGGAAGTAAGCTTATGGACAAATTATTGAGAAACAAAAAGGCTATTGTCATTTTTATGGCACCAGCACTTATACTATTTACTTTTATTTTATTTATTCCAATTTGTCAGTCTGTATATTACTCTTTCTGTGATTACAACGCGCTGACACCAGCAAAGTTTGTTGGATTAAAGAACTATCAGGGATTACTTGCAGATAAGACTCTTAAGATTGCACTTAAAAACTCAGTGTTCTTTCTCATTTATTCCTGCGTAACTCAGCTTATTATGGGTCTATTCCTTGCAGCACTTCTTACCAATATAGATAAAGGAAGAAACCTTTTTAAAAATATTATCTACCTGCCATGTGTACTTTCATCTGCTTCACTTGGTTTGTTATGGATGTTCATATTCAGCCCTAAGCTTGGTATTAACCAGCTGTTACAAAAGTTAGGAATGGAAGGACCACTTTGGCTTATGGATACTAAAGGATTTATCATCCTTCCAATGTGGGTTATCGCATTCGTTTCATTATGGCAATATGTAGGTCAATCTATGATGCTTTACATGGCTCAGATTTCAGGTATCAGCAAATCTCTTTACGAAGCCAGCTACATAGATGGGTGTAGCAAGGCAATGAGTTTTAGATACATTACTCTTCCACTGGTTAGACCTATGGTTGCAACAGCAATGTCACTTAACGCCATCGGTTCGCTTAAATTCTTCGATATGATTTTCAACATGACCGAAGGTGGTCCAAACCACAAGACAGAGGTTCTTGCCACTCACCTTTATCAGCAGGGCTTCAAGTACTTCAAATACGGCTATGCCAGTGCCATCGGCGTACTGCTATTGGTACTGTGCCTCCTCGTAACATTGTTCATTAACAAGGTAGTTAAGACAGAGGCATATGAAATGTAGGAGGTCGTGAAAATGAAAAAAATATCTATTTGGAAAATAATAATTTATATTTTTTTGGTGCTGATGGCAGTGCTTTATCTGGCACCACTACTTTGGACATTTAATGTGGCCTTCAAGACAAACAAGGAGATTTTCACTGCTCCATTTGCCTTGCCACAGAATCCAACCTTTGAAAACTTCACATTTGCATGGACAGCTGGTAAGCTAGGCATAGCAACACTTAATTCATTTATTGTGTGCGTTATAACACTTTTCTTTAGCATGATTATCGGTTCCATGGCAGCCTTCGGCATCGCTAGATTACGCTGGAAGTTTTCACATGCAGCACTTGTTTATTTCCTTACTGGAATGATGATTCCTGTGCACTGCGTTTTGATTCCACTTTTCACACGCTTCGCAAAGATAGGACTTTCAAACAGCCTTACAGGTTTGATTCTTCCTTACCTTACATTCTCTCTTCCAATCACCATTTTTATTATGGTAGGATTCTTCGAGGGAATGCCAAACGAACTGATTGAAAGTGCCTGCATCGACGGTGCCAGCATTTATCAGATTTTCTTTAAAGTATGTCTGCCACTTGGCAAGACAGGACTTTTCGTTACAGGACTTATGACCTTCGTAGGTAACTGGAACGAGTTATTACTTGCAATGGTATTTATATCCGACGATATGAAGAAAACACTTCCTGTTTCTCTTTCAAAATTCGTTGGACCTTATAATACAAACTACTCACAGATGTTTGCAGCCATCATCATCGCAATCATACCAACAATCGTAGTATACTGCGCTTTCTCTAATCAGATTGTAGATGGACTAACTGCAGGTGCTGTTAAGGGATAAGGAATAAGAAGGGGCCCAGCTTGCTGGGAAGATTTCTTATTCCCACAGCGCACCCACTTTGCCGAAGGCAATTATAATGGTGCGCTTTCCCGCTAGCCTTAAAGTGAGTAAATTATTATTAACAGGAGATTTCAAAAACATGAAAGCACAAAACAAACCCCTAATCACTGAACTTTTTACAGCAGACCCATCTGCTCACGTGTACGAGGACAAGATTTACATCTATCCTTCACACGACATCCCTCACAACGGTGAGGACAATGACAACGGTGATGAATACCAGATGGAGGATTATCATATCTTCTCAATGGATGAAAACAGCGACGAGGTTACAGACCACGGCATGGTATTACATCAGGATGATGTGCCATGGGTTAGCACACAGATGTGGGCTCCAGACTGTGTCTTCAAAAACGACACATACCACTTAGTATTCCCAGCAAGAGACAAAGATGGAATCTTCAGACTAGGTATCGCTGATGGCAAAAAGCCATACGGACCATTTACTCCAAGACCTGACTACATCAAGGGAAGCTTCAGTATTGACCCTTGCTCTTTCATCGATGATGACGGACAGGTTTACATCTACTTCGGTGGACTTTGGGGCGGTCAGCTTGAAAAGTACCGCACAGGCACATTTGATCCAAACGGCACAGAGCCAGCTAAGAATGAGCACGCTGTATGGCCAAAGGTTGCTCCTATGAAGGATGACATGTCAGAATTTGCTAAGGCTCCTTCAGATGTTGTAATCCTTGATGAAAATGGAAATGAACTTCTTGCTGGCGATGAAGACAGAAGATACTTTGAAGATCCATGGATGCACAAGCATAATGGCAAGTACTACTTCTCTTACTCTACTGGTACTACACACTATATCGTATATGCGATATCAGATAGTCCTTACGGACCATTTACATACCAGGGCCGCATCCTTGAGCCAGTACTTGGTTGGACAACACACCACTCTATCGTGGAATATCATGGCAAGACATATTTGTTCTATCATGATTGTGAGATTTCAGGCGGCATCAACCATCGACGTAATGTGAAGTACTGTGAGCTTGAGTACAATGCTGATGGTACTATTAAGACTATAACACCGGAGTATAAATAAAAAGGCTTCCCCCTTTTAAGGGAGAAGCTGTCACCGCAGGTGACTGATGAGGGTCACCTTTATAAAACCCTCATCCGTCTGCTGCGCAGCCACCTTCCCCCTTAAAAAGGGGGAAGGCTTTTTTAGTTATCAGTTTCTTTATTATCTGTTAGTTCCTCTGATTCAGATTCTTCCTCAGGCCTTTCATCCTCGGATTCCTTCTCTTTTTCTTCCTCATCCTCAGACTCTTCCTCAGTAATCTCAACCTCTAATCTACCACCATCCCATGCATCATTTCCATCTGGGTCGATGGCGAAAGTGATTTCGTCGTTCTTCTTAACTTCATAGTGCTCATCAAATGTAACAGTTCTTTCATCAGAGAAATTGCCTTGAGTAACACCACCAAGCCATTTCTTTTCAACTCCGTTTAAGAAGATTCTCATGCAGGTTCCGTTTGCCTCTGGGTCTGCGCTGTTGGCAAACTTAGTATAGCTTCCTTGAACTCTAATATTGCCGTCTTTTCCTACTACCCACTTGTATGCTGCATTCTTGCCGTTACCTGGCTCTACAAAATCTGCCTTAAGCTCTGGCTTGCCACCATTATAGTATCTGTTATTTTCGGCATCATATGGAAGCTTTTCAAAATTCTTGCCATCCCAATCACATGTTCCGTAGAACCAGCCGTTTTCACCCTGTTTGCCAAAAGCATCCTTAAGTGTAGTTTCATTGTTTCTATCTTCTTCAACTACTGGCTCTTCTGGTTCCAATTCATCTGCATCCTTGATTGTTACATCAAGCTTACCACCATCGTAGCTGTCGTTGCCATCAGAATCGATTGCAAACATTACCACATCGCCTTCGTGAACAAGGTAAGTTTCATCAATCTCCTTTACAACATCTGCGGCAAAGTTGCCCTGGATGTCTCCGCCAATCCACTTCTTCTCTTCACCATTGATAAAGATTCTCATGCATACGCCGTTAACCTCTGGGTCAGCATTGTTTGCAAACTTAGTGTAGCTTCCCTTGATGTTGATTCTGCCAGTCTTTGCAACAACCCACTGGTATGCTGCATTGCGTCCATTACCTGGCTCTACAAAATCAGCCTTAAGCTCTGGCTTGCCGTTGTTATAATATCTACCCATTTCAGCATCATAAGCAAGTCTTTCAAAGTTAGCTCCGTTCCAATCGCACATTCCATAGTACCAGCCATCAGAACCCTGCTCACCAAATGCGCTGCTAAGATTTGTGTTGTTCTCTCTAGCTTCTTCCTCTGGTGTCTTGTCCTTTACTGCATAAATGCTAGCTGATAATCTACCTGCATCCCAGGCATTGTTAGCTTTTGCATCAATAACAAATGATATCTTGTCGCCTCTTGCAACTTCAAGCTTTGTAAGCATGATTTCAAGCTTGTTGTCATTGCCATCACCTCTAAATGCCTCAACATCCTGTTCTAACAAAACATCGTTATTCTTATAAACACTGACCTTAACACCATCAGGTAGATCTGGGTTAGGATCATTCTGACCAAACTTAACATAGTCAGCTATTATATCTATTTTTCCGTCTTCATAAGCTACCCACTGGTAGATTGCAGCCTTATCCTTACCTGGATGAACGTAATCCTTCTTCATCTCCAGACCTTCGTTTTTGGTAGACATGTAAGCTGTTCCATCAGCGTTAAGATATGTAAGAACCTTAGCATCTGCTGGTGTCTTACCATCTAAGAACCACCATCCGTCTGTGCCCTGAGCCATTGATGTAAGTGCACCAAGAACTGTATTATTCGTACGCTCTTCATCACCTACAACAACCTTTATTTCGTTTGAATCTGCAATATCAATATTGAAACGTCCGCCGTCCCAAGCATTATTCTTGTTACAATTTACTTCGAATGTAAGGACATCTCCAGCACTAACATTTAACTTCTGAATGTTAATCTCTTTTGTGTTATGTCTATCTTCGCCTCTTGGGCAAGAAATAGTTTCATCGATAAGATTGTGTCCATTTATGTAGATGCCGAATCTTGTACCATCTGGCCAGCTGGCATTTGGATCCTCATGACCAAACTTTGTGTAATCTCCAGTAATGTCAATCTGACCATTTGCTGCAACTACCCATTTGTACATTGCATTGGCATTAAGTCTTGGCTGAACAAAATCCTTCTTAATCTCAAGATTCTTTTGCTTTCTTGAAATATATCCCTTACCGTCTTCGGTCTTATTCTGTAGCATTTCATATTTGTTAACGCTACGGCCTTCGCAGTAATACCATCCATTGCTTCCCTGTGCCCCAAAATCAAGAGCAAGGTTTGCGTAATTCTTACCGCTGTTATTTACCATAGGAATTGTCTTAAGCTCGGCATCCTCAACTACGAATTTAAAATTACCACCATCGTAAGCTGTGTTTTCCTTGCCATCTACCATAAGTGTGATGCAATCGCCTGGCTTAACCATAAGTCCATTAACAGATAAATCCTTAGTAACCTCGCGTCCTACTACTGGAGCGAAGCTTTCCTTCTTAATCTGCTTATCATTCTTGAAGATGTAAACATCTACTCCATCTGGCCAGCTAGGATTCTTGTCCTCGTTCTTGTGCTTAGTGTAATCAGCCAAAACATCTACAGAACCTTCCCTGTTGGCAACCCATTTAACAATAGCTGAACGACCTTTGTTACCTGGCATGATGTAATCGCGCTTAACTTCTACACCGTCGATTGTTGTATACTTATCGTTCTTTTTATATGTTTCAAGGTTAACTGCAAAGTTTGGATCAAGATAGTAGCCTGACTGATAGCAATAGCCGCCACTCCCCTGCTTACCAAAATCATCTTGAGCCGATGCATTGTTTGTACGCTGGCCACCAGTGTAGGTAACGTCCTTTTCGGTCTTTCCAACCATTGGTGTGATTCCCTTGATAGAGAATTCATACTTTCCTGCATCGTATGCATTGTTAGACTTAGGATCTACAACCATTGTAATGAAGTCGCCCTTCTTAACGTCTACTGATGCAACATCAAGTCGTTTTGTAATTTCCCTTAATCTGTCTGGAGCAAAATCCTCAGTTACAAGGGGTTCATCGTTATGGAAGATTGTAACTGTTGTTCCATCTGGCCAGCTAGGATTCTTGTCCTCGTTTTTGAGCTTTGTGTAAGCTGCATCAACCTTAACCTTGCCGTCCTGAGCAACCTTCCATTTTATAACTGCGGATTTGCCCTTACCCGGATTAACGAAATCTCTCTTAATTTCTAAGTAGCTAGGATCGAAATATCTCTCCTCTTCCTTTTCGAAGTTCATCATGTTGTAAGAATTAGTAGCTTCGCTTGCGAATCCATCCTGGTAAAACCAGCCATTCTTACCCTGCTCTCCGAAATCGTATTTTGTATCTGCAAAATTCTGTCTTGTCTCTGTCTCATCGATAGCAACATCAGCCTCTGTCTTAGCCCCTGTTCTATCAACGATGTCGATATCAAAGCAGCCGCCATCATAAGATGAATTGCCACCTGCATCAACAACAAAATATAAATCGTCTGATGTTGTTACTGCCAAATTCTTCTCTCTGAAGGAAATTTCGTTTTCGCCTTTTCTTGGTGCTGCCACCTTCTTGCTAAACAGCTTTTCATCGTTCTTGTAAACAGATACGATAACGCCATCTGGCCAATCTGGATTTCCATCATTTTGTTCGAACTTCTTGTACTTTCCTCTTATTTCAATAGTGCCATCAACCGCTGGCTTCCAACCTAAGATTGCATTGTCATTGATAGCTGGATGAATGAAATAATGGCTAAGGACAAGGTTTGGAGAAGTCACATTCATGAATTCGCCATTGTTTTCTGTAGAAACAAGCTTTGAATCCTTACCTGTTTTTCCAAATCTGTAGGTCCAACCGTTCTGTCCCTGAGTACCAAAGTCCTCAATTGAATTAGCATTGTTATTAGTTCTTGCAATATCATTGATTGCTGATGGGCCCTTAGCATCTACATCATTTATTGCCACATACAATGAACCGCCATCATAAGCATTGTTCATGTTTGGATCAACGATGAAATATAGGCTTTCAAGCTCTTCCACTGATAGGTTAGAAAGCTCCTTTTCAATAACATTCTCCCCATCAGTTTCAACATCCACCTCATATCTGCCGATGGCCTCATCCCCCTTGTACACATACAGTGTGACACCGTCTGGATATGATGGATTCTTGTCCATGTTTACATTCTTAACATAGGTAAGGCTCACATTCACATCCCCTGCCTTAGCAGCTCGCCACTCTAGGATTGGTGCAGTGCCTTCTGCAGTGTGAATGAAGTTTGATTTGATTTCCATTCCTGTCTTACCAAGCTGGAAATACTTTTCTCCATCAAAATTTTCCATTCTTTTTGATGCTGCAGGATTTGTAGCTGTGCCATATCTATAGAACCAACCATTATGTCCCTGCTCTCCAAAGTCAGCCACATTGAAAGCATTGTTTGTACGATTTTTATCATCTACAAATTCTGGCTCAACATAATCATCCGCCATAAAAGACTGAGGCCAGCCACCAGCTAAGGCAACTATTTCATCCTTGATAGTTACAGGCGTATTTCCACCAGCAAAGGCAAAGCTTGCTGCCACTGAAGCTGCAGCAACTACTACAACACCGCTGCCAGCAAGTAGCTTTGCCTTACGGCTCATCCCCATTAATTTCTTTAACATAATCTCCCTCCTCTTCTATTTATATAGCTTTGTATCTGTGAAAGTCACAGGAGATTTTATACTAAACAATCCCCACTGGCTTCCCTGTGATAGATACATTCTTGTTGTAAATGCCACCTGATCATTTACATACATGACCACTACACCATCAGAGATAACAGCCTTGATATTAAGCTTATCTGCCTTTGATAAATCATAGTCCAAGCTAGACTGGGCTGTGGTCTGAACGATATCACTGTTGTTATAGAATTCAATTCTATTTGTAGCGGCATTAAACATAATATTGAGGTTTCCAACGCTTTCATCATTTGTATTGAAGCAAATGCCAAACATACCATTTTCATCATAATCTGAAACTGTAGTCTCAAATAGGTAGCTTCCCATAATGTTCTTAAAGCCTACTGTCTCATAATCATTGCCGCTAAATGTGTAGCTTCCATTCTTTTCCTTAACAGTGTCTGTCATTTTTACAGGCGAAAGAGTGCACTCATTTTTCATTGTGCTTTCAATGGCAGTAGGAATCACTGGGTTAAGTGTTCCATCAGCATTTTGCTTAAGTAGGTGGGTTACCATGTTTCCACCCCAGTCATATTCATCACCATCTTGATGATTCTTCTTGGTTCCGCACCATCCTACAACATACAGATTTTCTCCATCTGTCTCAAGGCGGCCTGCATAAAAGCCGTTGCAATCAAATACATCATTTGCCGGCTTTTCAAATGGTCCATTTAAACTATCGGAAATACGATAATGAACCTGTCTTTTAGGCCACTGATCAGAAAATGTAAGATACCACTTGTCCTTGTATTTAAGAACTGTTGGACACTCCATGTTAGAATCGTTTCCCATATCATTTTCAAAGAAAACGCCCTCATCCTTCCAGGTCTTCAAATCATTAGATGAGTATTTTACAATCACACCACCTTTGTCTGTTCTTGTGGTTACAAACATCAGATAGCATTTATCTTCTTCTGAATACATTACATAAGGGTCACGGAAATCATCCTTGGAATAATTTCCTGCACTTGTAAATGTATCCTCTGGAATCTTATCCCAGTTTTCCATGTCAGAGCTAACGGCATGCATCACCGCTTCCTTTGGTGAATATGTATCATTATGTCCTGTGTAAAAAGCATGATATATCCCATCCTTATCCTTGATTACACTTCCTGTACCAAGGGCAATATCCTGGCTTTCTACAGTATCACCGTAATTTATCACAACTCCCTTATCATCAAAGCTGGCAAAATCCTCTGTCTTAATTAAGCCCCAGGGATGATATCCCTGCTTGCCGTTTCTTTGGTCTGCCAGATAGAAAACATTGAATTTGCCATCGTCATAAAAGGGCATCGTATCACCAATAAAGCCTTCTATAGATGCTGGATAAAACACGTAATTACTCCACTCCTCTCCTATGTACTTTTCTTCATTTGTGTCTTCTACATTAGAACCTGCGCCACAGCCTACCGCATTTAAGCACATGGCCGCTAGTAGAAGCATTAATACAACCTTCTTCATATTCCCTCCTATAGGTGCAATTGCACTATTCTCTGTAACATATAGTGTAATATCATGATACATTTAAATCAATATTCTAATGCATTTGCACTATATTTTTGTGAAATATGCGTTTAAATATGGGATTTGTTTTGGTAAAAATTACACATTTAAGATTTTATCCAATGTTACATTTGACACATTAGGACGTTTTCAGTATCATTGTTACTATATTGAATTTAGGAGAATACTATGGGAAATAGAGTTACTTTACAAGAAATAGCAGACACACTTGGAATATCTAGAAACACCGTATCTCGTGCTCTTAACAATACCGGAAATGTTTCAGCCGAAACCCGCAATAAGATATGCCAGACAGCCATTTCAATGGGCTATAAGCAGTTTAATATGGCAGGATATGTGGGTCCTTCTTCTGCATCCGATGCCACAGTCGTAGCTTCCGGCGGTAAGACAGAAATAGCCCTCTTCACTCAGGCGTTTCCTGGCAGCTCCCACTCTGGCAACAAGATTTTAGATGCCTTCCAGCACAAGATTGATGCTATCGGCTACAAACTTTCTATCAATATCATCCGCGATTACGAGATTAGCCACCTTTGCTTTCCAACCAATATCAATGTGGATAACATAGCTGGTATTATTTGCATGGAGCTTTTCTCAGAAAAGTACTGTGAATTTTTGTGCAAGCAGGGGCTCCCTTTATTGTTTGTGGATACACCTTTAAGCCAGCGCTGCAGCCTTAATGCAGATGTTTTATATATGGAAAATCTTTCAAGCGTATATCACATGCTTGAAACCATGATAAATAATGGATGCAAAAAGATTGGGTTTATAGGAGATAGATACCACTGCCAATCCTTCTATGAAAGATGGCAGGCCTATGTATCTGTCCTTGCAGATAAGGGAATAGGCCTTGATTTAGACAGCTGCATCCTTGCAGATGATAGCAATCCATATTCAGACACCACCTGGCTAAGTGAACAGATTGTATCACTTAAGGAGCTACCAGATTTGTTCTTCTGCGCCAACGACTTTTTAGCCATGTCCACAATCAAGTCTCTTCGCCTTCTTGGAAAATCGGTACCTACGGATATTCGCGTATGTGGATTCGATGATGCACCAGAGGCAAGCCTTATAGAACCTGGCTTAACAACCATCAAAATTCACTCAAGCTCCATGGGCTACACTGCTGCAGAGCTATTGCTGGCAAGGATTGCAAACCCTGCTATGCCTTATAAGAAGACCTATATCGAAACTGATATAATGTATAGAGAATCCACTTCTTTTAAATAACAAAAAGCAAGAGCCTGAACTGTAAAGTCCAGACTCTTAATTTTATATTGCAATAGCTTCTGCTATGTTTTGTATATGCTCAACCACACGTCTTGAAATGCTCAGATAATCCGATAAATATACGCTAATCTCAGCATCCATTTTTCCTTTTCTAAGCTTCTTTAGATCTGATTTTTTAGCCTTCTTAATCTGGTCAACCAGCTCTTCTGATTGTTCTCTTACTTCATTAGCCTTTGATACGTCATCATTTTCGTAGGCAATCATGATTTTTTCAAACAGGCTTTCAAGCTTTTTATTAGTATCCTTTAGATTCTTTTTCAGTTCCTTTTTGTCGTAATCTGCCTGCTCCATTTTCTTGGCAACTGTAGAAAGATTAAGGGAATAATCACTGATTCTTTCCATATCTCCTATTGTATGAAGTGTGGTAGCTATTATCTCACTATCACTGTCTGACACATCCTTTGAGGATAGCTGGATAAGGAAATTGTTGCAGGATTCCACCATCTCATCTACTCTTTCCTCTAATTCCTTGATGTTATCCTTGCTCTTACTATCATAATCACCGATTAATGACATAGATTCCATGTAACCATTTGCTGCATCCTGTAGAATAAGTGCTGATTTTTTCTTACATTCCTTAACTGCAATAGCAGGTGTAAGGAGAAGTCTCTTGTCCAAAAAAACTTCCTGATTTCCATCATCCTTGATAACGCTTTCTGCGATATTAACAAGCTGCTTAGAAAATGGCAGCAGCAGGCATGTTGTCACTACGTTAAAAATAGAGTGGAAAGCTGCTATTTCAAATGGTTTGATTGCATCATTAAAAATAGAAAGCCCTGCTCCCCAGTCAAGCATTAGGTATACTATCAATCCTACTGCTGTACCTATAAGATTAAAGCTAATGTGAATTACTGAAACTCTTTTTGCATTTTTACTAACGCCAATTGTTGAAAGTAATGCTGTAACACAGGTTCCTATATTTTGACCCATAATAATAGGAATAGCCACACCGTATGTGATGTGCCCTGTTAAACTGAGTGCCTGAAGTACACCGACTGAAGCTG
The DNA here is from genome assembly GCF_017471675.1 of Pseudobutyrivibrio sp. Taxonomy (GTDB): domain Bacteria; phylum Bacillota; class Clostridia; order Lachnospirales; family Lachnospiraceae; genus Pseudobutyrivibrio. The sequence continues at coordinate 42,324 of NZ_JAFUSK010000071.1, forward strand.
CAGATGACTGAATAACCGCTGTAAATAATGTACCAATCAATACTCCGAAAAATGGATTTCTGAAAGCTGTTAAGGCATCAACAAACTCTGGTACTTCTGAAAGTGGAGACAGTGCATGTGACATCATTTCCATTCCATTCATCAAAATCGCAAAGCCTACAAGAACCTGTCCTAGATCCTTTTTCTTTTGCTCCTTGGCTGCCATGATCATGCACACACCAATAAGCGCCATTACTGGAGAAAAATTAGCCGGCTTAAGCATTGAAAGCAAAATATTGTCAGTCTTTAAGCCACTTAAGCTAAGAATCCAGGCAGTAAGTGTTGTTCCGATATTAGAACCCATTATTACACCTACAGTCTGTGCTATATTCATAATGCCTGAATTTACAAGACCTACAAGCATAACGGTTAGTGCTGATGATGATTGCATTGCTATAGTTATCACCGCACCAAGCACCAATCCCTTTAGTGGATGGTCTGTCATTTTTTCCAAAATAACTTCAAGTCGTTTACCTGCTACCTTCTTCAATGCGGTAGACAATACACTCATTCCAAACAGAAAAAACGCCAAACCGCCTATTACTCCAATAATACTATCTAGTCCCATCTTCTCTCTCCATTCTCATATCAATTTCATTTGCAGGAAATACCAGCACTATATCAGTTCCTTCGTCTTCAATACTAGAAAGCTCTATCTTTGCATTGTGCAAATAAGCTCCCTGCTGAACTATGGATAATCCAAGTCCTGTGCCACCCAGCTCTTTTGAATATGCTTTGTCAACTCTATAGAACCTTTCGAATATGTGCTCCTGTTCTTCCTTAGGAATTCCTATACCTGTGTCGTTAACAGCAAATCTAATATTATCTGAGTCCTTTGTAATCTCTATATTTACAGAACCATTTTGATGATTGTACTTGATTGCGTTATCCACAAGATTGTAAATCATCTCATGCAGTATTCTCTTTTCTCCATATACATAAGCCCTATCCCCTTCAAGATTAATGTCTATATTTTTCTTTTTGGCACTGGCAAACAATGTCTTTACTACATCTTTGGTCATCTCTATCAGATCAATATTTTCGAAATGATATTTTTCTTCTTTTTCATCCATTTCTGCCAGCTTAATAATGTCACCTATAAGGGTAATCAGCCTTGCAGCCTCGTCATAAATGGACTTGGCAAAATCCTTGACAATGCTGTTTTCCAAATCATCCTGCATTAGAATCTCAGCAAAGCCTGAGATAGATGTCAGTGGAGTCTTTAGCTCATGGGTCATGTTTGCAGTAAATTCGCTTTGCCTGCGCTGCTTTTGCCCAAGCTCACTGTATATTTTTTCTTTCAGCTTTCTATTTTGAACCTGTATTTTCCTGGTAAGAGGTTTTATCTCCTCGTAAACATAGCTATCTTCTGGATGCTCAAGGTCTAGGTCATTTAATGGCTGCAATATCCTTCTTGCAACAACCTCTGATAGCACAACAGATAGAAGAACGATAACAGATATGATTACGCAAACAGGCATAATCAGCCAGGATAGAATCACCAATACGTAGTTTTGAGCTACTGATATTCTAATTATCTGATTGTTGTCAATCCTTAAAGCGTAATTGATGGTTCGTACTGTCATGGTATCGGAAAATCTAATACTGCTGCCGTAGCCCTGCTCTATGGCCTGCTTAACCTCTTTTCTGTTTTTGTGATTGTCAAGCTTGCCAGCATTTGCTCCGCTGTCAAATAAAACAGTACCATTCTCATCTATCAGGGTTATTCTTCGCTCTTCGTTATCAGCAATATCCTCAAGATACTCTATTCCATCAGCTGCCACACCTCTTGATATAAGCTCGGCTTCGATTTTCAGCTCCTGCAAAATCTCATTTTCCATAAAAGGAACACCGAGAACACTAACTGATACAATAGCCGTCAGCGCCGCTATAATGGTTACAACTAATATAGAAGTAAAAATTTTTTTCTTCATTTATTTTTCCCGAATCCTATATCCAAATCCTTTTACAGTTTCTATCAAATCTTCATTATCAAGCTTGTGTCTTAGCTTTCTTATGTGCACATCCAAGGTACGGGATTCGCCGTAATTCTCTCCCCATACTGCACTAAGCAGCTCCTCTCTGCTGCACACATTTCCTTTGGCTTTCAAAAGCAATACAAGCAAGTCATATTCCTTTTTAGAAAGAACTATTTCATTTCCATCTACGGTAACAATGTGCTTTCCCTCATCTACCTTTAGGTTAGCCACCTCATACACTGTATAAGTTTGCACTTCATATCTTCTGATAACTGCTCTGATGCGTGCCATTAGCTCCGCAACTCCAAATGGCTTTGTTACATAATCGTCAGCACCACCATCTAATCCATGAAGCTTATCTATTTCGCTGTTCTTTGCTGTCAGTATTATCACAGGAAGCTTTTTAGTGGCCAGATTACTTCTAAGCTTTTCAAGTACTGTAAATCCATCCTCCCCAGGGAGCATAATATCAAGTATTAACAGCTGGGGCATTTCTTCTTCCAAGGAGCTATATAATTGTGATGCATCGGGAAACTCTTTTACCTCAAAGCCCGCTCTTGCAATGGCAAACATAAGCATCTTCTTGATATTTGCATCGTCCTCAACAATGTAAATCATCTTTTCCTCCTACTAAAAAAGCCCTCGTCTTATCGACGAAGGCTCTGAATACCAAAATCTAACATTCATCGATATTTTCACAAAACTCTCTTGAATTCAAAAGACAGCTTTATTCTAATATCAAAAGTTAATAAAAGTCTATACGTTGAATGTTAAGTGTATGTTAATTTTTGTTTACCTAAATTGCAGCTATTTCTTTCTTGTGTATCTCATCTAAGATTTCTATTGCATCCCCTGACCATGAATCCTTATGCAATTCATAGTGAAGTGATTTCTTGGCGCTGCGCTTTACATACAAAAGTGCCTCACCATAAATGTGAATAGTAACATCGTACTTTTTAGCAAACAGCTCTGCCAACTGCTTTTTCTCTTTGGAATCTGTGGTGTCGAATCTGGTGGCGCCTGTCACAATAAAATTAGTATCAATGTGATAGAACTTAAGGAGACGATGTATGTATTCTCTTGAATATAGCCCTGTGGTATAAACCCAGATATCGTATCCATCATTAGCCAGATGATTGCATACTGCTGGCAACCCCTTAAGCAAATGCTCCTTGTACACCTTCTTAAATGGGAAGCCTAGTCCCTTTTCCACATCCTCATCTTTAACATGTCTAAACATTACCTCATCCAAATTGATAGTCACACGCTTATCGTATTTAGAATCATTCAGCATCTGGAAAATATCATGGCTATTGGTAAGGTTTACAATATGGATAGGCACCTTTTTGACGCCGATTCGCATATATGCAGCCCATCTGTGATGTCCGTTAAGAATCATATACCCATCAGGATACATCTTTTCCACAGTGATGTTTCTATCCTCAACCCCGGAAAACAAGCCATCATATTTATCCTCAACCATCTTCTGCACATATTCATTGATTATACGATAGCTTGGCCCTATAGCTGGAATGCAGAATTCATCCTCTGGATTTGGATGAAGCTTTTTGTAGCTGACCTTGCGCACAAGTGCACGCTCTAAAAGACTTGCTTTTAAAGGAAAAGAATTACCCTTATATTTTGCCACTTCATCTGCGATGAATTTATCAAACTCAGTCATTTATATTCCTCTCATGATTGCATTTTAGAATGCATTACTTGGCAAATCATTGCCATTTACTATATTTTATAATAACTGAGATTTTATGTGTGTTTTTTTTTAGAATTTTACAAACATAATGCTTAGGAACGAATTTTAGCTATAGTAACTTTCTCACCTGTAATCTTTAAATCTAAAAGTATGCCTGAATCTGCACATGATTCAAGATAGCCTGCAAATTCTTCCTTAGTTACTGTCTCAGGGCCGTATTCGCCGCCAACCATCTGAAATACAGTTTCATCAGTGATTATAAACTCAGCATAATCTCCTGGTCCCATTCCCACAGGATCTTGGCTTTCTTCATTTCTAAAATTAGTTGTTCCTTCGATGATTAAGCTATCTCCATCGATTTTTGCCACATAAATAATAGGCTGAATAACACCGTATTCGTCTGGCTCACCAGACTTATCCTTTTCAGAAGACTTTAAATAACCGCTTAACCAGTAAGAGCCATCGTCTTCCTCAGCCTCTTCGTTATCAACAGAATCAGGTGTCTCGGCAAAATCCTCAGAAGCAGTATCTTCTGGGATTTCTGTAGATTGATTGGTTTCAACTGAATCAGTAGATTCTAAAGCAGCAGGTGCTGTATCTTTTCCACATCCTACCAGTGAAAAACAAAATACAATGGCTAGTAATAATGATATTTTTTTCATATTTGATTCTCCATTAATTAAATTTTAGTATTAAGTGAAAATACAATAGTATATTAAACGTAGATAGGGAAAATAGCAAATACAAGGTGCCATCTTATTTTACTGGAGAGCTCTTTTGGGAGAGTTTTGTAGTCTAGCGCAAAATTAGTATGACTATTGTGAATTCTGGGATAAAGCCCATATAATGGTGTAAATTCTAAAATTTATTAAAAAGAGCCAAGTGCTCATCTTTCAGTTAAAATTAAGTTACCACACAAAACATAATTGAAAGGATGAATACTATGGCTCAATTACATTTTACATTGGAT
>NZ_JAFUSK010000072.1 GCF_017471675.1 Pseudobutyrivibrio sp.
ATATCTAACCCAAAATGCCGGGCCTATCAATTGACTCCTAGCTCCAGCTAGGTGGATCGCCGCAACTAATCTTTTGCCTTCCCCTGCGTGATGGAGGCCTGACAGCCAACTAGAAATATAAGCATTCCATTTAAAGTAAATGTAGGTTCAAAAAGGATAAGTTAAATCGTACATCCCAGGTTAGAATGACTTCGGTATTTACTACCTGCAATTATAGTACTACATAATTGTGACAAAATAAAGAACGAATTTTTCACAGAATGTCCTCATTTGTGTTATAAACAAATAAAAGCCTGGCTTGTTATTCTCTTTTATAACAAGCCAAACTTTATATCCTTTTTAATTTTCCACCTCATCAGTCACCTTCGGTGACAGCTTCCCCTCAAGGGGAAGCCTAATAGGTGAATATTTTTATAACTGTGGACCTGCTGAAACAAGTGCCTTACCAGCATCGTTTGTAGTGTACTTAACAAAGTTCTTGTTGAATCTAGCAGCAAGATCCTTAGCCTTCTCTTCCCACTCAGAAGCGTTAGCGTATGTATCTCTAGGATCAAGAATCTTAGGATCAACACCTGGAAGCTCTGTAGGAACTTCGAAGTTGAACATTGGGATTGTCTTTGTAGGAGCCTTCTTGATGTCACCTGAAAGGATTGCATCAATGATTCCTCTTGTATCCTTAATTGTGATACGCTTGCCTGTTCCGTTCCAACCTGTATTTACAAGGTAAGCCTTTGCTCCAGACTTCTCCATCTTCTTAACAAGCTCCTCAGCGTACTTTGTAGGATGAAGCTCAAGGAATGCCTGACCGAAGCAAGCAGAGAATGTAGGTGTAGGCTCTGTGATACCTCTTTCTGTACCAGCAAGCTTAGCTGTGAAACCAGAAAGGAAGTAGTACTTTGTCTGCTCTGGTGTAAGGATTGATACTGGAGGAAGTACTCCAAATGCATCAGCTGAAAGGAAGATTACGTTTTCAGCGTCAGGACCAGCAGAAACCTTATTTACCTCAGCTGCAATATTGTTGATGTGTTCGATTGGGTAAGATACACGAGTGTTCTCTGTAACGCTCTTATCATCAAAATCAATCTTTCCATCATCAGCTACTGTTACGTTCTCAAGAAGAGCATCTCTCTTGATTGCGTTGTAGATATCTGGCTCAGATTCCTTATCAAGACCGATAACCTTTGCATAGCAACCACCTTCGAAGTTGAATACGCCGTTATCATCCCAGCCGTGCTCATCATCACCGATAAGACGACGCTTTGGATCTGTAGAAAGTGTAGTCTTACCTGTTCCAGAAAGACCAAAGAAGATTGCTGTGTGCTTTCCATCCATATCGCAGTTAGCTGAGCAGTGCATTGAAGCCATACCCTTAAGTGGAAGGAAGTAGTTCATCATTGAGAACATACCCTTCTTCATCTCTCCGCCGTACCATGTGTTAATGATAACCTGCTCGCGAGATGTGATATTGAAAGCTACACATGTCTCAGAGTTAAGACCGAGCTCCTTGTAGTTTTCAACCTTTGCCTTAGATGCATTGTAAACAACGAAATCTGGCTCGAAGTTTGCAAGCTCTTCTGCTGTAGGCTTAATAAACATATTTGATACAAAGTGAGCCTGCCAAGCAACCTCAACGATGAAACGAACTGCCATACGGCTGTCCTTGTTAGCGCCACAGAAAGCATCTACTACATAAAGGCCTTTGTTTGAAAGCTCTTTCTTAGCGATTTCCTTAACTACTGCCCATGTCTCTTCGCTCATTCTGTGGTTATCGTTTGGATACTCTTCAGATGTCCACCATACAGTGTTCTCAGAGTTCTTATCCACAACGATAAACTTATCCTTAGGTGAACGACCTGTATAGATACCTGTCATAACATTAACAGCACCAAGCTCTGTCTCTTTACCTTTCTCATAACCCTCTAAAGAAGGATCTACCTCTGCCTTGTAGAGATCCTCGTAAGAAGGATTATGTACAATACTAGTTGTTCCTGTGATGCCATACTTAGTTAAATCAACATTAGCCATCTTGTCTTACCTCACTTTTCTATTTTTATTTATTAGTTCACCCCAGAAATAATCTGGGAGCAAAAACTAATTTTCGCTAGTTACCATTTTAATTTTTCGTTAAATTAAAGTCAATGTTTTCTATAAAAAATTGTTTTCAGATTTGTACAATTTTCAGTAATAAAACTTGTGCAATTACACCGTTTATGGTAACATAGCTTAAATCACTTTAGCACGTTAAAGGAGGAATAATGATAATGGCAATCGAAAACTTCAGTGAGATTACTCCTGAGCTAGAACAGCTGGCTGAGCTTTCTAAGAAGTCCTCATATATAGACCCGGAATTATATACAACCTACGATGTAAAACGTGGCTTGCGTGACTTAAATGGTAGAGGTGTTCTTGTTGGTATTACAGAAATATCAGAAGTAAATTCCAAAAAGTTTGTAGACGGAAAAGAAGTTCCTTGTGATGGTCAGTTATTCTATAGAGGCTATAATGTACAGGAAATAGTAAAAACACTTCCTCAGGAACAGCATTTTGGCTTTGAGGAATGCACATATTTGCTACTTTTCGGTTCTCTTCCTACTGTAGAACAACTTGAAGATTTTAAGAAGCTTCTGTCTGACTACCGCTCTCTTCCACAGAATTTCGTAAGAGATATTATTATGAAGAAGCCTTCAAAGGATATGATGAATTCCCTGGCTCGTTCAGTACTTTCAATGTATTCATACGATGAATGTGCCGATGATACATCTGAGCCTAATGTTCTTCGTCAGTGTTTACAGCTTATAGCTAACTTTCCTTTGCTTTCTGTTTATGGATATGCAGCTTATGATTACTATTATAATGATGCATCATTTATCATACATCAGCCAAGGCCTGATTATTCTACAGCAGAAAACATTCTTCACTGTCTAAGACCAGATAGCAAGTTCACTCCACTTGAGGCTAAGCTTCTTGATGTAGCCCTTATTCTCCACATGGAGCACGGTGGTGGTAACAACTCTACCTTCACCACTCACTTGGTATCTTCTTCTGGAACAGATACATATTCTGCTATTGCTGCTGCTCTTGGTTCTCTGAAGGGACCTAAGCACGGTGGTGCCAACATCAAGGTCGTAAAGATGTTTGAGGATATGAAAGCCCATCTTAAGAACTGGGATGATGAAGAAGAGGTAGGTAATTATCTTAGAGCCTTGCTACACGGTGAAGCATTTGATAATGCAGGACTTATTTATGGTATGGGACACGCTGTTTATTCTGTATCAGATCCTCGTGCCATTACCTTCCACTCTTTTGTAGAAAAGCTTGCGGTTGAAAAGGGTATGGAAAAGGAATACAACCTTTATGAATTGGTAGCAAAGCTTGCTCCAAAGATTATCGCTGAGGAACGCAAGATTTATAAGGGTGTTTCACCTAACGTGGATTTCTATTCAGGATTTGTTTATCAGATGCTTGGCATTCCAGGAGAGCTATTTACTCCAATATTTGCCATTGCTCGTATTGCGGGATGGAGTGCTCATAGAATGGAAGAAGTTTGCCACAAGGGCAAGATTATGAGACCAGCCTATATGACTGTATGTCCTCATAAGAAATATGTACCAATCGAAGATAGAATTGTAGATTAAACCGTAAAGCAAAGAGCTAGCTATGATTTTTCATAGCTAGCTCTTTTAATAAACAAGGACAGTCGCAGCTATTGGAAATTTGCCTTCGGCAAAAGCTGCTCCAGTATAACTGAAATCAAAATCAAGTTTTGATTTCAGTTATAATTTAGTATGCAATACCCTGTGCCATCATAGCGTCAGCAACCTTCTCGAAGCCTGCAATGTTAGCGCCTGCAACATAGTTGCCTTCCATACCGTACTTCTTAGAAGCATCATCGCAAGCGTGGAAGATTCCTTCCATGAGTCCCTTAAGCTTAGAATCAACTTCCTCAAATGTCCAGTGAAGTCTCTCAGAGTTCTGTGACATCTCAAGTGCAGATGTAGCAACACCACCTGCGTTAGCAGCCTTAGCTGGTCCAAATAAAACGCCAGCTGCCTGGAATGCTGCAACAGCTTCTGGAGTAGAAGGCATGTTAGCACCCTCTGCTACTGCTGTTACGCCGTTAGCGATAAGCATCTTAGCATCTTCTTCGTTAAGCTCGTTCTGTGTAGCACATGGAAGAGCGATGTCTACCTTGTACTGCCATACACCGTGCTCACCGTTCTTCTTCTCATGGTACTCAGCTGATGGACGAGCTGCAGCGTACTCAGAAAGACGAGCTCTCTTAACTTCCTTAACCTCCTTAAGAAGCTCAAGGTCGATTCCCTCTGGATCATAAATCCAACCTGTAGAATCTGAACATGTAACTGGCTTAGCGCCAAGCTGATAAGCCTTCTCGATAGCGTAAATAGCAACGTTACCAGCACCTGAAACTGCTACTGTCTTGCCTGAGAATGAATCATTCTTAGCAGACTTAAGCATTTCCTGTGTGAAATAGCATACACCATAACCTGTAGCCTGTGTACGAGCAAGTGAACCACCGTAAGATAATCCCTTACCTGTAAGAACACCTGTGAACTCGTTGCGAAGTCTCTTGTACTGTCCGTACATGAAACCAATCTCACGTGCACCAACACCGATATCACCAGCAGGTACGTCAGTATCAGCACCAATGTGCTTAGCAAGCTCTGTCATGAATGACTGGCAGAAACGCATGATTTCCATATCTGATTTGCCCTTAGGATCGAAATCAGAACCACCCTTACCACCACCGATAGGAAGTGTTGTAAGTGAGTTCTTGAAAATCTGCTCGAAGCCTAAGAACTTAATAACTGATAAATTTACTGAAGGATGAAGTCTAAGACCTCCCTTGTATGGTCCGATGGCTGAATTAAACTGAACTCTGTATCCACGGTTGACCTGAACCTTGCCCTGGTCATCTACCCATGATACTCTGAACTGGATAATACGTTCTGGCTCAACGATACGCTCGATAACGCCAAGTTCCTCAAGCTTTGGATTAGCAGCAACAACTGGCTCTAATGACTCTAAAACCTCGCTAACTGCCTGAAGGAACTCCTTCTGTTCTGCGTTTCTTGACTCAAGTCCGTCATAAACGCGCTGTAAATAACTACTTTTAAATTTCATTACAATATATCTCCTTTCAGATTGTGTAGTTCAGATAAAATCTAGAACAAATTTTACATCATTCACCACTTTAATGCAATAAAGTTTTTCTAAAAATATTATCACATTATTTTATATCAAAAAGTCTGTCAACCCTTACGGTTATCAAGCCTGATATAACGCCAATAACTATACCTGAAATTGTACCAATTACAATAAGAAATGGCAGATAATATAAAAGACTTGCTGTTTCAAGAACAAACATTGCCACTATTATCTGACCCACATTATGAAAAACGCCACCTAGCACACTGACTCCTGTAATTGAAAAGAGCTTTGTTCTTTTGGCGATTAACATAACAACAAATGATAGCAAAGCACCTGCCATAGAGTATAGCATCATAGCAAGATTACCAAAGGTAAATCCAACCAGCACAACCCTTACAACAGAAAGTAAAGCTGCATCCTTTTTTCCTAAGGTATAAAGGGCTACCATTACAACTAAATTGGCAAGACCTACCTTAGCTCCAGGGATTCCAATATTAAGTGGAAGTAAATATTCCACATAGGATAATACAAATGCCAAGGCTATAAACAGGCCTAAGCACGCAATTCTTTTTGTTTTCATATATTCTCCAATATGCTAATGAGTTGCCCCATCTATATCATCTTCATCACTGTTTACTATTGTAACAACCAGCTTGTTGGGAAGGCATACAATGGTCTGACCATCATACTGAACATTCATATGATGCACACAGATTTGATCCCTACAGCTTGCCTCTTTAATCTCGCAAATGCCATCATGGATTGATATTACATTGTAGACACCATCTGATAATTCAATTCGTTCAGTTACATCTTTATCTAATGGGAATCTTCCGTATTCCTTGCCATCTATTGTTACCACAGCAACTGCTGCACTACCTGAATTATTACGGAGGATTAAATTTGAGGCAAGCACTACAATTCCTGTTAATAATAAAATACCTATAATCAAATAATAATCATTTTTCTTCATAATATTATTCTATAATGCTATCCTTAAAATTCTTAGAATATTCCTTTGTTCCATCATGGTATACCCACATAGCCTCAACATTATCAAGCTTTTCAACAAATGCCTGCCCCTCTTCTATTGTCATGTTAAAAAGTGCTGTGGATAAGGCATCCGCCTTTGCAGAATCGTCGGTAATGACAGAAACTCCTGCAAAGCTTTCTGCAGGAAACAGAGTGTCAGGATTGATGATATGGCAATACCTCTTGCCATCTACCTCATAAAAACGCTGATAATCACCAGATGAAACCACACACTGACCATCTGCAATTTCAACCTTTTCTATGTATGGATTTGCACTCTCAAGGTCAGGATTTTGGATTGCTATTTTAAAATTCTCTCCATCTGCCCTAGTACCAAGCCCTGCTATATTACCACCAACACTAAATAGAATATTATCCATTCCTTTTGTCTTGCAGTATTCTAGCACCCTTTGCACTGCATACCCCTTTGCAATACTTCCCACATCAAGAGACATATCTGCATCGTCTAAATAAACTGTGCCATTTTCTTTATCGATTATAAGCTTATTAATATCACAATGCTTAGCTGCCTCCTGCAAATCTGAAAGCGGTGGCACACTGGCAGCTTCTGGATTATTAAGGCCTTCCTCCCGATATTCGTGCCATATCTTTAGAACAGAGCCCATTGCAATATTAACCTTGCCATCAGTAAGCGTATACATTTCCTTACCAAACTGTAGCATATCTATAATATCAGAATTAACCTTAACAGGCTCATTGCCTGCATTGTCATTAATAGTTTTGATATTATCGATTCCATCATAATCATTATATATATCATAAAGATTATTGTAATAGGTAAGCTGTTCTTTAATCACTGATGCTTCCTTATCAAATTCCTCTTGTGATGTGGTAAAGCCTGTAATATCAGTGCTGGTATCAAATACATCCAAGAAGTTGACTGTGTATTTGTTAAGGACTGCATCGCTATCATCCTTTATGCCAGCCTTGCTTCTACCGCCATACTGTACACCTATGATAATGGCTATTAATGCTAAAATAATAATTACTGAGATTAATTTAAAATGTTTCATTTTCCTACCTGCTCAAAATATTAGGGAGTGTACAATGTACACTCCCCACTGCCTTATCCATTTTAAATTAGTTTCGTCTAACAGGCAACAGTTTTTATAAATTAGTTACGTCAGTCTTCTGTATTATTTCCGACCTCAAATCTACTAACTTCTTCCTGAAGTCTTTCCGAAATTTCCCTATTACTTTCTGAATCATCATGAATAACTGTAATAGATTCAAGAATTCCTGTGGTAGATTCAGTTGCATCTGAAACACCTTGTGTACAATCATTAATAACACTGGAAATATGGTTGATTTCAGAAGTCATTTCATTAATAGTAGTATTGAGAAGGATAGTATTATCATTTACATTATCAAGAACTTTATTAATATCCTCCGCATCTTGATAGTACTGCTTTGCAACATTTTCGAAATCATCATAATCCTGAAGCACCGTCTCGCTAACGTAAGATAACATTTCATTAGAATTATCTGCCAATGCTTCAACAGCTGATATAACCTGATTACTGATTTCCTGAATAGAATTGGCAGTGTCCTTACTATGTTCTGCAAGCTGTCTTATTTCATCAGCTACTACGGCAAATCCCTTACCTGCCTCCCCGGCTCTTGCAGCTTCAATAGATGCATTTAATGCAAGCAGATTAGTTTGTGCTGCAATAGAAAGAATATCCTCTGTAAGTGTTTGAATCTGTTCAACATTCTTGCTTTCTTCAATAGAGTTCTCTAATGTATCTCTAATTGAAGAAACCATTTCATTTGTAGATTCCTTTTTCTTTTCAGTCTTTTCACGAATAACAGTTGCATGATCTTTTATTGTTCCAACATGCTTTGTACCCTCACTAACCTGAGTTGAAACCTGGCCAACAGCATTGTTTACATTTGTTGCTTCATCGTTTAATGAAATCAATGTATTGTTTGCTGTTTCCATACTAGCTGTAAGCTCTTGCATAACAGCTGATACATTACTTACGTCATCCTTTGATGCATTTACTATTCCAACTGTATTTTCTACTGATGTGTAAATATTTCCAGACTCATCTTTGATAGTAATAATTATATTTTCAAGGGTTTCAAGGAAATTATTAATTCCTTTTACTAATACTCCAACCTCATCATTTGATTTATTAAGAATTCTTTTGGATAAATCGGCATTTCCTGCATTCATATCTTCAAGTATATCGTCTAACTCTTTTGCTGCACTCATAAGTGGAGCTACTGATTTGATAACCATAATAATTGCTCCAACTGAAGATATAATCAGTAATATAAGACCTATTAATATAGCCTTTTGTACTTCTCTTTCAGCTTTATATAGCCTTACATCATTTGCTTCAACTAGCTTTTCAAGCTTTTCTGACATTAGCTTAACATTATCTTCATAGCCTAATATAAGCTCATGGGCTGATGCAAAATATAATCCAGAGGCGTCTGCAATTTTACCTGCATAAAACAATTCTTCCATCTGCTTATATAAATCAGCAAATCCTAGTCCTGAAGAGCTTAATATAGCATATTCCTCAGAAAACTCTTTATCATCCACCTTTTTTACCTGTTCGCCTAAGTCATTAATTGCTTCGACCATAGCTTCATACTCAGCTTTACCTGGGTCAATCATGGTTGCTGCTGTATCAGGGTCTGCCATAGCGCCCATGTTATCCATGGTACAAACCAGGAAAAATCTTTTGACAAGGTTTTGAAGATTAGTATTTGCATTTCCAAAATCTCTTTCGATTTGTAGATAAGTTTCAGACATGGTATTCGCCGCATCTACCGCAGTTCTAAAATTGAATCCAATAATAGATACACCTATTATCATTACCAAATCTAAAATCACGATACATGCCAAAATTTTTGTTTTTAAACTCTTCATCATAATAATTACTCCTTAAAACCCATTCACAGTAACAATCTGACAATTCCCTGTTCTATCGGCGAAAAGTCCAAATATTACAATCAATTAAATTTTAACATCAAAAAAACGCCACAGCAATGCCGTGGCGTGTAGTAATTTTGAATATTCTGTGTTAAAAATATGTATTTTTACACATTAATTTCTGCCTTAACTCCAAGTATATCTTTATTAGCCTCAAGAATAGGGTTAATTACATCGCGAAGATAAACTTCTACCTGACGAGGACTGCGTCCTACATATCTGGCTGGCTCCATTGTAGCTTCAAGCTCCTCAAGACCCATAGGGAACTCATCATCAGCTGCGATAAGCTCTAAAAGATTATTTTCCTTACCTTCTACCTTAACATTCTTACCTGCCTCCATAGAAAGTGTTCTAATCTTTTCATGAAGCTCCTGTCTGTTGCCACCAAGCTTAACAGCATCCATCATGATGTTTTCTGTAGCCATGAATGGAAGTTCTGACATAAGACGCTTTGTAATAACCTTATCGTAAACAACAAGACCATCTACTACATTTAAGCAAAGATCAAGGACGCCATCTGTAGCAAGGAAGCCCTCTGCAATAGAAAGGCGCTTGTTAGCAGAATCGTCAAGAGTACGCTCGAACCACTGAGTAGCTGATGTGATAGCTGGGTTAAGTGCATCAATCATTACGTATCTTGATAATGACGCGATTCGCTCTGATCTCATAGGGTTGCGCTTATAAGCCATAGCTGATGAGCCAATCTGGCTCTTCTCAAATGGCTCCTCAACTTCCTTAAGGTGCTGAAGTAATCTGATATCGTTTGACATCTTGTGAGCAGATGCTGCAATACCTGCAAGGATGTTGCAAACTCTAGTATCAACCTTTCTAGAATATGTCTGTCCACTAACTGGATAGCAAGCCTTAAATCCCATCTTTTCAGCTATCATTGGGTCAATCTTGTCGATTGTGTCGTTGTCCCCATTGAAAAGCTCTAGGAAGCTAGCCTGAGTACCTGTTGTACCCTTAGAACCAAGAAGCTTAAGTGTAGAAAGTACATAATCAAGGTCCTCAAGGTCCATTACAAACTCATTAAGCCAAAGTGTAGCACGCTTACCCACTGTAGTAGGCTGTGCTGGCTGAAAATGTGTAAATGCAAGTGTTGGCTGATTCTTATACTTATCTGCAAAGCCTGCAAGCTCTGCAATAACATTTACAAGCTTCTTTCTGATAAGAAGAAGTGCATCACGCATGATAATAATATCTGTGTTATCACCAACATAGCAGCTAGTGGCACCAAGGTGAATAATACCAGCAGCCTTAGGACACTGCTTACCATACGCATACACATGGCTCATTACATCATGTCTTACTTCCTTCTCGCGAGCTACAGCAACATCATAATTAATGTCCTCAATATGCTCCTTCATCTCATCAATCATATCCTGAGTGATGACAGGCTTTCCATCCTGTGAAAGACCTAACTCCATCTCTGTTTCTGCAAGGGCAATCCAAAGTCTACGCCATGTAGAAAACTTCTTATCCTGGGAGAAGATGTACTGCATCTCCTTGCTTGCATATCTCTCTGAAAGTGGGCTTGTGTATCTATCTGTACTCATATTGTCTCCTTTTTATTACTCGCCATCCGTTACGCTTACAAGCACGCCACCGTAGGTTTTCATGCTCCCGTAGGGCACCCGCCATACCTTCGTCTGGGCACCCGCCCGCCGGCGTGGGTCCCTCCCAGACTCGGCATGGTGCCTCCCTACTCGCGCTTGCCAAGTGTATGTTGGCGTTTATGTGAGCTAATTTGTAGCAATCAAGCTCTGAAAAGTACTCAAGCGAGACGTGTTGTCGAGCGGAGTATTTTCAGGCTTGTAAGCGTAACAAATTAGCGTACTACTTCTCGTATTCGCCTCGGATGTCACCTTCGGGTGGGTCCATTGGATAGGCGCCGTCGAAGCAGCCGTGGCAGATTTCAAGGTCGTCAACCATTTGTGGTAGACGATTTAAATCTAGATAAGCCAGCGAATCAGCTCCGATGATGTCACGAATTTCATCTACGGAATGATTGTAGGCAATAAGCTGTTCACGGCAAGGTACATCTGTACCGAAATAGCATGGCCATAAAAATGGTGGCGATGATATACGCACGTGTACCTCGGTGGCACCTGCGTCACGTAGCATCTTTACGATACGATCAGATGTGGTGCCACGAACGATGGAATCATCAATCATAATAATTCGCTTGCCCTTAACGACCTCACGTAATGCGTTAAGCTTTACCTGCACCGATGATTGGCGGCTGGCCTGCTTTGGCTTAATGAAGGTACGACCTACATAGCTATTTTTAACGAATGCTGTTCCATAAGGAATGCCTGATTCTAAGGAATATCCCTGGGCAGCAGCATTTCCTGATTCTGGTACGCCAACTACTAAATCAGCATCTACAGGGGAATCCTGAGCTAAGAAGCGACCTGCTCTAATGCGGGACTCATATACTGATTGACCATCTATGATACTGTCTGGTCTGGCAAAATATATGTACTCAAAGATACAGCGACCATGCTGGCTCTTATCTATACATCTGCTCTTGTCGGATTTAATACCAAACTCAGGAGATATTGTAATCATCTCCCCTGGCTCAACATCTCTGATGTATGTTGCACCAACAGTATCAAGAGCACAGGTTTCAGATGCAACCACATAAGCATTGTCACGTTTGCCAATGCAAAGTGGTCTGAAGCCCTGAGGGTCTCGAACTGCAATAAGCTTTCTTGGACTCATTACTACAAGAGAATAAGCGCCCTTTATCTTATCGCAGGCTCTAACAACAGCTTCCTCCACAGTAGCACTGTTTAAGCGTTCTCTTGCAATAAGATATGCTATAGTCTCAGAATCTATAGTTGTTTGGAAAATAGCTCCTGTTCTGGAAAGTTCATCCCTAAGCTCCTCAGCATTGATAAGATTACCGTTGTGAGCCATTCCAAGGATTCCTTTTAAATAAGATATAACAAGAGGCTGAGCATTTTCTCTGCAGGATGAACCGGCTGTAGAATATCTGGTGTGACCTACACCGATATCTCCATGCATTCCCTCAAGAATTTCTTCATCGAATACTTCGTTTACAAGACCCATTCCCTTATTTAAGGCATAATTTCTTTTTGGGCCGTTTGTGTCAGATACTGCAATACCGCAGCTCTCCTGACCTCTATGCTGGAGAGCAAAAAGGCCATAATAAATAGAGGAGGCAACATCTCCACCGTCAAAATCATACATGGCAAAGACGCCGCACTCCTCATGCAAATCGTCCCATGGCATGTCCTTGTGTCTTAAATCTGTCATAAAATCTCCTAATACACTAGTCTAAGAACATGTGATTCTTTTGCAAATCACATGTTCTAAAGTTTTGCAGTCACTAAACTACCTTTATACCTCAAGCGCTTTACCAGTAAGTAGCTTGTAGGCTTCCAAATATTTATCGATAGTCTTATCGATAACATCCTGTGGAAGAAGGTAATCAGACTCAGGATTAGCCTTAAGCCAATCACGTACAAACTGCTTGTCAAAAGAAGGCTGACCATGACCTGCCTCATAACCCTCAAGTGGCCAGAAGCGTGAGCTGTCAGGTGTAAGCATCTCGTCTGCAAGAACAATATTACCATTCTCATCAAGACCAAATTCAAACTTTGTATCAGCTATAATGATACCCTTTGAAAGAGCATAGTCAGCACACTTTTTGTAAAGAGCGATTGTGTTATCGCGAAGAGCCTTAGCGTACTCTTCGCCGTGACCTGGAAATTCCTTTTCAAGAACTTCTATGGAACGTTCATAAGAGATGTTTTCATCATGATCACCAATTTCTGCTTTAGTAGAAGGAGTGTAAATAGGCTCAGGTAATTTATCAGATTCTAATAAACCTTCTGGAAGCTTAATGCCACAAACAGTACCATTCTCTTTGTAGCTAGCCCAGCCAGAGCCTGTGATGTAACCTCTGACGATGCACTCAATTGGAAGCATTGTAAGCTTCTTGCACATCATTGATTTACCCTTGTATTCATCATTTCTGAAAAACTCAGGCATATCATTTACATCAGTTGAAAGCATGTGATTTGGAACGATGTCTTTTGTCAGGTCAAACCAGAACTTAGACATCTGGGTAAGCACTGCACCCTTGTTTACAATCTTGTTCTTAAGAATAACATCGAATGCAGATATACGATCTGTTGCCACCATGATAATGCTATCTCCATTATCGTATACTTCTCTTACTTTTCCTTCTTTAATTGGTTTCATAATCAAATCCTCTCTCTTTTTATTTAGTTTATTTAAATAGCAATGCTATTTATTTCTTAATTAATAATGACTTACCTGTCATCTCCTTTGGCTGCTCAAGACCCATAATCTCGATAAGTGTAGGAGCGATATCACAAAGAGCACCGCCCTCGCGGAGTGTGTAGTCACTATCGTAGTTAACTAAGATAAATGGAACAGGATTTGTTGTGTGAGCTGTGTGTGGCTCTCCTGTCTCATAATCAATCATCTTCTCAGCATTACCGTGGTCAGCACAGATGAATAATGCTCCATCCTTTTCTTTGATTGCTTCTACGGCATCTCCTACAAGTGAGTCAACACGCTCTACAGCCTTAACAGCTGCCTCTATAACGCCGGTATGACCAACCATATCCGGGTTAGCAAAGTTGATAACGATAACATCGTACTTATCAGACTTGATAGCCTCTACAAGCTTTGCTCCAACCTCTGGTGCCGACATTTCCGGCTTAAGGTCATATGTAGCTACATCCTTTGGTGAATTAACAAGGATTCTTTCTTCATCCTTATTAGGCTCTTCAACACCACCGTTGAAGAAGAATGTAACGTGTGCGTATTTTTCAGTCTCAGCAAGTCTTAACTGCTTCTTACCATTGTTAGCTAAGAACTCACCGAATGTATTTGTAATGCTCTCCTTTTCGAAAGCGATGTGCTTGTTAGGAATTGTTTCATCATAATCCTTGAAGCAAGCATAATATAAATCAAGGAACTCTCTGTCAAAGCCTGTGAACTTGTCATCACAGAAAGCTCTAGTAATTTCACGAGCACGGTCTGGACGGAAATTGAAGAATACAACTGAATCACCATTCTTAACAAGCGAAAGTGGATTTCCTGCTGCATCTGTAATAACTGTTGGAAGAACGAACTCATCAGTTACACCTTCATCGTAGCTAGCCTGCATTGCATCAGGAACTGAAGTTGCAAGAACACCTTTGCCCTTAACAAGTGAATTGTAAGCCTTCTCAACACGATCCCAATTGTTATCACGGTCCATTGCGTAATAACGTCCAGAGATAGAAGCAATTGCACCAACGCCGATTTCATCCATCTTGGACTGAAGCTGTGCTAAGAAATCCTTACCAGATGCTGGTGGAGTATCACGACCATCAAGGAATGCATGTACATAAACATTTGTAAGGCCGTTCTTCTTGCACATCTCAAGCATTCCATAAAGATGCTCGATGTGGCTATGAACACCACCATCAGAAAGAAGACCCCAAAGATGAATATCTCCGCCAGTCTTTTTAGCATTTTCGATAGCTTCAAGTAAAACCTTGTTCTGGAAAAACTCACCATCGTTAATAGCCTTTGTTATACGTGTTAAATCCTGGTAGATGATGCGGCCTGCACCGATGTTCATGTGACCTACCTCTGAGTTACCCATCTGTCCATCAGGGAGACCAACAAACATGCCTGAGGCCTGTCCTGCCACGCAAGGGCACTCAGCCATTAACTTATCCATAACAGGTGTGTTTGCCATTGCAATGGCGTTTCCCTTTGGATTGTCATTAAGACCATATCCATCAAGAACCATAAGTACTACAGGTTTCTTACTCATAGAAATTCCTCCTTATTATCTAGCACTGCTAGAAAAAACTATTTATTTTTTAGTAATATGTCCAGCCTTATCAATGTGGGCTGTTGAAGATAAGCCATTAAGGCTATCTATGATATTGCTATATGCTATATCTTCTGAATTAAGCTGTTTGGTAACACCAGCATTAAACTGACATGGAATGAAATATGGCTCAATCTTACCCTCTGGGGTAATGTGAATTTGAGCTAAGCCTGTATCATAATCCGCTGGCATATTGCCTGTTGTTGCGAACCAATAATTACCCAAGCTATAAAAAATTGGAACATCATCCATGTATTCAACTGTCTGCAAGCAGTGAGTGTGACCTCCGATTATTGCATCAGCCCCTGCCTCCACAAAGGCTCTGGCTAAGGCTACCTGGTCAGCACCATAATTTGCATTTCCCTCTGTTCCCCAGTGTGGGAAAACTAACACATAATCAGCATTGGCCTTGGCCTCTCTGATTGTCTCACAAAAAGCCTCTGGATGTAAGCATTTCATAACACCTGGTGTAACGCCAGTAGCTTCTTTAGTGTAATTAAGGGTTCTTTCTATCTGTGTTGCAGCAACAATGGCAATCTTTCGACCGCCTATAATAAAGTAGGCCGGCTTCCTTGCCTCTGCCAAATTAACTCCTGCTCCTACATAAGGCAATCCTGCCTCAGATAGAGTATTAAGTGTATCTAAAAGCCCTATTTCATCGTAATCATATACGTGATTGTTGGCTACACTAACAATATCTGCGCCTAAATCTGACATAAGTGAGACCCTGCTAGGATTGCCTCTAAATGTATAGGCTTTACCAGCCAAAGCAGTTCCTCTATCAGTGTATGCGAACTCATTGTTAATCATTAATATGTCTGCAGACTGCATTTCATCAAGTAACTCCTTTGAAAAGCAATCATACACGCCATTCATCTGATGATCCATATAATCTGTGGTGGCAACCCCTTCTGCAAAGGATACATCACCGGTGAAATCTATTACTATATCACCATCTGTCTGTTTATCTAAAACATAAGTCTTGTCATAGGAATATTGCTGAATACCTGTCATATTGCAATATTCATACCAAAGCACATGTATACTTTTACCTGTAAGCTGATACCATATCTCTGGTGTATCAAAATTGGCATAACTGGCAATTTCTTCTATTGTATCATTGCCATAATCTGCCGTAACCATTCCAAGGAATGATTCATCAACAGGATGCCCTCCTATAAATTCTCTTGTGCTGTTATTAAGTATTGTGTCCCAAGCATCTGTTAAATCAACTATTTCTATCTTTTGCGGCTGAGTCTTGCCAAGATTAATCTTAGCAACCTCTGTAGTACTGCTGCCGCATCCAGTAAGTAAAGAGATGATTACGCAAGCGCCTATAATGTGTTTGCTACATTTCTTCATTTATTTGTGCCTTTACTCGGACAACAGCTTCCATGGCTCCCTCGTACCCTGAATCGGCTGCCATTTCGTAATAGGACAAAGCTGTTTCCAAATTCCTCTCAACCCCGTATCCGTTTTCATATAAAAAACCAAGATTAACTTGCGCAATTGCATAACCCTGCAACGCTGCAAGTTTTTGATAATAAACAGCAGATGCGAAATCAACATCTACGCCATATCCATTGTAATACATGTAACCAATCTGATTTAAAGCAGGTGCATAATCCAAATCAGCAGCCAAAAGATAATACTCCATGGCCTTTTCATAATCCCTATCTACACCTACACCATTTTCATATATCTGACCTAAGTAATAGCTTCCCTTTGCATAGCCAGCTGTTGAGGCCGCTTCAAAAAATGAAATAGCCTGTTCGCTATCTTCCTCAACGCCATTGCCCTTAATATATAGAAGGCCTATTGCAACATTAGCCTTATTCTTAGCATATTGGTCAGCTAAATCAGTACTAGTGCTCTTAGCAGCCCTTGAATAATAATCAAAGGCCTTTTTATAATCAACAACTGTACCAATTCCATTCTCATAAGCATATCCTAGATAATAAGAACCATCTACATCACCAGCTATCTGTGCTTTATAGAATAAATCATAAATAGCCTTATCCTCATCGGAAATAGTGTCTTTAGTGTCTTTATTATCTTCTTTATCATTCTTATCTTCTGAAGAATCTGTATCCTTTTTATCTGATGCTAAAGCCTCAGCTTCATTCTCTTCCTCTGCAGCGTCCCTCTGTGCCAAAAGCACTCTGGCCTTACCAACATAACCATTAACAGCGCCGCCTTCAATGGCTGCATCAAAAAGCTCTGTAGCCTTTTCTAAATTTTTATCAACCCCTGTACCTGTAAGATAAAAATATCCAAGAGCACAGGTTCCATCTATATTGCCTGAATCGGAAGCCATCTGGTACCATGATATTGCCTCAGTAAAGCTTTGTTTAACATCATCAGCACCATATTCAAGCATACGACCTAGCATAACCATAGCATCGGTGTCGCCCTCGTAGGCTAATACTTCCAGCTCGTTATATTTAAGAACTGTATAGTCCTCTACCTCAACATCATCAAGGGCTACCTGTTCTGTAGTATCCACTGTATCTTCTGCCTCTTTTACCTCCTTCTTTGCACAAGAAGTGAGTGCAAGAGAACACATACCTAAAATAAAAAACAAACGAATGTTACGTTTCATAAATTCCTCCAAGACATGTAAACGTCCATCAGCGCAAATTATATCATAAAACCTGCTCTATTGAAATAAAAAAAATGCATCAGAAACCTGATGCATTTATAAAAACTTTAGGAGTTTTTTATAAGCCTATTAGGCATTTACAATCTTACCGAAATCTGGCTTAAGTGAAGCGCCACCAATAAGACCACCATCAATGTTTGGCTTGCTAAGAAGCTCAGCTGCATTTGAAGCGTTCATCGAACCGCCGTACTGAATACGAACAGCCTCTGCTGTAGCACCATCATAAAGCTTAGCGATAAGCTCACGGATGAATGCACAAACTTCTTCAGCCTGGTCAGCTGTAGCTGTCTCACCTGTACCGATAGCCCAGATTGGCTCATAAGCGATAACAAGGTTCTTTACCTGGTCAGCTGTTACGCCTGAAAGATCCCAAGTAATCTGACGCTCGATCCACTCCTTGTATGTGCCAGCCTTGCGAAGTGCAAGAGACTCACCACAGCAAAGGATTGGTGTAAGGCCAGCAGCAAATGCCTTCTTAACCTTAGCATTAATAAGAATATCATTCTCACCAAAGATATCACGTCTCTCTGAGTGACCCATGATAACGTACTTAACACCAGCATCTACAAGCATAGGAGCTGAGATTTCGCCTGTGAAAGCACCCTTGTCCTCGATGTAGAAGTTCTCAGCACCAACATTTACGTTTGTACCCTTAACAGCCTCTACTACAGGAACAATATCGATTGCAGGAACGCAGTAAACTACGTCTACATCATCATTCTTAACTAAATCCTTAAGCTCAGCAACAAGCTTTACAGCCTCAGAAGGTGTCATATTCATCTTCCAGTTGCCGGCAATAATTCTTCTTCTTGCCATAATTTACCTCTTCTCTATGAGACCTTCTCATACTTATATATGTTCTCCGTGACACGCTTTCGCTCTGCTTTTTCTCATTGCCCTACGTAAGATGCCACTTCGTGCCATCTAAGTAGGGATGGAAAAAGAAGGTCACTTGAGAAATATATAAGTATGTTCAGGTCATATAATTTATTTAAATATTAAACAAGAATTTTCTGATTTTGCTTTAGTGCAAGGCAGCAAATGCGAAGCTGTACAAAGGTACTGCGAGCCATTTGCTAACGCAGCAATCAAGCTAAAGAAGGAAATTCTACTTGTCGTCTGCTGCGTATACACCTGGAAGCTCCTTACCCTCAAGGAACTCTAACGATGCACCACCACCTGTAGAGATGTGGCTCATCTTGTCAGCGAATCCCATCTGGTTAACAGCTGCTGCTGAATCACCACCACCGATGATTGTTGTAGCATCTGTCTCAGCAAGTGCCTGAGCAACTGCCTTTGTACCTACAGCAAGTGCTGGGTTCTCGAAAAGACCCATTGGTCCGTTCCAAAGAACTGTCTTAGCTGTCTTAACCTTGTTAGAGAAAAGCTCAACTGTCTTAGGTCCGATATCGCAGCCCTCTCTGTCAGCTGGCATATCCTCTGTATCATATGTAATGCACTCTACTGGAGCATCGATTGGATCTGGGAACTCCTTGATTGTAACAGCATCAAGTGGAAGAAGGATTTCCTTACCCATGCTCTTTGCCTTCTTAAGCATTTCCTTACAGTAATCAAGCTTTGTATCATCGCAAAGTGATGTACCAATTTCGTATCCAAGAGCCTTCTGGAATGTGTAAGACATACCACCACCGATGATAAGTGTGTCGCACTTCTCAAGAAGGTTGTTGATAACGTTAAGCTTATCAGCTACCTTAGCACCACCAAGAATTGCTACGAATGGACGTACTGGATTCTCAACAGCATTGCCAAGGAAGTCGATTTCCTTCTGCATAAGGTATCCAACTACGTTAGAACCACCCTTAGCTGTGATGAACTTTGTAACACCAGCTACAGAAGCGTGTGCTCTGTGTGATGAACCGAAAGCGTCGCATACATAATCATCTGCAAGATCAGCAAGCTCCTTAGAGAATGCTTCACCGTTCTTTGTCTCTTCCTCACCTCTGAAACGAGTATTCTGAAGAAGAACAACATCTCCTTCCTTCATAGCCTCAACTGCCTTTGTAGCAGCTTCGCCTGTTACGTTGTAATCAGATACAAATGTAACTTCCTTACCAAGCTTCTCTGAAAGACGCTTTGCAACTGGAGCAAGTGACTCGCCCTCGTTAGGACCATTCTTTACCTTACCAAGGTGTGAGCAAAGGATAACCTTTCCACCATCAGCGATAAGCTTGTTGATTGTAGGAAGAGCAGCCTTGATACGTGTATCATCTGTAATCTCTCCTGCCTTAAGTGGTACGTTGAAATCGCAACGAACAAGAACACGACGGCCCTTTACGTTGATGTCATCAACTGTCTTCTTATTTAATGCCATTATTCTATTCCTCCTTAATAAATCCAAGTCCGCCAGTTACGGTCACAAGCATCAGAATTTTTCATTCGGCTAGAATGCCTCATTCAAAAATCTGATAGCTTGTTACCTACTAGCTCACTTAAATATCTAAAATAAAAAGGGGTTCGGTCCATAAGGACCGGACCCCTAACAAATCCAAAAATTCGGATATTTGGCCATATGCAAGGCATGTAAGCGAAGCTGTACTAAGTACTGCAAGCGCAACATAACGAAGCAGATGGACAAATAGACAATTTTTTAAGCTAACTCTGAGAAGTACTTGATAGTACGTACCATCTGTGATGTGTAGCTGTTCTCGTTATCATACCAAGAAACAACCTGTACTTCGTACTGATCATCAGAAATCTTAGAAACCATTGTCTGTGTAGCATCGAAGAGAGAACCAAATCTCATACCTACGATATCTGAAGAAACGATTTCATCCTCGTTGTAACCAAATGACTCGTTAGCTGCTGCCTTCATAGCTGCGTTGATACCCTCAACAGTAACATCCTTCTTGTTTACAACTGCTGTAAGGATTGTTGTAGAACCTGTTGGTGTAGGAACACGCTGTGCAGAACCGATAAGCTTTCCGTTAAGCTCAGGGATAACAAGACCGATAGCCTTAGCTGCACCTGTTGAGTTAGGAACGATGTTAACTGCTGCTGCACGTGAACGACGAAGATCACCCTTTCTCTGTGGGCCATCAAGTGTCATCTGATCACCTGTGTAAGCGTGGATTGTTACCATGATACCAGACTGGATTGGAGCGTACTTGTTAAGTGCGTCAGCCATTGGTGCTAAGCAGTTTGTTGTACATGAAGCTGCTGAAATGATGTTATCAGAAGCCTTAAGTGTCTCATGGTTTGTATTGTAAACGATTGTAGGAAGATCGTTTCCTGCTGGTGCAGAGATAACAACCTTTCTAGCACCTGCATTGATATGAGCCTGTGCCTTTTCCTTTGATGTGTAGAAGCCTGAGCACTCAAGAACTACGTCAACCTTAAGGTCTCCCCATGGGCAATTGTTTGCATCTGGGAATGCATAAATCTTGATTTCCTTACCGCAAACGATGATTGAATCATCTGTGTAAGAAACCTCAGCTGCATGCTCGTACTTTCCCTGTGATGAATCATACTTTAAAAGATGTGCTAACATCTTTGGGCTAGTTAAGTCGTTGATTGCTACTACTTCGTAACCTTCTGCGCCGAACATCTGACGGAATGCAAGACGTCCGATACGGCCAAAACCGTTGATTGCTACTCTTACTGCCATTTTTAAATCCTCCTAAAGATTCTTTTAAAATTTTCTTAGGTCGCTCAAAGCGCCCTTATGCACTTCATTTTATACAATGTCTAAATAGATTTCAACCCCAAAATGAAATATTGTTAAATTTTTCTCAAACTTTACTATTTTATGAATCCAAAACTAGTTTTAAATCAAGGCCTATGGTAGAATTATTTGAATATTATGAATATATTTTTGGGAGGCAGATATGCTTTGGGACAATCACATGCACAGTAATTTTTCAGGAGATTCTGACGCCGAACCTATTGATATGATAAAAGTTGCAAAGCTTAAGAGGTTGCGGGGCATTACTTTCACTGACCATCTGGATTTAGACTACCCTAAGGAATTTGGATTCTTTGATTTAGATTTGGAAAGCTACTATCCTACACAACATGAATTAGCACTGTCAGAATCCAACGAAAACTTCACAGTTCTTACAGGATTAGAGGTGGGAATACAGCCTCATATCGTAGATAAATGCAGGGAGGCCGTAAATGCATTCCCTTATGATTTTATTATTGGAAGTACCCATTTAGTTGATAAATGGGATCCTTACTTTGAAAGCTTTTGGGAAAGAGATTCCGAGGATATACTATTAAAAAGATACTATGAGTGTATATTAGAAAATATTACTGCATTTACTGATTTTGATACTTTAGGTCACTTAGATTATGCATTCCGCTACGCACCATCTGAGCAAAAAAAGCATAATACCCACAAACCTTATGCAGATATAATTGATGCAATATTGGAAAGAATAGTCAAGTTGGACAAGTCTTTAGAGATAAATACTGCCGCTTTTAGAAAAGGGATGAATGCACCTAACCCTGCCCCTAGCATAATAAAAAGATATCATGAGCTGGGAGGAAAGCTAATAACTATTGGCGCTGATGCTCACACACCTTCCGATGTTGCCGCAGATTTTAATCGTCTACCTGATTTGCTCAAAGACTGTGGCTTCAGGGAATTTGTTGTCTATAAAAACAGAAAGCCTGAGTGTTATCCTATTTAGATAACACCAGGCTTTTATCACATTATTTAAGAGCGTCTATCAATTCTTCGCAAATCTTCTGCTTATCCTTGTTGTCAGTTTCTATTACAATGTCTGCTGCAGCCAGATACTTGTCCATTCGTTTAAGCATAAGCTCTTCTATATATCCAACACTTTTATTATTTTCAAGTAAAGGCCTGTCATGGTTATCCTTAACACGTTCAAATATAGTCTCAGGCTTTGCTGTAAGAAGAACAACCTTGCCATTTTTCTTCATTTCCTTAACATTTTCCTCTCTAAGGGGAGTTCCGCCACCACAAGAAATAACCACATTTTTTCTAGATTGCAACTCCTTCAAAAGATTAGTTTCAGCATTTCTGAAGTACTCTTCTCCATAGGTCTCAAAAATCTTTGAAATAGACATTCCCTCTTTTTCGGCAATAACCTGATCCATATCTACTGTTTCCATATCAAAGCATCTGCAAAGATGAGCCGATATTGTAGATTTACCAGTTCCCATAAATCCTATAAGAACAATGTTGTAATTAAGCTTCATAGCATTTCTCCTCGTCACTTTGAAAAATATAGTAACAAAAAAATATGGTGAATAAAACAAAAAATTAAGAAGAAGCTAAAATTATTTTTAAATTAAACTTTTATAAGTTTTTATGTAGACCTTGGATTATTTATAAATCTTAGGTACACTAATGTAGCAAACTAATTGTTAAGCTTGAAAGGATTCCTGTATGAGCACTGTAAAGGTAAGAAATGTAGTTATAGGTGAAGGCATGCCAAAGATTTGCGTCCCTATTGTTGGTAAAACAAAGGAAGATATTCTTAAGGCTGCTGCTGTAATTAAGGCTACTAGTCATGACATAGTAGAATGGCGTGTAGACTGGTTTGAGGATGCATTAGATTTTGATAAAGTTACTGAGGTGTTAAAGGAGCTAAGAGTTCTCCTTGAGGATACACCACTACTTTTTACTTTTCGCACAGCCAATGAAGGTGGCGAAAAGGCCTTAGATAAGAAGCATTACCTTAAATTAAATTTAGATGTAATATCAACAAATCTTATTGACCTTGTTGATGTAGAGCTGTTTTCAGGTGATGATATAGTAAGTAAAATCGTTACAACGGCACATGCTAATAATGTGAAAGTTATTGCGTCTAATCATGATTTTGACAAAACACCTGATAAGGATGAAATATTAGAACGCCTAATAAAAATGCAAAAGCTTGGGGCTGATATTCCAAAGATTGCTGTCATGCCTACCTGTAAGAAGGATGTTATCACACTACTTGCAGCCACAGAAGAGATGGCTACAAATCATTGCGACACCCCAATAATTACCATGTCCATGGGTAGCATGGGGCTAATCAGTAGATTGTGTGGGGAAGCCTTTGGCTCTGCACTTACCTTTGGCGCAATAGGCAAGACTTCTGCCCCAGGTCAAATGAATGTAGAAGACCTTAGTAAGATACTTAGTCTGATTCACGAATATATTTAGATTTATTCAACCTAAAAGGTGGCAGCTTTTGTAAGCTACCACCTTTTAAATATTCTTTGCTTTTGCTTTTATACGTGTAAGAGTATTATCAATAGATTTTTCAGGCTTACCTAACTTTGCAGCTATCTCCTTGTAATCAAGGTCTTGCATGTACAAATCAAACACCTGCTTCTCCATTGGAGAGAGAGCCTGCTTTAATCTATCAATTAAATCAAGATTCTCCTGAGCCTCTATTACCAATTCCGCTGGATCATCAGCTAAGTATGCTGGTTCTTCCAGTTCTTCCCCCTCTTCATCATACAGCGATACATAGGCATTAAGAGGAGAATGCTTCTTTCTGTTGCTTGCCTCTATAGCCTTTATCATCTGCCTGTCAATACACATCTGGGCAAAATGAAAAAATGTAACCTCAGAGGTAATGTCATAATCTCCTATTGCACTAAAAAGTCCTATCATCCCCTCCTGTATTAAATCCTCATTTTCTCCACCAACAAGAAAATATTTCTTGGAGTTTTTCAACACTAGAGGCTTATATTTTTCACATATAAAATTCAGGACGGCCTGGTCGCCATCCTGATACATTTTAACAAGTTCTTCATCTGAATAATTAGAATAAGTTATCATCGAATCCTCTATTTAGTATTATTAATTCTCTGTCTAACTACTTCGTATGCAAGTACACCGCAAGCCACCGATGCATTAAGTGAATCGATATCACCGTACATCGGGATTGAAGCTACCATGTCACAGTTCTTCTTTACTAAATCAGAAACACCGTGGCCTTCATTACCTATAACAAGGCCTATTGAACCTGTAAGGTTAAGGTCGTACATGGTGGTGCCACCCATATCGGCACATACAAACCACATACCCTGTTCTTTAAGCTCTTCCATAGTTTTAGAAATGTTTGTAACCTTTGCAACTGGAGTATAGTTGATAGCTCCTGCAGATGCCTTTGCTACTGTAGCTGTAAGACCAACAGCTCTGTGCTTTGGAATAACAACACCGTGCGCGCCAACCTGATTAGCTGTACGGATGATTGCGCCTAAGTTATGAGGATCCTCGATGTTATCAAGGATGATAAGGAATGGAGCCTCGCCCTTTTCCTTGGCACGTGCCATGATTTCATCAAGCTCTACATAATCGTAGCTTGCAGCATAAGCTAGAACGCCCTGATGCTTTCCTGTCTCTGAAAGCTGGTCTAAGCGCTCCTTCTTAACAAAGCTAATTACTGTATCTTTGCTTTTCTTAGCTTCTCTAAGAATCGTCTGAACTGGACCATCTTTGCAGCCTTCAAGAACAAACAGCTTGTCGATTGTCTTTCCACTTCTGAAGGCCTCTAATACTGCATTACGACCTTCTACAATTCTACTTTCTTCCATTCTAAAACCTACGGCAGTTGTCCAAATATTTATACAGTATTCTACGCTAACAATAATTAGAATTCTTCATTCGACTTATGTCTCATTCAGAAATCTAATACATTGTTATCTGAATACTGTCCTATAATTTATTGAAACTGCCTTACTCTTTCTAAATAAACTTACTATAGTTACTAATCCAAAATATCTAGACCTGTCAGTTCGATTCCACGATTAACTAATTCGCATATACGATCCATGTCGCCGGTTAGGTAGAGATATCCCATTACGGCTTCGAAGCCTGTAGCCTCCAGATAATCCATTGTGCTAGCGTTTTTGGCTTTGGTATGAGGCTTGGAATTACGTCCTCTACGATACCAGTCGCGTTCCTCATCTGTCAGCTCATCCATAAGTGCGATAATCATGGCAGCCTGAGTGGTAGCCTTAACTATCTGGCTGGCACGTTGATGTAGCTTATTTACAGGAGTATTCCCCTTATTCACAAGTATAGAACGAATAACCACATCAAAAATTGCATCACCAATATAAGCTAGTGTCAGTGGGGAATATGTTCTGATATCCTTTGGTTCAATATTAAACTTGTCATTTAAATATTCATTTAAACTAGATGCCATACTACACCTTCACGAGTATCCTTTATCTCAACACCCTTTGCTAAAAGCTCATCACGGATTGCGTCAGCTGTTGCAAAATCCTTTGCCTTCTTAGCTTCAGCACGGCGAGCGATAGCATCGTTAATATATGCTTCAAGCTCAGCATCTACTGATGAACCAGCATCAGCGAGAGCCTTTGCATGTCCTATTAAATCAAGTGATAGCACCTTATCAAAGCTTTCTACTAAGGCAAGCTTTGTAGCATCATTTGTATCTGCCTTAAGAGCGTCATATAAAACAGTGATAGCCATTGATGTGTTCAAATCATTTGAAACAGCATCTAAGAATTTACCTTCGTACTCTGCCTTTACTGCCTCATCAACAGCACCTTCAGCCTTAAGCTCTGATACTCTCTTAACCAGCTTATTGTATGCTGTAACTGTGTTATCAAGATTTTCCCAAGAGAACACAAGTGGCTTACGATAATGTGACTGCAAGCAGAAAAATCTATAAACTAGTGGGTCATAGCCCTTTTCCTGAAGAACAGAAACAGTAAGGATTGCCCCCTTTGACTTAGACATCTTACCTGACTGGTCATTAAGGTGATTGCTATGGAACCAGTAATTGCACCACTTATGACCAAGATAAGCCTCAGACTGTGCAATCTCATTAGTGTGATGTGGGAAGATATTATCTACACCACCGCAGTGAATATCAATATATTCTCCTAAGTGCTTCATAGAAATGCATGAGCACTCAATATGCCATCCTGGGTAACCCACACCCCAAGGGCTTTCCCACTTAAGAGCCTGGTCTTCAAACTTAGACTTTGTAAACCAAAGAACAAAATCAGTCTTGTTCTTTTTGTTAACGTCCTCTTCTACATCATCACGAACGCCTACTTCAAGTGCTTCCTTTTCAACTGATGATGAAAATACATAATAATCATCAAGCTTGCTAGTATCAAAATATACATTGCCGCCAGCAACGTAAGCGTAGTCCTTTTCAAGAAGAACCTCTACCATGTGAATAAACTCTGGAATGCAGTTAGTTGCAGGCTCAACCACATCTGGGCGCTTATTTCCAACTGCATCAAAATCCTTGAAGAATGCATCTGTATAAAACTTTGCAATCTCCATAACTGTCTTGTGCTCACGCTTTGCGCCAGCTACCATCTTATCCTCACCTGTATCTGCGTCACTTGAAAGATGACCAACATCAGTGATATTCATAACACGCTTAACATCATAGCCTGCATACTCAAGTGCCTTAATAAGCACATCCTGCATGATATATGTACGGATATTTCCGATATGAGCGAAGTGGTATACTGTAGGGCCGCAGGTGTAAATGCCTACCTTGCCCTCTTCTCTAGAGTGGAACTCCTCCACCTTTCTATCCAAAGTATTATAAAATGTAAATTTATTTGCCATTGTTATTCTCCAATCTATAGTCCGCAGATTACAGAGTTTTAAATATATTATTCAACGACACGCTTGCGCTCTGCGAAAAACGTAGCAGTACTAAGCTCACATTACATGTTCGCTAAGTGCTGACGTTTTTCAAAGGTCTTTTGAATAACATATTTTAAACCCTGTAATCTACTCACCTAATAATATACTGTATTTATTTACGGGCGCAGCCTGCACAGCCTTCGCAGCTGCGGGCGCTATCAAATACTACGTTGCTGCCATCATAAAACTCGTAGAGCAAACAGACTGCCTGGGAGCTAATGCCCTCTTCACGCCCTGTAAAGCCTAGGTGTTCTTCTGTAGTAGCCTTGATATTAACCTGGCTAACATCGATACCAAGACACTTTGCTACGTTTTCTTCCATCTTATCAATGTAAGGACGAAGCTTTGGAGCCTGGGCGATAACTGTAGCATCCACATTACCAACTACATAACCCTCATCCATAACAAGCTCTCTAACCTGCTCTAAAAGCTTCATGGAATCTGCCCCTTTATACTTAGGGTCAGTATCAGGGAAATGTGCCCCTATATCCTTTAATCCTGCTGCACCAAGCACAGCATCCGCTATTGCATGCAAAAGTACATCCGCATCAGAATGACCAAGTAACCCAAGTGTATGCTCAATCTTCACACCACCTATAATCAAATCTCGGCCTTCCACAAGCTTATGTACATCATAACCTGTACCTATTCTCATGCTGCCTCCTAATCTATATAAAACAAATTTATTACCTATTAAACTACAGTATTATATCAAAAAATCCTCAAGTTTAATAGGGGCATTTTAGTAAGAGAAATGGTGCCCATTTATAGCATGACCGTGTCTGAACTACTTGATTTTCCAGAAATGAACGAAACTAAATTCGAAGACGAATAACAAAGTGAATCAATTTAATATTGAATTCGCTTTTTTATTAAATCAATACAAAAATAGTGTATGCATTTTGTTCCATTCTCCGATGTTATATTTCACGCTTTTATAACATTTATAAATATAATTTATAACATTAGGAGGTGCCAAGCTATGCGAAATATAACAAAGATTAGAATATCACTTTCAATTATTGTATCTTTTTTATTTGTCTCATTCCTACCAGAATTGTCATATCCCGTATTAGCTGAAGGAATTCCACAATATAGTGGACAGGCTTATTATGTAGTTAATAATAATACTCCAGCTTTTGCAGATTCAGATAAAACGCGAACTGATGCATTTGAGACCTATTCTGAATTAGATGGACTCGGTCGTTGTGGAGTTGCTTATGCGAATATTAGTAAAGAAATTATGCCAACAGAGGAACGCGGTGAAATAGGACAAATCCGTCCATCGGGTTGGCAAACTGTTAAATATAATGATTTGATCGATGGAAACTACTTGTATAATAGATGCCATTTAATCGGTTATCAGCTTGCTGGCGAGAACGCAAATGAAAAGAATCTTATTACTGGAACACGCTATCTAAATGTAACAGGAATGTTGCCTTTCGAAAATGCAGTTGCCGATTACGTAACTAAAACAAATAATCATGTTTTATACCGAGTAACCCCTATCTTTGAAGGAAACAATCTTGTTGCAAGCTATGTGCAGATTGAAGCATGGTCCGTAGAAGATAATGGTGCTGGCATTAGATATAATGTTTTATGCTATAATGTTCAACCTGGTATCACTATAGATTATTCAAACGGAAATAGTGTTGCTTCCGCTCAACAAACTGTTGCTGTACCTACACCTAGCCAAACTAGTAGCAATACAGATTTACAGGCTCAAGCTTCTAGCGGTCAAACTGTATACTTATCTGCTACAGGAAGCTGCTATCACAGCATCAATAACTGCGGCCGTATGAACCCGGCAAAAGCTACTACTACAACAGAAGCAAACGCAGTTTCCCAAGGTTACAGTAAATGTTCAAAATGTTGGTAAGTATATTGAGCAGGACTCGGGTCCTGCTCTTTAATTTACCACTGTATAATAATATATTTTCTACCAGTGGTAATTCAGGTCTCTTTTTACCACTGGTAGGATAGTGTTCACTTTTACAGTGGTAATAATGGCTTTACTTTACCACTGTATATAACATTTTATGCTTGACAGTGGTAATTTCAAAGATTTTTTACCACTGTATCTATGCCTATTCTCTCCACTGGGGTAATAAACCAGTTCAACTACTATCTCATACATAAAAATCAGGGTAGATAGTAAGTATTTTCATCTCAACTACTATCCCCTGCAAAAAAATCATCACAGATAGTAAGTATTTTCAAATCTACTACTATCTCACAACAAAAATCTCCCTCAGATAGTAACCATTCCAAAATCTACTACTATCCCACTACAAAAATCTCCCTCAGATAGTAACCATTCCAAAATCTACTACTACCCCACTACAAAAATCTTCCTCAGATAGTAACCATTCCAAAATCTACTACTACCCCACTACAAATATCTCCCTCAGATAGTAACCATTCCAAAATCTACTACTACCCCACTACAAATATCTCCCTCAGATAGTAACCATTCCAAAATCTACTACTACCCCACGGAAAAAATCCCCCTAAGATAGTAACAGCGCCCAACCATCAACAAGGTTGGGCGCTGCTTAACACTAATTATTAAACTAGCCAAGTATTTCTTCCATCTTATCCCAATCAAAGCGCTTAAGGTACTTTTGCAGCTCCTTGAACTTAGCTGCATCGGCGTCGGGGAGCTTGTATGACATTACCTCATTAATTACCATTTCGGCGCCGTCGTAATCCATCTGTGATACAAGCTCTGTCAAGGCTTCGTAGGCGCTTGATAGTTCGTCAGCATCAATAGGTAACTTAGCCGCTGCATCAGTATCAGAAGCTTCCTCACCAGCCTTAACCCTTGAGAGGATTTCCTTAAAGCTTCTGTAGTCAGATAAAAGCTTAGGTGTATTGCTGTTGATGAAGGTTAAATCTTCCTTTTTGCCCGCTTCCTCTAGCTGCTCTGCTAGGGATGACAGCTCCATGGCACCTACTATTCTTGCAGAAGATTTAAGGGCATGAACTTTTACAGTGTATAGCCTGATATCATTATCATTTAAAGCCTTTTCTATGGTGTCTGCATTTATATCGATAGTATCGTAGAAATCAACTAAGCTATGCTCGTACACAGCAATTCCACCACTGTTTCTAATACCATCCTCCAGCACAATGGCATCTACTTCCTTAACCCACTGTAAGTACTCTGGCAATTCCTGAGGTTCGTTTTGAACCTGCTCACTTGCTGGCTTTTTGATGATTTCATCCCCAATATGCTTCATGATAGTTGACTCAAGGAATTTACTATCAATAGGCTTTGCTATATAACCTAAGAAGCCGTTTGTTTTATAGAACTGCTCAGCATCCGGCATAGCATTTGCAGTAAGGGCGTATACAGGAAGATTAGGATACAAGGCCTTTATCTTGCCCATTGTTTCAATACCGTCCATGCCAGGCATCAGGTGATCTAACAGCACTATATGGAACTTCTCTTTTTCAAGGATTGATAAGCATTCTTCACCACTTGCTGCTGTTGTAATATTAATCTGAGTAGGCTTTAGTAATCCTTTGATTACATTTAGATTCATTGGATTGTCGTCTACTACAAGGATTCTTGCATTTGGCGCTATAAACTGAGGTACATAGAATCCCGGTGGAGCCTCCTCGATTCTCTCCTTAAATTTGCCAATAGGAGTAGGGTCAGTAATCTTTTGTTTAAAGGTAAATATAAACTCTGAACCCTCTCCATATACACTTTCGCACCATAGCTTTCCGCCCATGAGCTCAGCAAATCTTCGGGAAATATCAAGTCCTAAGCCTGTGCCTTGAATTCCGCTGTTCTTCTTTTCATCTAAGCGCTCGTATGCGGTAAACAGCTTTTCCAAATCCTCTGTTCTAACACCTATACCTGTATCTTTAACTGATATTCTAACATCGCAGATATCATCAACAATACTTTCAACCAAAACTGTTAGTGTAAAGCCACCCTTTTCAGTATACTTAACCGCATTTGTTAAAAGATTTAATACTATCTGCTTAACCTTGCCTCCATCACCATATAGAACCTTTGGGATATTCTCATCAATGTTAACATCAAAGCTTAAATCCTTCTGCTCGCTTCTTACTCTAATCATGGTAATGATTGCACGAAGCTGGGTCTCAGGCTCGTAGTCCTGCTCAACCAAATGCATCTTGCCAGATTCAATCTTTGAAATATCAAGTATCTCATTTATAAGACTAAGAAGGGACTCAGTAGCCGTACGAATATCCATGGCGTTATTAATAACAGTCATAAGATATGGCTTTGGAACCCCTTCTGGATTCTCCCTGAGAATCATTTCGTCCATACCCATAATAGTGTTGATAGGGGTACGAATCTCATGAGAAATATTTGCAAGGAAACGGCTCTTAGCGCTATTTGCTCGCTCCGCCTCATCCTTTGCTGCCTGTATCTCATCATACTGACGACGAATAACAGTCCAGGTCATAACACGCCAAACAACAAAACCTGCAAATACTGCAAGAAGAATCAATAGTACAACTCTTACAAGGGTGCGTTCAAAAAACATTGGCTGCTTAACAAGCTTATACGTATCATCAATAAGCACCTCAGATGTAGATTCATCAAGTATCTGAATATGTAAGGTGTAGTTACCATATCTCATTCCAGTAAATTCCAAGGTTGACATTGACTCCCTGTGAATAGTAAATCCAGGGTCGGTACTATTTTCTAGAAATACTCTAACAAGTGGATTTGTCATAGAATAGTCCAAAACTGCAGGATTAATCTGGACACGTCCATTGGAAGCAGGAATGATGTATGTTCCATCTAATTCAGGTGCAAGGTTTACATCATCACAGCTTATCCTAGTAACACCCGTTTTGATTCTGACATTGCCTGACTTGTAATCATTAATGTTTACTAAAGATACGCCAGTCATTCCTGCAATATAAAGATTTCCATCATCATCTATTGCACTGTATTCAGAAAGGATCGGCATACTTGTAAGACCATTGGCAAGTGTAAGCAGCCTATAATCCTGCACCTCATTATTTAACATCTCCTCTGCTTTTACCACGTAAATACCGTTGGATGCTAATACCCAAAGTCCATCATTGTTATCAAAGAAGATATTATCATTATTGTTATAAGGGAAGGTGCTTACATGAGTAATCACCCCATCCTTCATATACTCAATACTATTAGATGTAACTATCCAATAAAGCTTACGCTTTTCATCCCATTTTATTCTATTAATTACATCACTTGTAAGTCCATCACTCTTACCCAGCTTTGTAATATAATCGCCTTTTACCACATAGATTCCATCTCCATCTGTGGCTATGTAAACCTCACCTTCCTGGCCAGTCTGCAAATCCAAAAATACGGTGTTCTTTATACCAGAGCTTTTGTCAATGCTTCCTACCACCTTAAAATCCTTAATCACGGCCATACCGCCATTGGTAGCAGCAACGATTGTGCCATCCTTAGCTTCATCTGTACACCTAACCTCATTGCTAGGCATACCATCTGCTTTTGTAAAATTAATGATAGTGCCATCTGCCTTTTGACAGACTACACCTAGACCATTTGTAAAGGTAGAAATCCAAAGATTATTATTAGAATCTTTTGCCACATCTCTTACCTTGGCATTTCCCACGTATTCAGTCAACGCTGTTTCTTCTACAGTGGTCTTATCCTTGAGATAAATCAAACCTTCATTGGTGCCAATATACAAGGAATCATTATAAAGACATGTGGAATTAACCACCAAATCTTCAATTCCTGCCTCGGCCGTCACATTGGTGAAATTGTTAGAAACCAGCTTCATAACACCCTGGCGTGATGATGCAATCCAAATGTTTCCTTGATAATCAGCCGTCATCATTTCTATGCCACTATTTATAGGTGTATTATCTATTACATGAAAGCTTTCATCCTCATCCACATAACCAAATGCGCTTTCCGATGCAACCCAAATGCGATCACAGGCAGACATAATCCACTTGATTGTATTTAAAGGTGCAACGGAAATTTCCTTCATATCCTCAAGCTTATCGCCATAATTTCCGTAGTATAGCTTATCAGACTTAGTGCCAATATAAACTTTCCCATCATTAGTGCTGTCAGCATAGATGTTTGAAATATCAATATCTCCTAATGAATCTCCTGCATAATATGAAGATAATTGACATGCATTAATAGAAAAGATAGCTCCGGTTTTGGTGTAGCCATAAATGGTACCGTCCTTGCCAGAATCCATCCTTAAGATTCGTTCGCTATTTATTCTGTCATCATCCAAGTGACAGAGATTTTCGTTGGTATCAACATAGGCAATACCCTCAGTAGTTCCTATGAAGACATTTCCAGCCTCATCCTCTGCAAATGTACGTATAGATGAAGATGGAAGCCCTCCCTCAGTTGTTAAATGAACTGCTTCACGATAGGAGTTAAAATATACAACTCCGTTATCATTAGTTCCTACCCAGATTCGTTTTTTTGAATCCTCAAAAAGACCTCGCCCACTGGTAAGCCCTTCAGTATTTGTAAATCTAAAAAAGCTGGAACCATCATATCTAATGATTCCACTGTATCCGCCAATCCAGATATAGCCATCTGAAGCGCCTATAATGAAATTAGCCTCAGATGTAGGAAGCCCATTTTTGGCATCATAAATTTGAGCATAGTAGCCCATATTATCAAGCTGCTTCGTTGCAGCATAACCTCCGCCAATATTTACTTTCCCCTCTATAGCTGTGGCTTCCTTAGCAAAGCTTGCATTAGCTTGCGAAACAGCAAATGCAAATATCAATGCAATAAGAGCACATACACTACCTGTCTTTTTTCTCATATTCGAATTATATAAAAGAAGAATCTACAAACTGTTAACAAATTATTGTATGTTTGTGAAGTGTTACCCCATAAAGAAAACCTTAAGCTTATTTAACAGCTCATCCTTACCTATTGTCTTGAGGAAGTACCCCTGTGGATTAAGAGCAAGGACTGCCATTACGCTTTCCTTATCATCCCTTCCTGTCAAAAACATTACAGGGATGTTCTTAGTGTCGTCATCAGCCCTAAGCATTTCAAGCACCTGTGGACCATCTGTAACAGGCATCTCATAATCAAGCAGAATCAAATCCACCTTGTTGTTGCTTCCTAGCCATTTAATTGCTCGTAGTCCCGATGTTGCCATAGATACCTTGTAAGAATCCTTAAGCCATTCCCTGACAAGACTCATATAGTTTGGGTCATCATCCACTATAAGGATGCTCCTTTTAAACTCATCTGCTGCAGCCTGCTTGGTATAGGCATTAACACAATCGATATAGGTATCATAATCAAGTGGTCTTGATAGAATCTTATAAATCAATTGTGAAGGAATACTCGATGCAACCTCATTAGTATCTACAGGGTCCCCTATAAGGATAATTTGTTTATCATCATCCTCCATTTTATCTACCAGGAATGTACGAATGTCATCCTCTAGTCTATCATCCGGCTCCATGTAAAAGGTAACAAGAGCTGTTTCATCCCAAAGATCATGAATTAAATCAAGCTTAGTGGTAACAAATTTGGCATCAATATCTGCATCAGCCAGTTTCTTTAAAAGGACTCTAATTATGAATGATTCCTTTGAGCCTATTATAAGTATTTTGTTCTGTTCCATAATCCCCTCCGACGTCCTTATTTATTTTTTAGTAAAGCTTCTATCTTATCCCAATTAAAAGTTTTAAGAGCTTTTTCCAAGTCTTTAAAAAGTTTGTAATCTTCTTCCTCAAGCTTGTACTCATTTACCTCTGTGATAATCATATCTATTGAATCATAATCCATTTGAGGTGCCAATTCCTTAATGGCCTCAATAGCTCCAGATAACTCATCAAGAGGTATTGGTTCCTTATCTAAATCTGTACTTGCCGAAGGATTTAATCCTTCAAGCTTATTTTGGTATTCAAGATATTCCTCTAGCATTGCAGGATAGTTCTCCTCAATGTATTTTATATCATTTTTCTTTCCTGCTTCCTCTAACCACTTGGCCTTCTCCGATAGTTCATGGGCGCCTATTATTCGTGCTGAGCTTTTCAGAGCATGTACCTTTATAGTAAACAGCTTTATATCCTTGTCCTCAAAAGCCTTATTTATTACTTCACTATTTTCTTCTATTGTATCTAAAAACAGCTTTAATGAAAATATAAAGCTTTCTGCCCCGCCACTATATTTTATACCATCATCAACCACTATTCCATCAACATCATACAGCCATTCATACCCCTCTGGGAGTCTAGAAAATTCCGCCACAGCTGCTGCATCAGAATCCATAACCGCATCATCCGGCAAAAAGAGTCTGATAACATTTTCCAAGGTCTGCCCATCAACAGGCTTTGGAAGATATCCATTAAAGCCCTTTGAGATGTAATACTCTTTTCCGTTTGCAATGTAGTTTGCTGTCAAGGCAATAATTGGAAGCTCTGGATATTTTTCACGTATTTTTGCAACAGTTTCAAGGCCATCCATTCCTGGCATCATATGGTCAAGTAAAACTAAGTTATAATCTCCCTCATCCAGCTTTACTAAACACTCTTCTCCTGAATCCGCAGTAACTACATACATTTTGGTAGATGCAAGGAGGCCTCTGATTACTGCCAGATTCATAGGATTATCATCAACCACAAGAATGCTTATATCCGGAGCCACAAAGCTAGGAATATAAGGTCCCTTTGGTGCTTCTTCCACATGTTCCTCAAAAAAGCCTATTTCCGTAGGATCAATCACTATCTGAGTGATTGTAAATGTAAAAGTAGAGCCCTTGCCATATTCGCTCTTACACTCAAGGGTTCCATGCATTAATTCAGCAAAGTGCCTTGATATATCAAGGCCTAAGCCAGTACCTTGAATGTTGCTGTTTTTAACCTCGTCCAAACGCTCAAAGGCATAGAAAAGTTTTTCCATATCTTCTTCTTTGATGCCTTGTCCTGTATCCGTTACTGAAAATTCTATTTTACAGCTTTTTTCATACTTCTCTAAAACCTTTACATTTAGCTCAAAGCCGCCTTCCTCGGTATATTTAAGAGCATTGGTAAGTAGATTTAACACAATCTGCTTAACCTTTCCCATATCACCATATAATCTTTTGGGTAATTCCTGGTCTATCTTTATATCAAAGCGAAGCTCCTTTTTATCGCTTCGCCCTCTTATCATATTTATAAGTCCTCGAAGAAGTTCAGTTGTATCATATTCCTGCTCAACCAGTCGCATCTTTCCAGATTCAATCTGGGATATATCTAACACATCGTTTATCAGTGAAAGTAAGGAATCTGATGCATACTCAATATCTGAGGCATACTTACTTATCTTCTTGTAATATTCAGTAGGGACATCTGTATGGTCTTCCCTGAGAATCATTTCATTCATTCCCATAATGGTATTTATGGGAGTTCTTATCTCATGGGAAATATTAGCAAGGAATCTTGACTTGGCAGTGTTTGCCTTTTCTGCTTTTATTTTGGCTGCCTGCAAATCATTCATGTTTAGGATTTCAGAGAAGTAAAGCTGCACAACCATTCCAACCATAGTGATGTTGGTCAATGAAAGCCCATAAACAAAAAACTGTACAATACATGCTACAAATGGAAATACCGTAAAGAACAAAAGAGGTATATAGGTACGTCTTCTTAGCTTTTTCTTATATTGAAAATTAACTGAAAACTGTAAAGCAATCATTGTTAAAGGGAAAAAATAGGACAGGTATATAAATTGACCTCTCTGGTAATTATTATTAGCATCAAATGTGTAATACATACCTGTAAATTGAGATACTATAAGCATCAGTAAGCCCATAGTAAATAAACCTTCGCTTATTGCAAAACGTTTAGGCAAAACTGTCATATGTGCTTCATTGCGATACAATTCCATTAGATATTGATTAAAGGCATGAGCCAAGGCTAAAGATAGTAAATACACTAAAAAATTGCATATTCTAACCATCCAGTAGCCAGTGGTGCTAACATCACCTCTATATATATAAGCAAATCTATCTGCTATCAACAACAGCATAGCTGAGATTTGCATATATAAAAGTGCACCTCTTCTTCTTCTAGACACAGTTCTAGTGTTCTTGGTGAGTATAATAAGTACTCCACAAGCTCCACTCAAGAAGAGCATTACACTTAATTGGAATTCTCGTAAAAAATCCATCATCTTAAAAATCTCCCAAGCCTTTGTGTCTCCGTTAACCTATTCCTTATATTTTTCCATAACCTGCAATACCTCATCCTTAGCATCAATAAATTATGCTCTCTTTGAAGACAGTGCATCAAATACATCCGCCACTGCAATATACCACATAATTATGAAAAAAGGGTGTTAGCAAACACCCTTTTCATTAGTTATTCTATTAGTTATTCTATTCCTGATTTTGAAAATTTATGAACTTCACTTTCGCCCCAGCTTTCACCGTTTTCATCATAGCTTAGTTCAGCAAGGACTATCTCGCCAGTTTTAATTTCCTTAACGTTCTTATCTGTTTCTAGTGTACCAAGTTCTCTGATACCATTAGATACCTCAAACAAAACAACCTTTCCACTAGCAGTAATTATTACGTAGTTACCATCCTTTCCATGGACGTATGTACCTGATGCATATTCATATTCACCTAAGTCACGAGATACATTGGCATCCCCTACAATAAGCTGATATGAAGATGCCCCATCATCGGAAGTCTCATTAACTAAACATACTGTTGCAAGCTCACCATTGTTCTTTACATCAAATTTGTCATTAAAGCCTTGAAGCGAAAGCTCCTTAGTATATAACTCATCTCCTGGAATATATGCTTCATTAAAGTCTTCAAAGGCAGAATATGGAACAGTGAAGCTTACAATTCCTGCTGCATAAGGTGCCAAATCATACTGTTGGAACATAAATGTAATTCCAGTATGATCAAGATAGTTTTCTGGCAAGGCATCACCTGTAAAATAATCCTCTATTACCTGCTTGTAAGATGTTACATCATCATCAAAGAGAGTTTCTTTAGCAGCCTCAGGAGATTCCTCTATAGTAGTAAGTATGAAATCCTTTGATGTGGCGGCAATCTTACTTTCATCGCCATAATCCTTCACTGAAAGCTGTGCACCAGTGTTAACATCAAATGTATATCCACCATACATTGCACCACCATGGGCACCACCTGAGTAATAAGAAGATTCTATAACAAAGCTAAGAATATTCTCATCAGCTCTAACTACCTTAACATTTTCATATTCCTGATATTTAATTGGTTCGTAATCAAAGCCTTCTTCTTCAGCATACTGTTTTTGTTCTTCATTCTGCTGCTCGGCTTCTTTATTCTGGTCTTCCACGCCTTCATTAAAGTTTGATACGCGGCCATCGAAAAACTCATCTATAGCCGTAGCCAGTGCTTCATGCTTGTCGTCTGTTATCTGCAAGCATTCTATGCTTCCTTCAAAGTAATCATATCCTTCTGCTGAAACAGATGTGATTGCATATTCAGGTTTTGAAGGCTCTGCCACCGCTTCTTCCTTATTGCTATTATCCTTCTGCTCCTGATTATTTGTAACAGCTGTATCTTTAGTATTTTCTGTTTTACCACATCCAACACAAGCTGTAACAGCAAGTGTCAAGGCAAGTACAAGTGCTAATCTTCTTTTCATTACACACCTCCAATGTTTAAACAAATCCTAGTTAAGATTCAGTATACATAAAGTCCGTATTATTTCAAGTAGTACACTTAATATTTTAGAATTCTTTAC
This sequence comes from Pseudobutyrivibrio sp., assembly GCF_017471675.1. Classification (GTDB taxonomy): domain Bacteria; phylum Bacillota; class Clostridia; order Lachnospirales; family Lachnospiraceae; genus Pseudobutyrivibrio. The sequence goes on from NZ_JAFUSK010000072.1 coordinate 39,080, forward strand.
ATTTATTTAAGAAATACGGTTAGCTATTACATCACTCCAAAAAAAGATCAGGATTCCCCGACCCCACGAGGAATCCTGATGAAAGGAGGATTTATTATAGAAAACTAGGAAATAAGCTATTTAATAACTAATCTCTTGGCTCCCTCGGCCGCTAATGGACTTCTAACTGTCTCACTTTCTTCAAAGGTAATCTGAGCGCAAAGTGTGGAGCCCTTCATTCTCTCTGCCGCAAAAGTAAGACCATTATTTTTTCTATCAAGCTTTGGTGAATCAATCTGATCTGGATCACCTAAAAGCACAACCTTTGAGCCCTTGCCTGCACGTGTGATAATCTCTAATATCTGTCCTATTGTACAGTTTTGAGCTTCATCTACTATGATAAATGAATTAACCAGTGAACGACCTCTCATGTATGCCAATGAACAAATCTCAATTATGCCTGTCTCAAACATGTCCTCTATTTGCATTTTGATTTGTTCCTTCTCCTCGTTCTGACCCTTTAAAAGTACCTGTAGATTATCCATAAATGGAGCAATAAGAGGAGTCATCTTCTCTTCCAAATCACCTGGCAAAAATCCTAAATCATTATCTGAAAGGGTATTACTTCTAGTAATCATAATTCTATCAAAACCATTGTGATAATATCCCTGCAAACCTGCTGCCAGTGAAAGGAAGGTTTTGGCTGTACCAGCACTACCCTTTAGAATCACCAGTGGTAATTCATCGGGATTTGCCAAAAGTGCATAGAGGGCAAATCTTTGTCCAACATTTCTAGGCTGACAATATGGCGTGTAGTAATCTCTATCCTTTAGGATATGCCAGCCGTCTGTCTTAAATGTATAAAGTGCTGAATTACTGCCATCCTTACAAATACCAAATTCATTTTCAATAAACCCTTTGTTGAATGGGCTCTCCAAATCTTCTGGAGTTATATCTCTTCTACCAGTATAGTTTTCATTATCGAGAATCATTTCGTTGTGATAGCCCTGTACCACACAGCCACACATGGTAGCATTGATTCTCATGGAAATATCATTTGTTACCAGTATTGTTTCTAGCTCGGATTTCTTAGCAATACCAAGCACACAATTAATTATTCTATTGTCTGGTCTGTCTAATGTAAATTCTGCTGGAATCAGCTTTTCATATTCAGATTCTTTTTCAATAATAAAGGTTCCGCCGTTTGGCATCGTAACCCCATTAGCATAATCTCCTTCAACAGATTCAATGTTTCGAATGCTTTCACGTGCGCCGTAGCCCACCTCCGCATAGGCTGTTTTCTTTGAATCAAGCTCCTGCAGAGTAGTGGTTGTGATAATAACATTATTATCATCGAAACCGAAAAGCGCTGTAGGGCAGTGAATCAAAATGTTGGTGTCTAATACGTAGTTTTTCTTCATAGGGTCACGCTCCTTTATTAACTTTGATAATATAATTTTATACTAAGTAGCCTTTAAGTTCTACAATATTTTGTATATTTATATGTAATTTGTGTGAATTTTACACTTGATATTGTTATATTGTCTAACTTTTGTTTTTGGCATAAAAAAAGAGCTTTACGCTCTTTTTAATCTGTATTAAATAGCTCCACCTCTGACATAAAAGGTATAGAGCTTGCAGCACCATGCTTAGTAACTGCCAGGGCTGCCGCCTTAGAAGAATTAATAAGCACTTCCCTCATAGGAAGCTTTTTAATAAGTCCGGCAACAAAATATCCAGTGAATGTATCACCGGCTGCTGTAGTGTCTACCGCATCTACCTTAAATGCCGGCTGGTACAATTCCTCATCCCCATGATGATAAATGCTACCGCCCTCTCCTAAGGTAAGAACTATCTTAGCATTTGAGTAGCTTGCAGCCATTGCAGATATAATGGTAGCCGGTGTAGTCATTCCTGTCATCTGCTGCCCCTCAGTTTCATTAAGGACAAATACCGAAACCTTGCCTAAATCACATTCTTCTAATCTTTCATCGTAAGGTGAAGGATTAAGAGCAATTGTCATTCCCTTGGCAAAGGCCTGGTCGATTAAGTATGGCAATTCGTTAATTTCGTTTTGAAGAATGATTACATCTCCTGTATCAAAATTATTAAGAACCTCATCTACATATTCCTTGGAATTCTTTTGATTGGCTCCGCCAAATAATACAATGGAATTCTGTCCATTTTCATCTACCTGGATTACAGTATGTCCGCATCTACCGGTAACTGTTTTTATGTAATCAGTCTTGATTCCAAAAGTCTCGCAGGCATCATAGAACTCTAATCCTTCCTCTCCTACAAGACCTGCATGAAAGCATACAAGCCCTGCCCTTGAAAGTGCAACAGACTGATTAAAGCCCTTGCCGCCTAAGTTCATATTAACTTCCTTAGCAAGTATTGTCTCACCTGCCCTTACAATATGAGCTACCTGATAAGTATAGTCCAAGTTAAGAGACCCAAAATTAAGTACTTTCATAAACACCCCCGTATTACAAAAGCCAGTTCTTAAATGTGACCTACTAAAAGTAATCCTGCCAATCCATAGTATGTAACAACTGCCACCAAATCGTTAACAGTAGTGATAAGTGGACCAGATGCAACTGCAGGATCTACCTTAATCTTATGGAAGAATATTGGAATAATGGTTCCAATAAAGCTTGATACTATCATAGCAATAAAAAGTGAAAATCCTACGATTCCTGAAACCTTAAATGCTGCTGCCCAAACATAGCCCTTAAGTCCATGCAAATATAATGCAACGAAAAACAGTGCCAGAACTCCTAAGATAAAGCCATTTGTTCCACCAACTCGCATTTCCTTTAGCACAAACTTAGCCTTTTCCAGACCTGAAATTTCCTCATCCATAAGCACACGAATTGTAACAGCAAGTGATTGTGTACCAACATTTCCTGCCATATCAAGAATAAGTGACTGGAACACTACTACGATTGCTACTGAAGCAACTACCTTATCAAATATGCCTATTACCGAGCTTGTCACAAGGCCAAGGCCCAGTAACAATAACAGCCAAGGAATACGCTTTTTGATACTCTCTGGTAAGCTTTCGTTCAAATCCTCCTCGGCAGTCAAACCAGCCAACTTAGCATAGTCTTCACCCATCTCATCATCTACAGCTTCGATGATATCCTGAGATGTGATAACACCAATAATCTCATCATTTGGATTAAGGACTGGAATCGAATCCTCAGCGTAATCCTTTAAATCTTCGATTGTCTCTGAAATAAGGGCATCAGCCTTAACACTAGGATAGCTGTGACTGATAATATCATCAAGTGGTGTGTAATCCCTGGCAAGTATTAAATCCCTAAGCTCAATAGCACCATAATATTTATTATCAGTATCCTCTACGTAAATAGTGTTAATATTATCGTTATCCTTTGACTGAGAAATCAAAGAACGCATTGCCTGCTTTACTGTGAAATTCTGCTTGATAACAATGAAGTTAGTAGTCATCATGCTACCTACTTCATCCTCATCATAGGAATTGATAAGTCGTACATCTGCAGATGCTTCCTTATCCATCAAAGAAATGAGTTGCTCTCTTTGAGCTTCATCTTCGATGTCCTCTAAGGCATCTACCGCATCATCGGCATCCATGTTCTCTAAGACATCAGCCGCCTGCTCCGGTGTAATTTCTGCTAAATATTCACCTACATCCTCAATATAAGGGAAAATTTCTGATAGACGTTCGGCACCAAGTACGCCGAATAATCTCCTACGGTCCTCTGTATCTAAGGCCTCGTATGCCTCGGCAATATCATTCTCATGATAATCGTCAAGAGCCTCCATTAAAGCCTCTGCACCTAAATTAGAGCGTAGCAAATCGATAATTTCTTGGATCTTGTTATCCTCTAAAATCTCTTTTGTTTCCATGTTCTTTCTCCGCTATAAAAAAAGAATGTCATGTTCAGACGATGACATTCCTTGCACATGAAAACTAAGCTCTTTTATTTAAAAGAACAGCTACTCATCTGTATCATGAATGTCTCGTCGCAGCATAATCGCCCATGACTGTCTGATTTGTCCATAGCTGTTCTCCTTTCTTTTCTTGAATTAGAAATTAATTGTTTGAATTGTACACAAAAAACATAACATACAAAAAGGCTTTTTGTAAACCCTATTTTGCAAATAAATAACTGTATTACAAATATTTTTTCTGTTCTGTAAAGCCTCGACCCTTAACCTCTGATACACGGCTAACAATAATAAATGCTTCTGGGTCGATATCATGTACGAGCTTTTCTGTTCTAGCAAGCTCTCTTGTAGATACAATTGAAAGTGTGATTTCAGTATCCTTCCCAAGATATCCTGTTCTGCCATAAATTACAGTAACACCTCTATCAATATCCTGAAGGATTGCTCTTCTGATTTCTTCGCTCTTCTTGCTCACTACCTTAATCTGTGTCTTAGCCTTACCAAGAATCAGCATTCTATCTAAAACATTAGTGTAAATAATAACCAGGATAATGCCGTAAAGCACTAATGATTTTTCTGTAAATATTGCCTGAAGAACTAAAATGCAGATATCAAAGGTCCACATCAATCCTGATATTGGAATTCCAAAATATTTGTTGAGAACAATTGGTGGGATATCCATTCCACCTGTAGATGCACCAGTACGAATAACAATTCCAAGGCTGGCTCCAATAATGATTCCGCCAAAAACAGTGCATAGCACTATATCATCAGTTAATGCATAATGAGAAGCAAGCATCTCGGAAATATGTAATTCGATTGGAAAACAAAAACTTGAAAGTAATGTGTTGGCTGCAAATCTTCTGCCCATAATACGCCAGCCAACCAAAAACAGAATTGTATTTATAACAAATGCAACGTGTGCCGTTTTAAAACCAAATAAATGGTGGAAAAACAAAGCAATACCTGTTCCGCCTCCTGTAATAAGCCCCGAAGGCTCAATCAAAAATGCAACAGCAAGGGCATAAGTAAAATTTCCTAAAATGACAATCAGTGCTGTTTTTATTATCTGCTTCATTATTCCACCTACTTTTAATTATTTATCGTTCATCTTAGCAAGCTTAGCGGCCTGATCTGCAGCTATAAGTGCATCTAAGATTTCCTGGATATCGCCATCCATAATCTTATCAAGCTTATAAAGTGTAAGATTAATACGATGGTCTGTTACACGACCCTGAGGGAAGTTATATGTACGAATCTTCTCTGCTCTATCACCTGTACCAATCTGTGAACGACGCTCAGCCGCCTCAGCATCCTGCTGCTTCTGAAGCTCAAGATCATATAACTTAGCACGTAAGAGTGCGAAAGCCTTTTCCTTATTCTGAAGCTGTGACTTCTCTGTCTGGCTGTAGATAACGATACCTGTAGGATAGTGAGTAAGACGTACAGCCGAATCAGTTGTGTTGACACACTGACCACCGTTACCAGATGCACGCATTACATCGATACGGATATCCTTTTCATCAATCTGAACATCTACCTCTTCTGCCTCAGGCATAACTGCTACAGAGCATGTAGATGTCTGGATACGACCCTGAGATTCTGTCTCAGGTACACGCTGTACACGGTGTACACCAGATTCGTACTTAAGGATAGAGTATGCACCTGTACCCTTAACCATGAACTCGATATTCTTCATACCGCCGATACCTGTCTCATCAGCTTCAAGAAGTTCAACCTTCCATCCACGTGACTCAACATAGTGCACGTACATACGATAAATCTCAGCTGCAAAAAGAGCTGCCTCTTCACCACCGGCACCTGCACGGATTTCTACGATAACGTTCTTATCATCATTAGGGTCCTTGGGAAGAAGTAAAATCTTAAGCTCCTGCTCAAGTCTTTCAACCTCTGCCTTAGATTCGTTAAGCTCTTCCTTAGCAAGTTCCTTCATCTCCTCGTCTGTCTCTTCCTCTAAAAGAGCAAGTGAATCCTCGATGTTCTGCTTGTGAGCACTATACTGCTTGTATGCCTCTACGATTGGGGCAAGCTCAGCCTGTTCCTTCATAAGAGATCTAAATCTTGCATTATCATTAGCAACATCAGGCTCAGATAAAAGATTCATAACCTCTTCGTATCTCAAAACTAAATCTTCTAATCTATCAAACATAATAACCTCCTGTTTATAGATGTCCTTTAACTACTCTATTGTTTCCGGCCAAATCCTTAACAACCTCAACATCCTTGAAGCCATTCTCTACAAAAAGAGCATATACATCTGGCCCTTGATCAAATCCTATTTCTACCAATAGCCAGCCATCACTGGCAAGATATTCTGCCGCATGACCTACTATCTGTCTATAGAAAAACAAGCCGTCCTCTGCACCATCTAAAGCAATAAGTGGCTCATGATCTTTTACTTCTTCTGCTAATCCTTTAATATCCTCTGTAGGGATATATGGCGGATTAGAAACTATTGTGTTGTATTTACCAAGTACTGGATTCCATAGATTTCCTTTTATAAAATCTATTCTGCCTGGAGCAAGCCTATTTCCGTTATCCCTTGCAACTGCAATGGCTTCATCAGAAATATCTATTCCTGTACCTGTAATCCCCTGTCCCAAAACAACAAGAGAAATAATAACACATCCACTGCCAGTACACAAATCCAAAACGTGACTGCCTGAAGGAGTTACCTTAAGTGCCTCCTCCACAAGAGTCTCAGTATCCTGACGTGGAATAAGAACGTGTTCATTTACCCAGAAATTAATTCCCATAAATTCCTGTTCACCGGTAATGTGCTGGAGAGGCACATGCTCCGCTCTTTTAAGCAAGGCTTCTTTGTATTTAAACAAAGTAAGCTCATCTATTTCTTCATTTTGAACAAGAAAATATTTGGCCTTAGTAAGCTGGCTAACATAAGAAAGCAAATACCAGGCATCTATTCTGGCATCTATAATTCGTTCAGCTTCTAAGATTTTGATTCCTTTTTCTAGAGCCTGCTTATATGTCATTTGAAAAACACTCCTTATTTTTTTCCTGGAAATCCTTCCAATCAAAAACAGCCTCTACAGAAGCGATTCCAACCTCTATCATATCATCATCCGGCTCCATAACAGTAAGCTTTTGAAGCCATAAACCAGGCTTCGAAAAAATGTTAACAAAGGCATTATCATATCTGCCTGCAAGCCTGATGAACTCATAAGAAATACCTGCAATAACTGGTATGAGCAACAGCCTGCATAAAAGCTTTGCCCACACATTATCAAAGGTAATGAACATAAAAACAAATACTGAAATTATAAAAACAATAAAAATGAAGCTTGTTCCACATCGCTTGTGAAAACGGGTGGATTTTCTAACATTATCCACAGTAAGTGGAAGTCCTGTCTCCACACAATTAATACATTTGTGTTCAGCTCCGTGATACATAAAGGTGCGCTTAATATCTTCCATTCTTGAAATCAGCATTACATATCCAATAAAAATGCCTATGCGAATAATTCCCTCTACAAAAGCAATTGTAGCTGATGAAAAATCAAAGCGATTTAAGCCAAGAGATATAAAATATGGCAGTGCAAAAAATATTCCAAGTGCCAATACAAATGACACAAAAAGTGTGCCTCCCATCTCGACCTTTTCCTTCTTTTCAAGCTTAGTAAGCTCCTCTTCTGATAGGGTGGATTTATCTACACTATCTTCATCTTCAAAAAAGCTAGCCGAATACATAAGTGTGCTAAGCCCTATTATAAGAGAATCAAAAAAGGAAACTACGCCTCTGACAATTGGAATCTTATGCCAAATATCATTGATATCTCTGGTGTTTTTAACCTCTATGGCAATCTGTTTATCTGGCTTTCTGACTGCAACGGCATATTTATCACCGTTTCGCATCATTACGCCTTCCATAACAGCCTGGCCACCAATACCCGAATACTTCATTTTATTCTCCAATTAACGTAATAAAGGGCTGAGACGAATCTCAACCCTTAAGAGTCCAAATAACAAACTACTTTGCGTCAATGCCGTACTTCTTATTGAACTTGTCAATACGTCCACGAGCCTGTGTAGCTTTCTGCTGGCCTGTGTAGAATGGA
>NZ_JAFUSK010000073.1 GCF_017471675.1 Pseudobutyrivibrio sp.
AGAGGAAGAACGTAATAGTGAATATGGTGTTATGGCTTCAGATTATACAAAGGAGCTTCTTTCAAATGCTGATACGCTGTATCTGGAATATGATATAGACAGTGATGACCAGTATGATAGAATCTTAGCTTATGTATGGCTTGAGGATGTTAAGGATACCTTTGATGAAGAGGCCATTAAAGAATCCATGGTAAATGCTATAATCGTAAAAAATGGCTATGGAATAGGAAGAAGATATGAGCCAACTGTTGCCCATGATGATATTTTGCAACTCTTAACAAAGGAAGCAGAAGCTTCAAATGCAGGATTGTGGCAGTATCAAGGCTTTAGAAATTTGTGGGAATAGACTTATTGCATGTAAATTCTTTGCAAAGTATAATTATAATAGTTGAATTAAATTATATGGAGGGATTTTATGGCATCTAAAGTTTATTTTATCAAAAATGTAACTGCTGAAAATGTTGTAAAAATGTACGATAAGTTAGGTATTGAGCTACCTGGCAAGGTCGCTGTTAAGGTTCATTCTGGTGAGGAAGGAAATCAGAATTATCTTAAACCTGCATTTTGGAAACCTATGGTAGAACATGTTAACGGCACTATAGTTGAATGTAATACAGCTTATGAGGGTGAACGAAATTACACAGATAAGCATATCAAACTACTTAAGCGCCATGGCTGGAACGAGTTGTTTGATGTGGATTTAATGGATGCAGAAGGTCCTGATATAGAGATTCCTGTTAAGAACGGAACACATCTTAAGACAGATATTATGGGCAAGAATCTTCTCAATTATGATTCCATGCTTGTACTTTCACATTTTAAGGGACATCCAATGGGTGGATTTGGTGGCGCTCTAAAGCAGCTTTCTATTGGATGTGCGTCCTGTGCTGGAAAGGTTCAGATTCATTCTGCTGGCAAATACAAGCTTGCAAGTGAACAGGATATCGTATGGAATGATTTACCTGAGCAGAATGCTTTTTTAGAGAGTATGGCTGAGGCTGCATCTGCCGTAGTAGACCATTTTAAAGGAAATATGGCATTTATCAATGTTATGGCAAATATGTCTGTTGATTGCGATTGCTGTGCTGTTGCAGAAGACCCTTGTCTTAAGGATATCGGTATTTTAGCCAGCTTAGACCCAGTTGCAATTGATAGGGCTTGTCTTGATTTTGTATATGCATCAAAGGATTTGGGAAGAGACCATTTCTTAGAGAGAGTTACATCTAGAAATGGCGAGCATACAGTTGATGTAGCGGCATCACTTAATGTTGGAAGCAAGGAATACGAACTTATAGAGCTCTAGTTTATTTTACGGGGGTATAAACTATGGAGTTAAACAACATAATTGACGTTGTAGAAAAAAGAGCAAAGGATATAGCAGACCAGGAAATCGTTAATTATAATAAGGCTCATCCTGAACTAAATCTTACAGATGAAGCCAGGGAGGCTGTAAGAACTCGCTCGATTTCACAGCTTACATTGCAGCTTAGTAAATTTCACTTTAAGGATGATACGGATTTACAAGAGCAGTTTGATGATTGGTTTTCATCTAATGAAGAGGAAGACCTTATAAAGGCCTGTAAACATTGCCTAGATGATGAGGCTAAAAAGATAAGAGAAGCTGCATCTGGTAAGATGAGCTCACTAGATGCATATTTAACAAAGCATTTAGGCAGTGCACATACAATTGATTAAATTTATGGAAAATTTTGTCACCTTTTTCATTGACGAAGTGGGATTCCTATGTTAATATATCTGAGTATGCCGCTCAGTGTGGTTTTTTAAGTGTGTTTCATAGTGAGGCACCACCGAAACTGGCGAGTAATGATAAAAAGGAGGAGCAACCATGTACGCAATTATTGCAACAGGTGGTAAGCAGTACAAAGTTTCTGAAGGCGATATCATTACCATTGAAAAGCTTGGTGTAGAAGCTGGTGAGAAGGTTACTTTTGATCAGGTTCTTGCTGTTAGCGACAAGGATCTCAAGGTTGGTGACCCAACAGTTAAGGGTGCTACAGTAGAGGCTTCTGTTGTTAAAGAAGGCAGAGGTAAGAAGGTAATCGTTTACAAGTACAAGAGAAAAACAGGTTACCACAAGAAGAATGGCCACAGACAGGCTTTCACTCAGGTTAAGATTGAGAAGATTAACGGCTAATTATGGTTTCCGTTATTATTACTAAACAGGGGGCTGATATCAAGCAGGTTTCCTTGGATGGACATGCTGGTGATGCTGAGGCGGGGCAGAATATTGTTTGCGCAGCAGTTTCAGTTTTGGCAATCAACACATTTAACAGCATCGAACGATTTACTGATGATGCATTTACAGTTGATGCAGCTGAAGATGGCGGTCATTTAGTTATGACTTTTCCAGACAAGCTTTCAGACAAGGCGCAGCTTTTGCTGGATTCAATGTTACTCGGTTTAGATGAAATCCAAAAACAATACGGTGATGAATACATTTCACTCACATACAAGGAGGTGTAAGACATGTTACAGATGAACCTTCAGTTCTTCGCTCATAAAAAGGGTGTAGGCTCTACAAAGAACGGTAGAGATTCAGAGTCTAAGAGATTAGGCGCAAAGAGAGCAGACGGTCAGTTCGTTAAGGCTGGCAATATTCTTTACAGACAGCGTGGTACAAAGATTCTTCCAGGCAACAATGTAGGTCTCGGTGGAGACGATACACTTTTTGCTTTAGTTGATGGAGTACTTCGTTTCGAAAGAAAAGGTAGAGACAAGAAGCAGGCTTCTGTCTATCCAGTAGAACAGTAATCGATTGACCCGACTATGCGTATTACGTAGTCGGGTCGTTTTTTTAGGTAACAACGTAGTTAATCATAATAGCTGATTTTAGCGTATTTAAGTGCGTAGCGAACAAGCTATTATATTTCTTTAGCTTCACGTGTTAGTGAAGCGGAGAAATCATAATGCTTGTTGGCGTAACACACGGAGGTAAGCAGGGATAAATCGGCGGATTAGGAGTTTTTATGTCATTTGCTGATAGAGCAAAAATTATTATAAAATCAGGTAAAGGCGGCGATGGCCATGTTAGCTTCCGCCGTGAAAAATATGTACCAAACGGTGGTCCAAACGGCGGCGACGGTGGTAATGGTGGTAATGTAATTTTTGAGGTCGATCCAGGTCTTAATACTCTTACAGATTATCGTCACAGACGCAAATTTGCAGCTGAAAACGGTCAGGAAGGTGGCAAGGATAATTGCCATGGTAAGAATGGTGCTGATTTGATTCTTAAGGTTCCAGAGGGAACAGTTATTAAGGATGCAGCCAGCGGAAAGGTTATCGCTGATATGTCAGGAGATAACAAGAGACAGATAGTTCTCCCAGGTGGCAAGGGCGGTCTTGGTAATCAGCATTTTGCTACATCTACAATGCAGGCACCAAAATACGCAAAGCCAGGTGTAGATGCCATTGAACTTGAAGTTCTTTTAGAACTTAAGGTTATCGCTGATGTAGGTCTCGTTGGTTATCCTAACGTAGGTAAATCTACATTCCTTTCACGTGTTACTAATGCTGATCCTAAAATTGGAAATTATCATTTTACAACACTTAGCCCAAATCTTGGCGTTGTAGATGTTGATGATATAAATGGTTTCGTTATTGCAGATATTCCAGGTCTTATTGAAGGCGCTTCAGAAGGAATCGGACTTGGCCATGAATTCCTTCGTCATATCGAGCGAACAAAGGTTATTATACACATGGTTGATGGTGCTTCAGTTGAAGGCCGTGATCCAATCGAAGACATCAAAACTATTTCTGCAGAGCTTGAAGCTTACGACCCAGCCCTTCTTAAGAAGCCTCAGGTTATTGCAGCTAATAAGATGGATGTTATTGGAGAGGATAGCAACGAGGTTCTTGAGGCCTTAAAGGCAGAATTTGAGCCAAAAGGCATCAAGGTATTTGCTATTTCTGCAGTTAGTGGTAAAGGCTTAAAGGAGCTTTTATACGAGGTAGTTAGATTATTAGATTCTTGCGATGATGCACCTATCGTTTACGAGCAGGAATTTGACCCAACTATTCGTGCATTTGATGATGAGCCATACACTGTTACAATCAATGATGAAGGAGATTATGTTGTAGAAGGACCTCGCATCGAAAAGATGCTTGGCTACACTAATCTTGAGTCTGAAAAGGGATTTATGTTCTTCCAGAATTTCCTTAAGGAACAGGGTATTCTTAAGGAGCTTGAGGAAAAGGGAATCCAAGAAGGCGATACTGTTAGAATGTATGGTTTAGTATTTGATTATTACAAGTAAGAGGTATAGAAATGACTAATAAACAAAGAGCTTATTTATCATCTTTAGCAGCTGAATTAAGCCCAATTCTTCAGATTGGTAAGGCTAGCCTTACACCTGAACATACACAGGCTGTAGACGAAGCTTTAGAGGCTAGAGAGCTTATTAAGATTAACGTTCTTAAGAATTGTTTTGATGACCCACGTGAGATGGCTCAGATTCTTGCAGAGCGTACTCATTCAGAGGTTGTTAGAGTAATCGGTAAGAAGATTATTCTTTACAGGGCAGCAAAGAAGCCTGTTATCAAATTACCTAACTAATAGGAGCTTAAAATGGCTAGAATCGGTGTATATGGAGGCACCTTCAATCCCATTCATAACACTCATATAGGGATTGCAAAGGCAGCTTTGTCGCAGTATAAACTGGATAAGGTATATTTTTTAGTTGCAGGAACACCACCTCATAAGAGCACAGCAGATGGTATTTCCGATTTTAATAGACTTGAGATGGTGCGCCTTGCTATTAAAGATATCCCTTACTTTGATATCGATGAACGAGAGATTATGAGAGCTGGCAAAAGCTATTCATATATTACATTTACTGAGTATCACAATGAAATGCCTGAGGACGAAATCTTCTTTATTATGGGCAGTGATAGCCTGATTAATTTTAAGAATTGGGTTAAGCCTGATGTGATTTCTGAATACGCTACTGTACTTGTGGCACCAAGAGCTGGTGATGATACAGCTACTATTGAACATGCTATTTTCGAATGTAAAAATATGTTTGATGGTGATTTTATGCTTATTGATTATAAGGCTAATGCATTGGCTTCATCAAGTATCAGAGAATCCTTTTATTCTAGCGATGTAAATAAGGCTGAGGTGCCAGATAGTGTTAGAGAATACATTACGAAGCATAATCTCTACAATAAATATTGTTATTCTTTTTCAGATGTAACACGTCTAGACGAAGAAATGAAAAAGGAGCTTAAACCAAGCCGATACATTCATACAATAGGTGTTGCTAATATGGCATATTCTCTTGCCATTAGATGGGATTATCCTCCAATCAATGCTATGGTAGCTGGAATGCTTCATGATTGTGCTAAATGTATTTCTGATGAAAAACGTATCAGTGTATGCGAGAAAAATAACATTCCTATTACAGATATTGAATATAAGTATCCTCATTTACTACATGGTAAAGTAGGTGCTCATTACTGTAAGAGTAAATATGATGTATTCGATGAACAAATTGCTCACGCCATTGAAGTTCATACTACGGGATGCCCTAATATGAACCTGTTAGATAAGATTATTTTTGTTGCAGATTATATTGAGCCAGGCCGTGACAAGCAACCTAGATTAGATGTTGTAAGGGCTATGGCTTTTAAGGACTTAGATATGTGTGTTTATTTAATCTTGGAGGATTCGGTGAACTACCTTAATTCTAATCCTGAGATGGTAGATCCAACTACCATAGATACATTTGAATTTTACAAATCATACATAGAAAAGAGGTAAAACATGGAAGCTAGAGAGATAGCAAAGTTAGTTTGCAAAGCATTAGATGACAAAAAGGCCATTGATGTAAAGGCTATTGATATTTCTGAGGTTAGCGTTATGGCAGATTTCTTCATTGTTGCATCTGCATCTAATCAAAGCCAGATGAACGCAATGCAGGATGAAGTAGACAGAGTACTTTATGAGCAGGGTATTCATGCTAAGTCAATCGAAGGTAATCGTTCAAGCACATGGGTGCTTATGGATTACGAAGATGTTATCGTACATTTATTCTCAGAGGAAGACAGATTATTCTACGATCTTGAAAGAATCTGGAAAGATGGAATCATTATTGATGCAAATGAGCTTTAAAAAGAAAATCCTTAATGACATGATTGTCATTAAGGATTTTTTTTAGAAGAATCTAAATACACCGAATACTTTACCAAGGATTGTGCAATCATCTACGATGATTGGATCCATAGTATCGTTCTCAGGCTGGAGACGAATATGTCCTTTTTCTTTATAGAATGTCTTAACAGTAGCACTATCATCAACAAGAGCTACAACCATATCTCCATTATTAGCAGTATCCTGCTGCTGAACAATAATAGTATCACCATCAAGAATACCTGCATTTATCATTGATTCACCCTTAACTCGAAGCATGAATGACTGACGATTAGGGACGTGCTCAGCAGGGATAGGGAAGTACTCATCGATGTTCTGTACTGCGAGAAGTGGCTGCCCTGCAGCAACATTACCTACAACTGGAACATTAACAACTTCACGACGAATCATATTGAAGTTATCATCGATAATCTCAATAGCACGAGGCTTAGATGGGTCACGCTTAATATAGCCATTCTTTTCAAGTGTCTCTAAGTGGGAATGAACAGATGATGTAGAACGAAGATTACATGCATCGCATAATTCCCTAACTGTAGGAGGATAGCCCTTATTAAGAATTGCTTCTTTTATAACTTCAAGGATCTCACGCTGCTTAGCAGAAATTTTTCCATATGCCATAGTGAAATTCTCCTTTCAATTTTATCTGATACTACAATAACACACTGAACATATTTTTGCAAACAAATATTCCGAAATTTTGTTCGTAAAAAGTATTGACAAAACGATTGTTCGGTACTATATTGTTATCAGAACAAAAGTTCCGAACATTATTTTGGAGGCATTGATTATGAAAAAGAATAGTAAAGCACAGTTAATCGTAAGAAATAGAAAAATCATGTTATCAGTAATTATTTTAGCTACACTTTTATTTAGCATCATTTTATTTACTAATAAGGCAGCTGCGGAGAATAGTCGCCAGGTTTATACATACTATACCAGCTACCAAATCCAGTCTGGTGATACCTTATGGACCATAGCTGATAAATTCATGGGTCCTGATTACACCAATAAGAAGGATTTTATTGATAATATTAAAGCATTAAATCATCTTGGAGACGGTCATATCACAGAAGGTAAGTTTTTGGTTATTGAATATTCTTCATACGAGAAGCTGTAGATAGCCTATTCAAACTCTCTTGCATATATGATAATATATATATGGATTTTTGATAGAATATACACTATATTTTGTGTTCAGGAGAGTATATGTTACGTTTTTTAATTGCTATATTATTTAATGCCAAGCGCGGGCCTCAGCTAGTATCAGCTATGCGTAAGATGATTAGGCATAAAGACAAGTACCCGGAGAAGACCAGATATGCACTAGCCCTTAAGTTAATCAGATATCTTAAAAAGAGCGCACGTATCACTACAGAAGTATACGGTACAGAGAATCTACCAGCTGAAGGTGGTTATGTAATGTATCCTAATCATCAGGGGAAATATGATGCATTAGGTATTATGTACGCCCACAGAGAGCCTTGTACATTTGTTATGGACAAAGCCAAGTCCTACGGTTTTCTTGTGCGGGAGATGGTTGATTTACTTGGTGCTAAGCGTCTTGCACTTGATGATGTTAGGCAAAACATTAGAATAATGGATCAAATTACCAAGGAAGTACTTGAAGGAAAGCGCTTTATTCTGTTTTCTGAGGGTGGATATAATACTAACGGTAATATTGTTCAGCGTTTCAAGCCGGGCAGCTTTAAATGTGCCATGCGTGCTAAGGTTCCCATTATACCAGTAACACTTATTGATTCTTATATTGCATTTAACAGTTTAAAGCCTGGACCTGTAACAACTAAGGTCATCTTTGGACAGCCTATTACCTACGATATGTATAAGGATATGAAGACACATGAGGTAGCTGATATAGTCCGTTCAACTATTATTTCTACAATGGAACAATTCGGGGTATATGTTAATAATCCAGAGAATAATCCAGATATTCTAGAGAATGATAATTAAAGCTTGATTTATAATATTTTAT
>NZ_JAFUSK010000008.1 GCF_017471675.1 Pseudobutyrivibrio sp.
AATCCTTAGAAGCTATGACCGCCACCAGAGTGACCACCGCCCCCTCCACCTGAGGAAAAGCCGCCGCCTCCGCCTGAGGAAAAGCCACCTCCACCACCTGAAGAGAACCCACCGCTGCTGTTTGATTCATGTCTTAAAACTCTTTTAGAATCATATATTGTGGCGCCGCCAACAAATGACGCTCCAGCAAGTAGCATTTCCATTTCACCTGTATTTTTTATAAGTGCTTTTCTATCTTTTGTTGCTACAAAAAACGCCAACAGGAAGCCTAATATAATTGAAACTAAGAAGGTTACAGCAAATCTCATAGGTCTAAGAATAGCACCTTCGTGAACCAATGTATCTGCTTGTTCAAATACATGTAAAATACAATTATAGTAGTCTCCTTTTGATGCATATCTATAAACATTATCTGTAATATCAATAGAATCTGCATCCTTTATCTTATATTGGATTTCTCCGTAGCCAGATAAATGAATTCTTCTATCATACATATCAACTATGAATGCAATACCATCTGATTTTTCACCAAAGGATTCATCATAATATGCATAAAGAATTTCATCCTCGTTGTCACCATAATCATGTGAAGAGGTTGTTACCACAAGATAATTAATGCTACTATCCAAGGTTTTCAAATATTTTTCCAGTTGAATATATTCATCGCTTGATAGTAATTCAGCATCATCATAAATAATAACGTTCTTGTCTGCAGCATAGGCTTTTGTACTAATTAATAAGCATGCTAAAAATGCATAAAGCACAATTCTAATTTTTCGCATTTTCCAACTTTCCTCCCTTCTTTCCAAACTGAGGCGAAGGATGAGTTGCAAAACGATTGTACTCATTCACCATTGCATTTATAGAAATAAGAATAACTGCAAATACTACAATAAGCGCCGTATAGTAATAAATATCATTTGCCAAATCCATAATATGAATTACAAATGAAACTATAGCGCTAAATACTCCTAAAGAAGTTACAAGCTTTTTTCCATGACCTATTCTAATGAAGGAAAGCACTAATAATACTCCGCTTGCAATATAAATAATAGGTGGAAGCACTAACGAAAATATCCTAAACAAGAATGACATAATTATTAATAAAAACTGAAAATCGAAAACTGCAAATATTAATACAGCGATTCCAATTGTAATAAGTACTCCAACCAAATTTTCTGTATTAAATGTCTTTTTCTTTTTAGGCTTTATCTCATACTTTTTAGCATTTTCAGCTGTACCATAATAGCCTTTGTCATCCAGATGATTATCAAATCTGTAGGTTTCATTAGCAATTTTAGCCCCGACGAAGGCGATTATAGATGATATTAAACAAGCAAATGCGCACAATCCCTTAACATCATAACTAAAGCTAAATATAAAGCTAAGCATAAGCATTGCCACAAAAATCACAAGTGATGCAATGACAGCCCAATTAAACATCTTTTTCTTTTCAATAGGCATATCAATATATGTTTCGCCAGAAGCTCCATTTATTATGGAATAAGAAACTCTGTCATTAGTTCTGGTTGTCATAAAATATAGTGGTAGATAAGCTCCTTCGCAGCCTTTATAGCTAAGCTTTCCGTCTATTTGTTGCCTTATATCTGTTTCCTGGCCGCCTTTTAGAGTATACTCTCCTGCTTTAGCCACTACCCTCTTATAAACATAATCATAGGCTTTATCGCTAGAATCTTCCAAATATAAATCCTGATTGACAGATGAATTTTCAACAAAAAAGCCAGCTAAAAAATTCGGATTAAAATCTATTAAATCACCCATTGGAAATGGTTCAAGCTCTGAAGCAATAGTGTCATCTAAGGTTTCTGAAGCATCAAATGGCACCTTTAAATGCTGCACTTCTACCTTAACCTTAATTTTAGCTAAATCAGTAACCTCGTAGCTTCCGGAATCATATCGATGAATACCAGCATATTCTACCTCGTCATAAATACTATAGTCATATAGATAATATGGTGTATATAAACCAACAAGCTTTTCTACATTCTTCTTATCTCTCAATCCATCTGGAGCAAAATGAATTTTAGCAGTTTTTTCTATATATTTCTTTTGTGCATCTTCCTTATCCAGATTAAAGGGCATAATGTATTTAGGAGCTCCAGCCGTAGAAAAGCGTTCCTCCATTGTAGCCTGATTACCGCAATATGGACAAAACTCCATACCATCGTTATCAATAAGCTGGATTTCGCCAGCACAACAAGGACAGGTGTAAATCTTAGTGTTTACACCTGTCTCATTAATATCATCCGTAGGTTTGTAAGTATATGGATTGGTAGGTTCACCGCATGATGTGCAAATAAGCCTTGTACTTTTAACATTGAACCTTAACTGCCCACCACAATTTGGGCATGGAAACATAGTTGCCATATTTTAATACCTCACTAGTTATGGTCTCTTAGTTCCACAGTTCACGCAGAAGTTACCAAAATTTTCATTTCCGCAATTTGGGCAGAACCATCTATTGCCTACAGCTGCACCTTGATTTGCTGCGCCTGCCATCTGATTAGCGCCTGTTGTAGCTGCTCCAGCATTTAATAAATCCTGAGCGTTTGCTCCACCAGCCTGCATTGCCATATTCATTCCCATAAAGCCCATCATAGCTCCGTTAGGATTGCTTGCTGCATTTTTCATAGCCTCTGCCTGTGCACCGATTAATGCTGCACCTGCCATAGACTGATTTCTAAAGGCACCAGTCTTCTGAAGCTCTTTAAGAGTAGCCGCATCCTCATCAGGGATTACAGTTGTAAGAATCTGAACAGATGTAATTGCAAGACCATACTTATTAGTCCAGTCTGAATTAAGCTCTTCTCCCATTGCTTCAGACATTTCCTTAGTGTAGCTAGGAATTGCAGAAGGTCTAACACCTAAATTTGTAAGCTTTCCAAGAGCTGGCTGTAAAGCTGCGATAAATGTAGCTCTAAGCTGGTCCTGAATATCTTCTATTGTATATTCGTCTTTAACGTTGCCAGCCAAAGAAACATATAGCTGTGTAGGATCAGAAACTCTCATGCTGTAATTTCCGTTGCATTTAAGAGTTGTATCCATATCAAGACCAACATTATTATCAAGAATTCTAAAAGGAATTGGGCTAGGTGTACCAAACTTAAGTCCAACAATATCCTTTGTGTTTACAAAATAAACCCTCTGCTGAACAGGCTTTTCACCACCAAAAGTAAATCTACGGCCAAACTCCTTGAAAATATCGCCGAAATCTCCAGCAAAAATTGATGCTGAGCCGTTTTCTTCCCATTCATAAGCGCCTGCTTCGGCTGCCACATCTATAATCTTTCCACTATCAACTAAAAGAGCACACTGGCCTTCATTAACAATTATGGCAGAGCCCTTTGTAATTACATCAGCATCCCCCTTTGTGTTAGAGCTTCTTCCAGAGACCTTATGTTCTGCTCTTTTAACTAAAGTATCAGCAGACATGGAATCTGAGACAAAAAGTTCCTTCCATTGATTTGCAAGTTCGCCAGAAACCGAACCTTTAAATGCTTGTATTAATCCCATATTTTCGCCTCCCTAATAAAATAATCTTTTTTTATTTTACCAAAAAGGACTCATCCTATAAAGAATGAGTCCTAAAAAATTTTAAATTTATTAATTTTTCTTAACAATGTTATCCTGGCTCTTGAAAATGCTGTCAGCCTCTACTACTCCACGAACTGGAGAAAGAGGATATACATTTGAGCGAGGGCAAACTACTGTACCAGGATTAAGTACTGAGTTACAACCTACCTCTACGTTGTCGCCAAGCATAGCTCCGAATTTCTTTAATCCTGTTTCAATTTTCTCACCATCACGGGATTTTACAACAACAAGTGTCTTATCCTGCTTTACGTTAGATGTAATAGAGCCAGCACCCATATGTGACTTATAGCCTAAAACAGAATCTCCAACATAATTGTAATGTGGAACCTGAACATTATTGAAAAGAACTACGTTTTTAAGCTCAGTAGAGTTACCAACTACACAGTTCTTACCAACAATTGCAGAGCCTCTAACAAATGCACACTGTCTAACCTCTGCATCCTCATCAATAATTAGTGGACCATGAAGATATGCTGAATCAAAAACTGTAGCAGACTTTGCTACCCAAATATCCTCGCCTCTCTTTTCATACTTTTCTGGATCAAGAGTAGGCCCAAGCTTCTTAATGAAATCAGAAATCTCTGGAAGAACTTCCCATGGATATTCCTTACCCTCAAACAAATCCTTAGCAATAGTCTCGTTTAAATTATACATAGATTTAATTTTACACTGTTCCATTATTATACTCCTATCATGCATTATTGTTGACCATTATAATTTTCAAACTCAAACTCAGTTCTAAATTCATCATTGAGCTTAAGTCTCGCATCAAAGAATAAACCTTTTTTACTCAAAAATC
>NZ_JAFUSK010000074.1 GCF_017471675.1 Pseudobutyrivibrio sp.
CAAAAGAAATAATTGAAAAACTTTTGCCATGGTCAAAAGAAATCCCAGACGAAATAAAAGCTCCTTCAAACTGCTAATTTAAGCGGTTCGAGGGAGCTTTTTAATATCCTAACACCGTAAGCTGTAACTACGCTTACATTATTAGTATACCCAACACTATTGTTATAAAACGGACAGCTCAAGGCCTTGATTTTACTGGATTTTTGCACAATAAAAGCAGCCGAAGCTGCTTTTTATTTCCATGCTATTCTCCAAATAAATCTTCTAACGTAATTATTTCTGATATATATTCAGTATAGGCCTTTCCCTTTACTCCATGAGCGGATATCATAACAATTTTTAAAGCTTGTTTTGTTTTTGTCACATTCTTAAACACGTCTCTTTTATGCAATAGTTTTTCTTCATAACTTTTATCCATTGTGAAGGCGGCATCTGTATATTTAATTTCACATATGTCTGTTATATTGTCCGCTCTCTCTATGACTAAGTCTATTTGAGCGCTATCTTCACTTCCAAGATTATTCCAAGTGTAGCAATTTGTCTTTACACCTGATATACCAAGCGCTCGTTTTATGTTATCTACATGCTGAATGCACAATGTTTCAAAGGCGCAGCCACGCCAGTTGTTATATTTACCTTCATTTTCAACTAGTTCTTCGTAACTATGAAGCCTTGTCTTTAAGGACAAAAAATGATAGTGAAATATCAAGAATGGATCTACCAATTGTAAATATAGAGGATTATTCTTCTCGTAATTTTTTTTGTATTCTATGATATATCCGCACTCCTTAAGGTTCTCAATGGCTCTTGCGTAGGTTCCGTCAGCCGCCTTCAGCTTCTCCTGTAAATCGCATTTTCTTACACCATATTTGTAAGTAGATAATTCTTGTAGAATTTCATTATATATTGGTGATTTACTAAGAGTTGCCTCTAGTAATCTATTTGTTTCATCTTTTAATAACGCGTTCTCACCTAAAAGTAATCTGTTAACATTTTGTCTAAAGCTTTGTGATTCATTCATTAAATCAAAAAAGTATGGTAGCCCGCCAAATACCATCTGACATTCTGCTATTTGTTCCTTCGACCAGTCAAATTCTCGATCCTTAAAGAACAGCTCGGTCTCATGTAAAGTGAATGGTTTTATAAATATTTTTTCCGTTAATCTATGGTACATGCTACCTGTATTATTTATTATATTTTTTATAATCCATGATGTGGCTGAACCACATATTATAAATACCAAATCACCATATTGAGTCCCGCGTCTATTCCAAAATTCTTCAAACGCTGAAAGAAATTCAGAGCGTGGAGTTGCAAACCAAGGAAATTCATCAAAGAAAACTATTTTTTTTCCATATGGAGAGAGTTTTACATCATCGCTATTCAATATATTTTCTAAGCGAGCAAATGCTTCATACCAATCTTTGGGTATAGTCTTGGTTTTATCCCCTGCAGCAAGCAAGCGCTGATAAAAAGCTTTTAACAAACTTTTACTATTACTATTTTCAATAGCTGTTGCCCTAAAAGCAAAATAATCCCCAAAAGTTTGCTCGATTAAGTATGTTTTCCCAACTCGTCTTCTACCATATACGCAAACCAACTCTGATTTTTTTGATTTATCACAGCGCTCTAATTCTTTTCGTTCTTGTTTTCTGCTTATTATTTTCATCTTTCCACCATACACAAATATCTATTAGAATCAATATGATTATATCATTTTCTCCAAATAATAGCAATTTTTCCATTTAAATTGGAGAAATTTATCTCTAACAAGCTATTTTCTCCAATTAAGCATGTAAATTTGCGTATAAAGCTCATTATTCATAATTATCAATCAATGCAACTGCAACATCATTTACATTGGTGCCTGTTGCTCCTGTTATAATAAGACCGTTTGCAGCCTTAAGAGCATTATAAGCATCATTATTCATAAGTACATCATGGATATTAATGCCTTTATCACATAACTCTAAATAAGTTTCATTATCTACGTATCCGCCTGCAGCATCAGTTGGTCCATCAGTTCCATCACTTCCAATTGATGCGACAGCAATTGGCTTATTGCCACTAATTACGGTAGCTGCACTTAAAGCAAGCTCTTGATTTCTACCGCCTTTACCTTGTCCGGTTAGATGAACCACAGTTTCACCGCCTGCAATAAGTGCCAGCTTTTCATTATCTTTTGATTTAGTCTTTGCAATACTAGCCAAGAAACTGCCTGCTTCTCTAGCCTCGCAACAGAGCTCGTCTGTTAATATTATTGGCTTATATCCTAACTTTCCACAATTGTTTGCTGCAGCTTTACACAATTCTCTAACGGAACCTGTTATATGTGTTTCAACATTATTCAGCTCTTTTGGTGTCTCCTTCCCAATTAGTTCTTCTGCTTGCTTCGAAAGTTTAATGTTATATTTACGAACAATATCCTTTGCTTCTTCACAAGTAGAATAATCGGGATAAGCTGGTCCACTTGCAATCATATCCAATGGATCTCCAACAATATCGCTTAAAACTATGCTGAAAACCTTTGCAGGGGCACAAGCTAGTGCAAATCTACCACCCTTTACTTGACTTAGCCTCTTTCTAATTGTATTAATTTCTACAATATCTGCACCACTAGCAAGCAACTGTTTAGTGATATCCTGCAATTCCTCTCCAGAGATTAAAGGTACTTCAAAGAGAGCACTACCTCCTCCAGATAATAGGAACACAACAGTATCATTTGACGATAAATTAGATACCATATTCAATGCTTTTTTTGTAGCATTAAAACTGTTTTCATCAGGAACAGGATGTCCTGCTTCATAGCATTCTATCCCTTCAATCTTATCTTTTACATGGTCATACTTCGTAATTACGATACCGCCATCAAGTTTCTTTAAAACGCCTTTTGCAGCATAAGCCATTTGCCAAGCCGCCTTGCCAGCGGCAACTAGAATCACTTTGCCATCTCCATACGAAAAATTCTTAAGTGCTCTAGTTACCGCCTCGTCAGGCAACACTGCTTTTATCGAGTTTTCTACAATGTAATCAATATCTTTCTTTAATTTCTGATTCATTACTTTTCCTCATCCATTATATGTCGTATATGCAATAACCTGCTCAATAAACTTTTCCGCCAATAATTTGCTTATCATGTTGAATACCCCCGTAATTCTTTTAATCTACTCATTTTTACCCCTCTTACATCACATCTTTTAATATACCAAAGGTCTCCCTGACCATATTGTTTGGAAGGTATTGATATTCTGTGAAAGCAGCAATTCCTGTTACATCAGCATCAGTGTAACGCTTTGCAATCATTACCCCTCTGAATACGTGGAAATTATTGGTTACAATTCCAATTTTCATATCAGCTGTTACTTCTACAAGATTCAAAGCATTACTGATATTTTGGTCTGTATCAAGGGATTCGCTTTCAACTATAATTCTATCTTCTGCTATACCCTGTTCTAGAAGATATGTCTTGCCCCCTTCTCCTTCCGATACAGACTCATTAGCTCCCTGACCACCAGTTACAATAACCTTAGTATCTGGATTATCATTTAGATATTCAATTGCTGAATCCAGTCTAGCCTTATAAACAACGCTTGGCCCCCAATCTCTCATTTGGGCACCCAGGACTATTATGTAATCTGCTCCCGGTTCTCCTTTTGAAAAGAACTGCGTTAATATACATCCTTGGCATATGATAAAGATGGCAAGTTCCAAAGCAACTAGTGCTCTAAATACATATCTAACTGCTTTTGGTACTTTAGACCACAGACTTTTCTTTTCCATGATATATAAGAATCCAAAGAATATTGCTGCAAATATCCATATGATAAATGAAAAAGTTCCGCTTCCTACCATATATACAACAACTGAGTACAATAATGAAAGAATAGCTAGCATTGCATATACAAGTCTTAGTTTACGCATTACTTATCCCCCTACTAAATCTAAAATCGGAGTGACGCGATTCGAACGCGCGACTTCTACATCCCGAATGTAGCGCTCTACCATCTGAGCCACACCCCGAAGAGATAGCCTCTACGTGCTATCCTTTTACTAATAACCTGCCATTCACTCATCGAATCTCCCTGCATTCATTAATTATAAATATTTGACATAAGAATTGAAACAGTTCTTTAAAGTAAAAATGACCCATCAATTAATAAGTTGTAAAGGAATCATTGTGTTTATCAATATATGCCCCTGATTTAAATATTTTTTATATTAATACCTTCCATAACGCTCTCTACCGAGATTACGCTGAAAGGTATTAACAAACAACAGAATAAAATAAACCTAACTTCTCGCAGGCCTTGTAAATTCCATCTTTATCAACGTCGGAAGTCACATAGTCTGCAAGTTTCTTCAATTCAGGAATAGCATTTCCCATGGCAACCTTTGTCCAATCATCTGTAAACATTGAAATATCATTGCCAGAATCACCAAAAACAACAGCATCAGTATAATCAGCATGAAAATAATCCATAACCTTTTTTATGCCTACAGACTTGTAGCTTGGCTCAATAAACAAATAACGTTCATGAAATCTGCAACAAGGAAGATTATCCAGTGCTTTGAGATTTTTCTCCTCTTCTGCTCTGCAGGCTACATATGCTTTATATATATGTTCATAATCTTCAGGATTCAATCCCCTTACTATCTTTTGTTTCATATATTTGTCCTTTGCGATTTCATTAAATCGCTCATCAGGAACATATCTTACAGCCGAATTTTCAGGCTGAATTCCCCATGGATAACCTTTCTCCTGACATTCTCTTATTAAAGCAACCACGTTTTCTTTTGGAAGTGGCTTGATTCCTAATAGAGTTTTGTTAATTGTAATACCATAACCACCATCACTTACCATATTTTCAAAACCTAACTCATTCATTATATCAACTGCAAGAGCCTGCGCTCTGCCTGTTGCAATACATAAAAAATGACCAGCCTTCTTAAGCTTTTGCAACGCTACAACAGTTGAGTCTGGAATATAGAAATTTTCGTATCCTCCTGCTGCCAGCGTACCATCAATATCAAAAAACAAATACTTTTTCTTATACATTGCTATCTCCTGACATTATTTTATATTTCCAAGTGCAAAAAGATAATAGCACATGTATTAACATAGTTTAATGTTCGTTGCTGTTTTTTTTCAGAATTTATGTGATATAATTATGTTTAATTAAAAATTATATCCTATGAAGGAGTTTTCTATGAAACAGATAAATGAAAATAATGGAATAAGCCGCCGTGAATCTATCTACGAATTATTAAAAGAACATACCACCGTAAATGTAAAGGATTTATCAAAAAAATTTGGTGTGTCTGA
>NZ_JAFUSK010000075.1 GCF_017471675.1 Pseudobutyrivibrio sp.
GCTGTGTTGTTTTCTTTGACGTGACATAATGAGTTCCTCCATTTGTTGATTATACAATACTTGAAGGGGATATCTCATTTTGTTTTGTACTATTTAGATGCTAACACTATACATGAATATCTTTGCAACTCATGTCTTTGAAGTAAAAAGATAAGATTAGATGCAGGATGATTAAATGGGATATTACAATCCTGGCAAATTTCTATACTTTGTATAATCTTGTCTGCGAGAAAAGCACCATCCACATCCCAACCATCAACTCTTGGCTGTGGTGCATTGATATTTATCTCATCAGCCCCAAGCTCATCAATCATATATTGAATAGACCTTGGTAAATAATCCAAGTTATCTTTACTAGGTGTCATAAGAAAAGAAACTCGTCCATTCATGCTCTTTATCAGTTGGCACTTACTTACCACAGTGTCATATGTTCCTGAGCCATCAGCAAATATTCTATTTCGGTCGTTAATCTCCTTCAGTCCATCCAGACTAATGGTGCATTTAATATCATTCTCATGAAAATAATTGATAATATCTTCATTTATCAGCGTTCCATTAGTAACAACTTCCTGATTAGCAGATTTTATTTTTCCATCAGCTATCGCGGACTTTAGCATCTCATTTCCAATTTTTATCAGGTTCATCTTCAGAAGAGGTTCGCCGCCAAAATATTGGATAGAAACATTATTCTTATAATTGTGGGTGATAAAATCTTCTATAATAGATATAAATTTATCTTCATCCATTGAGTGCTTCTTTTTCTCAAATTCCTCAGCTACAAAGCAATATTTACATCTCATATTGCAGCCTTCTGTCAGAGATATTCGCAGATAACTTATATAGTTTTTATCTGCTTTGGAAGCCATTTCATATCGTTTCTTTTTTAAATCCATATATTTTAGTTCTTTAAAAACGAAGAACCCCTCATCTATAAGTTCTTTAACAGCCTGAGAATTTTGATTAAGCTCACTATGCTCGTCAAATGCTTCCACCAGTTTGTATTGGTCTTCTTCGACTTCGAACATCTTTAAAGTATTTGCATTAAATAAATACTTCTTATTTCCAATAGAAAAACAAAATGCATTTTCAGATTTTTTAATCATAATATCTTTTCTTGATAACTCAGTTTTCCTTTCCTGATATTTCCTATCAATTTTCTTCCTCTGCAAGATACCACGAAAAATGCATACAAAAAAAGTGTCAGAGTTGTGAATATGGTCATTCACAACTCTGACACTTTTATTGGTTATTTCTTCATGCTAACATATTCTTGTTCTAGGAGGATAATGTTATGTTTATTAAGAAATTAGCTTTGGTTATTGCACTTGCAGTTACTATTTCTTCTACAGTATCTTATGTAACTGTGTTCTCTCCAAATTCAAACTTCATATCTCCTTGGGAAGAAGAATAATTTTAAATTGAGTTTAAAAAATGTAGTTAGAGTAACGGCTCGAGATTTGTGACATAAAATTTTTTCTCTGATTCACTTTTTTTAAACTCTGCCAAAGCAACACAGGCTTTTATTCCTTTTTCAATAAGAGCATTGTCTTTTTTTGTTTCCTGCATGGAGTTATTCCATACAATATCATAAATGCAACCTCCTAGCATAGAGATTCGATCTCTACGAAGCATGCTGATAATATTATACCTTGCAAGTTCATCAGAAATAGTGTAATTACCTTTATTTCCATGATTACTTGCCACCCACTCCATAATTATGTCGTAAAAGCCAATGCTTACTGATTTATTGTTTGTGCTCATAATATTGTTGCACATACCTTCTATTATCTCTTCACATTTCTGGTTCTTAACCTTCGCTGCTAAATAATATAAAAGTATTCCTTCCGCCTTTGTAAAAAAATAATCATCAGCATTCTCAATATTATCAATTGGAATGGTAAGACTAAGGGTATTTAAAATGTTATTTGCAAACTCCTCCCTGCTGATTCTTCCCTGCTCATAATTACAAACATTTATTAATCTGGCCAATACCTGCTGATTACTCTTGTCTGTCTTATCAACATTTGTAAGAAGTTTATTTTTTAATGCCTCTGCTGCTTCTATTTGTTGGGTATTGAGTAGCTTTTTGTACTCCAAAAACATGTTATTAATTTCGATTTCTGAAGTAGCAATTTCAAATCTTCTAAACAAATATGTCAGTCCAAGTCTCTGAAATAACTGACTGACAATTTGCTGCTGTGCTCTTGAAGCATTCTTTTCAAGTCGCATTATAGTCCTGACTGAACAAATTCCGTCAGCCAACTGCTCACGGCTCAAGCTCAACATCTTTCTTCGATGTAAAATCGTATGTGAAACTGAATATATAACACTTGTTTCAAAGAGCAAAACATCTGATTTCCATTTAATGATGTCGTCGCTGCCACTTATCTGCTTTGCAAAACTAAGAGCCTCTAGCATCTCCTCTTCCCAGCCACTGATGATGTTCAGCTCTCTTTTTATTTGGATGAGCTTTTGCAAATTATAAACTCTTGACTTGGAACGCTCCAGCTCTATAACTTCATCAATAACCTCAGCTGTAATAAATCTGTCTTTTGAATTTAATAGCGATTTAAACAGCTCATAGTATCTAACAACTACACCGGACATCAATTTGATGTATGCAATCTTGTCAAAATTTGATTTCTGGATATATGAAAATACCTTTTCATATAGTTCCTTATGGGAAAGAAGATTTTCTGTGGATGAATCGATCAAACTGCTGTAATACAGGTATCTCTCCAAAATAAATATCTCTTCTGGAGCCAAGCAATACTTATCCAGCATTTGAATATCTATTCCTTTCATAGTGTAATCTAAAGCATTTTTAAATAAGGCTCTTATTTCTTCTTTGCTTCCATTATTATTTTCAAGATAAAATGCATCCAATACATCAACCAGCTGATTCCGTATTTTGCCACTGTCTGCAAACTCGGTTTTTAATAGATTTAAAAGCTTTTCTATTTCGTTACTGTTATTATCCAAAATAAAAGCCTCAAGCTTTACCAGGGTTTCAATGACATTATACTCTTCGTCCTCCACATAATCTTCAAATTCCTCTGGCGAAATTCCTAATCTGGCCATTAACCTATTCCGCATGAAGTAATTCGGAATCCTGTCTCCATTTTCAAAATAATGAAGGTTCGAAGGAGTACACAGTCCAAGTGAAAGCTGAGCAAGTGATATTCCTCTATATTCTCTTATGTTTTTTAATAAACTATAAAAATTCTGTAATTCTTTATCCATTATCTAAAACCTTACCCTCCCCAATATCCCCTTTAATAAATTATCTAAGGCTTACCTTTTTGTCAATAAAAATGAGAGGCTTTCCTTGAATAATGTAATAAGGGGCTCCATATGAGCCCCTTGATATAGTAATAATCTACACTTGAGAAGAGAGAATTAATAAAGATATAGATTATATACTAACATATTTTATTATTCTGACACTGCCTGCTTCTTCTTTTTTAGATAAAGCATAACTACCAGTATCTCTAAACCAACTAATACCACTGCTGCAATTACATCAATTGTAATAAACATCTTTGTAAGCTTATCCATACCCTTGTCTAGGTTTTCAGGATAATAGTTCCCTGAGTTTACAGTTGTATACATAATGTTCTTACATGCCTGTCGAAGTGCAATTGTAAGTGTTGCTGAATCAGTATCTGTAAGCTGGTTTGAATCATATTTATAGAAACCAAGCATTGCATCATTACCATTTCTTACTGCATCATCAGTGTTCTGGTAGCCATAATCACCATTCCAATCAGTCAGCACCATTCCTCTAAAGCCCCATTCATTTCTAAGAACATTGTTTAGAAGATTTGAATTTGCACCAGACCATACATCTCCAATAAAGTTGAATGAGCTCATCACTGCAAGTGGATATCCTGCCTTCGCGCCGCCAACCTCTACATTGGACTTAACACATATTTCAAAAGGCTTCATATAGATTTCTCTAATGGCCTGCTCATCTGCAAATGTTTGTAGGAAGCTACATCTGTTTACCTCCTGATCATTTAATACAAAATGCTTAATATATGCATATACGCCCTTTGTAGCAAGTCCATTTACAGTATTGCTTGCAATATTTCCTGCTAATACTCCATCTTCTGAATAATACTCAAAGTTTCTTCCGCCAAAAGCGCTCCTATGTATATTCATTGCAGGAGAATATGTTCCATAAATTCCAGCTGATGCATATTCATCACCCTCTGCTTGACCAATTCTATATGCAAGCTCCTTATTCCATGTCTGTGCAATAAGGTATTCTGTTGCATAAGCTGTTCCATATACACCGATATACCAATCATTAAGGCCTGATGTACCATCTGAATCAAGTGTAAGTACCTTACCCACAGATTCTACTGCTGCTGTTTGGAAACCACCAAGGTTTACCATATTAGCCATATCTTCAAAGGTCATTTGGTTAAGCAATTCATCCCATGACTCATCATCATAGCTTACGCCAACAAAATCTTTAAGATCCAAGCCATTTTTTTCACCAGTTACAGGCATTTCATCTTCTGGATTGTCAAATACAGTTGGATCATATTCAGGCACAGCATGCATTCTGATAAAAGCCTGCACATCATCATCCATTGCAAATAGTTCTTCCGCTGGAGCAGCTGTAGCCTCTTCATAATTAGCAAATCCATCTGCTCGTGAAAGATATGTTACCTTTCCAAGGGAATAATCCTGGAACTGATTATTTGCAGGTATATTATCTGAATGTCTACTATCTTTTGAGTAATCAATATCTGCATCTATAGTAATAGTTCTTTCATCAATTACTGTATGAGAATCTTCTCTAATAGAAAGAATATAATCACCTGCTTCAAGAACATAGCCACCATTACCTGATGAAGCCTTGATACTATTGGAATCATATGATGCCATATCCTCATATGCAACTTCAAAGCTAATCACCTGCGAATCACCTGGTTCAAGGACATCTGTCTTATCAAAATCAATAAGATTTACTGATGCCTTTTCAATACCACCATTATAATAAGGTGGATTATAATATAGCTCTACAACATCCTTTCCTGCCACATCACCTGTGTTAGTAACAGTAACCTCTATAGAAACAGAATCATTATTTTCGGTAAAGCCTGTAATCTCCTGAGAAAAATCAGTGTAGCTTAATCCATATCCAAAAGGATATAAAACCTTTTCATCATAATTAATAAGACCTTCCTCAGCTGCTGTTTCATAGAACTTGTAGCCCACATAAATACCCTCGATATAGTCAACAAAACCAAATGCACCTTTGAAGGCTTCGTCAGCTGCTGTAAACTCATCCTTCATGTCCTGCACATTGTTGTAAACAAAAGAACCATAGTTGTTAACTGTAGGAGTATCAAATAAATCATACACGAATGTATCTGCAGTACGGCCTGAAGGATTTACTGTACCATTTAAAATTTCGCCAAGAGCTTCCATACCAGTTGCTCCAGTACCTGGAACTAATAGTACAGACTTAATTGAATCATAATCATTAACCCAGCCAAGCTCCATAGTATTATTGGCGTTGATCACCACGATAACATTCCTAAATTCTGAAGTAACAAGTTCAAGCATATCTTCTTCTGTGTTACTCAGCTCAAGGTAATGCTCACCCTCATCAAAATCGTCATAGCTCTTTGAGTTATTATTGTAGCTGCTTGCTAAATATGTATAATTCTCATGTCCATCTGCATCCCTATCTGCTGTATTATAAGTTCCATCGATTACAGCTTTCATATCCTGTGGCTCATCCTGTCCTTCACCACCTGAACGGGAAATAACCACAAGTGCTGTATCGGAGAAGCTTTTGGCTTCATTCATTAAATCATCAGTGTATTTTTCTACTGGTGGTTCAGGAAGCGACCAATCTGTATAGTTGACACTTACTACGTTGCCACCTAAATCTCTTGTCGCACTATAATCCACATACATATCAACAAGTGACTGATTAACATTAAAGCCTGCATCCTTTAGCGACTGTAAAATATCTATGTTTCCAGTATTATCTGCAGAACCAGATCCTGTTCCACCGTAGATAGGATTTGTAGCTGCCCAACCAAATACGTTAATATTAGAATTGTCTGCTAAAGGAAGTGTTGCATCCTCGTTCTTTGCAAGAACAATTCCTTCCTCACCTATTTCCACATTTATATCTTCAGATGCCTTCTTAGCATCATCTGAAACAGTTGCCGCGCCATTGATTATAGGAGCTAAGTTGTTATACATAGGTCCTAAGCATATCGAATTTACGATAACTAAAATGATAGCAAACCAGGCTGTTACCGCTGACCATCTAACCACAAATCTTGAACCCTTTTTAGCAAAAAAATGTGCTGCAATAAGAACTACTATCAACGCTATTATTGTTCCTAATATCGCGTAAATATATCCGCCCAATTGAGTCACATATGTCTGAACATCCTCAGGCGAAACTCCCATACCTGTAAATATAGGAGTGAGCCTATCAATTAAAAACTGTAACATCATCTTTCTCCTCATATTAAACTTATTAACAAAGCGCGCTCTTAACTTGGATATAAGATAACAAAAAAATGACCAATCTCTGAATTTTTTCAGAAATCGGTCATTTTTTTCATTTAATCGGTATTACATTACTGTGCCTTGGGTAGTATTATATCTAAATAAAACTTACCATTTTTTGTACTCATAAGTATTGAGCCGCCATACTTCTCAGTAATATATTTAATACTCTTGACTCCAAAACCATGGTAGCTTTTGTCATCCTTTGTAGTGACAGGAAGTCCATCTATAAATTGAATCTCTCTAGAGCATCTGTTTTCCATATGAATTAAAACCATGTCTCCTCGCTCTTTTATGTGAAGGCTGATAACTCTTTCCTCTGGCTTTTCTTTTACAACACTTTCCAGTGCATTATCAAAAGCGTTTCCCATTAGAGCGTATATATCTGTTGGAGTCATAAAGTCAATAAGCTTACCATCAATCATACAGCTAAAAGCAACATCTCTCTCGTTAGAAATCAATGTTTTTTCCCTAAGAACATAATCCAATGTCTCGCATCCAGTATGATAAGTGGCATCATATATAGATACAGCCTGCTGCACTTCCTTTATGTATTCATTTCTCTCTTTATTATCTTCAAGCTTAGTCAACGCCTTTAACTGATGCTTCAAATCATGACATTTAATATTAATAATGTCTATAGCTTCCTTGTTGCTTTTGTGCGCATTGTCTGCCATCTGAAGCAACTGCTCCATGGTATGCTGCTCCTCTAGCATTTGGTTTTCTCTAAGTACGTAATACTTCCATTACAAGCACAAGCCCGCAGCACATAAAACTATAGCTTGGACATACTACTCTTGATAAGAAGCTAACTTCTGCATTAGAATAGGCCAGACTTAATCCTATTGCAGCTACCATCACAACCACAAACAGAATTGATATTCTCCTGTCATTTTTTCTAAAATGATTCTTATCTATATTTCTTTTCACTATTATATAATAAATGATAACATCCCACACCACATAAGAGGCATAGTGGAACAAAATGTATGTACTAAATCTTTCATTAGGCTCCATCCCAATATAATAAATCAGAATTGTGGTAAGACCAAAGCACATATGCTCCGTTGCATATCCACTGGCAACAGCAAACAGGATTTCTATAAATTCCATATCAAATACAAGATAAATAGGAATTATGCTAAAAAGAGCCCATACAAAATATCTTAGAAAACTATATATATCAAACCCCTGCTGTCCATCTGTAGGAATCAGTATTACATAGCCCCACAAACCACAGCAAATCATATAGATTACAATGCCAAGTATCAGCCTAGATACAAATCCTCTATTTCTCCTTTGATTAACTAAAAAAGGTACCTCCGCAATAAGTAGCTCCAATGGAAATCTGACGAAGGAACCTATTATAATATTCTGAATTTGAATTAATATTTCCATCAATAACCACCTACATACTTAATATAATCCTCAGTAAATTGCTTCTTCTGACGTCTGGAAAGCGGCAGCTTGGCAATACCTACATCTACCTCTTCCTTAGTAATACATCGTACCTGTTCATAGTTAACAAGAATACCTGATGAACATTCTCCGAAAAACTTGTTACCAAGCTTTTCTTTGATAGACTTAATAGTATTTCGCTCAATATAATCCCGCGACATGGTGTGAAAAATCACTTTGTCCTGGGACTTTTCAATATACAATATCTCATTACTATTTATTTTATAAAGTCCATCAGGGTCATTTATCAAAACTGAGGTATCTGGCCTCTGTGACACTGAATTAATAGCCTTTTCAAGTGTATCCGTAAATACGAAATAACCCACTGGCTTAACAATAAAATCTACAGCATTAACCTTGTACCCTTCTATAGCAAACTGAGCCATATTGGTAACGAAAACAATGGCTACGGAACTATCCTTTTTGCGGATTTCCCTAGCCACAGTCAGACCATCAGAGCCAGGCATTTCTATATCTAAAAATAAAACATCATAATGATTATGAAATTCTTCTAGAAAATCAATGCTGGCCTCATAATAATCTATATTAAATTCTTTCCCCGATTTTTCACTGTACTGATGCAAATAGCCCTTTAACACATTTGCATCAGTAACAGAATCATCAATAATTGCAATTTTCATGGTGTGATTATACTACAGTTTATTATATTCTTCATCACTTACCTTCTTAATCAAAAACAAAGCCCACTATTACTTTAAATTTTCCTCGAAGAAGCTCTGCAGCTTGTCAAATGGAATATAATTCTTGTCTCCCCCATCATAAAGGTCTATGTGAACTGCTTCTGGAATAATCATAAGTTCCTTGTTGTCTGCATACTTGCTATCTTTAATCATATTTGCATAAGCGTCCTTGGCGAAATAACATGAATGAGCCTTCTCGCCATGGATTAATAGCACTGCACTTCTTATTTCATTTGTATACTGAAGTATTGGCTGATTTATAAAAGATTCACATCCAATCACATTCCAGCCACCATTAGAATTAAGGCTTCGCTTGTGGTATCCCCTGTCAGTTTTATAGTAGTCATAGTAATCCTTAACAAAGAAAGGTGCATCCTCTGGAAGTGGATCTACCACGCCACCACCAAGCTTGTATTCATCAGCTTTCAAATCTTCTAATCGCTGAGCACACATGGCAGCTCTTTTTGCGTATCTAGCCTCTTCACTATCCTCTGAATCAAAATACCCCTTAGCGTTTACTCTTGTCATATCATACATAGTTGCAGCTACTGTGGCCTTAATTCTTGTATCAAGCGATGCAGCGTTAAGAGCCATTCCACCCCATCCGCAGATTCCTATGATACCAATTCTATCAGCGTCAACTCTAGCATCTAATGAAAGGAAGTCCACTGCTGCCATAAAATCCTCTGTGTTGATGTCAGGTGATGCCATATATCTCACATTACCACCTGACTCACCTGTAAAGGATGGGTCAAAGGCAATTGTAACAAATCCTCTTTCTGCCATTGTCTGTGCATACAGCCCAGAGCATTGTTCCTTCACCGCACCAAATGGGCCAGACACTGCAATTGCTGGAAGCTTTCCCTTAGCATTCTTTGGAATATACATATCTGCAGCAAGTGTGATTCCATATCTATTTACAAAAGTCACCTTACTATGTTCCACCTTATCACTTTTTTCAAAAGTCTTATCCCACTCTGTTACTAAATCTAATTGTTCTTTTCTTATCATAAGATTGTCCCCTCCGTCTTTAAATATTGTATTTCATGGTTAATCGTGTTACTATGACTATAGTAATACCTAAAGCTGACTTTAGGTCAAGGTTTTTTATTTTTTTGGAGGTCAACTTATGTACACTATAGGTCAAGTATCAGAAATGTTTAATATACCTATTTCCACACTTCGTTATTACGATAATGAGGGGTTCTTTCCAAATATGCAACGTCACTCAGGAATAAGAGATTTTTCAGAAAATGAAATTGCAGCTCTTCGAATAGTAGAATGTCTTAAAAGCTCAGGCCTTGAGATTAAAGAGATTAAACAATTCATGGAGATGACTACCCGCGGTGCTGAAACCTACGAAGACAGATTAAAGCTTTTTGAAGCCAGACGTGATGCTGTAGAAAATGAAATTTGTAAACTTCAAAGAACTCTAGACATGCTAAAATACAAATGCTGGTATTATGAGCAGGCCATAAAGGATGGAAATGAGGATAATATTAATGCAATGCTCCCAGACAAGCTTCCTCCAAAAATTCAAAAGCTTTATGATAATGGAAATCAAAAAGCAGTTTAGTGAATAGTAAAAGGCGACCACTTGGTCGCCTTTTATAGCTTTTATTGATTTACAAGACATTCATTAACCCACTCAATAAAGTTAGTTGTTGAATCTCCTGTTCTTTCAGCTGTTGTATGCTGCATTCCCCATACTGTTGTAAAATCTACATCAATATCTTCTGAATAATTCTCTAATGCAAGTGCTAGGTTTGCTTCTGTACTGATTGCTGTATCACTCTGCCACAAGCCTGAATTAATTCTAAAGTACTGGGCTACTGATGATGACTGATAGCCCTCTGAATCTGAAAGCAAGTAATACATTGGACTATACATATTCAATCGCACATCTACTGTGTTTCCAACTGAATCTGTTTTGGTTAAATCCTCAGCATAATCAGCTGCATAATCAGAACCAATCTCCTCAAGAATTTTGGCAAGCTCTGCATCGAAATGAGCACCTTCACCATCTCCATAACCAAAGAGTGTGTTTTCTCCCTGACCTCCATCTAACTGGTCAAAGGCTCCCAAATCCTTAGAAACTGTTTTAACTGCTGCAGTAAAATCAGCAATACTTGTGATTGTTGCAGTATTGGTTTCTTCGTCATATTCAACCCAAGTTCCATTTGCATTTAAAGCATCGATATAATCCTGAACAGTTTCATATGTTCCACTAATAGTAACGCCTGATGATGTCTCTTTACGTGAAATATCATCTATAGCTGTATAATCTGTTTCACCATCTTCAGGCTTGGCTGCTGCATCCTTTTCGCCACCAAAATCAGCTTTATCGAAGTCTTCTGGTGCATTTTCAGAATCAAAATCTCCTCTGCCACCGCCAGGACCGCCCATGCCTCCCATACCACCACCTTGTGATGATGAATCGGAATCATATGGGAATTCTGTGTCAGCCAAGAAGTTATTAAGTGATGTTTCTATTACTTCTTTTATGTATTCATAATAGCTACCAGCCTGGTATCTACCGTCCTCTGATTCTTCCAGGGTAAGCACATTTCCATCCTCGTCAGTAAGACCAAGCGCATTAATATAATCTGCATAATACGCTGTAAGCGCATCAGATATTTCCTGCTCTTCATCTGTCAAATCACTACGTGTGTTGCCCATGTTCCACTCATATGCAGCATCTGCGCTATCAAGATTTGTAATTGGGCACCAAGCCTGTGAACCCATTACTGCATCTGAAACGCCCATAACAGCTCCAATTTCCTCAAGATAAGCATCGTAAAGTGCTGAATCTCCAGTGATACCAAGAAGTGCAGACTGGGCACCACCACCAGACATGCCAAGAGTAAACACTCTTTCCATGTTTCCTGCGATATTTCCATCATTATATCGAATATATCTAATAGCAGCCTTTAAATCTGTTACACCTGCTGGCGCACCTGCATCTCTACCACGGCATCCTGCTACTACAAGGATAAATCCCTCGCTAGTATAATCTGAAACTGAGCCGTAACCAAAGTTTGAATCATACTCAGTTGGGGCATCCATAGCTGCATATCCTGGAGTGTTTACTGGAAGCGCTATAGGTGCTGTGGCAGCAGTATAATTGCTACTTCCTGCTGTATTATCATAATTAATTTCACAGGTATATGTTCCATCTCCATTGTCAGTTACATCCATATATTCACCAGGCACATATACAGCCAAAGTCTCATAATTTAGATCAGCTGGATTCTCGCAATACTGAATGCCTATCTGATAATAAACATTGTCCTCCTCATTATAGAGCCATTTTGTATTATCAATCTGGTCTAAATTGGTAATGACCTTTGTACTCTCTGCAGAAGCCGTTGTGGTTACCTCTGTAGAAGAAGTCTCGGCTGCCTGTCCACAAGCAACAAGTGAAACACTCATCACACCTGCAACTGCCATTTTTAAATACTTTCTTTTCATTTGAATTATATACCTTCCTTTCGTAAAAGATACATCATTCAGCCCTGATGTCATATTACTTTCAACATCCCACATAAACAATTCCATTGTTTGAATTCATTAAGTCATATAAGGAATTAATTCTCAAACAACCACTCCATTACTGCTACACATCTGTATGCATAATCAAATGATGCCATATGATATTGAACACTCTGCATCATGGAATCATCTCCACCTGCATTCATGCCGCCTTGTCCATTGCCTTTACCACCTTCTGTTTTTTCGCCAGCTTCTTGGCTTTTTGCATCCTCTAACATTTCAGGCTTCTCATTATCTGCATCCAAAGCCGGTCTTTCAGAATCATCAGAAGAACTATTTGGACCAGCGAATGATGTTTGACTGCCAGCTTCTATTGTTCCTGATGCCCATGACACAAAGTATGCCTTTGTTCCACCTGCTAAAAGCTCTGCTGTTGCCTCAGAAAGCTCATCTGGAGTCCATGTTCCATCCCACTGGTCATATGTATAATCAACACCGTCTTCATCAAACATTTCCATGACTTCCTGCATACCATTATATGCATTTTGATCATCTTCAGCTGCGAAATAAATAAATGTCTGATCTTCAAGCGATGAAAGTGTGCTTACATCCCACTGACCATCAACAAACATGCATGCTGCATAAAGGTCTGGATATTCAGATGCCAGGATAAGTGTGGTCATACAGCCCATGGACTGACCGGTACCATAGATTCTATCTGTATCAACAGCATATTCTTCTGACACATCATCAATCAATCGCTTTGTAAGCTCCACATATTCAGTTGTACTGTATCCATTCTGGTCATCGAGAATTGTTTCTGGATATGTTGGCACCAATACGATACTTGGATTTGCAGCTTGCCATTCATCAGATGCCCACACTAGTGCACCTCGTCCCTGTGTTAATGATTTCGTTGCATCATCACCTGCACAGCTTGAATCTGCAATAAAGACTACCATTGGATATTCTTCAGATGCATCATAGCCCTCTGGTAGATAGATATTATATGTAACTGTGAGACCAGTTTCATCATCGGTGTACTCCACTTGCTCAAACACATCCGTATAAGCTTCCACTAGAGCATCTGTGTCCTCTGCGAAGCTGTTATCTACAGTTCCTGTAGATGTTGCTTCAGCCTCTGCTGTAGTCCCCTCAGTTTCCACTGTCTCACTTGTTTCTGTTGTCACCATTTCCGTCTGTCCGCAAGCAACAGCTGATAAGCCAATTGCCCCGCACAACATTAATGCTAAAATTTTTCTCATTATAAATTCCTCCAAATATTATTTTTTTCTGCTGCATACAAAATTAAAGAGATACAATTTTCATATTTGGAGTATTTTATAAAGCGAGCTACCATTCGCTGCCT
The DNA here is from genome assembly GCF_017471675.1 of Pseudobutyrivibrio sp. Classification (GTDB taxonomy): domain Bacteria; phylum Bacillota; class Clostridia; order Lachnospirales; family Lachnospiraceae; genus Pseudobutyrivibrio. The sequence goes on from NZ_JAFUSK010000075.1 coordinate 13,570, forward strand.
TGCGACATAAGAAATAGTATCTCGCTTATGTGATACGTATGTGTTTGATATAAGAATCTTTTCAGAATATGGATTTATTCTGATTCATACTTTTTTATATAGTAAACGAAGTAGAAAGCTTGGCCACATTTTTATATTGCCTCAAATTTCAAGCTATTCTTTACTATTTTTCTAAGCATAATATATCCGATTATAGCTGTTAAAACCTCGGCAATTATAAATGTCATCCAAATTATAGATTTCGATGCAGTCCCTGAATTGACCATATTTGAAAATACAAAAGCTACAGGAATTACTAGCACAAACTGTCTCAGAATTGAAATAACAAGTGACTGAGGTCCTGCGTTAAGTGCCTGGTATATTCCCTGGAACGAAATATTAAGTCCTGCAAATAAAAAGCTTATGGAAACTATTCTCATGGCTGCAATGCAAATTGCTTCGGTCTCCCCAGACAGTCCAAACATATTTGAAAATGGCCTTGCAAATGCTTCTAAAAGCAATGTTCCAAACAACATAATTGCTGATGTATAAAGTATTCCCCATTTCATGCCATCTTTGATTCGCTTTTCATCCTTCATTCCATGGGCAAAGGAAATGATAGGTGTAATTGTATCTCTCATGCCAAAGGCTGCGAACAAAATAAACTGCTGGATTTTGTAATATAGCCCGTAAGCAGTAACCACATTTTCTCCAATGCGAACAAAGATAATATTCAATAGATATGTCATTATAGACATCAAGGCCTGAGCAATAATAGCAGGGAAACCTATTGAATAGATTTCTTTAACCATAGCACCATTCAATTTTAAATACTTTCTATCATTTGAAACTTCGTTATCGTATTTACGATGGAAATACCAACCAAGCCCCATTGATACAAACTGGCCTATTACTGTGGCAAGTGCTGCACCTACTACCTCCATCCTAGGAAGGCCAAGTAATCCATATATTAAAATTGGATCTAGAATAATATTTGTAAGCGCACCGGCAATCTGGGCAATTGTAGAATACTTTGACCTGCCATGGGCCTGAAGAAGCTTTTCATATACTGTAAAATATACATTTCCAAGTGATAGCATGCAGCAAATTCTAAGATATACCACTGCCATATCTGAAATTGTTGCATTTGTTGTTTGAGTTCCTATATAAAGCTTTACACCAAAAGCTCCAAACAGAAAAAACATTGCAAAAATTATAAATGCCAGCACTTTTGTAGTACCTGCTGCACGTGATGCCTTCTCATAATCCTGTTGACCCAGGCTTCTTGCAACCACTACATTCATACCTACACCTGTACCAATTCCAAGTGCTATTAATAATACCTGCACGGGAAAAGCCAGCGTCAGCGCATTAAGAGCCATCTCTCCATTTGCTCCCATATTAGACACAAATGCAGAATCTACTATGTTATATAGTGCCTGCATCATCATCGATAAAATAATTGGTGTTCCCATCTTTAGCATCAGCGAATTTACTGGTGCTTCCTTCATTGGATTGTTCATTAATACCTCCATAAAAAAAGCGTGTGCAACGAGCCGCCATACATACGCTGGACTTACGCTTTCGCTACACACGCTACTTATTTCTAAATATGAAATTTATCAGAAACTCTTTAGGTTGTCCAAGGACATTTTGCACAAATTTGCAATTTTTTCACTCATTGCAATATCTGAACTAAGAAAACTTTATAGTTTCTGGTGCATCTGTAAATGAGCTAAATGTTGCAACAGCATTCTTGAAGTAAAGAACCTCTGTATTATCATCATCTGCAGAATACATATTCTGAAGGGATGGATATGCATCAAGCATAGCCTGCTTTATTTCTCTTCTATCATCTGATACAAGCTCTCCAGCAACACGAAGCCACTGTCCATCTTTGAAAGCACAAACCTCTACCTTTGGATTCTTATGAATCTGCTTTGAAACATCCTTAGATTTTCCTGTCTGGATGTATAATTTGCCGTCAATAATATGTGCTGTTCCAAATGGTCTAACTCTAGGCTGATCACCTTCAACTGTTGCTAGATAATAAGTACCTGCTTCCTTAAGAAACTTTTCCACTCTTTCCATGTAATAATCCTCCTTAATTCCTTTTTCTTCATCATATCCCAATCATCAGTGAGATGCAAGTGTATTGTGCACAATTTAGTTTATCTCACGTTTTACCATTATTTAATCAAAGCTTATTACAGTTTCTAAGCATTTTACAAACTTCTCCAGCCCAAGCTTATCCTCTTTGGAGAATCTATCAAACTTAGGACTATCAATATCAAGTACACCTACTACTTTGCCATCTTTGTGGATTGGCACTACTATTTCAGAATTAGATGCACAGTCGCATGCAATGTGCCCTGGAAATTCATGCACATTTGGAACCACAAGAGTCTCATCATTTCCTGCTGCAGTACCGCATACCCCCTTACCAAGTGCAATCCTAATACAAGCTACCTTTCCCTGAAATGGTCCAAGTAAAAGCGAACCCTTATTCATCAAATAAAAGCCTGCCCAGTTTAAATCCTCCATGGCATCATAAATAATCGCTGATGCATTTGAAAGAACTGGAATGTAATTTGGCTCATCCTCAGCTAGTGCCTTAATCTGTTCTGCTAGTAAATTGTAATCTGTCATGTTTCCTCTCCGTTATTTGTTTAATATTGTTCTAAAAGATTCTGTTATTCTTTGATGATGTATTTTTGCAGCATCAAAATGAACTGTATTAAATGCCAATTGCATTATAGGTCCAGTACAAAAAGCACATATCAATGTACCAATACCAACAGGGCCTCCTAGTAGCCATCCTACAAATGTAGCTGCACTTAATAGTACAATGCTAACTACACCAAGAGGTACCTTCTTAAGCCTTTTAACCAAGCCAACTAATAATGTGTCTCTTGGTCCACATCCAAGTGCTGCTGCCATATATGTGTATTGAGTATAAGCCATTATCACAAGCCCTAATATCATTACAGGAATACCTGTTTTGACAGAGCTACATGGCTTTACAAAATCCATATAATTAAAAAAATCAACTGACTTTCCAACCACAAATGCATCTATAAACATTGCTATACCTATAGGCTCCTTCATAAGGATATCAATCCCTAAAATACTATATGAAACAATTATTGATGCAGTTCCATAAAGGATTCCAAAGCTATTTGAAATTCCGAGATTTAGAACATCCCAAGGTCCAGCACCTATGTTAGCCTGAATGGTAAGATACACACCAAAACCATTTATAAATAAACTCACTGCTGCAAGTATTACATTTGAAAAAATAGTCCTCTTATCTCTATTAGTCCTATTCTCTTCTCTTAAAAATCTATACACCTAAATATTCCTCAATAATTCCGGGTTTGGTTTTGCCCAATTTTCCTGCGCACAATTATACATCATAAATATAAAAAGAGCCAGAAGTTTTACCTTCTGACTCCAATTATTCATCATTACATTACGCAGCTTCTGCCATCTCTACCTTCCATGTTATCATCCTTAACATATCTGGCATTGAACTCCATGTTAATCTCTCGAAGCTCCTTCTTGCCTTCAATATAATCATCATACATTTCTGCAAGTCCTGCCATGCATCCATCACAGTATGCCTCGATATTTCCAAGAGATTCCTTTACTATTTGCTCTCTTTCTTCTTTTGTTGTGTCTTTGATTAAATATGACATAGTACATCTCCATTAAATAAATCTTGGTTTTGTCCAATTATACATCATATACATAAAAAGAGCCAGAGCATCGCTGTTCTGGCATTTATACCCTAAATGAACTTTACTGCTGTTCCGTATGCCATAACCTCTGCTGCACCCTGCATAACAGATGATGATGCATATCTCACACCAACAATGGCATCAGCTCCAAGCTGCTCAGCCTCATCCACCATTCTCTTAGTAGCAATCTGTCTAGCTTCCACAAGCATATCTGTGTAGCCTTTTATTTCACCACCAACTAGTGTCTTCATACCAGCCATAAAATCCTTACCAAAGTTTTTTGACTGTACGATAGTTCCTTTCACTACTCCAATGGCCTCAAAATTCTGACCTGGGATTGTTTCAATACTTACGAGCTTCATAAATTTCTCCTCCTTCTATTTCCTTTAATCTTTGTTTAAGTGCAATAACTGTTCCAACAATCATGGCACCAAAAAGCACAACAATAATAGCAATAAATCCAAGTGGTGTATCTGGGTCACTCATAGCTGTCAGGCAAATAAAAATAATCATTGCCAAAAAGAATACTATACTAACAGCTGCTGCAATAATAGGACCCTGCTTACTTTTCTTTATATCAGTTTTGTTTACATCCATAAATCTAATGCCTCCCTTCTCAAGCTTTTTCATTTCCTCAAGGTAAGATTCAGCCTGTAGATTATCAAAGTGAACATCTGCTTCAATCATTTCTCTGCACATTTCCTTCATCACATCCAGCTCCTGCTGTCTATGTGTAAAATGAGAAATATGTCTATCTAAACAATCAGCTACAGAGATTTTTCCTGCTTCAAGTCTTTTTATCTCCTCAATAGGAACCTCTAATCTTCTAAGAAGCTTTATCTTATTTAATAGGTCCACATCCTCCAAGGAGTAATCTCTATACCCATTCTCTAGATTGCGCTTAGGAATAATCAGCCCCTGCTCCTCATAAAAACGGATATTCTTTTTTGTAATCCCAACTAGTTCTTCTACTTGATTAATCTTCATGCTGTCTCCACACTTGCCAACTACTACCTGTAACTCATTCTTCTTTCTCAGTTAGTAGTCTCTTTTCTTGGTACTACTAGCTATAGAACACTTTTCCTTCTCAGATAGTAGTCTTTTTCTTTGCCACTACTACCTATAAGACATTTTTCCTTCACAGGTAGTAATCTTTTTCTTTGCCACTACTACCTATAAGACATTTTTCCTTCACAGGTAGTAATCTTTTTCTTTGCTGCTACTACCTATAAGACATTTTTCCTTTTCAGGTAGTAATCTCTCTCTTTGCCACTACTGCCTGTAGCACATTTTTCCCTCTCAGATAGTAGCTTCTCCTAAAAACTCAGTGATTAACCTATTAATTTCCCTTGGTCTGTCGGTGTTTGCATTGTGACCTGCACCTTCAATCCAGTGAAGTGGTAATCCTGTCTTAGCATGCCATACTCTGTTGTATCTTTTAGTGGAGCCTGCCATATCCTTGGTGCCGCATATAAGCATTGCAGGACATGTAATCTCATAAGGTAGCTCTGCTTCAACAGCCTCGACCAAAATCCTGTAGCCACCGCCTGCAAGACTTGAATATCTTTCTTGGTCACCATCATAGGTCATCATGAACTCCCTCATTAAGGCACGTCCGTATTCAGTGGTTGCCACCCCATTTGTACCCTGTCTCAATAGTGTCTTCCACGGATAATAGCGATACACAGGAGTCATTCTATGAAGTAGCCAAAGCTCAATTCCTATATAGTACTGCTTTTGCAATGGAGCCGAATCAATGGATACAAATCCAACAGCCTTATTAGGAAATAACTGCATAAACATTTGCCCCAAATATCCACCCATGGACTGTCCTATAATAACAGGCTTATCAAAACCATTCTCCAAAAGAATTTCATTTAGCCATGTAGCTTTGTCTGCCAGGGAAAAATCCATATCAAAAGGATAAGAAAGAGCATGTGCAGGCGCATCCCACACAAACACTGGATACATACCTTCAAAATACTCAATCTGCTTATCAAATAATCTATGATCTGCAGTTAGCCCCGGTAAAAACACCAGCTGCTTGTCCTGATTCGTTCCATCAGGATTAATCCAATAATGAATCTGCCCGCACCTTGTGCTGTAAATCTTCTCCTTCATAATTATGCAATCTCCCTATCATTTAAGTATGTCTTAAATACTAATACTGCAATAATAGTTACAAGCACTATTAGTACCAGCTCTAAAACTAAGCTTGATACATATCCTGCTAAAAGAACTGTCACAAAATCCAACCCTGCATGAAGGACAATGGCTAATAACAATAGCTGTACCTTTTTATTTGTCACTGCCTTATAAACTATATAGGATAGGCATATATGTAAGGTTACAGCAACAACTCGCTCTACTCCTGCCAGATAAAAATCCAGTGAGTCAGTAGTCCAAAGCAATGATACCTGCTGCATTGTTTGCTCTTTAGTACTTGCATCAAGTGAAGCTAACATTGGTTCAAAGGTTCCGGTGTTAATCAATATTGATGTTATCAGATTTGATATAGAAGATAATCCAACAATGATAATAGCCTCTATTCCACCATGACCTATGCCATACATTAATGCATTTAGTTTGTTGAGCCCCTTCTTTTTAAAAAGATTCATTGAAGTAAACCGCCCCATCTCTTCAAACACACCTGCTGCAAGTCCACCATAAACAGCCTTCACTAAAAGATTTCCTGTTAATGCTTCACCAAATTGTTTAATCATTACAACATGAAGGCATTGCTCTAGCACAAGTGCAAAGATAATAAATGTAGCAGCTCCTATTCCAAACCAAAGCATGTCTGCCTTTAGTTTAAGAAATGCATAAATCATAAGTCCAATCGGAAGCCCAACTGCCACTATAAAAGCAAAGCACATTCCTATAATTGATAATGCAGGTACTGTTCCCATAACAGCCTCCTTTAAAAGAATTAGTTTTAAGACTTGGCCTTGTCTATGTCTAAAATATAAACCTTCCATAAGGTGGAAGGTCAATACTATTTTTAATTCTTTTGATAAGCAACAATTATTTGACATTATACCATAATCATATTTGACCTGACTTTTCCTGACAACATTTTCTTCCAGAAAAAATTTAATTTTTTAGATTAATGCATCCCTTAAGGAATAAATAATATTTGGGGATGCATTCAGAAATTTAACTATGCATCCCAAGCTCTTAAAACAACAGCTAGGGATGCACGTAAAAAAAATAAATGCATCCATAATTGGCTTTAACACCTTTATGGATGCATTCATTCCCTAATTTATAGCAAAATATAAAGTTAAATTTTGGAAAAAGTTTAGTCTTGTGCATCCCATAATCATGAAAGCTATTAATAGGATGCATAGTTAAAAAATAAAAATATTTTTATGCATCCTGCAAATAAATTGTTGCTATTTGGGATGCATTTTATTGTGTCATCAACTATTTTGTTGTTCTATTAGCAGGATATCATCTTTTTTGCAAAGGCCTCTGCCTCAACCATCTGCTTTTCATTTGGCTTATTTCTTACATAGCAAGTTTCGTCAGCGACTTCTATTCCCTTAGCAACTAAAGCCTTCTTAATCAAATCAATAGAATGCTTTGAAATCCATGATGTAGAAAATACTACTGCCTTCTTAACCTTGCTTCCATCAATTCCTGCTAAATATTCATTCATCACTTTATCAAGACCATAGGCATATAAAGCTCCGCCAATGAATAAAACATCAATATTTTCTGTAATCTTTGCGCTATCCTCATCTACAGAAATAGGAATAACTCCAGCACCTTTTCCAATTGCCTCTGCAAGAAGCTTTGTATTTCCTGATTTTGAATAATATCTAACTGCTACCATAATTAACCTCCTGAATCATAATCAATTTTATATGCTATTTAATTGTGCGCAATTTATATTGTTAATATACATCTCCAATACCTCTATGTCAAGCAATAATAATAAAAAAGCTATCCTGCATCTATTAAATGCAAGATAGCTTTAAATCCCTTATTATATTTAGATTGTTGCTACATCCACAAGAGTGTATTCAGTAGTTGCTGATTCCAGTGATGTTGCAAGAGCAACAGCAGTATCCATAGCAGTGATACAGTTGATACCTGTTTCGATAGCATTTCTTCTAATCAAGAACCCATCACGGGTCTTATCGCCGTGGCCCTGAGTAGGTGTGTCGATTACAAGGTCAATCTTGTGTCCTAAGATAAGGTCCATTACGTTTGGCGATTCCTGTGTAATCTTATTAACCTGTCTTGCTTCTACGCCACCATCCTGCAAATACTTTGCTGTAGAGCGTGTTGCATAGATTGTATAGCCAAGCTTTTCAAACCTCTTGGCAACCTCAAGTGCCTCTGGCTTATCAGCATCCTTTACTGTGATAATCATCTGCTTGTGCTTTGGAAGAACAACTCCTGCACCAAGGAATGCTTTGTAGAGAGCTTCCTCAAAGGTCTTTGCAATACCAAGACACTCACCAGTAGATTTCATTTCAGGTCCAAGGCTGATTTCAGCACCTCTAAGCTTTTCAAATGAGAATACTGGCATCTTGATTGCTATGTAATCTGCCTCTGGCTGAAGGCCTGGCTTATATCCCATTTCCGTAATCTTGTGACCAAGTATCGCCTTTGCTGCAAGGTCAACAATTGGAATACCAGTAACCTTGCTGATGTATGGTACTGTACGAGAGCTTCGAGGGTTAACCTCGATTACATACACCTCACCATCCATTGCAATGAACTGGATGTTAATCATACCAAGTACGTGAAGTGCCTTTGCAAGGCGTTCTGTATAATCTACAATCTTGTCCTTAATGTCCTGAGTGATGGTATGAGCAGGATATACGCTGATACTATCACCTGAGTGGATACCGGTGCGCTCAATATGCTCCATGATACCAGGAATAAGGATGTTTTCACCGTCACAGATTGCATCAACCTCAATCTCCTTACCCTGTAAGTACTTATCTACAAGGATTGGGTGATCCTGGGCAATCTGATTGATGATATCCATAAACTTCTCAATTTCATCATCGTTGAAGGCAATCTGCATTCCCTGACCACCAAGTACATATGAAGGACGAACAAGTACTGGGTAGCCAAGTCTGTTTGCAACTTCCTTAGCTTCCTCTGCTGTAAATACTGTTCCGCCTGCTGCACGAGGAATCTGTGTCTGCTCTAAGATTTCATCGAAGAGCTCTCTATCTTCTGCTGCATCTACATCCTCTGCCTTTGTACCAAGGATTGGCACGCCGATTTTCATAAGATGCTCTGTAAGCTTGATAGCTGTCTGTCCACCGAACTGTACGATAGCTCCGTCTGGCTTTTCAAGATTTACGATTGATTCAACATCCTCGTTTGTAAGAGGCTCAAAGTAAAGCTTGTCTGCAATATCAAAGTCTGTTGAAACTGTCTCAGGGTTGTTGTTAACAATGACTGTCTCCCAGCCTTCCTTGGCAAATGCCCATGTAGCATGAACTGAACAGTAGTCAAACTCAACACCCTGTCCGATTCTGATTGGACCAGAACCAAGAACAAGAACCTTCTTTCTATCCTTAGTCTCTACAGCCTCATTCTCGCTACCGTAAACGCTGTAGTAGTAAGGTGTCATGGCATCAAACTCTGCTGCACAGGTATCAACCATCTTGTATGCTGCCACGATGCCGTTGTCATAACGCATCTTTCTAACTTCTTCCTCAGTCATCTTGCCATTTAAGTGAGCGATGACGCTATCTGGAAATTCGATTCTCTTTGCTTCCTTAAGAAGGTCTACTGTAAGCTCCTCCTGCTGAAGTCTAAGCTCCATTTCAACAAGAATCTTAATCTTATCAATGAACCACATATCAATCTTTGTGATTTCATGTATTGTCTCGTAAGATGTGCCACGTCTAAGTGCTTCTGCGATGCAGTAGATTCTTCTATCATCAACAACTGTAAGCGCTTCCTCAAGCTCAGCGTCTGTCATGTCGCAGAAGTCGTAGCTAAGAAGTGAATCTACATGCTGCTCCAATGAGCGGATAGCCTTCATCAATGCACCTTCGAAGTTATTGCAGATAGACATTACCTCGCCGGTAGCCTTCATCTGGGTAGTAAGCTTACGCTGAGCTGTGATGAACTTATCAAATGGAAGTCTTGGAATCTTTACTACACAGTAATCAAGCATTGGCTCAAATGATGCATAAGTCTTCTTTGTGATAGCGTTTGGAATCTCATCAAGTGTGTATCCAAGGGCAATCTTTGCAGCTACCTTTGCGATTGGGTAACCTGTTGCCTTTGATGCTAATGCTGATGAACGAGATACTCTAGGATTTACCTCGATTACGCAATACTCAAAGCTTTCTGGGTGAAGGGCATACTGTACGTTACATCCACCTGTAATACCAAGCTCATCGATGATGCGAAGTGCAGATGTACGAAGCATCTGGTATTCCTTATCACCAAGTGTCTGTGAAGGAGCAACTACGATTGAGTCACCTGTATGTACACCAACTGGGTCGATGTTTTCCATGTTACAAACAGTGATGCAGTTGCCGTTGGCATCTCGCATTACCTCGTACTCGATTTCCTTCCAGCCAGCGATGCATCGTTCAACAAGTACCTCATGCACACGTGAAAGTCTAAGACCGTTTGTAAGGATTTCTACAAGCTCTGTCTGGTTGTGAGCGATACCACCGCCTGAACCGCCAAGTGTGTAAGCAGGACGAAGTACTACTGGATAGCCGATTGTATTTGTAAACTTAATACCATCCTCAACTGTGTTAACAACCAGTGAAGCTGCTACAGGCTCCCCAAGCTTTTCCATTGTGTCCTTAAATGCCTGTCTATCCTCAGCTCTAAAGATTGTCTCTGCTGTTGTACCAATAAGCTTAACACCCTGCTCCTCTAAGAAGCCGCTTTCTGCAAGCTCCATACCAAGGTTAAGTCCAGCCTGACCTCCAAGTGTTGGAAGAAGTGAATCTGGCTTTTCCTTAATAATAATTTGCTTTAAAACATCTACTGTAAGTGGCTCGATGTAAACCTCATCAGCAATCTCCTTATCAGTCATAATTGTTGCAGGGTTAGAGTTTACAAGACAAACCTCTATCCCCTCTTCCTTAAGGGAACGACAAGCCTGAGTTCCAGCATAATCAAACTCTGCTGCCTGTCCAATGACGATAGGGCCAGAGCCAATCACCATTACTTTCTTAATGTCACTTCTCTTTGGCATTACTGCTCTCCTCCCATCATCTTAATAAATCTATCAAACAAATATCCGCTGTCCTGTGGTCCTGGGCAAGCCTCAGGATGGAACTGAACAGTGAAGATGTTCTTTCCTGTGTATTTAAGTCCTTCATTTGTTCCATCATTTACATTTACAAATGCAGGTACTGCAATCTTTTCATCAAGTCCGTCTGTATCAACTACATAACCGTGGTTTTGAGATGAAATATATACTTTGCCAGTCTCCAAATCCTTTACAGGATGGTTGCCACCTCTGTGGCCGTATTTCAGCTTATGTGTATCAAGACCATTTGCAAGTGCCATTAACTGATGTCCAAGGCAGATTGCAAAAATTGGCACATCTGATTCATAAAGCTTTTTAACCTCATCAATGATAGGACCGCAATCCTTTGGATCTCCAGGTCCGTTTGAAAGCATAATTCCGTCTGGATTTCCTGCTAAAATTTCCTTAGCCTTTGTATGTGCTGGGTAAATAGTTACCTCACAGCCTCTATCATTTAATGATTTTGCAATATTTCTCTTGGCACCAAAATCTAAAAGTGCAACCTTCTTACCATTTCCCTTAAGCACAGATTTTTCATGGCATGTAACCTTTGATACCACATCACCTGTTGCATAAGCTGCAAGCTTTGGCTTAATCTCCTCAAAGTTAAAGTGCTCATTTGTGGTAATCATACCATTCATAGTTCCACGGTCCCTAAGGATTTTAGTAAGCGCACGTGTATCAATACCAGAAATACCAGTGATGTTATGCTTAACTAAGAAATCCTGAATAGTTCCCTTGCATCTGAAATTTGATGGAATTCTGCTAAGCTCTCTTACAATAAATCCATCTGGCCAAGGTCTACCGCTTTCCATATCATCTGTAATTCCATAGTTACCAATAAGTGGATATGTCATGCACACTGCCTGTCCTGCATAGGAAGGGTCTGTGAGCACTTCCAGGTAACCTGTCATAGAAGTATTGAAAACTATTTCACTTATAACTTCTCTTGTTGACCCTATGCTAGTTCCTTCAAAAACTGTCCCGTCTTCCAAAATTAAAAATGCTTTCATCTTTCCTCTTTTCTACCCTTTTTATTAAAACTCCAAGGTAGTAAATTTACCTTGGAGTTTGTTTTTATCTAAAATAGTCTACACCAGATTCGAACAACTTCATATCCTGATTGCCATAGATGTTAATTGAAACACCATCTCCCTTACGCTCGGCATGGCACATCTTTCCGTAAACTCTACCATCAGGGCTAGTAATACCCTCAATAGCAGCAAAGCTTCCGTTGATGTTCCACTCCTCGTCCATAGATGCATTTCCATCTAAATCAACATACTGAGTTGCCACCTGACCATTTTCGAATAGCTTCTTAATCCATTCTTCAGGTGCAACAAATCGGCCTTCACCGTGTGATGCTGGAGCGCAATAAACTTCACCTGTCTTTGTACCTGCAAGCCATGGTGACTTATTGCTGACCACCTTTGTATATGCAATTTTTGAAATATGACGTCCGATTGTGTTGTATGTAAGTGTAGGAGAATCTTCAGTCTGTGTATGGATTTCTCCATAAGGTACAAGGCCAAGCTTAATAAGTGCCTGGAAACCATTACAAATACCAAGCATCAAACCGTCTCTATTTTCAAGAAGATTTGTGATAGCCTCCTTCATCTTAGCATTTCTAAATGCTGTAGCAAAGAACTTTGCAGAACCCTCTGGCTCATCACCAGCTGAGAAACCACCTGGGAACATTACAATCTGTGACTGAGCAATTGCTCTTGAGAATTCATCTACAGACTCTCTAATGTCTTCTGCTGTCTGGTTCTTAAAGACCTTAACATTTGTGATTGCACCAGCCTGCTCAAATGCTCTGGCAGAATCGTACTCACAGTTTGTACCTGGGAATACTGGAATAAATACTCTAGGCTTTGCAATCTTATTCTTGCAAATGTAGAAATCCTTTGCCTTATATAAATCGGACTGAACAGGTGTAGTATCTTCGCTGCTCTTTGTCTTGAATACCTTTTCAAGTGGGCTAGTCCATGCTGCTATAGCCTCATCCATGGTAATCTTAACATCCTTATAAGTGAATGTGGCATCATCAGTAACCTCACCAACCACATATCCGCAATCTGTAAGACCTGCCTTTGTCAGCTCATTTTCTATTGCAAGTGCAGCATCCTCTGAAACCTCAAGGACAATATCACCAACTGAGTATCCAAATAATGTTTTATTTGTAAAGCCATCTAAAATCTTAACACCAAGCTTGTTACCAAAAGCCATCTTAGATACAGCAGGTACAAGTCCGTAAGCATCAAGAGCATAAGCAGCCTTAATATTTCCCATCTCAACCATCTGACGAACAGCTGCGTAAATCTGCTTAGCCTGCTCGTAGTTTGGCTGATCATAAGCATCTCTTAAAACTCTAAGAACAAAAAGCTTATCTCCTGCTTCCTTAAGCTCAGGTGTTACTATATCACCAACCTTAGCAACATCTACTGCAAATGAAACCAGTGTAGGTGGAACATCGATTTCGTTAAATGTTCCTGACATAGAATCCTTACCACCAATTGATGGAAGACCAAACTGCATCTGAGCTCTATATGCACCAAGAAGTGCTGCAAATGGCTGACTCCAACGCTTTGGATCAGCGCTCATTCTACGGAAGTACTCCTGGAAAGTGAATCTAATCTTCTTGTAATCACCACCAGTTGCAACGATACGTGCTACTGATTCAAGCACTGCATACTGTGCACCGTGATATGGTGACCATGAGCTTACATAAGGATTAAATCCAAATGCCATCATAGTAACTGCATCAGTCTTTCCATCTGCTACAGGAACCTTTGCAACCATTGACTGTGTCTCTGTAAGCTGATACTTACCACCGAAAGGCATCAGTGTTGAGCCTGCTCCAATAGAACCATCAAACATCTCAACAAGTCCCTTTTGTGAACAGTTGTTAAGGTCTGATAAAGTATCAAGCCAAGCAGCCTTAACATCACCATTCTCTAAATCCTTAGCAACCTTTTCGATTCCATATTTATCAATATATTTTTCACTAGCATCAGGAAGCTCTACATATACATCTGTCTCCTGGTGAGCACCGTTTGTATCAAGGAAGGCACGTGACAGATTAACAATCTCCTTGCCTCTCCAGTTAAGAACAAGACGAGGCTCTTCTGTTACAACAGCAACCTCAATTGCCTCTAAGTTCTCCTCTGCAGCATACTGTAAGAACTTGTTTACATCAGCAGGAGCAACAACAACTGCCATTCTCTCCTGAGATTCTGAAATAGCAAGCTCTGTTCCATCAAGACCTGCGTACTTCTTAGGAACCTTATCAAGGTCTACTGTAAGACCAGGAGCAAGCTCTCCGATTGCAACTGAAACACCGCCGGCACCAAAATCGTTACACTTCTTAATTATATAAGAAACCTCTTCTCTTCTGAAAAGACGCTGAATCTTACGCTCTGTAGGTGGATTACCCTTTTGTACCTCAGCTCCGCAAACTGCTGTAGATTCAGTATTGTGAGCCTTTGATGAACCTGTAGCACCACCGATTCCATCACGACCAGTACGACCACCAAGAAGGATGATTCTATCACCTGGGTCAGAGTTTAAACGCTGAACAGCACGTCTAGGAGCAGCACCCATAACAGCACCGATTTCCATACGCTTAGCAACGTAATCTGGATGATAGATTTCCTTAACATATCCAGTAGCAAGACCAATCTGGTTACCATAAGAGCTATAGCCATGAGCAGCCTCACGAACAAGCTTCTTCTGAGGAAGCTTTCCTTCTATTGTATCCTTAACAGAAACTGTTGGGTCAGCAGCACCTGTAACACGCATAGCCTGATATACATAAGTACGTCCTGAAAGTGGATCACGAATAGCACCACCAAGACATGTTGCAGCACCACCAAATGGCTCGATTTCTGTAGGATGGTTATGTGTTTCGTTCTTGAAATTGATTAACCATTCCTCCTCAGTTCCATCTACATTGATTGGAACTACTATTGAGCAGGCATTAATCTCATCAGATTCTTCCTGGTCATCAAGCATACCATCTGCCTTAAGACGCTTCATAGCAAGAAGTGCAAGATCCATAAGGCATACAAACTTGTCATCTCTGTCCTTATAAAGAATCTTGAAATTATCAAGATAATCATCAAAAGTTTCCTGAATAGGAGCCTTATAAAAACCATCTTCAATAGTTACATTCTTAAGCTCTGTAGAGAATGTAGTATGTCTACAATGATCAGACCAATATGTATCTAATACCCTGATTTCAGTGACAGTAGGGTCTCTGTGTTCATCTTTGGAAAAATAGTGCTGAATGTGAAGGAAATCCTTAAATGTCATAGCAAGATTTAAGGAATCGTATAAATCTTTTAAATCATTTTCAGCCATTGAAGAAAAACCGTCAAATGTCTTGACGTCGGCTGGCTCATCGAAATTATTAGATAGAGACTCTGGTAAATCAAGAGAAGTCTCTCTAGAATCAACTGGATTAATACAATGCTTCTTTATAGCATTGAATTCTTCATCTGTAATATTGCCCTCAATAACATAAGTAGTAGCTGTATGAATTGTAGGTTCTTCATTTTCATTTAAAAGCTTAAGACACTGCTCTACTGAATCAGCGCGCTGGTCAAACTGTCCTGGGAGAAACTCAACAGAAAAGACTCTGCCATTGTAATCAAAAGTCCCTTCGTAAACATTATCAACAGGAGGCTCCGAAAAAACAGTCTTAACTGCCTTCTTAAAAACGTCGTCAGAAACATCTTGAACATCATAACGAATCAAGACTCTAACTCCCGTAACATCCTTGATGCCTAAGTAGCTTCCTATTTCGGATAGCAATGACTTGGCAGATACTGCAAATTGTGGCTTTTTTTCAACGTAAACTCTTCTTACCTTGCCCACTTTACACCTCCGTATATTTACTTGAAAATCTGTGAGTAATGCTTCCTGCCAGACTTTTATGTCCGAAAACTAGTAAATTGCTGACAGTCAGCCTCACAGTTAAAAAGAGTATAACACAAAAAATTCACAACTCCTAATAATTTTTTAGGTCAATTTTTGCCAGAATTTTGTTAATTTTAACGAAACTTCATCCACTGTGGTAAAAGAAGCATCATTCCATTCTCGAGGAAAAGTTTTTCTGTAGCTTGATAATCTAAATCGGTCGTCCAAAAGTGCAATTACACCAACATCGTCTTTTGTTCTAATAAGTCTTCCAGCTGCCTGTATAACCTTGTTCATACCAGGATATAAATAAGCATATTCAAAACCATTCTTGCCACTTTCATCAAAGAAGTCTGCCATTAGCTTTCGCTCATTTCCAACTTGAGGTAGGCCGGCGCCAAGTATCACAACACCAATAAGCTTTCCACCAACTAAATCTATTCCTTCTGAAAAAATGCCACCTAATGTGCAAAAAGCAACCATAGACTTTTCCCGCTTCTTTTCAAATTCCATTAGGAATTCTTCTCGCTCCTGCTCAGTCATATTCTGACTCTGCACCAATATATCAACATTATTTGAAATAGTCTCATACTTGCTTAGGATATCCTCTAAGAATTTATATGATGGACCAAATACCATGTAGTTGCCCTGTTTAGCCTTTACAATAGTATTTATGTATGTAGCATATTTTAAATACTCCTCATCGCCACGTTTGGTATACTTACTGGTTACATCCGTTCCTAAAAGCAATGCCCTTTTTCTTTGGTCAAAAACTGAATCAACATAGATGGCATATACATCCTTTTCATTGCACAATAGATTTTTATAATATTCTATTGGAAGAAGTGTAGCGCTAAAATATACTGTAGCTCTTGCCATCCTAAGTCTATCCTGCAGCTGTGCTGACGGGTCAATGCAATATAGATGAAGATTGAAGTTCTTATCCTCATCAAAATCGCAATAAATCCTATAATGTTCTTTGTCCTGCTGATATGCCAGTGCTGTAAAATTTCTTAATCTGAAATAAAAATCTAAAACCTCGTCTTGATATATACCGAACTTAATTTCCTTCTTAAATAACTGTTCTAATATCATCTGCAAATTATCACAGGCATTAAGTAACAAATCTATATCATCAAGAACTGTTATATCACTTTCACATTCACGCTTGTATTCAAGCATTATCCTGTTACATTTTTCAAGTGCATTAACCAGCTTTTTGCTAACAGGCTTTGCATATCTTTTGATAGAAAGTATTTCTTCTTTGATAAGAGTTTCGGAATACATTTCTCTGGCTCTATCAACCATATTATGAGCCTCATCCACCAAGAAAATATGCTCCCCATTTTTCCCATCTGCGAAAAATCTTTTTAAATAGACATTAGGGTCAAACACATAATTGTAATCGCAAATAATTCCCTCACACCAGGTGCTTACATCCAGTGCCAACTCAAAAGGACATACCACATACTCCTCAGCATAGGAAAGAATAACATCCCTTGTTATAACATTTTCCTTTGTAATGACCTCATATATGGCATCATTTATTCTATCAAAATGCCCCCTGGCATAAGGACAATAATCAGGATTACAATCCGCTTCATCACACATACACATTTTATCCTTGGCAGTGAGCATAATTGTCTTTCCCTCATAGCCTTTTTCTGTAAGCATGGTATATGCATCCTTCGCGGCTATAGCAGTAGCCGTCTTGGCAGTTAAATAAAATATTCGCTCCGCCAAATTCTGCCCCAAGGCCATTACAGCCGGATATACGTTTGCTATAGTTTTACCAGTTCCAGTAGGCGCCTGCATAAATAGAATCTTCTGTCTATAAATGCTTCTATAAACATCAGATACAAGCTTCTTTTGTCCATCCCTATACTCAAATGGAAACTGTAAATCTCTAGCGGATTCTATTAATTCTTGCTTGTGATAGTATTGAAAATCAGACCATTTTCTAAATATTCCTATGATAGTTAGAAACCATTTTTCAATTTCATCAAAAGTATAGACCTGATTAAATCGTTTTATTTCTTCCGTCTCAAGGCTCACGTATGTCATCTGAACTTCCACTGTGTCTAATTGGTATTCATTGGCGACTATATAAGCGTAGCATTTAGCCTGAGCCTCATGAACTAGTACAGGCTTTTCAAATGTCATTACATCCATGTACATGCCCTTAATTTCATCTACAGTTGCTGCAACAACTATACCGTCCTCATCTCTATCTAAAACCAAGCCATCTGCTCTGCCTTCAATACCAAGTGTGTAATCTTCATATTCAATCTGATATTTAAGTGGTACCTCTGCACTATAAAAGGGACCCATAGAATTTTGAATTTTTCTATGGATCCTACTTCCTGCCTGCATAGCCTCGAAAGGATCTACCGAACCTTTTCTGTCGTCTATATCTCCCTCTCTAAGAAGAAATTCTACAAGATTTCTGACAGATATATTTATTTGTGCCTTTTCTCCCTCTGGAGTAATTAATCTCGAAACTTTCATAATAAAAAAAGACCTGCAAGTGTTAACTTACAGGTCATATTATACAATATATTATTACGGTAAGCTATGCTTACTATAATACAAAAGCCAGTTGCTTAAGCGATATCCTTTGAATCTATACTAAGCTACAACGAACTTCTTAACTGCATTAAAGAAACCTGAATCTGAATGCTCTGAAACATAAACATCCATCTCACGCTTAACCCCCATTGCAAGCACACCTAATAGAGACTTACCATCAATGTATACCACGCCGCTGTGAAGGTCAATATCACCACCACACTTAGAAGCTGCATTAACAAACTCCTCTGCGTCCTGTGTGTTCTCTAAAAGAATTTTAAATTTCATAAAAATCAACTCCTATTACTAATTAAGACTATAACTGTATGTTAAGTTATAACATGGTAACAGGCTCATGTCAATGTAATTATTGCTAATGAATTTTCAATTATTGCATTCATTCAAAAACAAAGCCTCGGCTTTAATCCACCGAGGCTTAACATATGACTTCTTGCTGACAGAATAATGAAATTGTCAACAAGAAGTCCTACTCTACTGAATGAACATACTTCCATACCACTTTAATGCTTCTACATAAGCTTCGTATACGTCATCCATTTCTATATCATGCAATACCATTAATCTTGAAACTTCCTGCCAATCACCTGCCTCATAGCTTAGGAGAAATTCCAGCTGTGGGGCAAATATACCATCATCACTAACAAGAGCCTTCTTAATTTCATTACTTACACCTACCTGCTCTAATGCTTTATCCATTGGCATATCCAAAATAAGATTTAATAATGAAAACAATCCCATTAAGAATAGCTCGTCTTTTCTCATTGCATAATCGAAAATAGGTGCTAAATTTTCAGCAAATCTAGCTCGTACCAATGACAATCTTGTAATCTCGTTTGGTTTACCAGCTGCAAGTCCATTAAGAAGTGTAGTATTTAACCACCTTCTAAGTTCCTTTTGACCAAGTAATGCTGTTGCCTGAGCAATAGAACGAATATTGGAGTTAATAGTAAGCTTATTGGCTATTTTTAATAATTCAATAGTAAGAGCTGGATCCTGACTTATAACATTAGCAACATCATCTAAATCAAAATCAGGCTCATTTATCACCTTCATAAGTTTTAAATAGTTAATCTTTATAGGAGCTACCTCTGTATCCCCTTTATTAATAGGAACTCTAAAGAATGTTCCCTCAAACACCTTGAATAAACCAGATTCCTTAGCGCTTTCAAATTCTTCTTTTGTGTGAAGATTTTCTGCACATAAATCTATATTAGGCAAAATCTTTCTAAATTCTTTAGCTTGTTCTATTACATCACCTGTATCACTATTAATGAGTAACAAGTCAAAATCATTCATCATGAATTTGAATTCATCCAGGCTTGTTATAGGCAAATCCTTAAGAGCAAGCTTAAAGCCTTTACTCTTTAAATCCTGCAAGCGCTTATTGTATGACTCTTCTGGTTTGATTGTCTGGTCAATTAATAAAACTATTCTTCCATCAAATCCCGTTAATTGTTGCTCGATATTCGAAAATAGAGAAATATTATTAATAGGAATAATAATACTACAATTAGCTACTAAATCATCTTCAGAAACACTATCAAAAACTTCTAATCCAACAATAGAACCAGCACCATCATATTTACCTGCAATAAGTAAATGTGGTCTTTCATACATGTTCTCCTTCTGCGCATATAAACAATAAGATGCAACAGACATATCCTCATAAAAAAGTGGTACTAACGTAGCAAGCATAATTTTTCTCCTTTTTAATCCAGGTATTTAAAGCCGTAAATATATTCTGACAGAATATTCAGAATATTTATCTTTATTATAGCACTCTGTTTTTTTATATTCAATTAATAGCATAAAAAAATAGCTGTGAACAATATTGTTCACAGCTATTAGTCAAACAGGGGACGAGAGAATCGAACTCCCACCAAAGGTTTTGGAGACCCCTATCATACCATTTGACCAGTCCCCTAAATCGTAAGCGAAAAACCTAAACTTGGTTTAAGTCCCTCACCCACGCGACTAGTAAATATTAACACAATATTTAGTCGCTTTCAATAGAAAAAACACATTTTTTTCACATTTTTTCAATTGACTTTTTAGAAACAAAAAGTTCTTGCTTTCACAAGAACTTAAGTGGAGACGGAGAGATTCGAACTCATGACCCCCAGCTTGCAAGGCAGGTGCTCTCCCAA
>NZ_JAFUSK010000076.1 GCF_017471675.1 Pseudobutyrivibrio sp.
AATTAAAAGCAGTTTTTGGATGTTTTCCTACCGGCTTCAAGCTCAGTCCATTTCGCTATCAGCCTTGGGCTGCCGTCCGTGGCAGCCCATATGAAAACATTCAAAAACTGCTTTAAGATTCTACTAGGCTCACTCCAAAATCATGCAATTAATACTAATATTGCCGCCACTGCTATTACTCTAGGTAGAGTGTGTCTGTGAGATACATACAGTACCGACAGAATTGTCAAACCTTGAAAGAACACGTGTAATAAAGAATGCGAGTTGTGGCATTTAGAAAATCAGCAATTCTTCGACTGTGCAAGCAGCTAGGGGTGTTTACTGAGCTCTTGACGGACACACTTAAAGCATTCGTCAGCTAGCCCAGGGCAGGTGTGAGGGGACCTGGGGCTAAATCCACATTTTCGCATTTCTTGTATGTCCGTTAATAGCAACTTGTGATATACTAAACACAAATTGTGTTTGAAGGAAATAGTATGGATAAATTTGAAACCTTGGGTTGCCAGTTCGAGGGCAAGCGGGTTCTTTATATAACAACTAAAAATCTGGATTATATCAGGGTTACGCAGGAGATTGATTACCTACAGCAAAAGGCAGCCGGCCTTACGGTAATCGGAAGCAAAAGTAAGAGCTATCCTAAGAGGCTTGCCTATGTGTGGCTTAGTCTAATTAGGCAGTCCGTGAGGGATGTTGATGTGGTCTTTGTGGGATTTTCACCTCAGCTGGTGGTTCCGTTTTTTAGGAGAAAGCTTAAGAGAAGGCAGCTGTTTATAGATTTCTTTATATCGGTGTATGACACCATGATTATGGATAGAAAGAAGTTTAGGGACGGTGGCCTGGTGGAGAAGCTTACCCATAAGCTGGATGAAGCTACCATCAAAAGTGCAGATTATGTAGTGTGTGATACTGTGGCTCACGGCACTTTTTTCTCAGAGGAATTTGGAAAAGAAATTGATAAGATTTACGTGTACTATCTGCATGCTAATAAGGCTATTTATCACCCTATGGCAGATGTCGGCATCGAGGCAAAAAGCGAAAAAAAGAAGGTGCTGTACTTTGGTTCTATCCTAAACCTTCAGGGGGTGGATGTAATCTTGGATGCCGTTAGGGAATTTGCAGATGATGATAGAATCAGCTTTGAGATAATCGGCCCAATATCAGATAAGATGCAAAAACCGATTCAGCCAAACGTAACTTATATTGATTGGCTTACACAGGAGGATTTGGCTAAGCATATCGGAGTAGCAGATTTGTGCCTGGCAGGTCATTTTTCTGGGAATATTATGAAGGCTAAGCGAACCATCCCTGGTAAGGCATATATCTATGAGGCTATGGAAAAGCCAATGATACTTGGTGATGGCATGGCCAACCACGAATTGTTTAATGCCGACAAAAAACATATTTTTGTAGAAATGGGAAATCCAAAGGCACTGGCTGGTGCAATAAGGGATTATTTTGAATATGAGTGAGATTAAAGAATATAAACAACCTACTAATAAAATAGAAAAGGGTCTGCTTTATTTGCAGCATTATGGTGTGAAAAAGACTGTGGCCAAGACCATCAGAAAAATGATGGGTCATGACCAGGAACACTATAGCTATAGGCAGTTTTTAAAGGAGAACCCTGTTAGCGAGCAGGAACTTGAAAATCAGCGCCAGACAGTGTTTGCGTATAATCCAGTTATTAGTATCGTAATTCCGTTATACAATACAAAGGAGAAGTTTCTTACAGAGCTGATTCATTCCTTTACGGATCAGACTTATCCACATTGGCAGCTTTGCCTTGGGGATGGCAGTCCTAAGGAAGGTCTTTACGATATTATTAAGGCTGCCACAGGCGGCAAATGGGATGAGAGAATCGTCTATAAAAAGCTTACTGATAATACGGGAATCGCTGGTAATACTAATGCAGCTATGGAGCTTGCCACTGGAGATTATATCGGATTTACGGATCATGATGATTTGATAACACCAGATGCAATGTATTATATTGCAGAGGCTCTTAATAAAGATAGAACAATCGAAGCAATCTATTCCGACGAGGATAAGATTGATATGGAGGGCAAGGAGTATTTCCTTCCTCATTTTAAATCAGATTTCAATATTGATTTGTTATGCTCTCATAATTATATCACCCATCTGTTTGTTGTCAGGGCAGATATTGCAAAAGCAAGCGGCGGTATCCTTTCTGAGTTTGATGGAGCACAGGACCATGATTTTGATTTGAGAGTCCTTGAAAAATGCACTAACATCTATCATATTCCAAGGGTGCTTTATCACTGGAGATGCCATCCGGATTCTACAGCAGACCATCCAGAGGCAAAGATGTATGCCTACGAAAACGGCAGACGTGCTGTGGAGAACCATTATAAGAGACTTGGAATTCCAGCAAGGGTAGAGCTTGATACTCATCTGGGATATTATAGAACTATATATGAGTGGCCAGATACACCACTTCTTTCTATCATCATTCCTAATATGAATCATGAGGAGGATTTGAAGGAATGTATCGATAGCATTGTGGAGAAGACTACTTATCCTAATTATGAATTTATAATTGTGGAAAACAATTCTGCTGATGAAAAGCTTCGTGGATATTATCAGGAACTGGAAAGAAGAAACGATATTAGCGCAAGAGTGTGTGATTTTACAAAGGCACATCCTGATACAAAGGGTACCTTTAATTTCTCTGCACTTATTAATTATGGTGTGCGCCAGGCTCTTGGCGAATATCTGCTTCTTCTTAATAACGACACAAGGATGATTAATGGTGATGCCATTTCAGAGATGATGGGCTTCATCAGAAGAGAAGATGTGGGAGCAGTAGGTGCAAGGCTTTACTATGGCAATAATACTGTGCAGCATGCAGGCCTTATTATTGGTCTTGGTGGTGTTGCTAATTCCCAGTTTTTAGGAAGTGGCAGAGAGCAGGTAGGATATTTTTACAGAAGCACCTGCGTCCAGGATTTGTCAGCAGTTACAGGTGCATGTCTTCTTACAAAGCGCTCTGCATTTAATACAGTAGGTGGCTTTGATGAGGGGCTTGCAGTAGCATTTAACGATGTGGATTATTGCCTTAAGCTTAGGGCAAAAGATTTGCTGTGTGTTTACACACCATTTTCAGAGTGGTATCATTTAGAATCTGTCAGCCGTGGCCTTGACCATGAGGATCCAGATAGAAAGGCCAGAATGGATGCAGAGACAAAATATTTTATGACAAAGTGGAAGGATACATACAGTAAGGGAGACCCTTATTACAATCCTAACTTGTCACTTACAAAATTTGATTATTCTTTTAAGAGTAAGGAGTAGCTATGAAACTTATCATTCAAATTCCATGCTATAACGAGGCAGAAACACTTGAGATAGCTCTTAACGATTTGCCTAAGCATATTGATGGAATAGATGAAATCGAATATTTAATAATTAATGATGGCAGCAAGGATAATACTGTAGAAGTGGCCAGAAAATGGGGAGTTAATTACGTGGTTAATTTCCGCCGCAACAAAGGCCTTGCTTATGGATTTATGGCAGGCATTGATGCATGCCTTAGAAATGGTGCAGATATTATCGTAAATACGGATGCAGATAATCAGTATGTAGCAGATGATATTGAGCTTTTGGTTCGTCCTATTCTAGAGGGCAAATCTGATATTGTAATCGGCGAGCGTCCAATCGATGCCACTGAGCATTTTTCGCCACTTAAGAAAAAGCTTCAGCATTTGGGAAGCTGGGTTGTGCAGAAGGCTAGTAATTCAGATATTCCAGATGCTCCAAGTGGATTTAGAGCTTATTCAAGGGATGCAGCAATGCGTCTAAATGTCACAAACGATTACACATATACTCTTGAGACAATCGTTCAGGCTGGTAGAAACAAAATCGCTCAGACAAGTGTACCAATCAGAACTAATGGGGAGCTTCGTCCATCACGTCTTTTCAATAGCATGATGGGATATGTTAAGAAATCTATGGTTACAATCCTTAGAGCTTATCTTATGTATCAGCCACTTAAGACATTTAGTGTGCTTGCAATTATTCCATTTATCGTAGGTCTTGGGGTGATTATTCGCTTCCTTGTTTTTGTAGCAATGGGTAATTCTGCAGGTCACATTCAATCTCTTATTTTAGGATGTACTCTTCTTATCATGGGATTTATTTCTCTTATGATTGCACTTATAGGAGATTTGCTTGCTAAGAATCGTAAGCTTTTAGAGGACATTGAATATCACACTAGAAAAATGGATTATGACGGTGTGAAGAATAATGATGGATATAAAAACAACAATAATTTATAATTGTATTATATAGATGGGGAAGTAACAGGGGGATAAGCGTTGTACAAAAAGAAAAAACGCTCTTGGGTAAAGCACTTGGATTTTATCATCCTTGATTTGCTGGCAGCGGAACTGGCACTTTATTTGGGTGTTATGATTAAGTTCAACGGAAGCATTATCTTTTTGGACAAATTCGAATGGTTCAACCTATATCAGAATTTGGTTAAGATATTGCCTTTCATTGACTTGGCAGGTGTGTTTTTTACAGAGACCTACAAGGGCATTTTGCGGAGAACTAAATATGAAGAATTGATATCTACTATCTGGCATTCAGCTGTGAATTTCCTTGGCGTGCTTTTGTATATGTACATGTCTAAGACTTCTTATATGCACTCTAGAACAGTACTGGGCGTGCTTGCTATTGGCATGGTTGTTTTTTCTTATTTGTTCAGAGTGGGATGGAAGCGTGTCATCAGACGTCGTAAGCTGTCAGATGTAAACAAGACTGCCATGGTAGTGGTAGCAGAATCTGACAATGTAGAAAATTGTCTTAACGAAATAGCACTTAGCCCATATCCTGAGTACAAGGTTGTGGGAGTTGCAGTTGTAGATAAAGATATGACAGGTCAGACAATTCAGGGAATTCCTGTTATTGCCAGTGCAGATACACTTTTTGAATATCTTCGCACCAGCGTGGTAGACGAAGTTTTCTTAGATGGTAACACCAGAAAAAGCGAGGAAAGCCTTGCAACAAGGCTGGTAGAGCAGGGGCTTACAGTGCATATACCACTTGTGCACACCAGCAATCTTATGCCTAATCGTATAATGGAAAAATATGGTCAGTATATAGTGCTTACCACAAGCATGCATATTGCTAATAATCGTCAGGCATTTGCTAAGAGATTAATGGATATTATAGGTGCTATTGTGGGGCTGTTTTTTACATTAATAGCATTTATTATTTTTGCACCAATCATCAAAATCCAGTCACCTGGTCCTGTGTTCTTTACCCAGACCAGAATCGGAAAAAACGGTCGTAAGTTTAAGTTTTACAAATTCCGTACCATGTACATGGATGCTGAGGAACGAAAGAAAGACTTGGTAGAAAAGAATGAAATCAAAGGAAATATGTTTAAGATGGAGAATGATCCTAGAGTTATTCCTATTGGGCGTTTCCTTAGAAAACATTCTATTGATGAATTACCACAGTTTTTAAATGTATTGGTAGGAGATATGTCTCTTGTGGGAACAAGACCACCTCTTGAGGACGAATACGAAAACTACGCATTGCATCACAGAGCCAGACTATCTATTAAGCCGGGTCTTACTGGTATGTGGCAGGTTAGTGGACGTAGTGATATCAAGGATTTTGAGCAGGTGGTGGCACTTGATACAGAGTACATTTCCAACTGGTCATTAGGATTAGATATTAAGATAATACTTAAAACAGTAGCAGTTGTATTTGGGGGAAAGGGCTCGAAGTAGTGGCAGAAAATTATTTTTCATTAGTAGTCTGGACCAACGAGACTGATATGGATAATTTTAAGGACTGTCTCGAGTCCATTGATGAACAGGAATATCGCGAATTCGAATTATATATTTTAGATAACAATCCATCAAATGAGATTGAGGTGACTATCAAGGAATTCTTCCCGGATATCGTTGATAAGGTTCACTATCGTAGGCTGAAAAAGAATAATGGCGCAGCTTACGCTTATAATGTGGGCCTTCATTTTGCAGAAGGGAATTATGTGGTTTTCTTTGGGCAGCATGATAGATTAAGTGGAAACACTCTTAGTGCCCTAAATGAAAAGATAGAAGCCTTAGATAACAAGGATTGTATTGTCTATGCCGACCATGATGAACTGGTTGGTCTCGATAGAAAAAATCCTCATTTCAAATCAGATTTTAATAAAGAATTATTTTTGCAGACAGATTACGTAGGGGATTTTGTCTGCATCTCAAAAAGCTTAAGTAGCAGGCTTGGGGAGTTTAACGAAAAGGCAAAGACATCCTATTTATACGAATACATTCTAAGGGCAGCCTTTAAGAATGAACCTATTGTCCATGTGCCATCTCTTATCTATCACAAAAGAACAAGTGATAGGGCAATGAATAAGGAAGAGCGCAAGGCAGCAGAGTACTACTGCAAGGAGCACATGGCACTGGCTATTTCTTATTTAGGACAGGAAGAGGTTTTCTGTGACGGAAGAATCGATGCTTCATTGAAAAAGTGGCATTTGAATTATGATGATTCTACATTTAGAAGATTTTCCAGCAATTACATGTTTCTAAGAGATGAAAATGTTAAGCTATACACCAGAAACAATGTAAAAAAGATGTATGCTTATCTATGTCAGCCTGATGTGGCTGTGGTGGGTGTGCGTTTTATAGATAGAGGCTTTAAGGTGGATAACGTGGGATATATCTTTGACACTGATGGTGCATGGTATCCGGCTTTTCACGGGCAAAGCCTGTTTAGGGATACATACGATGGAATAGGCAGTATGCCCCGTGATGTATCTGTTGTAGACTGCGGATGTTGCCTGATAGATGCCAAGGTATACAGGATGCTTCACGGCTTTGACACAAGACTTACAGGACAGGATGCCATGTTTGATTTTTGTCTGAGGGCAAGAAAGCGTGGCTATAGGGTAATTGTTCTGCCAAGGGTGGTTGCCAGATGGAAGGATAGGGAAGTAGAAACTCCAACAGATAATCATCAGCTGATTATGGAGAAGCATGGTGATTTTATACAAAAAGGTGATGAATTTTACAATAAAAATCTACCTATTGGAATGGAAAACTATATTCTTCCCGGAACACAAGAACAAAAAGAAGAAGATTAAATTTGTATTTTATAAAATGCCATAGAATGCTCCCATATTCTTGACAAGTCTAGAATGAGTAGAGTAGACTAGCATAGTCTATTGCTTTAAAAAGTAGTAGCAAATTTGGTATCAAACTTAAGATTGGAGATATTCAGTTAATGAGTAATTTCGAAGATTACGATTTGAGACATGGAGAAGGCACAGGCCGTCGCAGACCTGCTAACAGACCTTCAGGAAGACCAAGTGGAAGCAGACCAAACGGAGGCAGACCAAACGGAAGCCGTCCAGTTAACAGAAATGGTCATAGCAGTCGTCCAAGTGGTTATTCAAATCATTCCATGGATTTAGATGACGAAATAGAATTATACGAGTACGATTCACAGTACGGATTTGAGGAAGATGATATGCCAGCTAGACGTTCAGCATCAAGCAGTGCCAGAAGGGCATCTGCCAGCCGCTCAGGAAGACCAGGTGGCAGTAGACCAAGTGGTAGACCTGGCAATCATTCAGGCAGCCACTCAGGTAGCTCTAGAAAGCCAGCATCCAAATCATCTGCAAAGGACAGCAGAGATGCAAGAGCAGTAGCTAGAGGCGGTGCAAGACGCCCAGCAGGAAAGAATGCTAAGAAGAAAAAGATGAAGCGCACCATTTTTGTTGTGGAGATTGCGGTACTTCTTGTTATCCTTATTGTATTCTTCTTCTGGAGTAAGTTCGGTAAGGTTAATTGGGACAATATTAACATGGAAGAGCTTGAAAACGATAGCTTGGATGCAGAGACAAAGGAAGTCCTTAGCCAATATACAACCCTTGCACTTTTCGGTGTGGATAACCGTTCTAACGGTAATCTTGATACTGGTAACTCAGATACAATCATCCTGGTGTCAATTAACAACGACACTAAGGAAGTGAAGATGGTATCTGTTCAGCGTGATACTTACCTACAGGTTGAGGATGACAAATACAGAAAATGTAACTATGCATATAACCACGGTGGTGTTGAATCAGCTATCGAGATGCTTAATAAGAACCTTGACCTTAACATAGCAGGTTATGTATCAGTTGATTTCAATGCAGTTGCTATGGTTGTTGATGACTTAGGCGGTCTTGACCTTGAGGTTACTCAGAAGATGATTGATACAAATAACCCAGAGACAGGTCAGAATGCACTTGCAGGTTATATTGCCGAGGTTGAAAACGTTCTTAAGTATTACCCAGATAAGGAAGAATACTGGGATAGAAATGACTGCTACTTTGATAAGCCAGGTGTATATCACATGAATGGTGCTCAGGTAGTTGGTTACTGCCGTAACAGATACGCAGTTGATAACGATTACGGTCGTGCTGAGAATCAGCGTAAGGTAATTAAGCTTTTAATTGAGAAGGCAAAGCATGCCAAGGTATCACAGCTTAATGATATTTGCGATGATGTATTCCCTAAGATTTCTACAAGTCTTAGCATGGGACAGTGCTTGTCGATGGCTACAGCTGTTGGTGATTACGAGGTTACAAACTCAACAGGTTTCCCATTTGCACTTAAGACTGCTAAGATTAGCTCTAAGATAGGTAGTGTAGTTGTTCCTTGTACACTTACAAGCAATGTAGTTACACTTCATGAGTTCTTGTACGAGCAGGAGAATTACGATGCAACAGATGATGTAGTTGATAAGATTAGCGATTACATTCAGAACGAAACTGGTTTCTCAGAATCTAGTGCTGAGATTAATCAGACACCGGATATGTCATCATCAGATGAAAAAGAGAAAAAATAACTAGTTAATCAATGAGGATTGACCATGAGGCCAATCCTCATTTTACTTTTATGTTAAATAGTAGTAAAATGTAGAGGCTTTTATAATGCAAAGAAAGGAATTTTTTTATGTGTGGAATAGTAGGTTACGTAGGAAAATCACAGGCTGCGCCTATACTTTTGGATGGACTTAGTAAGCTAGAATATAGAGGCTACGATTCAGCAGGAATGGCTGTATATGATGGTAGCAAGATAGAATATGAAAAGGCTAAGGGACGTCTTCGTCTTCTCAGCGAAAAGACCCATGATGGTGCTACAATGCAGGGTACTATCGGTATTGGTCATACACGTTGGGCTACACATGGTGAGCCTAGCGAGACAAACGCTCATCCACATCTTAACGAGGATGAAACAATCGCCGTTGTCCACAATGGTATTATCGAAAACTACGCAAAGCTTAAGGATAAGCTTATCAAGCGTGGATATAATTTCAAATCTGAAACAGATACAGAGGTAGTTGCACACCTTCTTGATTATTATTACAAGGCAGGCAATGATCCTCTTGCATGTGTTACAAAGGTTATGCACCGTGTTGAGGGTGCTTATGCCCTTGGTATTATTTTTGCAGATTATCCAGATCAGATTTATTCAGTTCGTAAGGACAGCCCACTTATCGTAGGTCTTGGTAAGGATGGCAATCTTATTGCATCTGATGTACCAGCTGTTCTTAAGTACACACGTGAAGTTTACTTTATCGAGAACGAGGAAATCGCTCGTCTTTCAGAAGGCAGCATTGAGTTCTTCGATGTTGATGGACAGCCTATTGAGAAGCAGTCTAAGACAATCGATTGGGATGTAGATGCAGCAGAAAAGGGTGGTTACGACCACTTTATGATTAAGGAAATCCACGAGGAGCCTAAGACTGTTCGTGATACACTTAATCCTCGTATCAAGAATGACACAGTTGATATTGAAGAGCTTGGTATGACAGATGAAGAGATTAGAGCAATCTCACGTATCCGTATTGTTGCCTGCGGTAGTGCATATCACACAGGTGTTACAGCTAAGTATGTATTCGAAGATATGGCTCGTATTCCAGTAGAGGTAGATATCGCTTCAGAGTTTAGATATCGTAATCCAATCCTTCAGGAGAACGAGCTTGTTATAGCAATCAGCCAGTCAGGTGAGACAGCTGACACTAAGGAAGCTGTTAGAATGGCACGTGCAATGGGCAACATGACACTTGCTATTGTAAATGTAGTAGGTTCATCTATTGCCCGCGAAGCTGAAAAGGTTATGTACACATGGGCTGGTCCTGAGATTTCAGTTGCTACCACAAAGGCTTACTCTGCTCAGCTTATAGCTCTTTACTTACTTGCTATGAAGTTTGCAGATGTTAGAGGACTTCTTCCAGCAGATGAGATGAAGTCTCTTATTGCAGATTTAAAGAAGCTTCCAGAGCAGATTGAGATGCTTCTTGGAAATAAGGAGCGTATCCAGAAATTTGCTAACCGTTTCGTTGCAGCTAAGGATGTATTCTTTATCGGTCGTGGTATCGATTACGCTATCTCTATGGAAGGTTCACTTAAGCTTAAGGAGATTTCTTATATCCATTCAGAGGCATACGCAGCTGGCGAGCTTAAGCATGGTACAATATCTCTTATTGAAGAGGGTACTCTTGTTGCAGCAGTGGCAACACAGGATAACATCTATCCTAAGACAGTATCTAACATTGTAGAATGTAAGACTCGTGGAGCATTTATCCTTGCTGTTACTACAGTAGGTCATGAGGATATTGAGGATGTTGCAGATTATGTAATGTACATCCCACAGACTAACAAGTATTTTGCTAACTCACTTGCAATCATTCCACTACAGTTATTTGGTTACTATGTATCTGTGGGCAAGGGATTTGATGTTGATCATCCAAGAAACTTAGCAAAATCAGTTACTGTTGAATAAACCGTCACTTAGTCGTCACATTTCGGGATTATTCTACGTTCATGAAATGAAAAATCAATGGAGGCGAGTTTATGAGCGATTTTTATTCAAACAACACAAATAACGATACAAACAATACTGGGGATACTGGTTCATATACAAGTGAATCAACAAATACAAGTCAAACAAGTAGCTCTACTACTAATGGTTCTTATTCTTATAAGAGGGATGAGATTAACCAGGGTGAATCATATTATCAGTGGTCACCTTATGATGATGGCAGAAGAAACAAGAAAGCAAAAAAGTCATCTGGCTTTGGGGCAAAGCTAGGCAGGACAGCAGCTATTGCACTTGTTTTTGGATTAGTTGCAGGCCTTGCATTCCAGTCAGTGGTTACTGTATCTAACAAGTTCCTTAAGGAAGATACGCCACAGGTAGCACAGACACAGCAGGCGTCAAGCAGTAGTGATTCAGGTAAGATATCCAGCTCAGCTACAGCTACAACTACATCATCTACAGTTTCAACAGATGTTTCATCAATTGTAGAAAATGTTCTTCCTGCTATTGTACAGGTTACAAATGCAGGGCTTAAGGAATATATGACATTCTTTGGAACAGTACAGCAGCCTACCACATCAGCTGGTTCCGGTATCATTGTTTCACAGGATGAGGACAACATCTACATCGCTACTAACAATCATGTAGTTAGCGGTGCCGAGACACTTACAATCACATTTAACGATGGTGAGGCAGTAGAAGGAACAATCAAGGGAACAGATTCATCCTGCGACCTTGCAGTTGTTGCAGTTGCAATCAAGGATATTAAGGAAGACACATTATCAGAGATTAAAGTTGCCACACTTGGTGATTCAGATTCAACAGTAGTTGGCGAGGCAGCTATCGTAATCGGTAACGCAATGGGCTATGGTACATCAGTTACTAACGGTATCATATCTGCTAAGGACCGTGAGGTTTCTATTACAGATGATGATGGTAATGTTGTTACAAACAGCCTACTTCAGACAAACGCAGCTGTTAACCCTGGTAACTCAGGTGGTGCACTTTTAAATGCTAAGGGCGAGGTCATTGGTATTGTATCTGCTAAGCTTGCTGAGGAAAGCGTAGAGGGTATGGGATATGCAATTCCTATTTCATACGCATGGAACATCATTCAGCAAATGGTAGACAACGATGTTGTTTCAGAGCTTGAGGCATCATACCTTGGAATAGCTGGTAGGGATATCACATCAGAGATGTCAGAGCAGTACGAAATTCCAGTTGGTGTTTATGTAGCACAGGTAGTTGAAGGCTCTGGTGCTGAGGCAGCAGGTATCGAAACAGAGGATGTTATCACATCATTCAACGGACGTAAGGTAACATCAGTTAACACACTTAACAATATCATGAAATATTTGCCAGCAGGCTCTACTGTTGAAGTAAAGGTTGCCAAGGCAAACAAGGATTATGAGGAAGAGACTATTCAGGTAACACTTACTCATAAGATTGAATCAGTACAATAAAAAGTAAAAAAATGGGTACAAATCATGTACCCATTTTTTTTTATGTGTTACAATGTAGGCTATGAATAAGAAAAAGGTTATATTTGGAATTTTAATTGCTGTATGGATTTGTGTCATTTGGGGACATAGCATGCAGCCGGCAGTAGTGTCAGAAGGAGAAAGCGGCAGATTTTTAGCCGTAATTAATAAGGTGTTGCCATTCATCACTAACGATGATAATGGAATGTACATAGTCAGAAAGACAGCTCATTTTACAGAATATGCAATACTTGGAGTGCTGTTATGTTTGGAATTTGCCACATACATTAAGGGCTGGTTTAAAAGATTTGTTAATCCTGAGATGGCAGCATTGTTTGTGGCTTTTGTGGATGAGACGATTCAGCTTTTTGTTGAGGGCAGATCGGGTCAGGTATCTGATATTTGGATAGATATAGCAGGTGCTGCACTTGGAATAATTATCACCCTTGCTATCATTGGAAACAAGCGTAATAGAAGATAGATATTAAAGCAGCTGACAATGTGATAAAATAAGTAATAAAGGCAAAAAAGGGAGGCATCGTATGGGAAAGAAAAGAATAGTTATTGCACTTGGACATGACGCTCTTGGCACTACAGTGCTAGAACAATGGAATGCTACTAAACGCACAGCTGTGGCTGTGGCAGAGTTTATCAAGCAGGATTATCAGGTGGTTATCACCCACAGTAACGGACCACAGGTTGGCATGATTCACACAGCACTTTCAGAGTTTTATCAGAATCATCCTGATTACACACCTACACCTATGTCGGTTTGTTCTGCAATGAGTCAGGGTTATATCGGTTATGATTTGCAGCAGGCTATTCGTTCTGAATTAGTAGGCCGTGGTATTTATAAGCCCGTTTCTACTATTCTTACACAGGTTACTGTTGATCCGTATGATGAAGCTTTCTACAAGCCTACCAAGATAATCGGACGTGTTATGACAGCTGAGCAGGCTGAGGCTGAGGAGGCTAAGGGCAACCACACAGTTAAGGTAGATGGTGGCTATCGCAGAATCGTGGCAGCACCTAAGCCTATTGAGATTGTTGAAATTGATGCTATCAAGGCTCTGTGCGATGCAGACCAAGTGGTTATTGCAGCAGGCGGTGGTGGAATACCAGTACTTACTCAGGATAATTCACTTAAGGGGGCATCAGCTGTAGTGGAGAAGGATATTGCAGCAGGGCTTCTTGCTTCAGAGCTGGATGCAGATATGTTAGTAATTCTTACTAGCGTAACAAAGGTATGTAAGAATTTTGGCAAGTTAGATGAGCAGCCACTTGATTATATTTCAGTAGCAGATGCTAAGAAGATGTTAGAGGCTGGAGAATTTGGCGAGACTGATATGGCACCAAAGATTCAGGCTGCCATAGATTATATTGGGGATTCAGCTATTAGAAAGGTATTAATTACCAAGCTGTCAGATGCTGGCAATGCTGTAGGCGGACAGACTGGTACAATGATAGGAAAATAAAGTAAACCTTCCTCTTGAGGGTCAATGTCATTAAGTAGTCATCATGACTTAATGACGTTGCCTAAGGGGGAGGTTATTTTTTTGCAAATTTTTCATAAAAAACTTAAGTTAGGCTCTTGAAACTTATTGAAATTTGTGATAAATTTACTTAGGCGTTAGAGAGGGCTAACATAAATTTGATATACCAAACTTTAATTGGATTAAATTTAATTTAGCGCAATCTACCAAAAGTTTTACATGTAAAAGGAAGTATATATGATGCCATTAGTAGTAGCGCCAACTGGCGAAGAACAAATGATTAAAAGAATCGGCGGTTCAGAAGAAGTGAAGCGTCATTTACAGGAGCTTGGTTTTGTACCAGGCGGCTTTGTAACAGTAGTTAACGAAATAGGCGGCAACCTAATCGTTAATGTTAAAGAATCAAGAGTGGCTGTAGATAAGCAGCTTGCTCAGAAAATTATGGTTTAACATGAATGCGAGCAGATTGAGCTTACTCAATCTTACGGCGTTCTAGTAAGCGAAGCTTACATATTTTAAGTATAAAAGGAGAGAAGCATGAGAACACTTAAAGATGTGAATGTCGGTGAGACAGTGACAGTGGCAAAGCTTGATGGCGAAGGCGCTGTAAAGAGAAGAATCATGGACATGGGAATTACAAAGGGTGTAGAAATCTATGTTAGAAAGATTGCTCCACTTGGTGACCCGGTAGAGATTACAGTTAGAGGATATGAGCTTTCTGTACGTAAGGCTGATGCAGAAATGATTCAGATAAAGGAGGATTAATAAAGTGGGAATTCGTATTGCACTTGCAGGTAATCCAAACTGCGGTAAGACTACATTATTTAACTCACTCACAGGTTCTAACCAGTTCGTAGGTAACTGGCCAGGTGTTACTGTAGAGTATAAGGAAGGTAAGTACAAGGGTGACAAGGAAGTTACTATCGTGGATCTTCCAGGTATCTATTCACTTTCACCATACACATTAGAGGAAGTTGTTTCTCGTAACTATCTTATCGATGAAAAGCCAGATGCTATCATCAATGTTATTGATGGTACTAACTTAGAGAGAAACCTTTATCTCACAACACAGATTGTTGAGCTTGGCATTCCAGTAGTTATTGCTATCAACATGATGGATGTTGTAGAAAAGAACGGTGACAAGATTAATGCTAACAAGCTTTCAGAGGAAATTGGTGTTCCTGTAATCGAGATTTCTGCTCTTAAGAACAGAGGTCTTAAGGAAATCGTTGCAGCAGCTACAAAGGCTGCAAAGGAAGCAAATCCTCAGTCACCAAAACATAGATTTGACGGCTCTGTAGAGCATGCACTTGCTCATATTGAGGAGCTTTGCCTACATAACATCGATGACGAAAATGTTCAGAGATGGTATTCAATTAAGCTATTCGAGCGTGATACAAAGATTCAGGAAAAGCTTGGTCTTTCTTCAGATGTTATTGAACATATCGAAAAGGATATTGCCTCTTGTGAGAAGGAAATGGATGATGATTCAGAATCGATCATCACAGGCGAGAGATACAATTACATCGGTACAATCATTAATGGTTGTGTGAAGAAGGCAGCTAAGGGAATGACTACATCTGATAAGATTGATCAGATTGTAACTAACAGATTCCTTGCACTTCCAATTTTTGCTATTGTAATGTTTATTGTTTACTATGTATCAGTTACAACAGTTGGAACATGGGCAACAGACTGGGCAAATGATGGTGTATTCGGTGATGGATGGCACTTATTTGCAATCGGTTCAAAGGCGTATACAGAAGCAGCTGATGAGTACACAGCAAATCAGCTTATTGTTGATGGATATGACCTTATTGTAGAGGAGACAGGCGCTGAGCCTACAGGCGAATTTGAGTATCCTGTAGAGGACGAGGAGACAGCGGCCGTTGAGTATGAAAAAGCGACACTTGAGGATTATGAGGCTGCAAAGGCTTATGTAGAGTCAAATGAGGAGCCAGACCCAGCAAACTATGGCGTATGGATTCCTGGTATTCCAGTATTTGTAGAAGCTGGTCTTGATGCAATTAATTGTAACGATGTTGTTAAGGGACTTATCCTTGATGGTATCGTAGCAGGTGTTGGTGCAGTTCTTGGATTCGTTCCACAGATGCTTGTACTTTTCATCTTCCTTGCATTCCTTGAGGCATGCGGTTACATGGCCAGAGTTGCATTCATCATGGACCGTATCTTCAGAAAGTTTGGTCTTTCAGGTAAGTCGTTCATTCCAATGCTTATTGGTACAGGTTGTGGTGTTCCTGGTATCATGGCATCACGTACTATCGAAAATGATAGAGACCGTAAGATGACAATCATGACAACAACATTCATTCCATGTGGAGCTAAGCTTCCATTTATCGCAATGGTAGCAGGTGCTATCTTTGGCGGTGCTGCTTGGGTTGCACCTAGCGCTTACTTCCTTGGAATTTTTGCAATCATTACATCAGGTATTATGCTTAAGAAGACAAAGATGTTTGCTGGTGATCCAGCACCATTCGTTATGGAGCTTCCAGCATACCACTGGCCAACAGTAGGTAACGTGCTTCGCAGCATGTGGGAGCGTGGCTGGTCATTCATTAAGAAGGCTGGTACAATTATCTTACTTTCAACAATCGTAGTTTGGTTCTGTACATTCTTTGGTGTTGTTGATGGTGCATTTACAATGCTTGAGGAAGACCAGATTGATCATTCTATTCTTGCAGCAATTGGTAAGGCACTTGCTTGGATATTCATTCCACTTGGATTTGGTGATTGGGAGGCAACAGTTGCTTCTATCACAGGTCTTGTTGCTAAGGAAAACATCGTTGGTACACTTGCTATTATCTACGGTGCATCTGGCGATGTATACGAGACAATGCGCGCAGCATTTACAAACGCATCAGGTTTTGCTTTCCTTGCATTCAATCTTCTTTGCGCTCCTTGCTTCGCAGCTATGGGTGCAATCAAGCGTGAGATGAACAACACTAAGTGGTTCTGGAGAGCAATCGGATATCAGTGTGGTTTCGCTTGGGTAATCGGACTCATTATCTACCAGGTTGGTAAGGTCTTCACAGGCGAAGGATTCACTTTCGGAACAATCTTTGGAATCGCAGCTATCTGCTGTCTTATCTACGGATTATTCCGCAAGGACAAGTACAATAAATAAGCCTTCCCCCTCTGGGGGAAGGTGTCAGCGCAGCTGACGGATGAGGGTAATAATCATGGGAACAGCAATAGTAATTCTAATCCTAGCCGCTATCGTAGGCGCAATTATTCGCTCAATGGTAAAGGCACATAAACGTGGCGAACACCCAGCCTGCGGTGGCGATTGTAGCCACTGTGGTGGCGGTTGTCACTAGGAAAATATTGTCCCTTGGCTTTTCT
Organism: Pseudobutyrivibrio sp.; assembly: GCF_017471675.1. Classification (GTDB taxonomy): domain Bacteria; phylum Bacillota; class Clostridia; order Lachnospirales; family Lachnospiraceae; genus Pseudobutyrivibrio. The sequence continues at coordinate 17,188 of NZ_JAFUSK010000076.1, forward strand.
TAGCCAAGGGACTTTTTTCGTGGGTTATTAAATGAGCAACACATCAATAAAGTCGGCAAGCGCGAGCAGGGGGGCGCCATGCCTGACCATGGGTGGGGCCCACTCCGGCGGGCTCCCATGGTTAGGTATGGAGGGTGCCCTGCGGGAGCATGAGAACCTACGACTGTGTTGCGGACTCTGGTGGTTTTTGGTATCATTTGAAGTATGAGTGAGAATATAAAATTTTCCGTGATAATGCCTACTTATGGGGTGGGCGACTATATTGGCGATGCCCTAGGCTGCCTCTCAATGCAGACCTATGACAACTTTGAAGTAATCATCGTGGATGATTGTTCCCCTGATAAATCAGGTGAAATAGCCAACAGTTTTACCCAAAGGGATGATAGATTTTTCTATGTAAAGCATAGCGAAAATAAAGGTGTTTCCGAAGCAAGAAATACAGGCATTGAACATGCCACGGGAGATTATATTCTCTTTTTAGACCCAGATGATTTGTATGAGCGTGATTTGCTGAGGGTATGTGCAGCAGTGCTAGAACGTAATCCTGTGGATTTGCTGGTATATAGCTTTACTGAGGATTATCGTAATTACGAATCAGGCAGGATTGAATATCGTAAATGCGTTAGCTTAGAGCAGATGGATTATGATGACGATATGGTTACCACAAGTGACCCTGCAACCATTCATAAAATGGCCATGCAAATGGAAGCTATCACAATGCTTGGGTATCCTTGGAACAAGTGTTATAAGACAAGCGTTATCAAGGAACATAGTCTTAAATTTCAGCAGATAAAGCATGTAGAGGATATTTTATTTAACTGCGATTTCCTTGATTACACCACATCTCTTACAGTGCTAAATGACGTGCTGTATCATTATAGAAATCAGGGGCAGGCCCGCCTCACAGGTGGCGCTATTGATGACTATTTCAAGCTTCAGAAGATTCGTGTGCAGCGAATCTATGACCAGCAACAGCAGTGGAAGACCTGCGACTTTGAAGCTCTTGGAACTCTTTCTAAGATATATTTCAGAAGCTTCCAATCAGCTATGGTTCGCCAAATTGAAGGTGGTATCAAGTGCGATGATATTTTAAAATGGTGTAACGCCGAGTCAGAGACAGAACTCTATCAGGAGATGAAGAAATATCTTCCTGACGATTCTAAAACCCTTAAGTTTTTATACAAGCCTCTGGCTCAGGGAATGTTTGGCACAGCCCTTAAGCGTGCCCGCATCATGGAATACACCAAGCACCACTTCCCGGGGATTTTCAATAGGGCGAAGCAGTTAAGGTAGTGGGTATTATCATATCCTGCCCTTTAGATGAGCCTGTAGGTAACAAAGATTTATGTTCTAAAGCGAGACATCCTGTCGAGCGTAGAATATAAATCTTTGTTACCGTAACAGGCGGACTACAGGAAATCAAGGGGTAATATTTGCTTTTGTAGATACAGTAGGTTATAATTTAGTTAGTTGTGAGAAGGAGGGTTTACTATGACTGAGGGCGGTTTTTTAATTTTCTTTTTTGCATTAATTTTATTGGTAGTCATCGTAGCTGTTATCGCAGTTGTGTCTGCGGTTTCAGGTGCAGCGGCAGCGATTGCCGACGAAGAGGATGGCGAAGAGGATTAACTAATTTTGGATATAAAAATCTTTATAGCGACTCACAAACCATGCCTGTTACCTGAACAGGATTGTTACGTGCCAATTCATGTGGGAGCGAAGGGCAAAGATAATATTTCATATGAAGAGTGTGGCATTAATAAACCAGGAGCATTAGTTAGAGATGATTCTGGTGATAACATCTCTGAGAAGAACCCATACTATTGTGAGCTTACAGCTACTTATTACATCTGGAAAAATATTACGGCGGATGTGGTTGGCTTGTGCCACTACAGACGCTATTTTTCTTCTAAGAAAAATAGCGGAGATGATGAGAATCCATTTAAAAATATTCTGTCTGAGGCAGAGATTAGCACATTGATGTCAGAGTACGATATTGTAGTACCAAAGACTAATAAGTACTTTATCGAGACTCTTTATAGCCATTATTCACATACATTGGATGGTAGCCATTTGGATATAGCCAGGGAGGTTATGGCTCAGCTTTATCCGAAGGATCTTAAGTATTTGGATGCCATCTATTCTAAGACAAATGGAAGTATGTATAATATGTGCATTATGAAAAAGGATTTGTTCGATGCCTACTGTGAGTGGATGTTTAATTTACTTGCAGGTGTGGAGGAAAGAATCGATGTATCAAATCTATCTGCATTTCAGGCCAGATTGTTTGGTCGTGTGTCAGAGATTCTTATGAATGTATGGATACTAAAAGCATCTAGCGAGGGTCATTCAGTGACTGAGGTGTCAGCAGCCTACACAGAAAAGATTAACTGGGTAAAAAAGGGCGTTTGGTTTCTTCAAGCCAAATTTTTCGGAAAAAAATATACTAAAAGTGCGTAAATTATACAAAGCCATTGTTCAAATAAGATTGAATAATGGCTATTTTTTATATTATTTTAGTGATAAAATACAGTGTCAAAAAAGTTAGTAATAGAAATTTGCAGTATGAAAAAGAAAAAAATTAGTGTTATTAAAATATTACTGTTTGCCATAATGCTGTATATCTTGTTAGGCTTTTTCAATCCATTGGTGACAGTAAAATATGATTTATCATTCGATAATTTGCCTGAGCAGATGGAGGGCTACAAGATTGTCCAAATTACAGATTTTCACTGTAAAGAATTTGGCAATAAAGAAGATGAGCTGGTTAACATGGTTAAGAGCTGTGAACCAGATTTGATAGTCCTTACTGGTGATTTTGTTGACGAGAAGCATACTACTGAAAATGCCAGATATCTGTTAGAGGGAATAAAGGACATAGCTCCAATTTATTATGTCACAGGCAACCATGAGTTTTATTCGGGTTCTCCTTATCCTGAGTTTAGGGATATCTGCGAGGAGAATGGCATAACAATACTAGAGAATGAAACTGTAGAAATTAAGTATAAGGATACCAGCTTTTTACTTACTGGTCTTGATTTTGTCAACTCCGTGGCGCATATGAAGGATGTAATTGGATATGCAGACAATAGTTACTTTAATGTGCTTTTGTATCACGATTCCTCCAAGTTCAATTTTCTATCGGAATACGGATATGACTTAGAGTTCGCAGGTCATGGCCACGGCGGCCTTATTCGCTTGCCACTTGTTGGTGGGTTACTTGGCTCAGATTATCATCTTTTCCCTAAGTATGATTATGGAATCTTCAAGGAAAAGAACACCACAATGGTAAACAGTTCCGGCTTGGGAGATGCTAGAGTGCCTAGATGGAATAATCCTAGGGAAATAGTGCTGGTTACATTACATAAAAAATAATAGAGATTAATGATTGGAAAGTAGTTCTTAATGACTACTTTCTTTTTTTCGCAACAATTGATAATTTATTGTGAAGGAATTGTGAAGACGGTGTGTATTATTTGTGTTTTTGTACTTAAAAAAATATAAAGGTGGTGTAATTTTCAGTATTGTGCCAATTGAGTAGATTGTCATTTTAATGTAAACTTCAAAAGTATTAATTAAAATTGCGAAAAATATCCGAGGAAATATTATGGATTTAAAAAATATAAAAATTAAGAATACATTGGGCATGTTTGATATGACTAAAGGTGTGATTATGATATTAGTCATTTTAGCCCATACATATGGATTGTTTGAGGGAATTTCTGCTAACAGTCCATTTATGCTTGTAGCATTGCTTTTGATGGTGCTTGGCTGTGCCGCTATGCCAATACTTTTTGTTGTTAGTGGTTACGGCTTTAGAAAGATGCCATTCAAAAAGTGTTTGAAGAAGCAGTTTGAAATACTGATTATACCTTATATAGTGACAGCACTTATCACATGCATAGTGCACTGTATTTCGTATTATATTTTGTACGGTGGCAAGAGAGTATCGGTTATGGAAACTGCTAAGGTATTCATTGCTTTTGCATTTGGTTTTTCTAATCACATGTGCGAGGGAATGTTTGCCAATGTAGCCTGTGGCCCAATATGGTTTTTATTAGCCCTTGTCATAGCTAATCTTATGTTTAATCAATTACTACATTTCTTTGAGGGTAAGAAGCTATTGCTTGCAGCCTTATTGGTATCTTGTTTGGGATGGCTACTTGGATATGTTGTAATTCTTCCTTGGAATATAAATCAGGGATTGGTTGCTACCTTATATGTAGCACTAGGATATTACGCTAAAAAGACTAGATTATTCACTTCAGAAATACCATTAAAATACAAGCTTTTAGTGCTGGTATCTTTGATTATTAATATTGTATTGATATGTCAGAACAAGGCGTATGATATGTCTAGCAATGATTATGGCGCAGGAATAATTACTATAGTTATAGAGGGAATACTTTCTATTGCTTTAATATATTTGTTCCTTCTAATGAATTCATTACGTGGAAGAATAAGTAACCTGATAAGAAGCATAGGACGAGGTTCATTATACGTTTTATGCGTACATACAATTGAAATGATGGGTGCTGGAAAGTATATCCAGTATGATTTTGCTAACAATTGGCAGGGAAGCTTATGGCTAAGAAGTTTGATAATATTTACAGTCAGACTTGTTCTGGTAATGGGCATAACATGTGCTTTCGTTCGCATCAAAACTGCTATTTATAATAAGCAGATAATTAAAAATTGAATTTATTAAGGAGAAAATGTATGAATGAGATATATAGCAGATTAGCAGCAATTATTGAGGATGTGGCTGACATTCCTCAGGATGAATTCAACGAGGACAGCTCTCTTATGATGGATTTGGATTTGGCTTCACTTGAGATTATGGCTATTATCGCCAGAATCGAAAAAGAGTTTTCCATTAAATTCACTGAAGATGAATTATTATCTGTAGAAACATTAAGAGATGCAGTTGAGGTTATTTCAGCTAAATAATCTGTTTGTATATAGTTATTAGGTTTTATTGAAAGGAATGAGAAATGTTTAAGTTTTTAGAAGCGCTTGAGAAGTATAAAAATGAGTGCGCCTTTGCCTTCTTAGATGGCGAAAACAAAGTAGAAGTTAGCTTTGAAAAGTACTATTCAGATGTTAAGAAATGTGCCTATAATATGGAATCTATTATGGGACCTTTAGACGGTAAGCATGTCGCTGTAATCGGTTTGAACAGCTACGAATATGTAGTAGTTATTTGTGCTCTTATGTTCAGTAGAGCAGTGTTGATTCCACTTAACTTCCGTGAGACACAGGATAATCTTGAGTTCGCAGTTAACCATGCTGAGGTTGAATATTTAATATCAGATGCATCAAAGGATTACGATTTTGGTTCTCATGTTAAGAATCTTAAATATGCAGATATCCTTGGTGGTGAAAACGAAAAGGAACTTACAGACTTTACTGAAGAAGAAGCAGACAAGCTATTTATGATAGTTTTCACATCTGGAACAACAAGTTTGTCAAAGGGTGTAGCTCTTTCTATTGGCAACATTTTCAAAGAAGAAAAAATCGCATTGCCTGAGAAGTATTCTCATGGTTTTAAAGCTGTTCCAGGTTTTAGAGTATACACTAATTTCCCATTCTATCACATCGGTGGTCTTCTAGCTTGGGTTACATGGGCAGAGCATGGCTGTACAATGGTTCAGAGTGCAAATCCTATGAACGTGTTAGAGGATTTGTTACATCAGGAAATCGATTATGCATGTGTTATTCCAGCCACTGTTAAGCTTTGGTTAAAGCAGATTAGACGTGGTAATATGGATAGACTGGGAAATGTTAAAATCATTACAACAGCAGGTGCTCCTGTAAGTGTTGATGACGTTAAAGAAATCCAGTCTCATGGTATTGCATTTGGTCAGTATTATGGAATGACCGAATGTGGTGGAAATATTACATTCAACTTTGATATGGAAAACCATATCGCATCTGTTGGCCGTTGTTATGATGACGGTTCAGTAGAAATCATCGATGGCGAAATCTGTGCACGTTACTGGGGCAACATGATGGGCTATTACAAGGACGAGGAAGAGACTGCAAAGGTACTTAGGGACGGCCTTGTTTATACAGGCGATTTGGGATATGTAGATGACGAAGGATATGTTTTCATCACAGGAAGAAAGAAGAACCTTATTATTCTTTCAGGCGGTGAAAATGTTAGCCCGGAAGAGCTTGAGAGATATTTACAGAAAAATGAAAATGTAAAAGAGTGCCTGGTATACGAAGACAACGACAGAATTGCAGCCGGCATCTTTTGCGATGAAGCATGTCAGGAAGAAATCCAGACATACGTTAACGAATTAAATAAAACTTTACCTATCTACAAGAGAATTTACAAGCTCGAATTCCAAAATCATGAATTTGAGAAGACTGCTCTTGGTAAGTTGAAGAGATAGATTTGATGAAACCACCTCGGGAGAGGTGGTTTTTTGCTTGTTGTGAGATTTTTTCTCACACAGTATTGACACATTAAATGAAGGCATAATATAATAACTGTGAGAAAAAATCTCACAATAGGAGGCGATGATATGGTATTCGAATTCACTTTTAATAATTATCGTTCATATAAAGATGAAGCGACTTTGAGTTTTGTTTCTAAGCCTATAAATGAACATGAAAGTAGCCTGATAGAGGCGATGGATGAGAAGTTACTTCCAGTGAATGTAATCTATGGTCCAAATGGTGGAGGAAAGAGTTCGGTATTACTAGCATTTAGATATATGGCTAGTCTTATTGTATTACCTTTTATTTCAATGCAGAAAATTAAAGGAGACAATGATGAGGTTGATATAGATGAAATAGCAAAAAAATGGCAAGGATCATTTAAAAGAGAGAGCTATAAGTGGGATGAAACCTGTAATGATGAACCTTCTGCCTTTAGTGTTCTATTCCAGAAAAATAATATAAAGTATAGATATGAGATATCCGTTCTAGATGACCGAATTGTTGGTGAGGGGTTGTATGTTCAAAGAAATGAGAATGATGTTGAAACTATATTTGAACGAGACTGGGATGATATTTCAATAAGTGAACGTATTCAAATCCCAATGGATATAAATGTAAATAAGAATCTTCCATTTTTAGTATATCTTGGGATGCTATTAGATTTAGAGGAAGTGGATGAAACAATCGTATTTTTCTTCTCAATAAAATATATTAACTTTGATAAGAACAATATAGATCATTCAATCCCAATAGGTAAGATCGTTGAAAATAAAAATCGAATTCTTCCAATTACTCAAAAAATGGGCATACCAATTTGTGATTTTAGGGTGGAATATGATGACAACGGAATCATCAAACATGTTTTTGCAAAACATGTTATTAACGGACAAGCTTCGCAGAAAGATATAGATTTTAATGCTGAATCTAGCGGTACCAGGAAGATTTTTAGTCTAATCTATACATTGATTGAAAGTATAGATAACGGTGATATAGTTGTTATAGATGAATTAGATGCAAAGCTACATCCTTTATTATTACAGTGCATTATAGATTTGTTTACTAATCCAGGAATAAATAAGAATGGAGCACAATTGTTATTTACATCTCATGATATTATAACTATGTCAAATGAGGTCTTTAGACGAGACGAAATATGGTTTGCTGCAATTAATGATAATGCAGAATCATTTCTATATTCACTTGCTGATTTCAAAAAGGCCAATGGAAAGAAGCCAAGAAATGATGAAATGTACGGAAAGCAGTATTTAGAAGGCCGATATGGCGCGGACCCTTACATAATGAGAATATCTGAGTGGGAGGATTAAGTGTGAGCCTAAAACCTATTAAGAAAAGTGACGCGAAAAAGTTGGACAAAATGAAAGCTAAGAAGCGTACAACAGAATTAACGGAATTGCCACCTAGGATATTAATTGTTTCCGAAGGAACTAAGACGGAACCATATTATTTTGAAATATTAGCTGAAAAAATAAATAGTAAAAGTAGCAAGATGACAAGTGGTGCTAGAGTCGTGGTTGAGGTTGAAGGTACCGGAAGAAACACAACTGGTTTATATAGCCATCTGGAAAACAAATACACAAGTGCTGATTTGGCAAATTATAAGCAAATTTGGCTAGTTTATGATAAGGATGATTTTCCTAAAGATAGATTCGACAATGCAGCAAGTAAGGCGAAAGAGCGGAATAATAGCAAATTTAATGCTGCTTGGTCTAATCAAAGTTTTGAATTATGGTTAGTTTGGCATTTTCAAGATTATTTTGCTGAGAGCCATAGGAAGGAGTACATCAAGGTACTAGATAAGTATGTTTCTCATTATGAAAAAGGTGACAAAGAAGTCTATTACTATATATTGAAAAACGGAGATATAAAAGAGGCTATAAAGAGAGCAAAAAGACAAGAAAGAATGTATGTAGATGATGGAGTGATGGTTCCTTCGCAGATGAAATGTGCATCTACGGTATACAAGTTGGTTGAAGAATTGATGCAATATATTAATTGAGTATAGATTCTTGTTTTTTTCAGAAAAAGAAAAGAATCCATAGATATTATTTTGGGGTATGCAATAATGTTAATTCGCTTATTACCACAGGAGGGAGGTAGAAGATTATATGTTTGTATTAATGAGCGATGAAGAAATGAAGGAAGCATACGGGGATTATAGGGAGAGTATTGGCGAAGCTAAAAACACACTAAAATCCATAAGAAACATTATGGAAACCCTTGATGTTTCTGCTGAAAAAGCCATGGACATATTAAAAATCCCAGCCGACCAAAGAGTAACATTCCAGGAAAAGATAAATCGGGAATAGATGAAATTTATTAACCACCTCGGGAGAGGTGGTTTTTGTTGTATTGATAGGATGCTAAAGGTTGCACCTAACATTTAACAATTGCTAAAGAGTGCTAAAGGTTACTAAAGGTTGCACCTCGGATTGGTTGATTGCTAAAGGTTGCTAAAGGTTGCACCTTTAGTGAATAACGCTTATAATATGAGTAATAGGAGGTATTAGCAATGCAAAATCCTTTTACACATGCTTTTGGCGCACAGCCTAACAAATACATATCAACAAATTTAGAAGAATCTATATATGAGAATTTTAGCTATCCAAGTCCTTCGGAAAAATGCTATATAATAACAGGGGTTAGAGGCTCTGGAAAGACAGTAATGATGTCTTCTATATCCCGCAGACTTATGGAAAATGATGATTGGGTGATATGCAACCTAGTATTGTCAGATGATATATTGAACCAGTTTGCTGCATCATTGGCGGAAAATAAAATATGTGCAAAACATTTTGTGAAAGCTTCTAATATGTCCATTTCGATGCTTGGCATTGAGGCCGGAATAGAATACGACAAAGAAAAGATTTTTGATATTCATATCCTGATAGGGAAACTTGTCCAGACACTTGCTGAAGCAGGAAAAAAGGTGATGATAACACTTGACGATATTTATGTATCTGATGGAATGATAGCTTTTGCTCAGGAATTTCAGCATTTATTAATTGATCATAGAGATTTGCCAGTCTATTTGTTAATGACGGGATTGTACCAAAACTATCGGGAATTGACTGATGTGAAAAATGAAAAATTAAAAGGTTGCACCTTCCTAACAAGGACCCTGGATAGAGAAATACCACCTCTTGACGATAGTCAGATGGCAGTGTCGTATTTTAATACCTTTGGAATTGATGAAAAGGAGGCTATTAAGCTAGCTAAAATGACAAAGGGATATGCTTTTGCGTATCAGCTGTTAGGATATTGGTACTTCGAAAAATATGTTAATAAAAATGAAGAGGTTCGCGATGTAGAGGTAGAATATAGAAGTGAACTGATTAAATATTCGTATAACAAGCTATGGAGTGAACTATCTGAAAAAGATAAGGAGATAGTGTATGCATTAGTAGAGCTTGAGGCTGATGAGAATCGTGTGAAACGAGCAGAAGTCATCAACTATATGAATTCACAGGGGACGGCCGTAACCTCGTCTACGTTCAACAAATATAGAGAACGCCTTCTTGGAAAAGGTATAATATCTACATCGGAAAATAGAGATGGGTATATTTGGTTACCGCTTCCACAATTTGGAAATTTTGTTCGATTGTATCATATGTAACTATCAGATGAACATAATATGTATCGAACAAGGAAAATTGGTGAGATACCTTTCTGAACATAGGAGGGAGGAAAATTAGAGAAGGTTAATCAGGAATAACATATTTGCTAGTCATGCAAGCCAGATTGCATTAGAAGATAGGACTTATAATAATTTTACATTGAATGTGACCTTTCCTCATGCATCGGTTTTATTCCTTAGAAGTAGGGAGGATATGCCAAAAGAAATGAATGTAAACATTAATACGCCAGGCGGAAGTTGTTCATATCCTGTTAAGGTGGTGCGTGTAAATGATTACAGTTTAGATGATATTTTTGAAAAGAAATTGTATTTTTTACTTCCGTTTTATCTTTTTACCAAAGAGAAAGAATTACCAGAAATGGAATGTGATATCAGTAAGGCAGATAATCTTATCAGAGAGTATGAAAACATGCTGATACGTATAGATAAATTGGTAGAAAACAATGACTTGTCAGTATATTCGCGAGGTGTTATTATAAAATTAATCATAGAAGTGAATGAAAAACTCACAAATAAATATAAGAATGTAAATCAGAGAGTAGGTGATTGCATGGGTGGAAAAGTATTAGATTTAGATATTATTAAGGCACATGATGCAGGAAAAAGTGAGGGCTATGCAGAAGGACGTGCGGAAGGTATTGAAGAAGATAGTATTATTCATATACGCAATATAATAAATAACTTAAAGCTAACAGCAGAGCAGGCAATGGAGGCTCTTGGAATAGCTAAGAGTGATTATAATAAGTATATAAATATGTTATAGAACATATGGGGAGCGCCTTTGAGGCGCTCTTGTCATGTTATCAATAAAATGCTGGTATTTGTATCAAAAAAGGAAAACTGATGAGATACCTTTCTGACCCATTGCTGATCACAGGAGGGAGGTAGAAGATTATATGTTTGCATTAATGAGCGATGAAGAAATGAAGGAAGCCTACGGGGATTATAGGGAAGAAATTGTGTTGTTAAAATCCATAAGAAACATTATGGAAACCCTAGATGTTTCTGCTGAAAAAGCCATGGATATATTAAAGATACCAGCTAACCAAAGAGGAACATTCCAGGAAAAGATAAATCAGGAATAGATTTAAATAGTAGAGTATATTAACCACCTCAGGCGAGGTGGTTTTTTGCATAGGGCATTTACCTCAAAATAATGTAAGCGATGTCTATTTCACATATACTTAAAAAAAACTACAAATTAATCTCACAGCAAAGGAATAATATATAAAAAGGTACATGCATGGAGATATTTGGGATGGTGGTAGTATGGTTAGAAAAAGATTTTTGCGAATGGTATCGTTATTTTTGACGATTATCATGGTTAGTTCTAGTGCTGAAAGTAAGATATTGGTTAGTGCTGAAGATATGTCGGATGAAGAGGTGAAGCAGGTAGATTCTATTGAGGAACAAAAAAACGAGTTGGAAGATTCTACCCAAAATAAAGAAGAATTGAAACAGAAAGAAAGAGATGAATCTGAGAATACGGGAAAGGACGAAACTGATGAAAAGGAAAAAGAAATGGCTTTTGTTTATGCAGGGGATAAATATGAAGAAATTATAGATGATGAAAATATAAATTTAAATATAAAGCGAGAATTGTTTGGGGGACTGGTAGCAGCTGAAGAACCGGAGAAATCGGAAGAAAAAATGGAGGAAGAACGTGAATGGGCAGTTTTGGTAAGCGATAATTATAATCATCTTGCAATTGCTCCTTCAGCAAATAAGGCTAAATCAGGAGATACTGTGTCTATAGTTGTAGCGGTAGATGTGGGGTATCGTTTGAAAAACATAACAGTTATTTCAGTGGATAATAATTCAATATCAAATATAAGTCCTGTATCAACTGGCGATAATACATATAAATATACTCAGCCGGATTGCAACGTTAAGATAATTGCATCTGCAGAAAAAGATAGCTATTCAGTTGCATGGCCTAGTGTACCGCTTGGTAATGGTACTGTTTCTATTGTGGATATTATTAAAGGGTCAGAGGACTCAATGGCATCAGGTATTACAACTGCCAGTTTTGGAGATAAGGTAATCATGGAGGTGGCACCAGCTGCTACATATAGCCTTTCTTCGATTGAAGTAACCTTTAGTGATGGTCAGGTTTGCAATGGATTAAAAAACTTTGACGGTAAATACGAATTTACTATGGTTGCAGCAAATGTTTTATCGATAGTTGCAACATTTTCTAAATATGTTGCATTGACCGATTTGACGAAGCCAGTAATAGTTGATGCTGATAATAGGGTAGTACCTCAAGTGGGCGACAGGTTAAATGCTATAAGTGCTGCATTACCAGTTACATGGGAATGGTATGCTGATGGTGTATTGATTGATAATACTATGAGTGAGACGCCTGAAATATATGTGCTCACTATGAACGAAGTTGGAAAAACTATTATGGTAGTTGCTAAACAACTTCAAAACACAGGAGATGGGCAACAACCTGTTGAAGTAGAGCAGATATCTGAATTGACTGAACCAGTTATAATAGGAGAAGGAACCATTATTTCTCAAGAAGAAGCGACATCTGCGGTGACTTATGATTATTATAATGAAATTGCTTTAATTGCACCTGAATATGAGGCGGCACTTGACGGAAATAGTTTAATGGGTGAATCTCAATTAGCTATTACAGATGTACTTAACTTGTCATCAGAAAGAGTAATTTATGTTCGCAGGAAGGCCAATGTTGGAACAAGAGCTAGCTTATGGACGTCAGTAGTACTTCCAGAAAGACCAGCATCACCTATATTGTCAACTGTGAGTCCATCAAACGGGCTTGCTTATAATGGGAAAATAGTTGGAACAACAACTGCTATGGAATATAAGTTGGCTAGCGAGTTGGAATATCAAAGAGCTTCTGATAGTTTTACAAATGCCAAAGCTGGAACTTATCAGGTGAGAGTTGCTGCGACGAATACTTCGTTTGCGGGAAAGACCGCAGAAGTAAATGTTGTAGTACCCTATACAGAACTTACAGATGAAAGAAAACCTGTTATTGGAAATATCACAGCAGCTCGTACGCTTCCATATGTTGGTGATGTATTGAAGGTAACTACAACTGCTGGACCTGGAATAACATATGAATGGTACGCAAATGGCTCATTGATTTTGGGGGTTACAGGGGATACTTATGCTTTGCCACCCTCTGCATATAATAAGAGAATTACAGTAAAGGCAATTCAATCGGCCAATGTAGATGGGGCTGGACACCCAGAAAGGGAAATTTCGATTACATCCGTAGCAGTTGGTCCGGTTAAGAAAAATCCAGTTGGGACTTTATCTAGTACTGATTATGAAAAATATTTACGAATAGATTATTCTGATGAGACAGCTAAAGCAAATTCGGGCTATGAACTTAACACTTCGAAAGGACGAACAGGCTTTGAAACAATAAAACTTTCTTCACTTATTGATAGAAGTACTAATCGTTGTTTCTATGTAAGACAAAAGGAAACTGACTATAACGAAGAGGGGGATTGGACTAAAATAGAGTTGGCAGCTCGTCCGGCTGCACCATCAGGTCTATCAGTTGAAAAAACTTCAGATTCTGACGAGGAAGATGGAAAAATAGTTGGAACAACATCTGCTATGGAGTATAAATTGACAAGTGTATCTAACTATCAACAGGCGACTGATGGTTTTACATTGGTAAAGATTGGAAGTTATCATGTAAGGTATGCTGCTTCGGAAAATAGTTTTGCCAGCAAAACAACTACCGTAAGAGTAACACCTGGTACAAATAAAAAGAAAAATGATGAAGATGATGAAAATAAATCAAAGGCTAAAAAGAAGGTAACAAGTACAAAGACTTCAAAGAAGATAAATAAAAATACTGACGATACTAAACGTTCTGCAAGAATTAAAGACGAGAGTGGGCTTTGGTATGAAATTCCTAGCGAAACCCGAAATAGTTTAAATAAGATAATGAAAGCTTCGGGAGGTGAGATTATAGATGCCAATGCATTATTATATGGAAATGCCGACGGATTTGAAACAAAGCAAGTTGGCGGCAAACCAGTAGCGCTCATTCTTGGGGCTGGTGCTATTGTAATAGAAGTTGATAATCCGGATTCTAATGTTATGCTAACCAATGCATTTGATGTGGCAAGTGCAGTTTTTACGAAGGAACAGTTAGAACTTGCCGAACAGGGGTGTGTTTTTGAGATAATGTTATCTTCTGCAAATATAGAAGAAAAAGATGTTTCAGAACCAATCATGTCTGTTATTAATGAAGGAATTGAAGAATACAATGAGGATTATCCAAATTTGTTGAAAATAGGCTTTTTGGATATAAATCTCATGTATCAGATTGATGGGCAGGGATGGACAGGGATTACTGAGACATATGAACCTATTGGATTTGTGCTAAGTTTACCAGAGGATTACATGAGTTCAATGGATACATTCTTCATTCTACGTGAACATGAAGGCGAGGTAACTTTACTTGATGATGAGGATGAAGATTTGAATACGGTAACAGTCTCGACTAGACAATTTTCCACCTATGTTTTAATGCACAATTCCACGGTGCCAATAACGAATTTTGACTCGGAGGTGGCTAAAACAGCTAAGGCAGATGCTGAAATAAATGGAAACATCTGGAAGCTACTATTTGGTGCTATGGTTGTTTTGAATTTAGCCTTAGTGGGATTCTACGTGTACAGAAGAAAGAAGATACTGGCTGAGATAAAATCTTATGTAGGATTAGATAGATGAGTAATCTGATGCCTCGGCACTATTGTGCCGAGGCATTTTTGGTCTACATAGCACTCCTAATAATCCCTCCCTAAATCTAATTAGATTCTGTATCTCTATAATGCAATAATATTATTAGATAAAACATAAGGAAGGCGTACATATTCTTGGTGCTTAGCATACCTAATAAGTAGCATAATATGTAAAACATATGATATTTGTTTTTATATGAAATGATTATCATAAAAGCAAATAGTGCGCACATTCCAAGTAGACCAATGATGCCTTCATCACAAAAGATTTCTACTATACCTACATCATATACATAGGAAATGGTCCAACGGTCCTTACCATCAGGAAAATGCCAATAGTACTGAACTTTTCCTCTGTTTGCTGCAGAAGCACCTAACCCAAATATAGGATTCTTTTTTGCAACGTAAAGTATACCAGTTAACTGTCTGGTTCTTGAAATAGAACCATTTATATTTTTTCCGTATCCTGATGAATCAGAAGGTGCATCTTCATCTAAATCATAATCAAAACCCACTTCATTCAAAATGGACTTTCCTGTTCCTACGTAATAATATTGTAGTGTTGGACTGATAATGCTTACTATACTCATGTAGATTAGGAGAACTAGTACAATTAAAGCTGCATTTTTGATAAAAAGTATTCTTCTTGAATTGCCTTCTAAAATATACATCATATAAACAAAGGCGATAATAATATAAAAGAACATATCAGAACGAGATCCTGAATGGATGACAGCAAGTGCATTTAGCCCTACAATGAATAAATATCTATTTTGTTTTGTGGTGTCATATAAATAGCATATAAGAGGAAATATAAAGACGCACATATTCCCAAAAAGTGCTGGCGCCGTAAATGATGAATTGATTCGCAATAGACCTAGTCTATAATAGCGGATGTTGTTCATGTCTCGTGTAACTGTATAAAGGGCATCAAATAGTCTTATTTCAAAGATACTTTCTATTATTCCTATAATAAACAAGAAAGAGGCTGTCCAAACTACAATCTTTATTATTTTCTTGATTTCTTCTTTTGAAGGGCTAATAAGGTAAAAAGCAATTAATAAAAATAATTGCTCATAAAGAATTAAAAAAATGGTTTTAATTGCCTGCCCGGTTATTATTGAACCATGTAGATTGGTAAATATTCTTAGAAGAAAATATCCTAATAGAAAAAAATATTCCTTCGGTAATTTTTTTAGATTTATATTTTTTAAATGCAAACTTCTTTTTCTGTTAATAACTGCATAAATGAAGAGGGTAATAAACATCATTCTTGCAACTGTAAGAACAGGAAAATTTATAGAAAACTCTACACCATAAAAAGGGGGGAGGAATAGCATGCATGGTACAAATAAATATAGGTATTTTTTATTTACAAAAAAGTAGATATTAGCAACAAATAAAACTAAAGAAAATGCTATCAAAAATACTTGGTTAAACATATATATAGGAACTCCAGTTGGTTTATTTTACACTACAGTTGATTTAACGTTGATTTAACGTTGATTTAACGTTTACTTATCATTTAAAAAATCTTCAAATGATGAATAGTAATTTGAATTAGATTCTTTCAAATATTTAATGCTTAGCTCTTTGCAATTTTCAAGATTTAGTCTGTCTTCAAAAGTGTTTGTTATATCAGAAAAGTTATCTTTTGATGTAAAAATAGGAAAATAAGAGTTGAACAATCTGATATCAGGATTTTTGTGGTATTTATTTCTATAGTACTCTCTGATGGTTTTAGCTTCTTCTATCTGCTTGCTAGCTCTTTTTCTCATAAACTCTTCTACAGACATTATTCTTTTGGCGGGAATACCAGCGTAAACAGAGTTCTTTTCGCAATGTGAAGTTACAAGACTTCCGGCGCCAATAATAACATTGTCTTCTATGATGGCTCCGCCTAAAATAGTAGCCCCCCATCCAATAAAAATGTTGTTGCCAATAAGAACGGGTTGTTGATTTCCGAGGATTCTTCCATCCATATTCTTGAATACTTTCCAACTGTAATCATGTGTCATGATTGTAACAGGACCGGTGAGAGCAACATTATCTCCAATTTTAAGCATATAAGGATTCTGAGTATCAATGATAGTTTCTGTAGGAAGGTAAATTCTGAAGTTTTTTCCGATATGAACTCCGCATGAACGTAAATGTTTCTCGTATGTAGAGGAAGTGGCTTTATATCCATATAATAGTTTCCTAAAAATATTTTTAATCATATTCTTTATTTATGCTCCTTATGATTTCGTTTTTATATAATAAAACATTTTACATATTATCATAGTTTAAAAAAAATGGCGAGAATTAGAAGATAGATGATAAATATAATTGTGGCTAAATTGTGAAAAGTTACACAATAAAATAAAAAAATATACATATATTTTTACTAATAAGTAATTGTCAACATATAACGCCAGGTTGTATAATTCATCAGTATGGAAATTTATGAACTTTTATCTTAAAAATATGAATTAATTTAATAGGGAGTTATATATGAAAGTTTTAATGGTAAACAAGTTTCTATATCCTAATGGAGGATCGGAGACTTATATTTTCAAGCTAGGAGAAGCACTATCAGCCAAGGGACATGAGGTTCAGTATTTTGGTATGGAGCATGAGGGACGTTGCGTTGGCAATAGGGTAAATGCTTACACATCAGATATGGATTTTCATGATGCTAGTAAGTTTGAAAAGATGACATATCCTTTGAAGACTATTTATTCAAAGGAAGCTCGGCAAAAGATTAGGTTGGTGTTAGATGATTTTAAGCCAGATGTTGTTCACCTGAACAATTTTAATTATCAGCTCACACCGTCTATTATATTAGAAATAGTCAAGTGGAGAAAGCAGACAGGACAAAGCTGTAGAATTGTATTTACAGCACATGATTATCAGCTTGTTTGCCCAAACCACATGTGTAACAATCCAAACACTCATGAGAATTGCGAAAAATGTTTATCTGGTAAATTTATTAATTGTACAAAAGGTAAATGTATTCATGGAAGCACAGCAAAAAGTTTTATAGGTACACTCGAAGCTTCATTCTGGAAGCTTAAGGGGACATACAAATATATTGATAAGTTTATTTGCTGTAGTGAATTTATGAAGAGTAAGCTTGATAGCAATCCTCTATTTGCAAAAAAGACGGTTGCTATTCATAATTTTATTGAATCTATACATTGGGTAGAGGTTGAAAAGGAAAATTATGTTCTTTACTTTGGAAGATATTCTGAGGAAAAGGGTATTCGTACACTTATCGAGGCAGCAAAGAGAATGCCCGAAGTGAATTTTATTTTTGCAGGTAAGGGTCCACTTGAAGATTTACTTAATGATGTGGATAACATCAAGAATGTGGGTTTTCAAAGTGGAGAAAATTTATCAAATCTTATTCGCAAGGCTAAGATGTCAGTTTATTCATCAGAGTGGTATGAGAATTGTCCATTCTCTGTTATGGAGTCACAGATGTATGGTACACCAGTAATCGGTGCAAACATCGGTGGAATCCCAGAGCTCATCAAGGTTGGTGAGACGGGACTTCTTTATGAGAGCGGAGATGTCGATCAGCTTTGTGATGCTATCCACACAATCTGGCAGGATGATAGCAAAGCAAGGGTTATGCATGATGCATGTAAGGAATTAAGCTTTGACACTATTGATGAATATTTGGGTAAAATATTAAAGATTTACGAGGGTTAGAATATGAGTGTGAAAAAAAATAGAGATATTTGGATAGATAATTGTAAGGTGTTTGCTATTTCAGCTGTTGTTATATGTCATTTCTTTGAATCTATGATGAAAGCGGATTTAGTTTCAGATTCATTCTTATATGAGTGGTTTGAACATACAGCTAGGTTTTATGCAGTTAATCTATTTTTTATCTGTAGTGGCTTCTTGTATCAAAAGTATTCAAAAGTGAATTCGGTTGCTACATGGGTTAACAATATAAAGAAAAAATTTATAGCATTTGGTGTTCCTTATTTTGTATTTACATTTGCGACCTGGATTTTAAAGACTGCATTTTCGAGTTCGGTAAATACAAAGGTTGATGGGTTGGGATATATATTGTTCGCACATCCAACAGCCCCATATTGGTATCTTTATACATTGTTATTTATTTTCATGATTACAGTAACTGTAGAAAATAAAAAACAGATGTATATACTATTAGCTATTGCATTTGCTGCTAAAATAATAAGATTTTGTGGATTAGAAACCGGTTTATATTTTATAGATAGAACTCTTGATAACTGGGTATGGTTTGTAATTGGAATGGCGATTGCAAAGGATGTAATAAAACTAGTTAATGCCGTGTTCGGCTATATAATATTGGCATTACTACTTGTTAGCAGTGTGTATATTGAAATGTATTTATCTGGAAATACAAAGGTAGCATTTGTAGCGGGGCTTGTATTGTGCTACGCAATAGCAAGTATTTTACATTCTATATTTTCAAATGGAGAGCAGAATAAGGTATTTGCGGTTATAGCGAAGTATTCAATGCCTATCTTTTTGATGCATACATTGTTCGCGGCAACATTTAGAATAGTTTTATTTAAGGTAGGAATAGATAATGCTGTCCTCCATATTATTTTGGGATTGGTAGTAACATTTGTTGGTCCAATAATTGGAATGATTGTTATGGAAAAAATTAGACCTTTGGATTTTATTGTATATCCAACACGTTATATTAAGTTAAAGAAAAAGGAGTATTAAAAATGGCTGAAAAGAAATTAAACGGAACCGTAATTGTAACTTACAGATGTAATGCTCGTTGCTCTATGTGCAATAGATACAAGGCACCATCAAAGCCTGAGGAAGAGATTTCAATCGAGACAATCAAGAAGCTTCCTAAGATGTATTTCACAAACATCACAGGTGGTGAGCCTTTCATCAGAACAGATATCAAGGATATCGTTCGTGAGCTTTATAAGAAGTCTGATCGTATCGTTATTTCTACAAACGGTTTCTTTACAGATCGTATCGTAGATTTATGTAAGGAGTTCCCACAGATTGGTATTCGTATTTCAATCGAGGGACTTGAGGAGACAAACAACAAAATCAGAGGTCTTGATAATGGTTTCCAGAGAGGTTACCAGACTCTTAAGACTCTTCGTGAGATGGGTATGAAGGACGTTGGATTCGGTATGACAGTTCAGGATATGAACGCTCCAGATCTTGTACCTCTTTACCAGCTTTCAGATGAGATGGGTATGGAGTTTGCTACAGCATCTCTGCACAACAGCTTCTATTTTGTAGAGGCAAAGAACATTATCAAGGATCGTCCAATGGTTGCTCAGAACTTCGAGAACCTTGTTAACGAGCTTCTTGCAAGCAAGAGCCCTAAGAAGTGGTTCAGAGCTTACTTCAACCACGGACTTATCAACTACATTTATGGACAGAAGAGACTTCTTCCATGTGATATGTCATTTGATACATTCTTCATAGATCCATACGGTGATGTAATGCCATGTAATGGTACAAAGGATAAAGAGGTTATGGGTAACCTTAATAACCAGTCTTGGGATGAACTTTGGAATTCTCCAGAGGCTGAGCAGGTTCGTTCAAAGGTTAGATGCTGTGACAGAGATTGCTGGATGATTGGTTCAGTTTCACCTGCAATGCACAAGTACATCTGGGTACCACTCTGGTGGGTAATCCGTCACAAGGCTAAGTTCTGGACAAAGAAGAAGTACAGCATGTACGAGAACAAGATTGTTCGTGATCTTCGCGATGGCAAGGTTACAAAGGAAGATCTTGATAAGTGCAGTACTTGTGATATGTGTGCTACTGTAAACAATGGTCTTTCAGCAGCTTCTATGGAGCAGCTTAAGAATAAGACTGGCGAGGAAATCGTAGACGCTGATATCGCAGCTCAGATGAATAAATAAAAAAATTAACTAATTAAGATGAGGTATTTTTGTGGTTATAATATCAGATTGCTTGAAAAATAATTTAGATGAGGGTTGTATAAAGGTAGCGTCAACTATTTCAAAGAAATTGAAAAAGGCTGGGGCTACTGTTGTGGCTGCTAATTGCGATTGTGATTATGCAGATTATAAAATTTCCGCAAATAAGATTTATACAAATAAAGAATTATATAATGCAATTTCTGAGTCGAATGGAGATATTTTATATATCCCATTCGCCTCAAATACCTTAGGATCTGCTGTAAGGACTTTTAACTTGGTTAGAAAAACAGGTTCGAAGATTAACGTTCTGTTTTCATTAAGATGGAACATGAATTGTTTAACTAAGTGGCTGCTTAAGGCTAGTAAATGCCGAGTAATTACAATTAGCCAGGAGTCCTACGAATTTTTTAAGAAGGAAATTCCAGGTGTAGCTGTTCATAATGTACAGGTTGGCGTTGACACATCAAAGTTTAAGCCTGTTTCAGAAGATCAGAAGAAGGCTCTTAAAGAGAAGTATGGTTTACCTCTTGATAAGACGGTTGTTCTACACGTTGGACATTTGAAGCATGGTAGAAACATAGATGTTTTCTTAGATATTGATGATGATACCTATGCTGTTTTAGTATTCAGTGCTGTCACAGAGAAGGATTTAGATCTCAAGAGAGAACTGGAGAAAAAGAAAAATATAAAGATTATAGAGGATTATGTTCCTAATATAGAAGAAATATATCAGGCTGCTGATATATATGTATTCCCAATTGTAGCTGAGAATAACAGTATAGATGTACCATTATCTGTATTGGAAGCTGCTGGAACTAATTGTAAGATTATTTCTACAAAATATAAAGAAATAGCTTATTTTGATGATGCCGAGGGATTCCACAGAGTATCTAATGAAGAAATGAATAATCTTCAGGGCATCATTAATGAAGTTTCAAAAGAAACAAGTGTTAATACTAGTATCATAGCTGAAAAGTATGACTGGGCTAAAGCACTAAATGACCTGAAAGAGATTATTAGATAATTATATTGGAGGATAAGTTCTTGGAAAAGCTAGTATCAATTATTGTACCAGTTTACAATGTTGAAAAATATTTAGATCGATGTGTTAATTCACTTATCAATCAGACATATTCAAATATTGAGATTATCCTGGTTGATGATAAAACCAAGGATTCCTCTGGGGCTATGTGTGATTTATGGGCTCAGGAGCGTGATAATATCCAGGTTGTTCATAAAGAAAAAAATGAAGGCTTGGGATATGCTAGAAATACTGGTTTAGAATATGCAAAAGGTGATTATATCCTTTTTGTGGATTCAGATGATTATATTGAAAATACTCTTTGCGAAAAAGCTATAAAGCGTCTTGAAGAATCTTCTTCTGACATTTGTTATTTTGGTCACAAGAAGGATATTAATGGCAAAATTGTTGAAAGTGATTTAAGCGCTTTAAAGAATGAATATGAAGGCGAAGCTATTATAAATGATTTTCTTCTCAATACTTTAGCTCAGGCAGAGTGTGAATCTGGTGCGCCTAGAATCGGAATGTCTGCATGGAGAATTATGTATAGAGCAGAAGTGATCAGAAATAATAATCTTAAGTTCTATTCAGAACGTGATTATTTGAATGAGGACATGTTCTTCAGAATCCATGTGGTTCAGTGCATAAAGAAAGTGGCAGTAATACATGAGAATTTATATTACTATTGCTACAATGGTGCGTCATTAACAACAAGCTATCGTAAGGATAGATTTGAGGCATCAAAGAGAATGTACGAAAAGCTTGTAGAAGAGACTAATGTGTTTGATAACAAGGCAATTAAGCATAGATGTGAACGTGCTTTCATGAACAATTTGATGGTTTGTGTTAGACAGGAAGTTACTTTCAAAGCAAGAGAAGATGTTGATTGCAAGGGACAGTTAAAGAAGTATTGTTCTGATTCTTTGGTTCAGGAAGTTATGCACGATTATCCAATTAATAAGATGCCAATTCAGCCTAGATTACTTTATTCTGCAATAAAGTTCAAATTGGTATTTTTAATTGAGTTATTGGTTAGTTTAAAGGGCTAGTTTTTATACAGGAGAGAGTAAAAATGGAAAAGATTAGTGTTTTAATGTGCACTTATAATGAACCAATCGAATGGGTATCATTAACTTTGAATTCTGTGCTAAATCAAACATTAAAAGCAGATGAAATAGTTATTATTGTGGATAATCCTAATAATAATGAGATGATAGATTTTCTAAAGGCTGAGCAGGCTAAGAATGACACTATCAAAGTTTATATAAATGAGCAGAATATGGGTCTTGTTAAGAGCTTAAATCGCGGTCTCACATTTTGTTCAGGTGATTACATTGCAAGAATAGATGCAGATGATATTGCATTGGAAAATAGATTTGAAGAGCAGATGAAATTCATCAAGGAGAAGAATGTGGATCTTGTTGGTGCAGGTTTCTACGTTTTCTATGATGATGAGATTCTAAAAACCAACATAGGCGTTGAAAATGCAAAATACTGTGAGAAGATTATGAATTACAACAGTATCATTGCACATCCTACTTGGTTTATGAAGAAAGAAGTGCCTGAAAAATTAAATGGATACAGGGACATTGATTCATGTGAAGATTTAGATTATCTCCAGAGAGCAGTTTTAATGGGATTCAAGGTGGCAAACGTCAGAGAACCATTATTAAAGTATAGAGATAATCCAAATAGTATTTCTCATGTTAAGAAGACAAAGCAGCACTTATTAAAGACTTTATTATGTGAGTGCTATAAGAATAAAAAGATAATCTCAGAAAATGAGATTCAGCAGTATCTTAACAGCGAGCAGTATAAGAAGGATTTTAAGCGTAAAGAGACATATGACTCAATAAAGGACAAGAAGCTTGGAAAAGCAAAAGAGCTTGTCCAGGAAGCACAAAATGGAGTTTTGGATATTGAGTTCATGATTCGCCTTAGAAACTTCAAGGTTAATTATTGGAAGAACAAGTAGTAGATACATTTGTAAGGAAATCGTATGAAAATACAAAAATATTATAAATTGAATATTGATGTTATAGACATCTTGGTAGTTGCTTTGCTTACAGCAATGTTGTTCTGGACGCAGACAAATTTTGGCACGGCCAACTATGCTTTATTGAAGCGTTCTAGAAATATTTTTCTTATATTAACTTGTGGAGTTTTATTGGCAAAGCAGGGATATATTTTTAAACCTAAAAATATTTTTAACAAGGATTTTTTGTTAGTTATATCACCTTATTTGTTTATTACAGTTTTGTCCATTTTCGAAGTAATAATCGATGGTGGTATTAGTTGGAAAGCAACTATTAGAGAAAATTCTGATGCGTTTATTCCATGTACAATAGCTTATGTCTTTTTTTACATCTATAGGACAAAAGTAATTGATTTCATTTATATGGCAAGTGTAATAAATTATACTTTTTATATTATTATGTTTGGAGTCAAATATGGTCCGGGCGGATATCTGAGAATCTTCCAGATTATGGAGATGGAAGAGAAGATGATGTCAAAGACACTTGAGGTTCACGAAGTAACCTTTATGTTTGGTTTATTACTAATTTATTATTTAATAAATTATAAGGAGACAGATAAGAAAAAAATAATCGTCACGCTATTATATTTTGTAATAGGTAATAAACGAATTCTATTTGCTTCAGTTGCATTTGCTTTATTAGGGTATTTATATTTTAAGAAACATGAAAAGAAGATATGGATTTGGGCAGTAGGATTGTTGATTATTGTTTTTGGTTGGCTCTTCTTTGTTAATAGTCCATTTTATGAATTATCTGCAATGGCGCTTGGTATTGAATTGAACAGTAGAACATTTTCTAATGGTGGATTATATGGTCAGTTAGCTGGCTATTATACAATGAGTCCATTATATATTGGTCATGGTGTTGGTTTTGTTCATTCTGTAATGATTAGTCAGCTGATTTCAGGAGCTGTAGGTACATCAGGATTCCATAATGATATCTTAAAGTATTACATAGATTTGGGATTCATACCATTTACTATATTTATTGTTTCGTTGATATGTATTATCCCAAGACGTTTAAAGAAGGATTATTCTGCGGAAAATGCAGTTCGTTATCTTGCTTTTTTAACACTTACATTAATTTGTTGGACCACAGATAATCTTGCCACTTACCCTAATTATTTATTATTATCATTTGTTCTCTATTACTATTCTGTAATGGGGAATGAATCATCGACAGGAGAGAGTTGTTAAATGAAGATTGCAGTAGTAACAGTTTACGATAGTATTGTAAATTTTGGGTCATTCTTGCAGGCTTACGCTTTAAAGAAATCCCTTGAGGATTTAGGTCATGAAGTTTACTTTGTTGAGAGAATGGCTACAGAAGATATTGTAGGTCGTTTCAATAAAATTGCTTTGGCAAATAGTAAGGTTAAGGAAGTTCCATTTTGGAATTTGCCAAGAAAATATAGCAGATATAAGAGGTACAAAAGAGCTTGTACTATTAATAATGAAAGACTTGCAGTATCAGTAAAAGATTGGGAGCTTTTAAATGTTATTTCAAAAGAGGAAGCTCTTAATTGTGATTGTATTATCTGTGGTAGTGATGAAATTTGGAATAAGAATAATAAAGACATAGATTTTGATTTTTACACATGCCGCTGGGCGAAAAACATTCAGAAGTATGCATACGCTATAAGTAGTGGAGATATGAAATTCGAACAGCTTGATAGCGATGAAGCTGAGTGGTTAAGTACATTTGAGTACTGCTTGGCAAGGGATGAGAATACTTTAGAGGTATTAAAGCAGTCTAAAGGAAATGTTTGGGATAATATCGTATGTGATCCTACAATTCTTTATGGAAGTAAGAACTTTAAAACAGAGAAGCATTCCTCTGAAAAATATGATTTACCAGAAAGATATATGTTAGTTTACTCTTATGTGTATACTGCAAAGCAGAAGCAGATGTTGAGAGAGTACGCTAAAAAAAACGATTTAAAGATTGTATCTGTATCTTTGGATGCAGACTTTGCAGATATGACTATTTTTACATCGGCATTAGATTTCCCATACCTTATGAAGAAGGCTGAGTGTGCTTATGTAGCAACATTCCATGGTTGTATCTTTGGAATGATGTATGCTAAAAAGCTCGCTATAGTTCCAAGATTACCAAAGATTGAATCAATTGTTAGAGTATGTGGTGCAGAGAAATATTTAATTAAAGAAGATTTTTCTTCAGATGATTTAGCTGCAACATTAGAGTCAGAAGTAAATCATACAACAATTGATGATAAGCTAGAGGCAATTAAAGAAAAATCACAGGATGCACTTGCTAAGATGCTCCAGCAGAACATTTAGGCAGAATTGAAAGATTAGATTATGGCAAAAAAAAATAAAAGTAAAGAATTAATTAAAAATACAGCGATAATATCATTTGGTAAAATGTGTACTCAGCTTGTTAGTTTCTTGCTGATGCCTTTTTACACAG
Organism: Pseudobutyrivibrio sp.; assembly: GCF_017471675.1. Lineage (GTDB taxonomy): Bacteria > Bacillota > Clostridia > Lachnospirales > Lachnospiraceae > Pseudobutyrivibrio. The sequence continues at coordinate 43,431 of NZ_JAFUSK010000076.1, forward strand.
CTATATTAACAACACAGGAATATGGTGTAGTTGACTTGGTTGTAACATATGGTCAGCTTTTATTACCTGTATTTACACTCCAAATGGAGCAGTCACTTTTTAGATTTCTTCTGGATGTTAGAGATTCTGATGAAAAGAAACACGATATTATATCTGATATCATGTCAATCACTTTACTGATGTCTGTTGTATTGAGTGGTGTATTTGTTGTAATATCATTTTTCATTAATACTGGTTATAATTACCTGTTATTGGCTAATTTATGGGCGACACTTATTGTAACAATGCTTCTTCAGATTTCTAGAGGTTTTGGTATTAATAAGGTTTATGCCTTTGGTAGCTTTATATCAGCGGCTGGTCAGGTGACATTAAATATCGTATTTATTTTATGGTTAAGAATGGGTGCTACCGGAATGATTGCTGCAATGATTATTTCGCAATTAATTGCTGCAGTATTTGTTGCAAAGAGCATACATCTTGGAAAGTATTTATCATTTAGAGCAGTAAAGTGGAGTTCGATTAAGGAGTATGTCGGATACTCAGCACCATTAGTTCCAAATGCTATTTCATGGTGGATATTAAATGCATCTGACAGAACTATTATCTTAAGATTCTTAGGAGTTGGATTTAACGGTATATACTCTGCAGCTAATAAATTCTCAGGAATTTATACTACACTATTTAATATTTTCAATCTTTCATGGACAGAATCTGTAGCATTATACCTTAAAGATAAGGGTGCTAGTGAAGAATATACAGACATGCAGAATAAAGTTATTGGTTTGTGTATAACTACTGCCAACGGTATTATATATGTAATGCCATTTGCTTTTTCTATTCTAGTAAACCAGAAGTTCCATGATTCGTTTTATCAGATTCCATTGTTAGTTATGGGAGCATTCTTCTCATCAATGGTAGGTTTGATTAGTGCTTATTATGTGGCCGTTAAGAATACAGCAACAATAGCCAGAACTACAGTTTTTGGTGCAATTTGTAATATCGCATTAAACCTTGCTATGATAACAAAAATCGGATTATATGCAGCTTCTATCTCAACTGTTCTTGCATATCTTATTCTTTTTATAGTTAGAACTATTGATGTTAAGCGTAAGTTTAACATTAAGCTTAACAAGAAGCTTTTCCTTTCAGGTGTAGTTATGATGGGTATTGGATATAGCACATACTTTATAGATAAGTTAGTGGTATATATTATTGCTTTTGTTCTGTATGCAATTTATGCTTTCGTTGTTAACAAAAGATTAATTGTTAAGACTGTTGGAATGATAAAAAGAAAGTCTTTATCAAAATAGGGTGTTAGTTTTATAGTTTAGAGAGGGAAAAAATGAATTACTATTCAAACGAAAAAAACCAGTTAATGTTAATTTCTTTGCTTAAGCAGCATGGTATTAAGTATGTTGTTGCTAGCCCAGGAGGTACAAACTTATCTCTTGTAGCTAGTTTTCAGCATGACCCATGGTTTAAGTTATATTCATGTGTAGATGAGCGTTCAGCTGCTTACCTTGCATGTGGTATTGCAGAGGAGACAAATGAGCCAGTTGTAATCAGCTGTACAGGAGCTACTGCTTCTAGAAATTATATGCCAGGTCTTACAGAGGCATATTATAGAAAGTTACCAATTTTGGCCGTTACTTCTGCTCAGGAGTGGGGTAATATGGGACAGCTTAGTCCACAGGCTATTGATCGTAGCGCCGTTCCAAAGGATATTGTTGTAGAAAGTGTAAATATTCCAGTTATCAATTCTTATAACGATGAGTGGGGTAGCAATATCAGAATTAATCAGGCCATTTTAGCATTAAAGAAAAATGGTGGCGGCCCAGCTCACATTAACCTCGCTGCACAGTGGAGTGATGACTTCTCAGTTAAAGAATTAAAGACTGAAAGAGTTATTAACAGATATACTGTTAATGATACTTTGCCAGCTATTGAAGGTGAAAAGGTAGCTGTATTTATTGGAGCCCATAGAAAGATGGACAAGGGATTACAGGATGCAATCGATGCCTTCTGTGAGAAGAACAACGCTCTTGTTTTTGTGGATCATACTAGTAACTATTTTGGAAAATATAGAATTTTCCCAAGCATCTTATTCCAAGATAACTACACATCAGACAATACAAAGATTGATTTATTAATTCATATCGGTGATGTATCTGGAGCATATTATAAGTTCAATATTAAGCGTGTATGGAGAGTAAATCTTGATGGAATGATTAGAGATTACTTCCATAAGCTTGAGAATGTTTTTGAAATGGATGAGAAGACATTCTTTGAGTACTATGCAAAGAATCCTAAGAAAAATGTTGGTTCTGGATATTACGAGAGCTGCAAGCAGGAATGTGATGACTTATTAAACAGATTACCCGAGTTGCCATTCTCAAATCTTTGGATTGCAAGCCAGACAATTGACAAGCTTCCAGATAATGCACAGTTACATTTAGCAATTCTTAATTCGTTAAGAACATGGAACTATTTTGCTGGAAAGAACAACATGGTTTCATTTTCAAATACAGGTGGTTTCGGTATCGATGGTATCGTTTCATCTGCAGTTGGAGCATCTTTAGTAGCTCCAGAGAAGCTTATCTTCTGTGTTGTTGGTGATTTAGCATTCTTCTATGATTTAAACTCTATCGGTAACAGACATATTGGTAATAACTTAAGAATTATCTTAGTAAACAATGGTCGTGGAACAGAGTTTAAGAATTATTGGACACCAGGTTCATATGCTCTTGGTGATGAGACTGATGAGTACATTGCAGCAGCAGGTCACTTTGGTAACCAGTCACCAAAACTTGTAAAGAATTATGCAGAGAACCTTGGATTTGAGTATATTTCTGCTAGTGATAAAGAGTCTTTCGAAAAGAGTATTGCATACTTCACACAGGCAAAGTGTACAGATAAGCCAATTTTATTTGAAGTATTCACTAACAGTAAGGATGAGAGCGATGCTCTTCACATTGCAAAGAATATGAAGCAGGGTTCTATTCTTCAGGCAAACAACCAGAAGAAGATTGCAAAGGATATTCTTGGCGAGAAGAACATAAATAAACTTAAGAAGATTAAGAACATCATTAAAGAGTAATTCGGTAAAATCGAGGAGAGAATAATGGGCGTTAAAACAAAGTTTTTGTATTTTGTTAAGCAGATTTAAAGTGCAGTAAAAGAAGAAAAGATTACTAAAGTAATAGTTCCAACAGATAAGGATGAGATTTTAGCAGGTAAAAATGCTGTTATTGTTGGTGGAACTGGCGGAATTGGACTTGCAATTGCTGATACATTAAGAAATAGTGGATGTAATGTTGTGATTACAGGTAGAAGTCAGGAAAAGGCTGAAGCATCTGCTAAGAAAATGGGCGGTGAAAACATCCGTGGAGCAGCTCTTGATATTTCTAATATCGATCAGATTAGAACAAGAATTCCAGAGATTGCAAATATGTTCGATAATTCATCTATCGACATTCTTGTTAATGCTGCCGGTGTTATCAGTACAGTTGATTTTCTTGATGTAACGGAGGAACAATGGGACACATTGATGGATGCAAATTTAAAGGGCTTATTCTTTACTAGTCAGGTTGTTAGTAAACATATGATTGAAAAAGGAATCAAGGGTCATATTTTAAATATTTCATCAGCATCATCATTAAGACCAGCTTGGAAGCCATATCAGATTTCTAAGTGGGCTGTAAATGGATTTACTAAGGGATTAGCAGATACATTATTGCCATATGGTATTATATGTAATGGAATTGCTCCTGGTCCTGTTGCAACCCCCATGATGAAAAAAGAAGGGGACGAGTCTTTATACAATCCAACAAATCCAGCGGGAAGATGTGCAGCTTCAGAAGAGATTGCTAATTTAGCTTTATTTTTGGTGAGCTCAATGGGAGATTTAGTGGTTGGAGAGACATATGTAATTTCTGGTGGTGGCGGAACTATTTCGTATCACAAGTAATGAATGGTAGTACAGTTTGATATAAAAACATAATTCATAATTGCGCAATAGACTGTAGTTCTGTTAATCTGAGTTACAGTCTATTTTTTATTGATGGAGATTTTGTACAATAAAATGTTTTATTTGCATCATGTCACTATTTCACAAAAAGTATGTATTAGAGTATATCTTGTAACTTAATCAACACATTAGGAAACATAATATTTTATTTAACATTCTGAAAATATATACTACACCGTTTAATTACAAACTAATCACAATTTATTTATATACTAAAAACACTAGCACGACAAAAACATTTGTCGGGAAAGGATTGGGGTGTGCTTATGGATAAAAATCAAAAACAGTATTTTAATAGCATTGTTGTATTGCTGCTAGTGGCTATTTTGTTAGAGGTGGCTATTCTGGATATTAGTAGGGATAATCCTTCTAATCCAGCAGTGATAGTAGACCCAAGTGTTCCTCTGTCTGGCGGAGATGTATATGATGGATTTGAGTTTTCAACGGTGGAGGATATGCGACAAACCGACTTGGAAGTAGGTTGGATTGTGAGTACAGCTGGATATCGATACGAAGATGATAATGGAGGCGCTACATACAGAATAGTTCAAAAGTCTGAATACAAGACAGACAATGTTTACGTTATTCCTATTCGTGGACATTTGTACGCTGAAATGGTATTTGATGAGGATACTATAGTTAACGTTGCTTCGGCTGGTATTTATCCAGAGGAGAATATTGGTGCTAAACTTAATACATTAATGTATTATAGTAGAGGAAGAGTTAGAGGAATTGAGTTTAATTCGGGAACTTATTATATAGAAAAGAAAATCTATTTGTATGATGGCTTGGAAGTATATGGTAATGGTGAAAGCGTATTGAGTGTAGCGCATGATTATTCGAGTTCTGGAACAGCGGTATTTGTTTGTTCTGATACAGATATGAACCTTGTCTTTGATTCGATTTGTTTTGATTATGAAACAGATAACACACATCCATTATCAAGGTGTGAATCAGTTTTGATGGCGTTAACAAACATTAGCTCGTGTACAATCAATAATTGTTCATTTAGAGCTGTGAATAATACACCTGAAGCTAACATTGCCATAGACTTATTATGGTTTATGCATACTCCAAAGATGAATAATATCTCTATAACTGATTGCGTGTTTGAAAATCTCACCGGAGTGGGCTCTTCTCCAGATACAATGCTTCGAGGAGGTAGTTTGTGGATGAGCGGACCATCTGGTACGACTAATTATGAGTTTTCAGATATAGAAATAAGCAATTGTATTTTTAATCACACAACAAATGATGAAGCTATTGGTATATGGAGTGGAAAGTTTAAAAATGTAACCTTAAATAACAATACTATAGAATCTAGCGAACATAATACTAATAATATTATTACATTTTACAGAGGACAGTTCACCAATGTATTGTTTGCAGATAATGATTTGAGCTCTTATTCTAAGGCTAATGCTGTAATTAAGATAGGTGATATTTCTTCGGATTCAACTATAGACATAGTTGGAAATGATTTATCATTAAATGCAGATGGAGGAAATCCATATTCTACTACACAGAGTATTATTCTATTAATCGATGATAAGGCTAACTCTACATTGGTGGTACAGGATAATACAATTAGTACAGACAATGATACTGAATATAGATCTCTTATAAATTGTAAAAATAATACTAGCAATCAAATCGAATTAAGTAATAATGATATTACTTGTCCTTTGGTTTATGGAATGATTTATATTAATCAATCTAAAGATATTGATGCAGAAATAAGAGGAAATAGTATTGATAATGCTTCATATATTGCTGCCGCATCAAATTGTGATGGCGGTGAATTGGGTATTTTTGATAATACTATAGTTAGCTCAAATGAAGTATTAGTTAAAGAGACAAATACATTGAATTGTGTAGTTCAGAATAATGATTTTGACGGGCAGGGAAATCCTTCAATTAATTATCATTCTTCAGCAAAAAATAAGAGTAATGTTTTATTTTCAGAAAGCGATAATAACTAGACAGTAGTAAAAAAGCAAGTTCTGGTGAATCCGGAACTTGCTTTTTTTGGTTTGCGCGCCATGGGCGCGCTCTAACGGGTGAAAGTCCCGAACACGCCCAGATAGTGGGAAGTGTATAGCTGAACAGCAAGACCTGCTAAGAGTTGTCAAGTGATATATATGAAAGTTAGTATATTTGATTTTAGAGCATAAGAAATAGACTGCCTGAAATAGCCAGTCAAAGAGAATCTGATATTTTTGTATTTGTTTTTAAATAGAGTTTAAGTAAGCACTTATTCTTGCATAATAGATTCTTAAAAATTTATTACAGCCTGCAATCATATAGACATAGTAATGCTTTCCTTCAGCTCGTTTTTTATCCAAAAACTGATAGACTGGATCATCGATTTGTTGATGTCGAAGGATACAATCCATAACTGTAAAAAGTGTCTTACGTAAAGCCGAAGAGCCTCGCTTTGATATACCACGACTCTTTATATCAATGGTTCCTGATTGATATGGAGAAGAATCGATACCGGCATATGCTATTAATGCCTTACGGCTATGAAATCTTCTGATATCACCAATCTCAGCAATAAGTTGTGGTCCTAATGTTGTTCCTACTCCATGAAGAGACATGACTGCAGGATATTCAGGTAATTGAGACGCAATACGGTTCATCTCTTGACGGATTTTTTCTAAAGCGTCAATCAAAGAAATAAGTTCTTTGGCAGTTTCTGTAATTATGAGTTTTGTATTAGCATTTGCCGGCATGCTTGCAACTTTTTGATTGGCTAATTGGTAAATATCATTAACTTTGTTTGACTGATAGTGATAACCATTTTTAGAGCACCACTTCTGGTACGAACGTTCAAGTGACTTAATTGTTTTTGTGGTTATACAGTCTTTGTGCCAATAATCTTTGATAAAGTCAATCCATTTTTGGTGACCATCTTTGCGTGGTGTTTTGCCAAACAATCCATCAATACCAGGAAATGTTTGATCTGATAAAGCTATGAGATTATTTATCAAAGCTACTTTAAGTTTGGTGTACTGCGTGAACTGACGGTTGTAGATTTTAAGAGCCTGACGTAATTCTTCTTCTGGTATATATTCAGGTAAATCAAGCCACCGATTCAATCCGTAGTTTGCGATTTTTATAGCATCCTTTTTGTCAGTCTTAACTCTACGAATACTGTAGTTGTCGTAATCATGGATAAGTATGGCGTTAACAACTGAAATGTAGAGGCCAGAGTTATACAGATAATTAGCAAGTGGTTCATAGTAACGACCTGTATATTCCATAACAATTCTAGACTCGCCTTTAAGAGATTTGATTTGCGAAACAAGCTTTTCAAAATCTTCTTCTGTGTGATTGATTTCAAAAGGTGAAGCAACGATTTCGCCGAAAGGACGCATGATGGCAACAGTACTTTTTCCTTTAGAAACATCAATTCCTACTGAATTCATAATACATTCTCCTTTGTGAGTTGTAATTGTAAATGGTAACCATTCAGAACTCATTACGATTCAATCTACTTAGTGACACGAGCGTGAAGCCCAACCTGCTAAAAACGAACGCTGCAACGAGAGGATGGATATCAGTCTTGCGTAACGGGCGTTATAGCCCAAGGGTGTCCCCGATAAACCATTTACCCTCTCATTTTAGCTTAATAATGAGGTTGGAAAACTGAATGATAAATATTTTTATATATCCAACAATTACATTGTAGTAGGGTGTCCATCGTGAGGTGGAATCTGAAGGAAGCTGTAAGCAAATCTCTGGTCCGACGGACAGAAATCACATATAAGGCTAGGCTACGAGAGACAAGTTGGCCGAAAACAACGAAGTCTAATAACTATCACATTTGTAGTAGCAGAGTAAATGTGGCGGATATATGGAGAGAAAGAGCGTGCACCTTAAGCGTGGAGGTCTCACAGAGGTTCCATTAGCCTAGTAACAACGAACTGTGAGAAGTCAGCCGAGCCCATAGTAGTGAAGAAATCTCTGTAATGGAGATGGAGTGAAGGGGCGAACAATCAATAAGTTTGAGTATGTCTCGTGTTGCAGAAATGACAACATCTGCCGTATCCAATCGGGATAAGGGTGGTCAAATCAAGCGGGGCGGAAAGGAAAGAACGCATGGACACAAGTAGTCTAATGGAGCAGATACTATCCAGCGATAATCTCAACAGAGCATATCTGCAAGTCGTACGAAACAAAGGTGCAGAGGGAGTGGACGGTATGAAGTACACAGAACTCAAGGAACATCTTGAAAAGAACGGCGATATCATCAAGGAACAGTTGAGGACAAGAAAGTATAAACCTCAGCCAGTACGAAGAGTGGAGATACCAAAGCCTGATGGTGGCATCAGAAACCTAGGAGTACCAACAGTAACAGACAGATTTATACAACAGGCCATAGCACAGGTTTTAACACCAATCTATGAGGAACAATTCCATGACCACAGTTATGGATTCAGACCTAATAGATGTGCACAGCAAGCAATCCTAACAGCGCTCGACATGATGAATGACGGTAATGATTGGATTGTAGATATTGACTTGGAAAAGTTCTTTGACACAGTAAATCACGATAAACTTATGACCATCATAGGTAGAACTATTAAAGATGGAGATGTTATTTCTATCGTTAGGAAATACCTAGTCAGTGGAATCATGATTGATGATGAGTACGAGGACTCTATTGTGGGAACACCACAAGGAGGAAATCTCTCGCCATTACTGGCAAATATCATGTTGAATGAACTTGATAAGGAGATGGAAAAGCGTGGGCTTAACTTTGTAAGATACGCAGATGATTGTATCATCATGGTTGGTAGTGAAATGTCTGCTAATAGAGTTATGAGAAATATCTCTCGATTCATTGAGGAGAAACTAGGTCTCAAGGTCAACATGACCAAGAGTAAAGTAGACAAACCAAGTGGACTAAAATACCTTGGATTTGGATTCTACTTTGATTCAAGAGCCCATCAGTACAAGGCAAAACCACATGCAAAATCGGTAGCGAAGTTTAAGAAGAGGATGAAAGAACTTACATGTCGTAGCTGGGGCGTTAGCAACAGCTATAAAGTAGAGAAACTTAATCAGCTCATCAGAGGATGGATTAACTACTTCAAGATAGGAAGTATGAAAACTTTATGTATGAAGATGGATAAACACATCCGATACAGACTCCGCATGTGCATTTGGAAACACTGGAAAACTCCACAGAATCGTGAAAAGAACCTTGTAAAACTTGGAATTGACAGAGATACTGCAAGACGAGTTGCATACACAGGTCATAGAATAGCCTATGTTTGCAACAAGGGAGCGGTGAATGTAGCAATAAACAATAAGAGACTGGCCTCATTTGGATTAGTCTCAATGTTAGACTATTACACCGAAAGGTGTGTTACTTGTTAAGTTGATTGAACCGCCGTGTACCGAACGGTACGCACGGTGGTGTGAGAGGTCGGAAATTCTCATCAGAGAGAATTTCCTCCTACTCGATTACCAATTATATTATATACTTACTTATTATTCAGATATATTGTGCTGCCAGCTTTAATGGAACTGCTTTTATAAGTAACCTCAGGGGTGAAACTTCTTGAATGTAGGGTATTGCTAGAAGTATTTATACTTAGTATGCTCTTGTCTCTTATAAGCAAAGAAACTGATTTATTTAGCTTATTATCAGAAACATAGAACGGACAATTATTAACATTAGAGGTTGTTGCAATGTAATCTAATGTTTTTATATTGTTACCATTAATATTACTTATTATGTTAGTAGTATTATCGAGATACTCTATTCCAAATAGAAAGTTTGCATCAATATAATTGTTGATGATATTAACTATTGATGTATTAACATTTTTGCAACATACAAGAGCCCTATACGAGACAATATTATTAGAATAAAATTCATTTCCTTCTAAGGTAATGTTATGTTTTGATTGTGTATTATTTTCATATAGGAATATAATTGCGTAGGTATTAGTATATGGGTCGGAATTCCATCCGTATAGTTTAAAGTATGATGATGCTAATCTAATATCAGATGTATGAGTTAACTGAGTAATTTTGATTACCTTATTACTCATACTATTAATGTAAAACTTACAAGTGTTTATGCCTAGTCCATGAAATTCGCCTTTTGATAGGGAGATTACATTTTCATTATAATGTTCATTAATATTAAAAATACAGTCTGAAATATTAATAGTGTTAAAATTACCGTTCCATAAACCAATACATTCATCTTTTGTAGTGTGAGTGAAAGTAGAACCTATAACATTTATATTTGAAAATTTTTTAGACGTGGTTCCAGATGGCCCATTAAACCATAGACATCCACCTCTAAGATTTTGGTTGTTGTTGCCAGAACCAGTTTCATTGTCGAAGGTACATTTGTATATGTTTATATTGTCCATGACATTGCAGTGCTTAAACCAAAGCAGATTAACGGGAATATTAGTAGTCGCAGCATCTCTGTTTCTAGCAATAAAAGAACAATGTTTCATAGTACAGCTTGTTACATCGGTTAATTGAAAAAGAGTAGATTCTGCAGAGGAAAGAGGATGATTTGCAGAAGTATTATATTCAAAATTAATGTTATTTAGTGTTAATGAAATACTAGGACTATGAATATTTGAAAAAACCCAATCCCCCGATGGTGAAAAAGTTTCAGTAACAGATAGAACAGCGTTAGCTTGGCCATAATAGTTTAAGGTTTTAAGCTTTATAGGTTTATCAATTAGATATGTTCCAGTGTTAAATTGAATACCATAAATTTTGTTACGTGAAGAGAGTTCTATAAGCTGGTTAAGTTTATCAGAGATTTCTGCTCCAGGAAAAATGCCAGCACAAGCAACATTTAAAATAGTATTACTATCATATAGAAGGTTGGCGTATTTACCGTTTTTCAATTTAATAACGAATATATCGTCTGGGGAAGAAGGTGCAGAATCTGTAATTAGGTATGTTGCAGCACCACCGTCCCCGTAATTATAATATCCACTGGTTTGAACTGAAACGCCTGTGTTTACATTTGCATAACGTAATTCATCTAGGGAATTTATTTGAGCAATATTGCTTGTAAAATTAATCCGATTATCATATTCAGAATGTGTTACGGATATATTATCATCAACGTCTTTATGATTAAAAGGATTATATAATAATAAAATGATTGTTAATAAGATAAATGTATATAGTTCCTTGTGCTTAAAATAATTATTCATGCATGAGCCCTCCTTGTTGTCAATATAAAATTATTTTATCAATATATTACGAAATTATTGCAATAAAAGCAAATGGTCTTTGCTAAAATAGAAAAAAAGTAACAATTGTGCCCAATTGCAATATTTACGTAATAAAAACTACTAACAATAAACTTATATATATATATATTCAAGGAGAAACATAAAAAAATCAACAAATAATTAATTTATGAGTATTAATTTGTAGCAATCGCTAGAAACCTCAATGGTTACTAGGTGTTTTTTGAGTAAAATGTTGCAAAATATCATCGGAAATTATATCATTTGAAAATTTCCTAGCAAATAAATAAGGACTTTTGGTAAGTGAAAAGAATTCGTCTTTTCTAAATGTGTATGGCTTCCCTCGATTCCAATCATTATATCGGAGATTTTGATATTGAATAGTATCATTTGTAAAGCCATACCAATTATTTTTATATGGTGATTTCTTTAGTAATGTTTGAATGAATACCTCGTCACAACAAAAGGTTCTAGTGAAATATTTATTAATAAAATTTTCATTATTAACAATGTATCTTGCAAAATTATCAGTAATACTAAACCAGTTTGAACCTTTACCTAAAAAGCTTTCGATTGATTTAGAGCGATTAATGTGTATTAATTGTTGGATTAAAATAAGTGTTTTTTGCAGAATTTTGGTTACGGATATTCTTTTTCGCCCCGTTTGTTTTTGTAGGAAATAGTAATATCTGGTTCGCGCTGAAGCCAGTGAAATGTCATCAAAAGAATCAAAATCGACGAATTCATATCCATCATTTTTAATGAAAAAATTATGAATATAGTCTTGGCTCTTTAAAGGCATATCAGAGCCAGATATAAGATGATAGTAGCTATACATATAGGAAGAGGTGGCAGCCTTCAATAAGGAAAACTCTGCCACAATCTGTGTGTAATCTCCCCAAATAATATTTATGGGTTCGACAAAATAAAGATTTTTATATTTACGTTCGGATAAAAAGCGGGCTTGATTGAAGTCTGAGGCTTTTGAATCGATAAGAATAAAAAAATCATTTCTTGGGTCATCAAGGACATCTATAAGAAAATGTAATTGCTCCCAATTATTATGGGCAATTATTAAATATGCATGTTTATTCATGTAACACTCCCGACATATTTTTTACAGTAAAATTATTTTACAAAATAGATAAAAGTTACGCAATATATATAGTGAGTATATTGTACTATAATTTAATCAAGACAAACTTTGTGTTTTTTTTGTGAAAATCAACAAAAAATAAAAAAATTTGTAGTAGTTTATCGAGGTTTTATCAGTATACAAATATTGGATTTTGATGTTATAATCATCTACAATGTGAAAAGTGTGAATACACATAGAAAGAAAAGGAAGGATATTTTTAAAATGTATAAAAACGAGTTAGAAATTGATGTGGGTAGATGCCTAGGTGCATTATTAAAGAAACGTAAGGTTATTGCTTTGATTACAGTTTTATTCCTTGCTGTTGGAATTGGATTAACACTCAATGTTGGTGAGGATCAATACACAGCTGTAGCTACAGTATATGCTGCAGCAGATGGTTCATACGTAGATGCTTCAAATGCAGTTACAGCTATGAATGCTTATCTTGATGTTGCTAAGTCTTATAAGGTTAGTCAGCGTGCAGCTCTTATTATAGGAAGAAGTGATATTACAGCGACAGATGTACAAGAAGCTACTTTTGTAAATTCGTCTGCTACTACAAGTAAAACATCTTCATCTATTTCAAGCTTTATGAATAGCTCTGCTACAATCATTACATTTACAGCTACTTCTACAGAACCAGCGCTTGCTATGGAAATGGCAGATGCGATGGCACAGTCTTATGCTATTGAAATGAATAGCATTTTAAATTCAGATTCTGTAAAGACATTGGATAATGCATACACATATGTTAAATCTACCAATGCAACTGTTGAAGCATGGAAGGACAGAATTATGGTTACAGCAGTTGGTTTTGTACTTGCTTGTTTATTAGTAGTTATTTGTGAAATCTTTGATAGAAAAGTTAGAACTATCAGAGAGGCATCTATCAGAGAAAGTATTCCAGTTATCGGAATCATACCTGATTATAAGGAATAGGAGGGTTTGTTTTGAAAAAGTTAGATATATATAGAAATGATAACTATGTACTGAATGATGCTTTTGATCAGTCAGTTATGAATATACATATTTTGATGAAACAAAAAGGTTATAAGACATTTGTTTTATGTGGTTGTGAAGCCGGTGACGGTACTACAACAGTTGCAATCAATCTTGCAGCAGCTCTTGCTAGTTCAGGATACAAGACAGTTCTTATAGATGGTGATATGCGTAAGAAGAATCGTTATAAGAGACTTAATGAAAATACTACAGAAGGTCTTTCAGATTATCTTATGGATAGAATCGGACTTGATAAAGTTATAACAGAAACTACTACAGAGAATTTATCCTATATCCCATGTGGAGAGCTTATTGATAATCCAGTTAGATTATTATGCTCTAACAAAATGAATACAGTGCGTTCTGAACTTGAAAACACCTTTGATTTTATTATATATGATATGCCAGCGGTAAATGCTGCTATGGATGCTAAGGTTATGGCTGTTAATGCAGATGCTACTATCCTAGTTTCAGCTATTAATTCAACTACTAAAAATGGTCTTATTACAGCAGCTAATACTTTAAAAGAAGCTGGTGTAAACCTTATTGGAACAATTGTAAACAAGGTTGATATGGAACAGTACATTTCATCCCATGCGGATTACGATTATTTCGAAAAAGAACGTTATGCAAAAAAGAATTCAGGAAAAAGATAATAAGAGGAGAAATACGATGACAAAGAAAAATACATTTAAAAGATTAACCGTTGTTTGCCTCTTAACAGTAGTTTGTTCATTTTTTAATTTATTTACAGTAGCAAATGCAACAGAGGTAGAGGAACCTGCAGCTGAGGCTGTAGAAGAAGCTGCTCCAGTAACAGCACCTACAGTTTCAGGTTCTGCGGTAGCTATAGTAGAAATTGAGGATTACACTATCGAAGGTGGTATCCTTGAGGCAGGAAAAGAAATTACTATTAATCTTACATTACATAATACTAGCAGAAGTGCTGCTGCTACTAGTGTAATGATGACATTAACAAGCAATTCTGGAATGATTTATCCAGTTTATGGTAACTCTAACCAGATTTATGTAGGTTCTATTGGAGCAGGTGCTTCAGAAGTTGTTTCTGTTCCAGTTAGCATTAGCGAGCAATTTACTGGCGATATGGCTGATTTAACTTGCCAGTTTGATTATGAGTCTTCTGGAAACAGAATGAATAATATGGCAACAATTGTTATTCCTACATCGGGTGGAAATACAATTGGCGTAAAGTCTATTGATGTTACTACACATGCTATTGTAAATGGTAAGTCATTACTTAGCTTTAATTATGTAAATCTTAGCAATAAAAATATTACAGATGCAGTTCTTACTATAGAAGGTAATGTTTCTTCAAAAAGTAAGAAAATTAAGATAGATACTATTTATGCTGGTAAGAGTTATTCACACGACTATTATGTTACTTTTACAAAGGCTGGTAACCAGGAAATAAATGTAAAGCTTAGCTATACAGATGTTGATGGAGAAACTGTTGAGACAGATTTGGGAAACTATAGCGTGACTGTTACCAAGGAAAGTGAAGGTGCTTTAACTGCAGTTCCAAGTAAAATTCTTACATGGGTAGGCCGCGTTGTAGCAGCATTGGCTGGTCTTGCTGTTGTATTTGTAGTTGTAGTTTATGTAAAAAAGAGATAGTCATTTTTAGGGAGCAAATATATGAAAATCGCTATGATAGGCCATAAAAGAATTCCTTCAAGAGAAGGTGGCGTAGAAATTGTTGTAGAAGAACTTGCAACAAAAATGGTTCAAGAGGGACATGATGTATATGTTTATAACAGGGCTGGTCATCATGTTTCAGGTGCAGAAAATGATGTGAAAATCGGAAAAATGTATCGTGGTGTTCATATCATCACGATACCTACATCTGCAAAGAAAAGCTTAAATGCAACTGTATATTCAATACTTGCTACATTGCACGCAGTTTTTCATCATTATGATGTAATTCATTACCATGCGTCAGGTTCATGCGCGATGCTTTGGCTTCCTCATTTGTTAGGAATTCATACAGTAGCTACTATCCACGGAATTGATAGCCAAAGAGCTAAATGGGGTGGATTTGCTACAAAGTATCTTGAGTTCGGAGAAAAATGTGCAGCGAAATATGCTGACGAGCTTATTGTTCTTTCAGAAGGTAATAAGCAGTATTTTAAAGATACTTACGGACGCGAAGCAACTCTTATTCCAAATGGTGTTGCAAAGCCAGAAATTCTTGATGCGAATATTATTACTGAAAAGTTTGGTCTTGAAAAGGATGAATATATTTTATTCCTTGCCAGAATAGTTCCGGAAAAGGGATTACATTATCTGATCAAGGCTTACAAACAAATTCACACAGATAAGAAGCTGGTTATAGTTGGTGGAACTAGTCATAGTGATGACTATGTTTCTAAGATAAAACGTGCCGCTAGAGAAGACGATAGAATTATGTTATTGGGCTTCCAGCAGGGCAAGGTCCTCGAGGAACTATATTCAAACGCTTATCTTTATGTTCTTCCAAGCGATGTGGAAGGAATGCCAATATCACTGTTAGAGGCAATGAGCTATGGTAATTGCTGCCTGGTAAGTGATATTAATGAAACAGCTGGTGTGGTTAGAGACAAGGGAATCACATTTAAGCAAGGGGATGTCGAGGATTTAAAAGAAAAACTTACACAGTTGCTTGATGATAAACATGAGGTTCATGAATTTAAGAATCAGGCTGCTGATTATGTACTTAAAAGATATAATTGGGACGATGTGGTGGCACGTACTATTAAGCTATATTCTGGTGCTTTAAACACATTATAAAGAGATTATGAGAAAAATTGCTATTATTGCTCCGTGTATTCTTCCGGTTCCAGCCCTTATGGGCGGGGCCGTTGAAGAATTAGTCACAACAATATTAAATCAAAATGAAATATCAAAGGATTTTTTGATTGATTTATATACGATTGAAAATGAGTCGTATGACCAAAGCCTATACAATAACACTCACATAATTCCTGTTTCTGCTAATCGTTTTCTTACTTCATGTGATGGAATTATGGATAGTATGTATAGGCATTTTCTTAATGATTTCAGTGCTAAAAGATTCCTAGATAAAACAATTATTAAAAATTTCACAGATAGATTAAAAAGCGACAATGATGGTTATTATGCAGTGATAGTTGAAAATCAAATGTCTACAGCCTGTGAATTAATAAAGGCATTAGGGCAGGACAGAGATTTCCCTGTTTATTTTCACATGCATAATGATGTTGATATATATAGGTCTCCAGAAGAGATTAGATATCTTACAGCTGCAGGAACTCAGTTTTTGTGTGTAAGCAAATATATTGCCAGCCAAATATTAAAACATGCTCCAAAAGCAGTTTGTCATATATTGTATAACGGCGTAGATTTTGATAATTATTCTACAACTACAAAACAGCCTACAGATAAGGTTAAGTTTTTGTATGCTGGGAGGGTAATACCAGATAAAGGTGTATTAGAGCTTGCCAAAGCATTCAATAAATCTTTGGCTGCAAACGATACCTCTATTTCCTTAGATATAGTAGGCTTTTCAGGGCTGGATGAAGGCTATGAAAAGCAGGTTAAGAATCAGGCTGCAAAAAATGCATCAAGCATCCATTGCAGAAACAAGGTCACTACTCAGGAAATGGCAGATTTATACAACGAATATGATGTAGTAGTTATGCCAACTATTTCTGAGGAGCCTTTTGGATTGGTAGCTCTAGAAACTATTGCTAAGGGCATTCCACTTATTACAACGAATTCGGGTGCGTTGCCAGAAGTAGTTGGAGATGGGGCCGTAATCGTAGACAAAGATGTTGATTTTATAAACAGTTTATCAGCTGCAATAATAGAAATGTCCAGCAATAAAGAATATAGACTGAAACTTGGCAAAAACGGACAAAATCTGGCAAGAAAAAATGTGGCATTTGACATCAATGGCTATTATCATAAACTAGTGGAGATTTTAAATAACAGAGGAGAAAATTCTGGTAATAAAGAAACAATATCTGTAATAGTTCCTGTATACAATGTGGAACAGTATTTAGGCAGATGTGTGGATTCTTTAGTTAACCAGACCTATTCTGATTTAGAAATAATATTGGTAGATGATGGTTCTAAAGATAATTCTGGGCATTTATGTGATACATATGCTAAGAAGGATGCCAGGATAAAAGTCGTTCATCAGGCGAATCAGGGGTTGTCAGGTGCTAGAAACACAGGACTTGATAACGCTACAGGTTCATACATATTCTTCCTTGATAGTGATGATTATCTGGAAGAAAATGCATTTGAATTAATGCTTAATAATATGCATAGATGGAATGCAGACATAGTGGCTTGTGGCATCCAAAATGTATATGATAACAGCTCTCTCAATAATCGTTTCACTTCTGACAAACCAGGAGTATGGAGTGGTACAGATAGTGTCATCCAGATGATGCGAACCAACAATATCTGTACAGTAGCTTGGAATAAATTATACAAGGCAAGCTTGTGGCAGGATCTTAGATTTACTGTAGGTATACTTCATGAGGATGAAGATGTTATATATAAACCATTATATATGGCTAAAATAGTCTCATTTATACCAGATTGCCTATATGATTATTATCAGAGAGATGGTAGTTTAGTACATTTAAAACAAGAATTGAGATATAAAGACTATTTAAATGCCATAGAAAAAAGAATTCTTTATTTCGAAGATAATAATGAAAAGGAGTTAATTGAACACAGCCTTCTTACTTTATTAGACTATTTAAAATATGTATATAGAGAAACAGGAAAAGAAACTCAAATAAAAATAACAGCGTTGTATAGAAACGCAATTGCTGAAAGAGGCTTACCTGATTGTTGTAGCCTTAAGAGAAAGTTTGCTTTATGGTTGTGGAGATATTACCAGTACTAAAATGGAAAACGTATTAGTTTCGGTAGTAATACCTGCTTTTAATGCTGAAAACTACATACAAGATTGTGTACATGCTACTATTAATCAAACATACAGAAATATTGAAGTGATAATAGTAGATGATGGCTCTGAAGATTCGACGCTGCAGATTTGCAGAGAGATGGCAAGCAAAGATGCCAGAGTACGCATACTTTCAAGAACAAATAATGGAGTATCTACTGCTAGAAATGAGGGCATTAATGCGGCCAAAGGAAGATACATTGTTTTCTTTGATGCTGATGATTATCCTGAAAAAACAATTATTGAAGAATATATTAGAGCACTTGATAGGTGGAAAGATAAGAGGATTTCTATTTTATCTACAGGAATGTATTTTGATAATTATTATAATAAGCATGTAGGTGACAAGGTGGCCGTATTAGAGGTTGCCAGAGGCTACGTCAAAGGTGAAGAATACCTGTTATCTCGCAACTCTGCTGCCATGCTATCATGGTTAAAGCTGTTTAATTTCGTTACAAACAAATGCTATGATTTAGATTACATTAAAGAACACCACATAAGATTTGATAAAAATATTCACATTGGTGAGGATTTAAAATTTAATTTAGATTACATAGAGGATAGAGAAGGTAGCATAGGATTTATAAATTCGCCTTTATATCACTACGTAAAACGCACTAACAATAGCTTATCCATTTCCTATCATAATAATGATTTGGAGGATACAAAATATATATATAGAAGATATATTAATTGGGAGTCGGCTCAAGAAGGGGCAACAGAAGATAACATCCTTGTATTAAAAGGTATATACATTTACGATTGGGTCAGCAGACTAACAGCTATATACCAGGAGCATTGTAGATGTAGAGAATACGACTACCTAAAGAAAAAGTTAAGATGTGAAATTAGAAGTTGTGAATTTCAGCGAATGCTCAAAGAAATATATAAGGGGAAAAAAATTAGTACATTAAGATATGTATGCCTCAGAACTGGCATATTCGAAGTATTCTACTTCTTTAGAGCAATATACCAGATTCTTAAAGGCTAAGCCTATTTAGATAAAAGGCTAAATAAAATTGGTGCATATTCATAAGCGATTCTATGCTTGCTTTTGTGCTGACATGGAGTCGCTTTTAATTCTATTTGTAGTAAACGGATTTGCTCCTTTACGGCATGATTGCCCTTTTTATAGGCCTGCAATAACGTATACATGCTATATTCTATAATAGAATTATAGCTTGCCCATACATAATCCTTGTTAACTACATCAAAAATCTGTGTAAAAGCTGGTTTATATTTAAACACGCCATCATTAAAATAATTGGCACTGTTTGTGGCAGAAGCAGAGTTTTGAATGTAATGATAAAAAGGCTTGTTAACATAGCCAAATTCATCAGATAAATGATTGCATAACAGCTTGGACTGAAACAAAAGATCCTCGCACATGCTGATATCAGTATCAAACAGATTTTGCTTAACAAGCTGGGCACTGAAAAGACGGGTGAATAAAAATCCTCTGACATTGTCGTTTAAAAACATCGCTTCAAGCAATTGTTCGCCAGTAATAGTTGCAGGGAAATCTGCAGTGTATGCAGTAGTGATGCCATCCTTTTCGGTGAAATATCCACAGACGCAGCCTGAAAGGTTTGTGTTTTCCACAGAATCTAACATGGCTTTGTACATATTAGGTTCCACGTAATCATCTGCGTCTAAAAATGATATCCATTTACCAGTGGCTTGCCGAATACCAAGATTTCTTGCGGCGCTTACGCCTGCATGCTCTTGACTTAGATAGTGAACGTTAGGATGCTTGCTTTCATAATTTTTAGCAATGGTGGCTGAGTTATCAGTGGAACCATCATCAATGAGAAGTATTTCATTTGGCACCACATCCCCAGCAAGAATGCTATCAAGCATTGCACCAAGACAGTGCTCACTATTAAAAAATGGGATTATTGTTGTGATTGAATTATTCATATTTTGATTATAGATTTTATTTGATTTTAAGGCAACAAAATGGAAAAAACAGCTAATGAATTGATACCTAAAAAATTTCATTATTTTTGGTTCGGAAACGGTGAGAAACCAGATTCGGTTCTCAAATGTATAGAATCATGGAAAAAGTATTGCCCTGATTTTGAGATAATTGAATGGAACGAAAATAACTATGACATTCATAAACATCCATTCATGGAAAAGGCTTATCAGGAAAAGAAATGGGCCTTTGTATCTGACTATGCCAGATTAGATGTTTTATATGAACATGGTGGTATATATCTTGATACAGATGTGGAAATCCTAAAGGATTTTTCACCACTATGTGCAAATCAAGCCTACATAGGCTTCGAAAGACCAGATTTAGTAAATGATGGTCAGGGCTTTGGGGGTATGCAGCACTTCCCGCTGTTCAAAGAGATGTTAGCTTGCTACGATGATTTAGACGAATACATTGAAAGT
>NZ_JAFUSK010000077.1 GCF_017471675.1 Pseudobutyrivibrio sp.
ATTATATACCGGATTTGGGTCACAGCCATAGGTCTGTGGCTCATTTTTTTAATAAAAGAGGAGTGAAATCCGAAGATTTCACTCCTTACCTTTTAGGGGAGTTTTTTAACAGCCCCTTTTTTAGTTAGCAGTTAAGAGCATCGCTGTAATTCTTCGCCTAAACTTGTATAATTCACGAGGATTAATTATAATAAAAAGGCTTGAATATATTTGGGTGGGGACACTCAGGAGGAATTTATAATGAATAGAAAAATGGTAAAGACAGCTGGTCTTACTGCACTTTCAGCAGTAATGCTTATGACTGGTTGTGGTAAGATTAATCCAAACGAGACACTTGTAACAATTAACACAGGGGATGCTAAGGATACTATTTCTTTAGGTTATGGTAATTTTGCTGCCAGATATCAGCAGTCTATGTATGATCAGTATTTGCTTTCATACTATGGCGAGGATATGTGGAAATCAGATATGTCAGGAAGTGGTTCTACACTTGAGGCAGATACAAAGGACGGAGTCCTTGAGGAGATGGAATCTCAATATCTTACAAAGCTTCACGCTGGTGATTATAAGATAGAGCTTTCTAAGGATCAGAAGAACGATATTGCAAAAGCTGCAAAGAAGTTCATCTCTGATAATAGCAAGGAATCTCTTGAGGCTATGGGTGCCACAGAGGAATATGTTAAGGAATATCTTGAATATAGAACATACTATTCTCTAGTTAGTGCAGCAGCAAAGGAAGCATCTGATGCTGACATTAAAGATGAGGATTGTTGGATGCGTACATTTACCTATGTTCTCTTTGATACAACAGGTAAGAAGGACGAAGAAGGTAATGTAACAGAGTATACAGATGATGAGATTACTGAATTAAAGACTCAGGCTAAGGAGCTTTCTACATCAGAGGATTTTGATGCAAAGGTAGAGGAACTTGGTCTTACAACACAGAATTATTCTTATCTTAAGGGCGAGTCAGAAGATAACACAATGGATATGTCGATAATCTCTGAGGCTGAGAAGCTTAAAGAGGGTGAGCAGTCAGGTGTTATTGTTGTTGATGGTGTAGGCTTCTATGTAATTAAGCTTACTGCAGATCATGATGAGGACGCTTCACAGAGCAAGAGAGAGTCACTTCAGTCAGAGGCATTTGATAAGCTTTTAGACGAATGGAAGGAAGCTATCACTTGGAAAGTAAATGACAAGGCTTGGGAGAAGGTTAAGTTCGATAGCTTATTCAAGGCTCCTGAGACAGAAGAATCTAAGGAAGATACAACAGCTACTGAATCGACTGAGGAAACAGAAGCGGAGTAATTTATGAGTTTTGTTTTAAAATATCTTAAACAATATAAGGTTAAGGCATTTTTAGCCCCACTCTTCAAAATGTTAGAGGCGATATTTGAACTGCTGGTACCACTTGTTATGGCATCAATCATTAACAAGGGAATTGCCAGTTCAGATACCCACTACATCCTAAGGATGAGTGGGGTTCTTTTATTACTGGCAGTTGTGGGCCTTATATTTTCTATCACAGCCCAGTATTTCAGCGCATATGTTGCAGTGTTTACAGCAGCAGAAATAAGAAGAGACTTATTTGCCAAAATCATGTCTTTGTCACAGGGCGTGAAGGAAAGTATTGGTGAAGAAGTTCTTACCACTAGAATCACAAATGATATTAATCAGATTCAAAATGCTATCAATATGGTGCTTAGATTATTCTTACGTTCACCATTTATAGTGGCAGGTGCTATAGTAATGGCGTTTGTGGTAGATGTTAAATCAGCATTTGTTTTTGTGCTGGTGGTAGCTTTGCTATCTATCATAGTGTATTTTATTATGCGCTATACACTGCCAAGGTATAAGGCTATAGCTGCTAAGCTTGAAAAAGTACTGCATGCTGTTTCAGAAAACTTAGAAGGCTCTAGAGTGCTTAGAGCATTCTGCCAGGTGGATGAAGAAAAGGAAAGCTTTGAGATTAAGACAGGTGAGCTTGCAATGATGCAGATTGGAACTGGCAAGGTTTCAGCCCTTTTAAATCCAGTTACATACGTGGTAGTAAATCTTGGCATAGTATTCCTTATCTATGTAGCCATGCACAGGGTTGATAATGGATTTATATTACAGGGTGACGTGGTAGCCTTGGTTAATTACATGAGCCAGATACTTATAGAGCTTATAAAGCTTGCCAATCTTATAGTTCTTTTGATGAAGGCATTTCCATCTGCTGATAGAGTACAAGAGCTTATGGAGATGAAGTCAGATGAGCGAAGCCTTGTTAAATTAAATGATAATTTAATTATATGCGGTTCGGATGCGCCTGAGCAAATCTCCATTAAGAACGTATCCTTTAGCTACAATGGCACAGCGGATATGGACCTTGAAGATATTAATTTGGAAATTCCTGCTGGTTCTACACTAGGCATTATTGGTGGTACAGGTTCAGGTAAGAGCACACTGCTTAAGCTCCTTAATCATACCTATGATGTTACTAAGGGCTCTATCGAAATAGGTGGCACTAATGTAAATCAGTTTGATGATAGCTATTTAGCTAAATGCTTTGGTATAGTTCCCCAGAAGGCATATCTATTTAGCGGCACTGTTAGAAGTAATATGGAAATGGCTGGAACTAATCCAGATGATGATGAAATTAAATCAGCACTTAATATAGCACAAGCTATAGATTTTGTTGAAGCAAAGGAAGGTGGCATTGATACAGAGGTGAAGGGACGAGGCTCTAACTTCTCTGGAGGCCAAAGACAGAGGCTAACAATCGCAAGGGCTCTAATTGGACAGCCTAAATATTTATTATTAGATGATTCAGCCAGCGCACTTGACCTTGCCACAGAAGCAAAGCTTAAAAAGGCTCTTATGAATCTTAGCTGGCATCCTACACTTATCATAGTATCCCAAAGAGCTTCATCCGTAATTGAGGCTGATCAGATATTGGTACTTGATGATGGTAAATGTGTAGGCCTTGGAAATCATGATAAACTAATTAAGGACTGCGAAACATATCAGGAGATATATTATTGCCAGTATCCTAGAGAGGAGGCTGCAAATGAATAATAGGTCTCAAGGTAAAATATTAAATCGCGTTTTAATAGAATTGAAAACCTACAGTTTTCAAATAATTATCTCTTTAATATGTGCTCTTGCTACAGTTTACCTAACACTTAGAATTCCTATCCTTACCGGTAGGGCGGTGGACTGTATAGTGGCAAAGGGTGAGATTGATTATGATAAGCTTATAGCTGTGTTACAACAGATGGCCGTTACAGTAGCCGCTACATTCTTCACACAGTGGATTATGAACAGGGTGAATAATTCAATCACCTACAACGTAACTAAGAGCCTTCGCGATAGGGCTTTTAGAAAGCTACAGCACATGAAGCTATCTCAGATAGATTCACACCCACATGGAGATTATGTAAGCCGAATCGTTTCTGATGCAGATACATTTGCAGATGGACTACTCATGGGCTTTACCCAGTTTTTTACAGGAGTGCTTACAATACTTGGTACAATCTATTTTATGCTGATGATTTCAGTGAAGATTGCGCTGATAGTAATTATTGCAACACCTGCATCTTTATTGCTTGCCAAGTTTATCTCGGAAAAGACTTACAAGTTTTTCGGAGAGCAGGCCAAGCTTAGAGGAACAGAAACTTCTTATATAGAAGAGATGATTACTGGCAAAAACATTGTAAGAAACATGGATTACGAAGCTACGGCTATAGAGAAGTTTGACAAGATGAATAATAGTCTTCGAGATGCTTCTATGAAAGCAACATTTTATTCATCAACAGTTAATCCTAGTACAAGGCTTATAAATAACATTATCTATGCTGCTGTTGGCGTGTTTGGTGCAATTCTTGCAATAGGTGGCGGCATTACAGTAGGAGGGCTTACCAGCTTCCTTTCTTATGCCAGCACATACGCTAAGCCATTTAACGAGATATCAGGAGTTATTACAGAATTCCAAAACGCATTGGCATGTGCAGCCAGATTATTTGAAATGATAGACGCTGAGGTTGAGGTAGATGAAGGCGAAAAAGCTATAAATGATATTAGAGGAGAGATAGAGTTTAAGGATGTGTTCTTCTCTTATGATAAGAGCAAGAAGCTTATTGAACATCTGAATCTATCTGTTAAGAGTGGTCAGCGCATCGCCATAGTAGGACCAACAGGTGCAGGAAAAAGTACAATCATTAATCTTCTTATGAGATTTTATGATATTGATAATGGTCAAATCCTTATAGACGGGGTGGATATCAGAGATATTCCAATTAACGATTTGCGTCAAAGCTTTGGTATGGTTCTTCAGGAGACATGGCTTAAGAATGCCAGCGTAAAGGAAAATCTTAGAATGGCAAATCCTGATGCCACAGATGAAGAAATAATAGAGGCAGCCAAGGCCACATATGCACATAGCTTTATAAAAAGAATGCCTTACGGCTATGATACAATCCTTTCGTCAGAAGGGGGAGCTTTGTCCCAAGGGCAGATGCAGCTTTTGTGTATAACACGTGTTATGCTTAATATTCCACCAATGTTAATACTTGACGAAGCTACAAGTTCAATTGATACTCGTACCGAGCAGAAAATACAATCAGCATTTAATAAGATGATGAAGGGCAGAACTACATTCATTGTAGCCCATAGATTGTCAACAATTAGAGAAGCAGATGTGATTCTATTTGTAAAAGACGGAAGTATAGTGGAGCAAGGAAGTCATTCAGAATTGTTGCAGAAAAACGGCTTTTATGCTAAATTATATCAGAGTCAGTCTAAAGAGGAATCAGCTTAGCCGATTCCTTTTTAATGACTCGTTTCTTAAGTTAGAGATTATAGGAGATAAAATGGAACAGTATGTTATTAAAGGTGGTACTGCGCTTTCTGGAGAGGTAGAGATTAGCGGTGCCAAAAATGCAGCGCTAGGTATTTTAGCTGGTGCCATTATGGCAGACGAGACTGTTACAATTGAAAATTTGCCAAATGTTAAAGATATTAATGTCTTGATTGGGGCTATCGAAGATATTGGGGCTAAGATTAACCGTGTGGATGACCACACAGTAGAGATTAACGGCGCTAGTATAAATAGACTTTCTGTAGACTATGAGTACATCAAGAAGATTCGTGCTTCCTATTATTTAATGGGTGCACTTCTTGGAAAATATAAGAGTGCAGAGGTAGCGCTTCCAGGTGGTTGCCTTATTGGTTCACGTCCAATCGATTTACACGTAAAGGGACTTAAGGCTCTTGGTGCTAATGTAGATGTATCATATGGTCTTTGGTCTGCCAGGGCAGATAAGCTTGTAGGTAGTCATATTTATCTTGATAAGGTATCTGTTGGTGCTACTATCAATATTATGCTTGCTGCTGTACTTGCAGAGGGTAAGACTACTATCGAAAATGCTGCTAAGGAGCCACACGTGGTAGATGTTGCATCTTTTTTAAACAGTATGGGTGCTAATATCCGTGGTGCTGGTACAGATGTTATTCGTATTGTTGGTGTTTCTAAGCTTCACGGTACTACTTACGCAGTTATTCCAGATCAGATTGAAGCTGGTACTTATATGTGTGCAGCTGCGGCAACACACGGCGATGTTCTTATTAAGAATGTTATTCCTAAGCATTTGGAGGCTACATCAGCTAAGCTTGTTGAAGCAGGCTGTGTTATTGAAGAATATGATGATGCTGTTAGAGTAATCGCTAAGGGACGTAAGCTTACACATACACATGTAACTACACTTCCTTATCCTGGCTTCCCTACTGATATGCAGCCAGAAATCACAGCAGTTCTTGCCATAGCAGATGGTACTAGCACTGTTACAGAATCGATTTTTGAGAACCGTTTCAAATATGTAGATGAGCTTGCCAGAATGGGAGCTAACATTAAGGTTGAGGGTACTGTTGCAATCGTCACTGGTGTAGAGCGCTACACAGGTGCACAGGTGCAGGCACCAGACCTTAGAGCAGGCGCTGCGCTTATCATTGCAGGTCTTGCTGCAGATGGTATCACCACTATTGATGATATCAAGTTCATCCAGCGAGGCTACGAAGATATCGTTGGTAAGTTCACCAAGCTTGGCGCATCCTTCGCCCAGGTAGATAACGAACACGATTTACAAAAGTTCAAACTAAAGGTAGGCTAATCCGTAATATGGAGCATTACAAGTTTTTTCAGAACAAAGAATGTGAATATTTTCCTTGCCATGAGACAGATAAACCAGAAGAGTTTAACTGTCTCTTTTGTTATTGCCCACTTTATCATTTGGGTAAAGACTGTGGAGGAAATTTTTATTACACAGACAAAGGTGTAAAGTCTTGTGTTAATTGCATAAGACCTCACATTAAAGACAATTATGAAGAAATAGTGAAAAAATTAAAAAACGATATAAATTAACAAAAATATAACAATTTTGGACTATGATGAACTCAAATTTACGAGTATGCAAACGAGGAATCGGTGATATTATACACTTACAGAAAGTGCTAACCAGATTGCAACAGAAAGTCAGGGCGTAGAGGATGTAGCAAATTCTGTTTCAGATTCAGCGCTTGCTATCAATGATGAACTTTCTAAGTTCAAGATTGAATCTGATAATCAATAAGTGTAGTAGCGCTACAATCATATATAGAGGGGGCCACGGCGGTTAATCTGTCGTGGCCTCTTCACTTTTTCAATCCTGGGTAAAAATGGGTGTTATGAAAGTTTTGTGAAGATTCTATAAAATTCACATTATTTTCAAAAAAATGTTGTTATACTTAGTATGATACGTGGGGGAATGTGAATTGTAACCAATGTATTAATGGAGGACATTAATATGAACGAAGAAGCTGAGAAGATTGATATTAAAACCAAGCAGATGCTGGAAAAAAACAGACTTGCAAGGTACTGTGGGACTATAACATGTATCGCACTTGTATTTTTTGCGGTCAGGTCACTTATTATGGACGGGGTAAATCCCCTTGACGTGGTTCGTTTAGTTACAGCAGTATTAGATATTATATTATTCCAGGTATGCTACATGAGTTTTGGCGAACAGTATAAATACAAATTCTGCATCACATTATCTATGGTTGCCATGTTCCTTATGAACATCTATGTGCCTAGTGATAATCATATGTATTTGTTCATGTATACTATCATCCTTATTGTAATGATTTATGGTGAGGCTTCTACAGTTAGGATTGGATGTATTATCGCAAATGTGTGTCTTATTACATCTGGTTTCATAGAGATTAACAGAGGTCGACTTACTGGTCGTGATTTGATAACAGAGCTTGGATTTAGTATCATAGCCTGCACTATAGCCGTAGTTGTATGTAAGCAGCAACGTAATCAGACAACAGAGGCACTTGATACTATCAAGGATCATGCAGCAGATTTGAAGGAAACATCAGAGGCAATTGTGGATTTGGCTGACCAGTTGAACCAGAAATTTGAAGAAGCTAACGATGTTTCTAACAGACTTAATGAGTCTATGGAGACAGTACATTCATCAGTTGCTGATATTGTTGAAGGTACAAGAAACACAGCTGAGGCTGTAGAAAATCAGACTAGCAAGACAGCGGTCATCCAAGAAAGTATTCAGACTGTTGGTACAGAAGCAAACAACATTGATGATGTTTCAATGCGTGTAGAGGAATCTGTAAACGAAGGCGTAGACCTTATCAATCAGCTTAAGAGTCAGGCTGAGAAGGTTGCAAACATAAATATCGAAACCAGTGAAACAACACAGGCACTTAACGAAAGTATTCAGGATATTCAGGGTATTACCGAAACAATCCTTGGAATTTCCAGCCAGACAAATCTGCTTGCGCTTAATGCATCTATTGAGGCTGCAAGAGCTGGTGAGGCAGGTAAAGGCTTTGCCGTTGTTGCAGACGAAATCAGAGCACTTTCTGAAAGCACCAGAGAGGCTACAGAAGAGATTGCAAAGATTATTGAGCGTCTTACATCAGATGCCCGTTCAGCAGCTTCTGCCATGTCTAAATCAGCAGAATATGCTAACAAGCAAAACGAGCTTATTTCTGAGACAGGAACCAAGCTTGATACAATCAAGGAAGGTACAGATGAGCTGAGAGAAGGCGTTGTTCAGGTTAAGTCTTCCGTAGATGAGGTTATCGCAGCAAATACTCAGATTATGGATAACATCACTAATCTATCTGCAACCAGTCAGCAGGTTGCAGCAGCAACAGATACTGTTGGCTCTGTAAGTGATGATGCTATGGATGCCCTTACAAACATGAATGATACTCTTGCAGTTATTAATAAAATTGCAAGAGAAATGGAAGAGATGGCATTGAAGTAAGAAATCGTGTACAATAGAACAGTGAAGTAGCAGAGGTGTAGCAGATGCTACACCTCTATTTGTGTAAGGAGTTTATAAAATGGACATTACAGAAAAAATCGAATTACATGATTGCCCAATTTGCGGTGGCGCAGGAATACTAGAGGAAGAGGATATGGGATATTATGTGGCTTGCTTGGATTGCGGCAGTTATACAGGAACTGTAGGCTATAAGGACGAATCAGGAAAGCTTACAGCGGCAGAAAAGTCAGCAATGCTGTGGAATACAGGCAAAGTAATTAATAGTGCACCTGGAGAGTAAAGAAAGAAGGTAGAGTATGAAGCAGACACAGGATAAGGCACGTAACCTTACGATGATGATGGATGAGTATGAGCTTACAATGGCTAATGCTTATTTTAACGACCCTACAATTGATAATAATACTAGGGTTAGCTTTGATGTGTTTTATAGAGTGAATCCAGATGGCGGCGGTTTTGCTATATTTGCAGGCTTGCAGCAGGTAAAGGATTATCTTTTGAATATGCATTTTACAGATGAGGATATTGAGTATCTGAGAAGTGTTGGACATTTTACCGAGGATTTCCTTGCCTACCTTAAGGATTTCAAGTTTACAGGTGATGTGGATGCATTTAAAGAGGGTACTATCATGTATCCTAATGAGCCAATCATTACTGTTACAGCCCCAATTATCGAGGCTCAGCTGGTGGAGACAGAGCTATTAGCTCAGGTAAATCATCAGTCTCTTATAGCTACTAAGGCTAGCAGAATCGTCCGTGCAGCAGCAGGCAGGGCTGTTTCGGATTTCGGTGCAAGACGTGCCCATAATAACGATGCTGCTATTTACGGCGCAAGAGCTGCCTATATCGGAGGTGCCAGCGGTACAGCTACTGTTTCTGCAGGCCAGTATTTTGATATCCCTATTGGTGGCACAATGGCTCACAGCTACGTAATGTATTTCACATCTGATGATAATGATTATCGTACATCGGAGCTTGCAGCTTTTAGAAGCTTTGCAAAGAGCTACCCTAATAACTGCATTCTTCTTGTTGATACATATAATGTACTTAAGTCTGGCGTGCCTAATGCTATTAAGGTATTTCAGGAGATGAAGGATGCCGGCATCGAATCTAGGAGCTTTGGTATCCGTATTGATTCAGGTGACCTTGCATACCTTACCAAGAAGGCCAGAAAGATGCTAGATGATGCAGGCTTTGAAAAGGCTAAGATTATCGTTAGCAATTCACTGGACGAGTATACTATCACATCTATCCTTCAGCAGGGTGGTCAGGTAGATTCATTTGGTGTTGGTGAGAGACTTATCACTGCCAAGTCGGAGCCTGTATTTGGTGCAGTTTACAAGCTTTGCGCTGTTACAAACCCTAAGACTGGTGAGATTATCCCTAAGATTAAGATTTCTGAAACAGTAGAGAAAATTACAAATCCAGGCCTTAAGGATGTGTACCGTATCAAGGATGCAAGTGGAAGAGCAGTGGCAGATTTGCTTGCAATCAAGGGTGAGAAGATTGATATGAGTGTGGAGGGTGGCTACAAGTTTGTAGACCCAGAGCAGCCATGGAAGAGTACACACATCTTTGAAAATTGTACTGCAGAGCCATTGCAGCATCCTCTTATTAGGGACGGTAAGGCTGTATGCGAGGACGAGGATATGCAGGCGATTAGAGCCAGGGTTCAGGCACAGCTTAATGATAGCGTATGGCCTGAGGAGCAGCGTTTTGAGAATCCTCATAAGCATTATCTGGATATGACTCCAAATTACTACAACATGAAGATGGATCTTCTTCGTAAAGAGGATAAATAGAATTGATATCAAAAGATGTAATAGAACAGTATAATTTAAAGCTCGCAGATAGAGGGCTGGCCCTGATTCAAACAGATGAGGGGCTTAGCCTTAGCTCTGGCGAGCTTTCTATAATGGCGGACTTTAGAGATATGCTGCCAAGGCTAAAAAAGAGCAACCTGGAGAGGGAGATGCTTGTTAAGGTGGCTCGCATTAAGGGACAGCCTATGCCACAGAGCCTAGTGGACGCCACGGCAGGCTTTGGGGAGGATTCACTTATTCTTGCTGCAGCAGGCTTTGATGTGAGGCTGTATGAGTTTGATGAGGTTATAGCACTGCTGCTACAGGATTGCATGGAAAGAGCTATGGAGATTCCTGAGCTTAAGGAAGCAGTAGGAAGAATGACCTTGGTGTGCGGTGACAGTACAATCGCCATGAAAAGCTTAGATTATAAGCCTGATATCGTGCTACTGGACCCTATGTTTCCAGAAAGACAAAAGAGCGCTTTGATTAAGAAAAAGTTTCAGCTTTTGCAAAAGTTAGAAAGCCCTTGTTCTAATGAGGAGCAGCTACTAGAGGCAGCCATAGCAGCAGAGCCTAAGAGAATCGTAATAAAGCGCCCTTTAAAGGGGCCATATCTTGCAGATAAAAAGCCTAGCTATAGCTTAGATGGTAAGGCAATCAGGTATGATTGCATGGTGTTTGCCAGAAACTAGGGATATTTCATCAAATGACACGGTTTTTTCACGAAAAACCCTCAAATTTATAATAAGATAAATGATATACAAGTGTGCGTATTATCTTTTTGAGGGATAGATATGGAAAAAACTAAGAGAACTACCATAAAAAGCAGAATAACAAGGCATGTGGTTATAGCCATTATTATTACAGTAGGGTTTATGACTGTTGTTAATCTCGTATATCTTTCTAGGCGTATTATAGAGCAGCAGGAGATGAAGCTGGAGCTGGCTACTCAGATGAGCGCTAACAAGGTGGAAAACTGGGTTAATGATATGGCTACTGTTACAGAGGATATGGCAAGTACTCTTACTGCAAACGGTGATTTGAGCAAGGATACAGTAAGGGCTGTTGTAGATAGGGTAGCTCTTAATCATCCTGAATTTTACTTCGTTTATTTTTCAGATAAGCTGGGAAATATGACCATGGCCAGAGGCGTGGACTTTGCTCAGGGGGTAGACCCTAGAGAGCGTGGCTGGTACAAAAAGGCAGAGGCAGCAGGACATACGGTAGTTCTTGACCCATATGCCAGTGCCACCAGACCGGATGTAATGATGGTAACAGTTGCAACACCGGTATATTGGGGAACTATGATGGTAGGTGTTGTGGCAGTTGATGCAAATATTGAATCTGTTCAGCAATTTATGGGAACCATTAATTTTGAAGAAGGCTCCTATGGATTCCTGCTAGATAGTCAAAACAATATCATTGTTCATCCAGATGCAGATTACAATCCTACTGCAGAAAAGATAACAGCAGCAGTGGATGTAATGCCAGAGCTTGAAAAGGTTCTTTCTTCATCTAAGAAGGATGAGTACGTAACTAACAAGGACTATACAGGAACCAGCATGGTTTATTCAGCTACAACCATTGAAAACAGTAATTGGACAATAGCAGTTGCTTATCCTGAGTCAAACTTCTTAGCTCACGTAGATAGAGGGATAAGGATAAGCTTACTTGTAGCAGTATTTTGTATAGCTTTAGCACTTGGGGATATTACAGTTACCATTAGAAAGGTGCTTAAGCCTCTAGAACAAATTAATCCAGCTATGGATAAGATCATGGAGGGCGATTTTACATCTAAGCTGAATTTCGCAACTGCAAATGATGAGATTGGGGATTTGCAAAACAAACTTGCTGTTACGCTAGAAACATTGTCCAAGGTAATTCAGGAACAGAAGCATGTGTTATCTGAGATGGAAAAGGGAAACCTGATTGTTGAAAACATAGACGACTTCCCTGGAGAGCTTAATGAGATTGCAACATCAGTTAATTCCATCAAGGAGTCATTTAACGATATTATCAGTGATATTCAGTTCTCAGCTATAAACCTGCAGAGCTTTGCAATGGGCATCAATGAATCCAGCGACTTAGAGGAAATGAGGTCAGTGTTTGAGGAGCTTTCAGCTGAGGCAAATGCCCTGATGGAAAAAACATCCAAGTTCACCACAATGTAATAAAAGTAAACAAGATAGATATCAAGGAAAGTCTTCACAAGGTGTGGAGACTTTTTTTGTTTGTTTTTTACAAAAAGTGCGCAACCGATTGCAAATGTAAATTTAGTGTGCTAACGTAAGATGTTAGAAAGAGAAGAGGTTAATTATGAGCCATACATTAGATTCTATTGCCAAAGAATTAGGCCTAAGCAAGACAACAGTGAGCCGTGCTATTTCAGGAAAGGGCCGAATTTCAGAGGAAACCAGGAAAAAGGTTAATGAATATATTAAGGAGATAAACTATAGACCAAGTGCTGTAGCCAGGTCTCTTGCTTCTAATCGCACATACAATGTGGGATTAGTTGTGCCTGCAGATTCTGCATTAGGGGAGATGCCATATTTCCAGACACTTATGACAGGTGTTTGCGATAGAGCTATGGAATTTGAGTATGATGTACTTATCATCCTTGCGGATAATGATGGTATTGCAGCCTTAAGACATGCTGTATCTAACAGAAAGATAGATGCTGTTATTGTCAGCCGATGCGAGCGTGATTCCAAGGTTATCAACTTCTTAAAGGAGTCTGATATACCTTATATTGTTGTGGGAAATCCTATGGACGAAGGGGTTCCTTATGTGGATCACGACAACGAGGGCGCTGCATCTAGAATGATAGAAACCCTTATAGATGCTGGCATTACCAGAATGGCTCTTATAGGCGGTGGTGAAAATATCAATGTTACCCATAGCCGTTTGGAGGGCTTTAAAAAGGGCTTTATAAATAAGGGGTTAAAGGCAGATGAATCCCTTATTTTCTTAAACATGCATAAAAGTGCGCGAATGGATTCTGTTCTAAAGGAATCAATTGCAGAAGGGGCAGAGTGTATAGTTTGCATGGATGATATGCTTTGTAATTCTGTGCTTAATTGCCTACATAACGATGGCATTTCTGTACCAGAAGATATCAAGCTTTGTTCTTTTTATGATTCTAATTTGCTTTCTACATCAAAACCATCTATTACCAGCCTTTATTTTGATGCAAAGAAGTTAGGTGGCCAGTGCTTAGAGATTTTGATGCGCAACTTGGATGGGGAAAGCATCACAAGTCAGACTCTCACCGACTTTAATATCCAAATGAGGGATAGCACGCTTTAGTAAAATTAACAAAATTATCACAAAATAGTTGTACAAATTGCTATATTGACCAAAATCGGTTCAAGATATAGGATTATTTATGTAGAACAACCGGTTGCACATTGGGGAGCAACCTGGGAGTATAAAGTTAAGATTTACGAAGAAAATGGAGGAGTAAAAATGAAGAAAAAGATTGTTTCAGCACTTCTTGTGTCAACAATGGTAGCAACTGCATTTGCAGGATGTGGTTCAAAAGCAGAGGAGACAACAGACACTGCAGCAACAGAGAGCACAGATGCATCTGCAGAGGACAGCTCAACAGATGATGCTATCGCAAACCTTATTGCAGCAACAGAGGGTACAGTAAATATTGACCTTTGGTGCTCAGAGACGGAGGAATATCAGACAGTTATGAAGAAGCTTTGCGATGATTTCGCAGCTCAGTATCCAGATGTTGATTTTAACATCACACTTGGTGCTGTTTCAGAAGCTGATATGAAGGATAGAGTGTTAGAGGATGTGGAAGCAGCAGCTGATGTATTCGTATTCCCAGATGATCAGCTTGAGGCACTTGTTAAGGCAGGCGCTCTTAACGAAGTAGCAGCTCAGTACACATACGACATGAACGAAACAGATACAGAGGCAACAGTTGAGGCTGGCCAGTACGATGGTAAGCAGTATGGCTATCCATTCACAGCTTCAAACGGATATTTCTTATACTATGATAAGAATCAGCTTTCAGACGAGGATGTAGCTTCTTGGGAGGCACTTACAGCTAAGGCTGAGGAGCTTGGCAAGGAAGTTGGTTGCGAAATCGCAAACGGCTGGTATCTATACGGATTCTTCCAGGGTGCAGGATGTACTCTTACAGAGAACGAGGATCAGTCAAACAACTGTGATTGGAACAACGAGACAGGTCTTGCAGCAGCTGAGTCACTTCAGACTATCACATCTTCAAAGGCATTCAAGGCTTATGGTAATGATGACCTTCTTGCAAACCTTAATGATGGTAAGGTAGCAGCTTATGTATCAGGTACATGGAATGTTAATGCATTCTCAGAGGCTTATGGTGATGGATATGCAGCTACAAAGCTTCCTACATTCAAGGTAAATGGTGAAGACAAGCAGATGGCTTCATACTCAGGATACAAGTTCGTAGGTGTTAATGCTTATGCAGAGAACACAGGTTGGTCAATGCTTCTTGCTGAGTACCTTACAAACGCAGCTTCACAGGAAGCAGTTTACGAGGCAACAGGCGAGGGTCCTTCAAACACAGAGGCACTTGCAAAGGCTTCTTCTCCAGCACTTGACGCTCTTGCAGCACAGTCTGAGTTCGCACAGCTTCAGAGAGTTGGTGGTAACTACTGGACACCAGCAGAGTCACTTGGAAAGAACATCCTTGATGGCAAGGTAAGCCAGAAGGTTCTTGATGATGCTGTAGCTGGAATAACACAACCTGTAGAATAATAACAAGCCTTCCCCCCTCTGGGGTTGCTAGGCTCCAGTGGAGCCTGTTTAGCAACGACCGAGCCAGAGGCGAGACAAGGTGGCAGCGTAGCTGACGGATGAGGGTGTGTGTAAAAAATATAAGATGCTTAGCGTCTTTACATACATTTACCCTCATCAGTCACTGCGTGACAGCTTCTCCCAGAGGGAGAAGCCTTTTATATGAAGAGGACAAAGATGAAGAAAATAGGCAACTACTTTAAAGATTTTGGTCAAGCCGTTGTGCATGGCGACATTTGGGTTAAATTATCACTTGTAATAATGGGTGCAGGCTATTTCGGAAGAAAGCAGTTTGTACGCGGAATACTTATGACTTTACTTGAGGTGGGAGTTTTAGCCTCAATTTTTGGTGTATTCGCACCTTATCTATCAAAGCTTAACACTCTTGGTACAGTTCAAAGAGAAGAAGTCTTTGATATAGTAACTATGAAAAAAACTGTTAATGATTATGATAACTCATTACTAATCCTTCTTTACGGAATTATTGCTATCTTAGTAATCATTGCATTTATCGTATTATATTTACAGAATATAAAAGCTGTTTACCGTATTCAGAAGATGAGTGAAAATGGTGAACACATTAATAACATTAAGGATGATATTGCTTCATTCAAAAACGAAAGATTTCACATCACACTTCTTACCTTGCCAAGTATTGGTGTAATTCTTATTAATATTATTCCTATACTTTTCATGGTATGTATCGCATTTACAAATTATGATGAGAATCATCAGCCACCATCATATTTATTTACATGGGTTGGTTTTAAAAATTTCGTAAATCTGTTTACAACAAGCCAGACAATCACATTTGGTTATGCATTTATAAGAGTATTAATATGGACTTTAGTTTGGGCAGTTTTAGCAACAGCTACAACATTCCTTGGTGGTATCCTTCTCGCTCAGTTTATCAACCATGAGGACACTAAATTCAAGGGAATGTGGAGAACACTTTTTGTAATCACAATCGGTATTCCACAGTTCGTTACCCTTCTTCTTATCAGTAAGATGTTTGGTGATAATGGTATCGTAAATACGTTTTGCTCAAATGTAGGAATCCTTGATTTCTTCAAGAACATTGGATTGCTTAATGCAGGCGATGCATGCATCCCATTTTTATCGCGTCCAATTTGGGCACACATAACAATTATTCTTGTAAATATCTGGGTAGGTATTCCTTATCAGATGCTTGTTGCTACAGGTATTCTTATGAATATTCCATCAGACCAGATTGAATCTGCAAAGATTGATGGTGCAAACAAGTTCCAGATTTTCTGGAAGATAACAATGCCTTATGTAATGTTTATTACTGGCCCATCACTTATTCAGTCAGTTATCGGTAATATTAATAACTTTAATGTTATTTACTTACTTACATACAATTACCAGACAACAAATATGGCTATGGCTAATTCACACGCCAACGAGGTTGACTTGCTTATTACCTGGTTATTCAGACTGACAAACGAGTACAGTAACTTCAAGATGGCATCAGTAATCGGTATTGTAACATTCGTAGTTTGTGCAGCCCTTTCACTTCTTACTTTCTCAAGAATGATAGGTGGAGATAAAGAGGGGGTATACAGATAATGAAAAAAACATGGAAAATAGTTGGAAGACATATCTTCCTTGCAGTACTTGCATTTATTTGGTTGATACCAATCTTTTGGTTGGTTGTAACAACATTTAGTGTGGAAAAGGGAATTAATACAAATCATTTCTTCCCAGAACAGTGGACACTTGCAAACTATCATCAGCTTTTCTTTGAGCCAGATGCAGCAGCAAATTTCCCTGCATGGTTTAAGAATTCAATGATTATTGGTGTATTCAGCTGTCTTGTTTCATCAATATTTGTAATCATGACAGCTTATGCATTTTCATTTATTGAATTTAAGGGTAGAAAGAAGCTTATGAGCTTTTCACTCATCCTTGGTATGTTCCCAGGCGTACTTTCAATGATTGCTATGTACTTCATTTTGAAGATGCTTGGACTTACTGATAGCGTAGTAGGACTTATAATCCTTTATTCAGGAGCATCAGGTCTTGGTTACCTGATTTTGAAGGGATTCTTTGATACAATTCCTACTTCACTTCACGAAGCAGCAAAGCTTGAGGGTGCATCAGAGGCAACAATATTTGCCAAGATTGTAGTACCTCTTTCAAAGCCAATGATTGTTTACACAGTTATCAACTCATTCCTTAATCCTTGGATGGATTTCGTAATGGTAAGACTTATGATTAAGTCAAAGGATGCAGCTGACTGGACAATGGCGCTTGGACTTTTCAACCTGCTTCAGAGAGCACTTGTTAACCAGTACTTCGCATACTTCTGCTGCGGTGGTTTGATGATTGCGGTACCTATTTCAATCCTATTCATCATCATGCAGAAGTTCTACGTTGAAGGTGTTACAGGTGGTGCTGTTAAGGGCTAAACTTTGCCGAGGTGCGCTTTCCCGCTTGCATATGTATGAATCAAGTGTGAATTGCACCACACCCCAATATACTATTTACGAATAGTTCATAGATTTTGCTTACTATATACACATTTATGATGTAATATATTGCCATATAACGGGAGAGCTATGAATCCTAAAAAGGAGGATCCCATATGGATAATGAATTTAGAGAGTATATTACATTTGTGGTGAATACCAGAGATGGTGACGAAGTCGAAATGGCAGTCATAGATCAGTTTGAATTCGAAAATAAATCATACGTTGCAGCAGCTCTTGTTGAAGGAGATACGGTGAGCGACGAAGGGTGTTTTATTTACCGAATAAAGGTTGGCGAGGATGACTTCAAGGTGGAGAAGATTACCAACCAGATTGACTATAATAGGATTGCCGAAGCGTATATGGAAATGATATGACATGATAATAAAAAGGACCAGTATTTTTTACTGGTTCTTTTTGTTATCCACGACGCACCTCGCGCGCAGCGCATTTAAATAGGTGCGTCTTCCCGTATTGTGATATAATATGACCACAAAGGCATAGTCGTACAGGAGGAGCTCACATGGATTTTGCAAGATTAGACCACGACAGAAAAAGACGCACAGGATTTCCAGAGGTGATTTTCTGCGAAGGAAAGCCAGATGAGTTTTTGGTGGATATTTATAAAAAGATGTATGAAAGAGAAGGCCAGGTATTTGGCACCAGAGCATCAGAGCATCAATATGAGATAGTAAAGGCGGCTTTGCCTGAGGCAAGCTACGATAAGGTAAGTCGCATACTAAAGGTGGTTTCTACAGATTATAAAAAGCCTGAGCTTATAGGCGAGATTGCAGTGGTCACAGCTGGAACAGCGGACATCCCTGTGGCAGAAGAGGCAGCCCAGACAGCTGAGTATTTTGGAAGTAAGGTGAATAGGGTGTTTGATGTGGGAGTCAGCGGAATACATCGCTTGCTTTCAAATGTGGATGTGCTCAACAGTGCCAACTGCGTGGTGGCAGTGGCAGGAATGGAGGGCGCCCTTGCTTCTGTTGTAGGAGGCCTTGTAAAGGTTCCTGTGATTGCAGTTCCTACCAGCGTAGGTTACGGTGCAAATATGGGTGGAATTTCCGCACTTCTAACCATGATTAATTCCTGTGCAAATGGAATATCAGTGGTTAATATAGATAATGGATATGGGGCTGGCTACATCGCCACCCAAATAAATAGATTGGCAGTAGGATATAAGGATGAAGAATAAGAAGACTAGAAGAATAGTAATAGGTGTTGTTTTAGTAGTGCTGGTGGTGTTTATTGTTAGCAAGTTTTATAGCTATGTGGATAACTATTATAGAGCCACCGATGAGGCGTGGACATTCATTAATGAGCCAGCTGAGGGGGTAGAGGTTGAATATGTAGATAACACAATCTTGTTTAGACCAGAAAACCCTGTGGCAGGGTTCATATTCTATCCAGGTGGATTAGTAGAAACAGAGGCTTACGCCCCTCTTATGGAGAGCTTAGCAGAGCAGGGAATATTTGGTGTGGTAGTAAAAATGCCTTATTACCTGGCTATGTTTGATGCCAATGGAGCCAGG
Source organism: Pseudobutyrivibrio sp. (assembly GCF_017471675.1). Classification (GTDB taxonomy): domain Bacteria; phylum Bacillota; class Clostridia; order Lachnospirales; family Lachnospiraceae; genus Pseudobutyrivibrio. The sequence goes on from NZ_JAFUSK010000077.1 coordinate 18,954, forward strand.
GGAATCCAGGCTAAATACCCTGAAATAACGGATTGGTACATCGGCGGCCACAGCTTAGGCGGCGCCATGGCGTGCTTGTACGCTGACAGACATCAGAGTGAATATGAGGGCTTGATACTTCTTGCGGCGTATTCTACAAAGGATCTTACAGATGAGCCTGCAGTAGCCACAATTTCTATCAGAGGCTCCGAGGACGGCGTGCTCAACATGGAAAAGTACGAAGAGTGTAAGGCAAACCTTCCGTCAGATTTTGAGGAAGTGGTAATCGAAGGTGGCTGCCACGGATATTTCGGTGATTACGGAATGCAAACCGGTGACGGTGAGCCTAGCATTAGCGTACAACAGCAGACCAGCGAGACTGTGGATGCAATAGTAGATTTTGTGGAAAAGTAGAAAGTGAAAAAGAAATTAGGGATATATCTGAAAGGGTATATCCTTTTTTTATTGCTGGGGTTGGCAGTGGGGTGGTTATTTCTGAGGTGATTTGTAAAGAAAATTCGCAACATTCTGTGAATAAAAGTGTATTTTGAGACAGAAAGGGTTAAAATAAAATAGAGTATGTATAAGGTTTGCCAAATCAGGAGGCAATGGGGGATGCGAAAGTATAAGTTTAAACAGGTTGAGAAGTATATAGAGCTGTTTAGGAAGCTGAATGAGGGGGTGTATGAGGAACTCAAGAATGATAATCTAGCAAAATGTTCGGAGTATCTTCAGATTGCCCAGCAAAGAGCGATAGACCTTGGTACATTAATTGAAGATAGCGAAGGATTGGGCCATCCTACTGTTGGCGTGTTGGAGCAGTTTTGCGAAGAACTTTATCAGATAAATGAAGAAGTATTATCTGAGAGGGGATTATCTCCTGATTCTGCAAAGCTCAGACTAGATAGTATAGTAAATAAAATCGATAAAAGCACAAATAGCGAGATTAAGCAGCAAAAGCTGGTGGTGTTTCTGCCATACAAGGCAAGCATGTGGGATTCATTAGAAAGTGTTTGGATGGCGCTTGATGCAGAGGAAGATACTACTGCACTAGTAATACCTATCCCATATTTTGATAAAAATCCAGACGGTAGTATGAAAGAGATGCATTATGAAGGGAATGATTATCCTGATAATGTGCCAATTACATCCTTTGAAGAATTTGATTTTGAAGGTGCTCATCCTGATGAAATATACATTCATAACCCTTATGATGATATGAACTTTGTAACATCAGTTCATCCATTTTTTTATACAGAAAACCTGAAAAAGTATACTGATAAATTGATATATATTCCTTATTTTGTTTTGGCAGAACCTGATTTAGACAATCTGACTGATGAAGTAATTGAAAGCTATAGAGGCTTTGTACTCACAAAAGGAGTGGTAAATTCTCATGAAGTAAGGGTCCAATCTGAGGCTATGAAAAAAGTGTACGTAATGATTTTGACAGAACACTTTGGAGCAGATACTAGGAATGCATGGGAAGATAAAATAAAGGGAACTGGTTCACCAAAATTTGAAAAAATAAAGAGGATGAAACGTGAGGAACAAGAGATTCCTGAAGACTGGTTAAGACTGATGAAAAAACCTGATGGAAGCATGAAAAAGGTAATATTGTACAATACTAGTGTAGTATCATTGCTGAATCAGGAACAAAAGATGATAGATAAAATTAAGGATGCATTGGAGGTGTTTAAAGAGTGCAAGGATGATGTGACACTGCTGTGGCGTCCTCATCCATTGATAAAAGCTACACTAGATAGCATGATTCCTGAACTTGCAAAACAATACGAAGAAATAGTAAGGACTTACAAAGCAGAGGGATGGGGTATTTATGATGATACTCCAGATATGGATAGAGCGATTATTATCAGTGATGCATATTATGGGGACAGCAGTAGTATCGTGCAGTTATATGAAACACTGGAAAAGCCGATAATGATACAGAATGTTGATGTGCTGGAGAAGGAGGGAGTATGAGTTTTGAATTAACCGCTTCTATGATGTGCGCTAATTATGGCCACTTAGCTAGAGAAGTAACAGAACTGGAAAACGCAGGAATCGATTCGTTTCATATAGACATAATGGATGGAAGATTTGTTGCGAATTTTGCCATGTCTTTGAACGATTTAAGCTATATAGCCAAAACAACAAATAAGCCGCTAGATGTACATTTGATGGTGGAGCATCCAAATAATACGGTAGAACTATTTATAAGAAATTTACGAAAAGGGGATACTATATACATTCACCCAGAGGCAGAGTATCATCCTTCAGCAACGCTGTTAAAAATTATTAATGCAGGAATGGTCCCAGGCATCGCCATTAATCCCGGTACAAGCATAGAGACAATCATGGAGATGCTTAGGATTGTAGATAAAGTGCTTGTAATGTCGGTAAATCCGGGGGATGCCGGTCAGATGTATCTGCCTTATGTTGGACAAAAAATCGATAGGTTGCTAAAACTTAAGGATGAAATGGAATTCAAAATCTATTGGGATGGAGCTTGCTCAAGGGAGAAAGTATTAGAGTATGCTCCAAAGGGTGTGGATGGTTTTGTCCTTGGTACCACACTTTTATTTGGAAAAGATAGACCATACAAAGATATCATAAATGACATTAGAGCATTGAATATATAGGTGAATATGAATATAGCAATAATACTATCTGGTGGTGTAGGAAGCAGGATGGGGCTGGATGTGCCTAAGCAATATGTTGAGGTGGCAGACATGCCAATAATCTGCTATTCACTAAAAACACTAGATGCAAGTAATAGAATAGATGCCATTTGGATTGTGGCTGCGGATGAATGGCTTCCACAGATTAAAGAATGGGTTGATAAGTATGGAATCTCAGGGAAAATATGTGGATATTCAAAGCCTGGGGAGAATCGTCAGCTGTCTATTTATAATGCATTAATGGATATAAATAAATCCGCTAGCGCAGGGGACTATGTATTTATACATGATGCAGCCAGACCAATGCTTAATGTAGCGATGATAGAGGAAAGTATTGATGGTATGAAAGGCTATGATGGTGTAATTCCAGTGCTTACAATGAAGGATACGGTGTATCTTAGTCACCATGGAAAGCAGATAGATTCACTTTTGAATAGGAGCGAAATATATGCTGGACAGGCACCAGAGACATTTGTGTTTGGAAAATATTTGGAGGCTAATAGGGCGCTGTTTGATTCTGGAGCTATAAAAAAGATAAACGGTTCTACAGAACCTGCGATTATGTCGGGTATGAAGATGCATATGATACCAGGCGATGAGAGGAACATAAAAATAACAACAAAGGCAGATTTGGTTCGTTTTCAGGAAATGATTAAGGAGTGATAATGAAGGCTCTGGTGCTCAATGATGTGGGAAAGTTAACAGTGAAGGATGTTCCCGTTCCCAAAGTAGGGGAGGAAGAGGTTTTAGTAAAGGTAGGAGCCTGCGGAATTTGCGGCTCAGATATACCTAGGGTCTATAGGGATGGAGCTCATGTGATGCCTTTAGTGATAGGACACGAATTCGCTGGGACAGTTGCTGAGGACGGTAGACGTGTGGGAGTTTTCCCACTGATTCCTTGCATGAAGTGTGAGTGTTGTAGGAATCGTAAATACGAAATGTGTTCTAATTATTCTTATTTGGGCAGCCGCAGGGACGGAGGCTTTGCAGAATATGTAACCGTACCAAAGTGGAATCTTATTGATTTACCAGAAAGCGTCACCATGGAGCAGGCTGCTATGTTAGAGCCAATGGCTGTGGCAGTGCATGCTATTAGGCAGGTGAAGCCTTCAGCAGATGATAAGGTTGCTGTTATGGGCCTTGGAACTATAGGGCTTTTGATAGTGATGTTTTTGCTTGATATGGGAGTTAAAAACGTATATACGATAGGCAATAAAGAGTCACAGAAAAAGATGGTGATGGAGCTAGGAGTTCCTAGTGACCACTATTTAGATGGAACTAAGGCAGATATTTTAGAGCATGTTAAGGTAGATGTGTTCTTTGAATGTATAGGAAAACAGGAAAGTTTGTTAGCGGGAATTGCGATGGCAAATCCAAACGGAAGGATTTGTACGGTAGGTAATCCTCACAGTGATATGCATATAGATAGAAATATTTACTGGAAAATCCTTCGTAGACAATTAACTCTGGTTGGAACCTGGAATTCATCATTTATACACGATGAGCATGACGACTGGCACTATGTACTTCATAGATTGCAGCAGGGGGCAGTTCATCCAGAAAAGCTGATTACACATAGGTATGGGCTGGAGAACATCGTGGATGGGTTCGAGATGATGAGAGATAGGAAGGAAGAGTATGGGAAGGTAATGTGGATGGCGAAAGATATCAGAAAAGGAGCTTGCTGAAAGAACAGGGACAGGCAGTCAGTTTCTGATGGAAAAGTGGCAAAAATAAGGACAAAACGGGTTGGAAAAGTGGCAAAAAAGTAATATACTATCCATATAAGTTGGAAAATAGAGGTTAAATTATGTATAGAAAAGTTCAAGCAAAAATAGAAAATTGGATAAAAGAGGATAGTAAGCATGCACTGTTGGTGACTGGTGCGAGACAGATAGGAAAGACATATATAATTAGAGAAGCGCTTAACAATTTGAAGTGTGACTATATAGAAATAAATTTTATTGAAAACCCTAGTATGACAGAATTATTCTCTGAATATACTAACGTCAAAGATTTTGAGTTAAGATTAAGTTTAGCAACAAATCATAAATTACAACCTGGGAAAACAATAATATTTTTTGATGAGGTGCAGGAAGTAAAAGATATTATTACAATGTCCAAATTCCTAGTTCAAGATACACCCTATAAATATGTTATGTCAGGCTCGTTGCTTGGTGTTGAAATAAAGGATATAAGATCAGTGCCTGTTGGATATATGCGCATTATAGATATGTATCCTATGGATTTAAGTGAATTTTATAGAGCAGTAGGTGTTGGTGCCGATATAATAAAAACTATTGAGAATGCTTATATAAACAGAAAACCTGTTGATGAATTTGTACATAAGAGATTGATGTCCATATTCAACATATATTTAATAGTTGGAGGGATGCCTGAAGCTGTAAAAAAGTACATAGATACTAATGATTTAAGAAGTGTTGCTGAAGTGCAGTCAAGTATTATAGAGTTATACAAGGAGGATTTTTCAAAATATAATAAAAAAGAAAAACTAATCCTAAATGAAATATATGATGCGATTCCAGGTGAATTAAACGAGAAAAATAAGAGATATTATATAAATCACGTTGAAGGTAAAGTCAAATTTGACTTAGTGAAGAATAATTTCCTATGGTTAAGTAATGCAGGTGTTGCAATACCTGTTTGCAATGTGACAGAGGCAAAAACACCATTACAAATGAGTGAAAAGAGAAGCCTTTTTAAGCTCTTCTTATCTGATGTTGGCATGCTTACAAATATGTTTCCAGATGAGACAAAAATTAAAATAATAAACGGTGATGCTAGCATTAATAACGGAGCAATATTTGAAAACTATGTTGCGCAGGAACTAAAAACGCATGGTTATAAGGTCTATTATTATAATAGTAAGAAACAAGGAGAAGTTGATTTTGTAATTGAACACGATGGGAAAGTGTTACCTATAGAAGTGAAATCAGGAAAAGACTATAAAAAGCATAGTGCCTTAAACAATCTGCTAGAAAATGATGAATATAAAATAGGAGAGGCAATTGTGTTAAGTAATGCAAATGTTTCGAATGAAAATGGAAAAATTTATTTGCCAATTTATATGACTATGTTTTTGGAGGAGAAAAAGATGGATATGGTGATAAAGCCGGATTTAACTGGATTAAATGGAAAAAGAGAAAAATAAATAATAACTTGATAGGCTCCTCGTGCGAAGTAATGGCTTTGTATGGGGAGCTTATTGTTAATGAAACAAATCTGTAACGGGGTCAGGCACGAAATATCAGTTACCAATAACTGGAAAAATCTAGCTTCTAAATATGGTGTTGGAAGAGGAGAAATTGAACGAATGAAAGTGGCATTTGTTTAGTTTGGGACCATTTAAGGATGTAATAATATTGTAACGGGGACAGGCACGATAGTTTTTATGCAAGTTTTAGCTTATATGTTATAATCTTATATAAGATGTAGTAGAGTCGTTTGAGGAGATATTATGCTTTCAATTTATTTTGGTGAAAAAGATAATGTAATGCACGGTCCATCATGGTTTAAGTTTAATTACAATCCGGAATGGTTTAAAGATGAGTTAGTTCAGCAAATGATTGAAGATATTGATAAATCAAAGGTTGTAAGTGATCAATTGATACAAAGTGAAGTTCTTGGGCCTATCCCTCCCGAAAGATTGTCAGGTGGCGTTCAGACATTGATTAGTGCTTATGGTAGACCGGATTTAGTTTTTAATGCAACAAGCTGTGGTGAAAATTGCGCAAAATGGTTGCTGAAGATAGGAGAAGTAAAAGATATTACTGTAAATCTGAGATATTTTATGCCATTCAATGATATGGAACCTTTTAAAATTAAAATATTGAATAATGATATTATTGTTACGAATATGGATGAGTATACAGACGTAGCATTAGATTATATTTAAGGTGAACATATGAAGGGAAAACATAAAGTAATAATAGAAGCCGAAAGACTTAAATATGAGTTTACAATAAAAAGAAATATCACAGTAATCCAAGGAAATAGTGCTACGGGCAAGACTACACTAATTGATTTGTTGCAGACCTATGGAAGATTCAGGGAAGAGTCAGGGATAAGAATAACCTCAGATGTTCCTTGTGTTGCTTTTACTGGTGATTCTAGTATATGGGATGTGCTAATAAAATCTTATGAAAATACAATAGTATTTATCGATGAAGACTATTCGTTTGTTTTCACAGAAGAATTTGCCAGTGTAATTAAAAATACATCAAATTACTATGTTTTGATAACTAGACAGCCATTATATAATTTGCCATATAGTGTAAATGAGATATATGGAATAAGGACAACGGGGAAATATCATTTCCCTGAAAAAATATATAATGAGTTATATCCAATTTATTCACCACTGAAAGTTGATAAAAAGAAATATGTTATTTTAGTTGAGGACGAAAAATCAGGTTTTCAGTTTTTTGCCAAGATATTAAATGAAAATAAGTGTGTTAGCGCAGGTGGAAATTCTAATATAATTCCGAAATTAAAGGAATTATCAAGTGATAATCCAGTTATTGTTATAGCTGATGGCGCAGCTTTTGGCGCCTATGTTGCACAAGTGGTAGCTCATTCAAATATGAGTGGAAATGTAGGTATGTATTTTCCTGAGTCTTTTGAATGGCTGATTTTAAAGTCAGGTATTATTGATATCAAAGGAATAGATGATATTTTAGAACGCACTGAAGAATATGTTGAAAGTAGCGATTTCTTTAGTTGGGAGCGATACTATACAAAACTATTAGAGGATGCTACTAAGGATGATCCTGTTAAAAGATATCAGAAAGCACATTTAGGTGAATATTATCTAGAGGGAAAGAATAAAGACAGTATATTACGAATTCTTCCGAAGGATGTTCTTAATGTATTGAAGTAGAGATGAAAGAGATGGCGAGTAAGGCTATCTCTTTTTGGTTTCTTATGTCTAAAAGATGGTATATTCTGAGTGTCTTTTGTTCATTTTGCCAGATTATAAGGTGGTCATTTAAGGAACCTATCCGACTGGATTTATGCAGTGTACTTGAATACAATTATATAGCATAAATATGAAATAGTTGGAATTAATAAGGGGGAAAGATATGGATGAAAAACATGAATTAAACCCAATTTTGAAGTTACTGAAGGATAATAATCAATACCATCATAGAAATGGAAAAAGAATTAGCGTCTATTTAAAGGAAAGATATGACTTTTATATAAAATCTTTGGAACAGTCTATAAAAGAAGATAATTTTATTGATAGCTCCTTTATTGATGAGCTGAGAAAGAGGTTACCTTCAATTAAAGCAACTACTGATAACATATTAAAATCATATGAATTATATGAGGAAAACAAGTTACTAGAGGCGGAATGCATATCTAAAAAGGTACTTTTTGATAATAGTAACAATATGATAATACGTTCTCTTGGGCGTAAGGAAGAAAGGAGTATGTACAGAATAAGACCGAATGATAACTACCCTATAAAGAGAAGAGAACTTTTTCATGTGCCCATGAGTACGAGAGAGATTTGCAAGGATGGACGTTTTAGTAAAAAAGGAGTACCGTGCTTATATCTAGCAACACAGTTGCCTTTATCATGGCTAGAAATGGATAAACCTGAAATATGCATGGCTGCTAAATTTGCATTAAATGATAATTATTATAATAAAATAAAAGTGGTTGATATATCAGGAAAACAGATTTCGGATGCGTATCAACTGTTTGCAGATATTAGTAATAATAGAAATAAAGGGAAGAACCTTTCTGCAAGTTATGAATATTTAATAAAAGTAATATGTATGATACCAATTAGATTGGCAACAACAATTCCTTCAGAAGAGAATGAGAACAAACAAGAATACTATTTCTCACAGGTATTTTTGGAGTGGGCTAAAGATAACAAAATCGCTGATGGTATAATATATGAATCATGTAAAAGTGAAGAAGCATGGGCTTATTTTGGATGTAATCTTGCCTTTTTTGTTAATGAAGTAGATGAAGAGGGATATGACATAAAGTTAAGATCTATTTTTAATATGTCAAAACCTCATGTTTTAAAAGATATTAAAAGACCTGAAGATTTGTTTTGGGAAGAGTTTTCTGAGATTAAATCTTTAAGTGAAAGTTTAGAATAATAGATATTAAATATTCTATTTCACCCTTTAAACAAAATATTTCGGTATAAATATGAACATGAAATATTGTTGTTGAAATGGAGGGGTTACAATGGCAAAAATCGATGAGGAACTTAAGGCGTCTAAAAAATATTATTTAGAGGAAGAAAAGGGTTTTACTGTAAAGGACGGCAGGCTGCTAGTGAAACTGTCAAAAGATAATGTGGCTCGAGTGGAGGCTATGATACATCATAATTCTGATTATGGGTCAGCTTTTGATGTGATGAATCCGGTTAAATCGGCATGTAAATTCCAAGAACTTAAAAAGGTTCTAGAAGGAACTGAAGTGAAATCGGAAAAAGCTTATAGAGAACTAATTGAAAAGGTAGTCGCTTCAATTGATAAAGAAAATTCAACTCATCTTAATTCTGATGGGTGTGGTATAAAAGCGATTTCAAAACGTATTGCAGATATTGAGCAGGATGAACTGGTGTACCTGCTGAAAAATCCTAAAGAAACAGATTATAAGTTAATTGAAATTATTGCAAAAGAAACAAAACCAGTAGGACAAAGTGATAAAGGAAATCCGCATAGAGGCAGAAGAAATCTATCTTTCGCCAGCAAGTTCTGCCACTATGCTTGTTTCTATTTGTTTGATGGGAAACACAGAGACAACTATTCCATATACGATAGTATCGTGAACAAGGCGCTTCCCTCATATATGGAGCGATATGGAATTGAGAAAAAGAGAATTACTACCTATGCCGAATATCAGGAGGCTATCGATGAGGTTATAAAGAAATCAAAGTCGGGTATCAGTAGGAATGGATTTGATCATTTATTATGGTATTGCTATAAGTAGCATATAGCCAGTTCGAAGAACAACGAATACCTTGTGACAATTCTGTGTCCACACCCCATATTTATTGAATAACCCCACCATATTCAATATAATTAATACATAATGATTAATCCGTGGAGTAAATCTGGCCACGGATAGGGAAGCTAGGCTAATTTAAAACTGAATGCTTGGTGGGGAGTAATGGTAATATGGTAATAATTCAAGGGCTTCGCACCTAGTGGTGCGGTGCCCTTTTTTAGTATAAATAAATGATGAAAAAGCTCCGATATAGACTATATGTGAATTATAAAACACAGAAAGGAAAAGAAACATGAAGGCATTAATTACAGGTGGGGCAGGGTTTATAGGATCTAATTTGGTTGAATTACTGGTGAAAGAAGGTCATGAAGTTAGAGTCTTTGATAATTTATCATCAGGTCACATTGAAAACATATCAGAATATATAAATGACAAAGATATTGAATATATTGGGGGAGATGTAAGAGATGCGGATGCATTATGTAGAGCTATGAAAAACATTGATGTTGTTTATCATATGGCAGCTTCAGTTGGTCGCCAAAGATCTATAGATAATCCTGCGTTGGATTCAACAATCAATCTTGTTGGAACTGTTAATGTCTTGGAGGGGATGAGACATAATGATGTGCACAAGATTGTTTATTCGTCTTCAGCAGCAATATTTGGAGAGTTAAAGACTCCTTCTATTGACGAAGACCATATACAGAATGCGGATTCGCCTTATGGAGTTAGTAAATTAGCGGCTGAAAAAATGATATTATCATATTCTGGGATTCATAATATAGTAGGTATTTGTTTGAGATATTTTAACATATATGGTAAAAATCAACGATTTGACGCATATGGAAATGTTATTCCTATTTTTGCCAAAAGAATATTTGATGGTGAGCATATTAGCATTTATGGAGATGGAGAACAAACAAGAGATTTTGTAAATGTATCAGATGTTGCAAGAGCAAATTATATAAGTTCTATTAAATGTGAACAAACATCAATTTATAATTTAGGTAGTGGCACAACAATAACAATAAACGAACTTGCGAGCATGATGAAGAAGATTGCTAATAAAGACGTAATAATTGATTATTTACCAGAGAGAGTGGGAGATGTGAAACATTGCAAAGCGGACGCTTCTAAGATTGCAAGAGAGCTGGGATTTAGAGTAGAAAAGGACTTGGATGAGGGATTAAATGAATATATTTCATGGTATAGAGATAATTGTGTTTAATTCTTAGAAGATTAAAAAGTAGGTTATTAATGGTGAAAAAGCTAGTATCGATAATTATACCTGTATACAATGGATCAAATTATGTGACCGAGGCAGTTGAAAGTGCACTGAATCAAACATATGAAAACGTAGAGGTTATAGTAGTAAATGATGGTTCTGACGATAATGGTAAGACAAGAGAAGTTCTGAAACGATACGATAATCGTATCAAATATATAGAAAAAGAAAATGGTGGTGTTGCATCTGCGTTAAATGTTGGAATTAGGAATATGTCAGGCGATTATTTCGCCTGGTTATCACATGATGATATCTTTGAAAAGACAAAAATAGAAAAGCAGATGAATGCAATAAATGCCTGTGGTGACATGATGAGAATATCTGTAATGAATTATGTCTTTTTTGATGATAAAACTAAGCAGGAGGTCGCAACAGATTTTCAGAATTATTATCCGATAGATACATTAGAAAATTCCATTTTTTTGCTACTATGGGGAGAACTTCATTTTAGCAGTTTGTTATTTAGCAAAAAGCATTTTGATAGAGTCGGTCTTTTTAATGAACAATTAAAAACTGCTCAAGATAACGAGTTTTTGTTTAGGCTACTACGAAACCAAAGAATAAGCTTTATAAATGATGTTGGAAGTTATGTAAGATTGCATGAAAATGCAGGTACATCGCAATATAGAAGTGTAGTTCAGGCTGAGAATAAAAAATTCTATGAATGGGTAAGTAATATGTTAACCGTTGAGGAATTAAAAAGCATTGGAGGTTTGGAAAAGAGGACTAAGGACAAAATAAATGGAATAATACAAAGCCTTGGACCATATAAGGAGAGCAACGTATCTAATAAAGAGATATGCGAATTAAATCTTGTGATATGTGGCGCAGGAGTATATGGAAGACGATTAAATTTTGAATTATATTCTAATAATCTGAGACCGTATTGTTTTATTGACAATGATAGAATGAAAAATGGAATGATTATAGATGGGACTAGATGTATGGCAATGAATAAATGCAGTCTGCCTAAAGATTCTATTGTAATTATTTCAAATAAATTCTATGAACCCTTATTGAAAATATTAAATGAGAATGGAATAAAAAGAATACTGAAAAAAATAGACATAGACGCAATGATTTTGAAGTATTCAGATGAAGATTTGAAGGAAATGATAAAAAGGAAGATGGACAATGTCTAGAATATTAAGACAGCTAAAACAGCATGATAAGGATATTTGTATATATGGATTAGGGAAGATGGGGGCATGTATGTTTTGGTCTTTTAGAGAGTGCGGAATGCAAGAAGACTATTACGCAGATAAAGATCCTAATAAACAAAATCTTAATATTGACGGTATTAAATGTATTTCTTTTGATGACTTGTTGAAGAAAGACAGAAGTATCATTCTTATAGTAGCACTGTATGACTATAAATCGGTTGTAAAATCGTTTGTTACAATGGGATTTAAAAACGTATATAACTACAAAGAGGTACTGCATGCTATAAGAAAAGAGCCTAAGAGAAATTTTAAGCAGATAAGGAGTTATGAGGAAGCATATAAAGTAAAGCAAGTTGTAAAAGAATGGCTATGTAGAGGTGTCAAACTAAATATAAATGATTTGCTTGAGGGTTGATAATGAAAGTATTAGAAGTAAACTTTGCAGATTTGATGGGACATATTTTTAATGGTTATGATTTGATGAATTCATTAAATCTCAAGAAAGAATTTGATATAAAACAAGTTGTCGAGCATAAGAAATCAGAAAATCCCAATGTTTTAAAGGTATCTGATTATAGCGGTATTTATTATGACCTATACAAGGAATTAGAGAATAGATGCCATGTTAGTCATCTTTTTACTGGAACGGGAGAGCAAATATTGCAGTTAAAAGAATATCAAGAAGCGGATATAGTGCATTTCCATATACTACACAATAGATTTATATCATTACTAGATTATCCAGATTTATTTAATAATAAAAAAAGTATTTGGACAATTCACGATCCATGGATTTTGACGGCGAATTGTGTCTACCCATTAGAATGTCAGAAATGGAAGACATTTTGTAATAAGTGCCCAAAAGAAGGAGATTTTAGATATGGAAAAGACAATCTTGCAAATAGCTTTATGTGGGATGTAAAGAAAAATGTATTAGCTTCAATCAATCCCCATATCGTGGTTTCTTGCGACTATATGAAGCAGTTGCTAGAACAGAGTCCGCTAACAAAGCATTTAACCAAAATACATGAAATACCATTTGGTATAGACGCTGGAAAATATATTTATAATCAAAAAATTCAAAAAAGAAAAAAATATGGATTAAGTGAAGATAAATTGGTAATTGGCTTTAGAACAGGTGGGAAAATTAAGGGAGGTCAGTATTTATACAAGGCCTTAAAGAAAATAAAGATTAAAGAACCAATAGAATTGGTTGTAATTGGAGGGGAAGAAAAAATCGGTTATCTGGGTAATAAAATAAAAGTACATCAGTTAGGATGGCTGTACAAAGAAGCCGATGTGATAGATTTTCTGGAATGTTGTGATATTTTTGCAATGCCGTCTTTAGCAGAGACTTTTGGATTGATGGCAATAGAAGCAATGGCTGCAGGGTGTGCTGTAATATGCTTTAATAACACAATTCTTGAAAAAATAACGAATTCGCCTAAATGTGGAGTGGCAGCAGATTATTGTTCTGTCAATTCCTTGAAAAATGAAATAGAAAGAATGATAAATAACCCAGATGAAATAAAGCAAAGAGGAAAACTATCCAGGAAGTTTGTTGAAGAAACATATAAATATGACGATTATGTTCGTAAACATGCTCAGCTTTATAAAGAGATTTATGAGGAGTAAAGATGTATACGTTTCCATACTATTTATGCAAAAAGAATAGCAATATAGTTTTATATGGCGCAGGTAAATGCGGTCTATCATTTTATGTTCAACTTAGAATGAATGGATATTGTAATGTGCTTGCCTGGGTAGATAAACAATTCGATTCAGATGTGAAGCCCCCATTTGAAAGCGTAAATAATATTAATAAGTACGATTATGATTATATAGTTATTGCCATTGAGAATTTTCATGTGGCAATGGACGTTAAAGATATACTAATAAAAAATGGTGTCAACTCAGAGAAAATCGTATGGTCAGCACAATATATAATGACAGATGCCTTTTTTCCATCAGATATGAAGCGTTTGTATGAAGAGTTTGATTTTTATATGGATATCTTTGATGAGTATATGAAGGGGAATATAGAATATGGGGCCGATCAGTATTACCAGAGTAACAAGTTGTTAAATTTGTCAGGGGCAAGAAATACAGAATACAGAATTCAAGAATATGAAATTAAAAAATTCTTAAATAAGAAAATGAATGTTTTAAATATTGGCTGCAATACTGGATTTTTAGACATTCAAATAGCACCATTTGTCAATCATATTACAGGCATAGATATAAATAGGGGAGTTGTAAATGTTGCAAATAAAACTGCGATGCATTTGGAAGTAGAAAATGCTAATTTTATTTGTAAAGATGTTATTTCAAAAGGTGTCAGTAATAAATATAACGCCATTTTGCTTTTGGCAGTGCATGGAATATTTGAAGATAGTAAAGAGTTTTTAAAAATCACAGGGGCAATAGAAGAAAAGGGGTACTTGTTATTTGAATCTCATGAAGTCCCTGGAGACGAAACAAGATATATTAATAGATTAAAGCTATTAGAAGAAAATGGATTTAACAGTTGCTTGTTTAAGATTATCAAAGATGGCGGGATTACTCGAATGTATAGTATTTTACGGAAGGGTTAGATAATTCATATGAATCAGTATAGTGACATAGAATCTTTGTGTGATGATAAGCTATTTCTTTCGAGAGCCGAAGAATGTGAGATTTCTGATGAGCTGGATATACTTATACAAAAGGCTAAAAGAATTATACGAGAATGCTATCCCAATGAGGTATATACATATTCGTTGCCAGAAAAAGGACATAGATGCAATGTAAAATTGATTCAAAATGACGCAATAAAATATATTATTTCATTTCCTGATAATACGATTAAAAATGATTTGCGTGAGATAACCAGGATTAAAGAGGCTTTGGGACTAAATAGAGAGCTTATAGTGTATGAAGAAGATGGTTTTTATATAATGCAAAAAGCAGATGAGGTGATTGATTGGAATAGGTCAATTATTGTCGATTGTATAAAGAAACTTCGTCAAATGCATAATAGTAATTTATCAATCAACAGAGCATTTGTTAATAACTATAGGATTCTAGAAAAAAAATTCAGAGATTCAATAACGGATGCAAAGATTACTGAATTATTTGGATGGGATGTATCTGCATGGATTGATACTGAAATAATGACGTACCTCAACAAATATAAGCCGGTCTTATGTCATGGAGATGCTTCATATGGAAATGTTTTGCTGTTCAACAATAAGGCCGAATGGATAGATTGGGAATTGCTCCAGATGAGTAATCCGATGTTTGATATTTTTTATTTTTTTGAAAGCTTGTACAGCGGAAATATGATGAGCGAGCAGATGTCCATACAAGATTTTTTGCATGTTTATTATGAAGATAGAAATTTATCGTCAAAAGAAAAAATGAATGTGATTTGCATGGGAATATATTTCCTGTATTGGAGAATTTTAAATAACGCAAAGTCTGGAATAATAGACGAGGAAACAATCAGGGTTATCAACAGAATGAAACTGCTCTGGCAGAAAAAGAAATTTGATGAAATATATAAATATTATATGGGGGACGACTGATGAAGTGGACAAATAGAGGGCATGAATTTGATAAAATAGGTGAAAATTTCAAAAATAAGCAAATTATATTTTATGATATGGCAGAGGACACATACCATCTCTTTAATAGATTACAAAGGATTAATAAAAATCTTATTGCTGCAATCGTAGTCGATGGAGATAAAAACGATGAAGAAATATGCGCAGTTAAAACTATTACAAAGCTGGAGTTTGCTTCTATGCCGATTGACAATTATATAGTGGTTCTCTGTTGTACAAATGCCGCCAATTATCGGGCCCAAGCGCATAGGCAGGCAATCAATTTGGGATATAAAGATGGAGAATCATTGTTCTATTATGATACTTTTGAATACTACTATCTGCCGATTTTTTTATATTATTCACTTGGAATATTATATTTTAAGACTTTAAATATGGTGATAACCACAGTGTGTAACTTAAACTGTAAAGGATGCTTAAATTACACTTCATATAATAGTAATAAACACAGTTTCACTCTAGAAGAATTAAAGAGAAATGTAGACGTGGTGTTTAATAGAGTTGATTTTACCGGGCTATTCTTGATATCAGGAGGAGAACCTTTTCTTCATAAGGATATCATTCCTTTAGTAGATTACATCGGTGAGAAATATCGAAAAAACATACTGCGATTAAGTATAGTTACAAACGGAACTATTATTCCATCGGAAGAATTAGTTAAATGCTTAAAACGGAACAATGTATATGTGCAGATTGATGATTACGGTAGATCAATAGAATCGCTTTCTAAGGCATCCGATATAGAATATATATTAAATGATTACGGTATTAAATGTGAAGTTTTGAGAGTACCATATTGGATTAATATGGATCCAGTAGATGAGGACGGCGTTGATATTTTGGCAAAAGTAAATGCCTGCAATGTACCGTTTACCGGAACTAAATCCGGCAGATTATTTGGTTGTACATATAATCAATTTGCAATCGAAGCAGGGCTTATATCAGTTGACAATTTGGATAATGAATCTCTTGATTTAGAAAAAATATCGGATAAACGTACTATACTTGAAATGCAGATGGGATATAGTCCAAATGGATTTTGGGAATTTTGTAAGATGTGTCCTGGGCATGAATGGATGAACAACGATAGTATCGTACCAGGACAACAACTCGGGAAGTAGGTGATATATTATGAAGATTCTTTTGCTTAGCGATTTGCCTCCGTGTATTAATCATACGGGGGGATTATTTCTAGATAGATTATGTACATATTTAATCGAAAGTGGATGCGAAATAGTTGCATATATCGTTAAAAATGATGAAGTGTACACTGTTCTGCCGGAAGACAAAAAGCAAAGTATAAAATTTAAATTTGACAGGAAACCAAGAGAAAATGTAGGACATACTAAAGGGCCTGTAGCCTCATTAGTATTTGATAGATTTACAAATATTACGTATATACCCAAGTTGGAAAAGCGTATCCTAGATTTTATAAACACTGAAAAACCTGATTTGATTTGGGGCGTAATTCAAGGACAAACAATGACAAAAATTGTTAGACCTATAGCTGAAAAGAGCAATGTGAAATATATTATACAGTTTTATGATGCCATTAGTTGGTGGTTTCAAGCTAATAGAGTAGACAGGCTGACTCAAAAAAGAGTAATGAAAGAATATGGAAAGATGTTGAAAAATTCGTATTGTTTCATAGGTGCGTCAGACGAAATGGCAAGGGATTATGCAAAGAAATATGATATAGCTCGAAGCGTGGGAATAATGATGCCGTTTGATAAAGGAAATCAATATAGTGAAAAAGTGGAAAGAGATGACAGTGATTTTGTTATAGCAATCTCGGGACAATTGTATGCACGAAGTACTATTGCAGCAATGACAGAAGCTCTATCACAAATGAAATGGCAATATAGGGGTAAAAGAATAGTATTTAGAATCTATGGACCCGAAATAGTTTTCTACGGTCTACAAAATGCATATATCGAGTATAGAGGTTGGATTGAACAAGAACAATTATTATACGAACTAAATGAAGCAGATTTATTATATTGTCCGTATAGGTTTGACGAAGATTTTAGAGAAGTAGCAAGCTATTCATTTCCAGGAAAGCTATCAACATATATGAAAACAGGTGTACCTATAGTTGTTCATGCACCTGATTATTCATCAATATCGAAGTTTATAAATAAACATAAATGTGGTTATATTATAAACACTGTAGATGTCGAAAAAGTAAAAACAATAATTCAAGAAATCATTATATCTAAGGATAAGAATAAATATGTTGAAAGGGCAAATGAGACAGCTAATGTGTTCTTATCGGAAGAAACGACGAAAAGGAAAATGTTATATTCTGTGGGATTGAGAGATACATATGATTGATTATAGGATGCTAAAATCGAAGACTATAATAGTTTATGGCACAGGGGAACGAGCTGAATCTGCTATTAATCATTTAAAGAATAATGGATTAATTGAAGAAGTAAAGGGGTTCACAAATAGTTTTATAGAAGAAGAGGATGTGTTATTGGGTAAAACTGTTTATCCATTACAGAAAGTATTATTACTGTTTGAAGATGCATTTTTTTATATATCGCCGATAGAACCTGTTAAAAGCGAAATCATTGCGAGCTTGACACAAATAGGAATACCAATCGATAGAATAATTAATGCAACCGTTAGATTCCTGAGTTGTGACGAATTACAAAAAGGGATAATAATAGCAACGTCAGGATTGGTAAGCTGTTGTGCTGAGCCGGGAAAGAATAAGCCGTTTGAATCGAAATGGGACGATTTTGAAACGATAGAAGTAGCGATTGGGGATTATTGGGAAAACCGAAATAAGAATATTGAATTATTAAAAAGTAACGAAGGCGCATGTGGTTCATGTACTTATGCAAAAGTAAAACCGTGGAGTAAAGATCAACAAATCGAAATAGTTAACATAGGGTTATATTATCCATGCCAATTATCGTGCTGTTATTGTAATTGGATATGTAATGCGGCACATAAGAATAGTTTAGAGAAGAAAAAACGTATAGAAAAAGCACAAAATATTGATGTTGGAAGAGTAATTCGCTACATGGAAGAGCAAAAAATGTTTTCTAAAGAAGGATTAGTATCTATTGCATCAGGTGAGTTTACATTGGCGAATAGACGTGACGAAGTACTAGAACTGATAGGAGAACATAAGCTTGCAGTTTTGACTAATGGTATCTTTTTTAATGAAAAGATAGCTAAAATGACTGCTAGAAATGACGGGAGTTATTTAAATGTTTCACTTGATGCAGGTACAAAGCAAACGTATTTCGAGGTAAAAGGATTAAATGTTTTTGAACGCGTATGCGAAAATTTATTGCGATATAAATCATTTGGTTCAAATATTCAATTAAAATATATTTTCTTAGAATCAAATATTTCCGAAGAAAATATTATTGGTTTTATAAATATTGTTAAAAGGATAAAACCAAGCGTGGTTATTGTATCATTTGATTATAATTTAGGAAGAGTCGATATAGATGAAAGAATAGTTTTAGCGATTTCAAAGATGATAAGGCTGTTGGATAAACTTAACATTCAGTACTCATTTGTAGATGCTCTTGGCAAGGACAACATAGATAATATCAAAAAGTATATATGAGGATTGTATTAATGATGGAGTTTATTGAAAAAGTAGTAATTAGGACGCAATGCACTTGTTATTATTGTGGAGAAATATGGTTTTTCTCGAATGAGATAAATGCACTCTTTAAAATTAATCCACAGACAATGCAATCGAAGTATGTAACATCGATTGAAGGATATCCTATAAATACAGGATGGTTATTCACTAAAATGATTCCATATAAGGATAGATTGATTCTTATACCTTTTGTGGCAAAAAGATTAATTATTTATTGTCCAAACACTAAAGAGACAAAATATATAGAATTTAATCTAGAGGATGATAGTCCGTATTTTGTTGTTAGTGAGATGTTCGATCAGCACTCAATTATACTATTTCCTGCAATTAAGCATGGATATTATTATATATATAATCTTGAAGATGAGATGGTTACACGTCATAGACTGGAATCTAATATGTTTATAAACGGCTCAGACAAAACATTGGAGATAGTAAGTTCTGGCGTAATGCATGATGATAGATATATTATAAATATACTAAAGTCGAATAGATTAATGTATTTTAAGAATAATTCTTGTAGTTTAAAGTTTGATAATATAACTACGCTGAAAAAGCGAGTATGCGCAATCGAAAAGTATAACGAAAAGTATTTTATAGCGTTAGATTCAACCGGTGATAATCTTTTTATGGTAGATTATGATGGGAAAATTACGGAAGAATATTGTTTAGGAGCGGTTCATGGTGAAAAACTCTATATGTTTGAAGAGCTTATGGGGTATTCTGCAATAAAGAATCTTGGAAATGAATTGGTTATGGCTATTCCGGTTAAAGGGAATGATTTGATAATACTATATGATGGGGAAGTAATTCGTTTGAAATTAAACTGGGAGTTTATAAAAACTACATGTGATAATGCAAAACCGTTTTCAGATGTAATAGTAGATCAAAACTATTATTATTTAATGCCATATCAAAGTAGTACAATAGTCCAAATAAGTATAAAAAACTATACAATAGAGTATTTTGAAAGACCTGATGTTTCGACGCAAGTTATCTATGCAAAAGTTGATTTATATACAAATAAGGAAAATAAGAATCTTATACTACAAGAAGGGGATATTACGATTGAAGACTATATAAAAGTAATTCGAAAAAATATTAAGTGAAGAATAATAAATTAGTATATGAGGAGATATATGGTAAACGTGGAAAATAATGAAGAATGTTTTGATTTGTTTTTGTCGATAGGTCATAATTGCACACCAGCATTCAATTTGCGTGATAATTATTTGAGAATTATTTCGGCGCCATTAGATTGGATGTATGGATACTCATTAAATACGGTTTTACATTTATTTAAAAGTGGTTTTACTGATTTTTTTATTCAATATGAGATAGATTAGGCTAACCCTAATGGAGATACGGGTAAATTAAGAGTGAATGACACTTTAAATAACATAGTGTCAATTCATCATTTTCCAAAAGATATTTGGTTAGATACGTCATATTCGCAATTTGTTTCGAAAATGGGTTCTCGAATTAAAAAAATGGATATATTTTTAAAGAAGTCTAGTAGTATAGTTTTAGTGGGGAATCGTAGTGAAACACGAGAGGAAATATGTTTATTTTTAAGAGAGTTCTCTAATATTTATCCCCATGTAAATGTTCGTTTAATTAATATGCGAAATGATGATGGTATTAATTACAATGAATATATAGAAAAGAGGATATTTAGAGAGGGAAAAATAGATTATATAGAATATTTACTTAATGATACACAACAAGGTGTCAAAGTATTAGAGGGTAATGCGTACGTATGGGCGCAGATATTGTCAAAGTATAATACTAAAGAGCAACTTATGATAAAAAAAGAGTGGACACGTTTTCGCGAGGAGAATAAACTTGTTGTAATTTATGGAGCTGGAAAAAGGTGCATTTCTACAATAAACTGGTTAAAAACGTTTGGGGTAAGTATTGATGGAATTGCTGTTTCTTCGATGAAGGATAATCCAGAGGAAATTGATAGAATTCCTGTCAAAATGTATTCCTTGTATCCATATGATGTTGCGATAATTATAAGTATAGCTAGTAAAATCGAGGCAAAGATGGTTTATAAACTGCTTGATTCACGTGGATATAAGAATATCTCATATATTAATGAACAAAATATGAAGAGAATCACAGAAGAGGAATAAGGATTATATATAATATGTTGTCAAAAGCGTTTATTAATCATTTTTATTCCATAGCACTCTACGGTCTTGGTACCGAAACAGAAAGGCTCATTTCCCAGTGGGGAAGTGGGCCTAAAATAGTTGGTTTATTAGATGGCTTTAAGGAATCGGGAGAAGCATTTGGTTATCCAATTATATCATTGCAGCAGGCGGTGGATGCTAAAGTGGAAGCTATTATAGTTGTAGCCCGTCCTGGCTCGTGCAAAGTAATAGCTAAAAGGATAAAAGCAGTATGCCAGTCTAACGGTATACTTGTTTATGATGTTCGTGGAAATGATTTGTTAGCTGAGACAAAAGTATTATATGATTTTGGAAATATTAACGTATATACGAAATCAGATTTATTGGCAAAAGTGCAAGAGTCGGATGTAATTAGCTTTGATTTATTTGATACCCTAATAGCTAGAAAAGTGCTTTATTATACAGATATATTCGAGCTAATTGATGCTAAATTGCGCGAGCAAAAAATTTATATACCTGAATTCTCAAAGCTAAGACTTGCTGCAGAAAAAGAGCTGTCAAAGAATGCAGCGCCAAAACTCAGTAATATTTATGATTGGGTGATTAGTCAGCATCCAGAATGTAATCTTTCTTCCAATGAATTAGCCGAAATAGAGTGGCAAATTGATAAGCCTATCATGTATACTCGCGATGGTATGAAGGATTTATTATCTGAAATAACTACTTTAGGAAAGAGGATTGTAGTTACCACAGATACATATTATAGCAAACAGCAGATTGAGGAATTGTTGGCGCTGATGGGATATAAACACATTGATAAAGTGTATGTATCCAGCGAATATAATGTTTCTAAAGCTAATGGATTATTTGAAATAGTTAAAAATGACAATAGGGACCAAAGTATTCTACACATCGGAGATGATGAATACGTAGATATCGAAAAGGCTTCAGAGTATGGTCTTAATAACTATCGTATATACGGAGCGAAAGATATATTTGATGAAGTAGGTGCCTTTGGATTATCATCGAATATTAAATCGTACTCCGATAATGTGAAGGCGGGATTAGCGTTGTCAAAATTATTTTCTAATCCATTCCAGTTTGAAACATCAAACAAAAAGATATCAATAAATAACGCAAAAGATATAGGATATTTCATCTGCGGGCCAATGGTTTTAGATTTCGCTTTTTGGTTTGAAGATAAGCTGAGACATATTGGGGCCGAAAATGCTTTATTGTGCGCTAGAGATGGATATTTGTTAAAGAAAATATTCGATCGAATAGATTCGGAAGTTAATTCGGTATATTTCCTAACTTCCCGCACCTCTGCAATACGTGCAGGCATCGAAAATGAGGATGACATAGCCTATGTTGATAGCATGAAGTTCTTTGGAACACAGGAAGAAAGCATGATTGCACGATATGGTATCACTTTAAAGAATGATGTAGATAGAAATATCACAATCATTAATAAAGCTAAATTGCAACGCGAAAATTATCAAAAATATATATCAAATCTGAATCTTAAAGACGTTCCAACAGCTGTCTTTGATTTTGTTGCTAAAGGAACAACCCAATTATTCCTTCAGAAGATAATGAATCAGCCACTCAAAGGATTGTATTTCTTACAGCTTGAGCCAGAGTTTATGGCTGATAAAGGAATAGACATAGAATCTTTCTACACAGAAAAAGAGCGTGATACCAGTGCTATATTTGATAACTATTATATTCTAGAAACTATTTTGACATCGCCTATGCCATCTGTTGATGAATTTGATGAAGCGGGACAACCTGTCTATGCAAAAGAAACTAGAAGCGATGAGAATCTGGAATGTGTATCGCGAATGCAGCAGGGAATTATGCAGTATGTAGATGATTATCTAGAAATTGTTCCCGTATCCATGAGACAGCAGAATAAAATGTTGGATGAGGCATTTTTAACTTTAATTGGAAAGTTGGAAATTACAGATCAGTCATTTAAGAATCTTGTTGTAGAAGATCCATTTTTTGGAAGGATGACAAATATAGTTGATGTGATGTAATATAATTGTAATTATCGGGATTCTGAATTGACATAGCCGTACGGCGAAATGTATAATCAAAATAAGATTATATAGCCGTACGGCTAATTTTATACAATGAAAAGGTAAATATAGCCGTACGGCTAAGAGGTGTTTATGAAAGTAACAGATTCAAATTCATTTGGAATAGCAATAAAAAACAAAAGAAAAAAACTAGGGTATACGCAGAAGTATATTTCAGAATTTACGGGAATAAGTGCAAGCTTTTTGTCTGATTTGGAAAATGGAAAAAAGACTATTGAATTAGACAAGGCTCTGAGAATAGCAAATCTATTAGGGCTTGATGTTGAGTTGAATGAGAGAGGGTAATATATTCCACCCTTCCTGCCGATATAAAGAATATAAAACAAAAGAATTGATTCTTTCGGCAGGAAGACCAAATCTCCGTTGGGTGATTTGACAAAGGTCAGGTTGGCTGACGCGAAGGCACAGCAGAAGGACAATTCAAGAAAGGAACTAAATAATGACATTATCAGTATTCGCTTAAGAGCTGCTTTTTGACTTCTGAATGAGGTTGAGAGGCAGCTCGTTTTATGCCATGCGTGTAAAGAAATTAATTAGTTAACAAAACGTGTGCCAGCCTCCATAATATGTCTAAGGAGATATTTCTATGTCAAATGAGCGTAATGCAGGGCGTAAGCCAAAAATCACTGATGAACAATTAATTGAATAAAATCATTTCCCGCCATGAATCAGGGGGAAACGTTTCAACTTTACATAATCTCGTGTTAAAATAGAGATTAAGTAAAGTTGAAACGAAAGAACATATTGAAATCAACCTAAAAACGTATTAGAATCTACTTAAAGATACAAAATAATCGAGATTAAGAAGAGTTGAGGGCTAATATGATAATAGGAAGAGAAAAAGAACTTGAAATATTAAATTCAACACTGCAAGACGATTATTCTCATTTTGTAGCTATTTATGGCCGTAGAAGAATCGGTAAGACTTTCCTTATCAGAGAGGCTTTTAATTATAGATTTACTTTTCAGCATGCGGGATTATCAGAAGGGGGACTGAAAGACCAACTATTTGCTTTTGAGTCATCTATAAAAGATGCTGGTGGCAAGCCTGAAAAGAAAAGGAAGAATTGGTTAGAAGCATTTGAAGACCTTAAAGATGTAATTCGAAACTCAACAGAAAAAAAGAAAATTATATTTATTGACGAGTTATCATGGATGGATACCCAAAATAGTGATTTGATGGTAGCTCTAGAGAATTTTTGGAATGGCTGGGCTTCAGGTAGAAGAGATGTGGTTTTAATAGTATGCGCTTCTGCTACATCATGGATGCTATCAAAAATAGTTCATAATAAAGGTGGTTTGTATAACCGATTGACCGAGCAAATACATCTCCAAAGTTTTACATTATCGGAATGTCGGGAATATGTACAATCTAAAAATTTAGTACTGACGGAAAGTCAGATACTTCAGTATTATATGATTTTTGGTGGCGTACCTTTTTATTGGGGATTTTTAAAGAAAGGCCTAAGCCTACCACAAAATATCGATGAAATACTTTTTGCGAAAAACGCACCTTTAGCAGATGAGTTTAAATACTTGTATTCATCAATATTTAAGAAGCCAGAAACATATATAAAAATTATCGAGACATTGGCTACCAAAAAAGTCGGGATGACTCGTGAAGAGATAATTGCAAATTCGGGAATTGCAAATTCAGGAGATTTGACCAAAAAACTTGAAGAACTTGAGAGCTGTGGTTTTATTAGAAAATACGATTCTTTTGGGATGAAGAAAAAGAATGCTGTTTATCAATTGATTGATAATTATACGCTGTTCTATTACCAGTTCCTTAAGAACAAGCCTTCTGATGAAAGATTCTGGTCTAACCAGATAAATATGCCACAGATAAATACATGGCAGGGGCTTGCGTTTGAGAGAGTGTGCTTGGAACACATTAGTGAAATTAAAAGTAAGCTCGGTATATCTGGTGTTCAAACAGATGTGAACTCGTGGTATTGTACACGTGATGTAGATAAAGGGATAAATGGTTCTCAGATTGACTTATTGATTGTTAGAAGAGATCAAGTGATAAATTTATGCGAGATTAAGTTTTCTAATTCTGATTTCACAGTAACAGAAAGTGTGGATGAGAGTATTAGAAAAAAAATTGCTGACTTTGTAAATATTACAAAAACAAAGTACGCAATATATCCTACATTAATAACCACATATGGTATGGTTCAGAATTCCTACTCTGGAAATATACAATCGGTTATTACTCTTAAAGATTTATTTACATAGCGGGAGTGAGTACGAAAACAACAGATTCAGTAAGTGATTTAGCGCGGGGGCTAATCGCGTGGTACAACTTTAAAAAGAATGGAAAAGCACTTCTAATTACAGGGAACTTCCCTGCCTTTGAGGTGCTTTTTTCTGTATTTGAGGATGTGGGAATGCATATCGGACGAGCTGGAAAAATCACTGCTTGAGAATAACTAGCCTCTTGTTATTATAACGGTTAACCGATATAATAACAAGAGGAGGTTGTATCATGAATATTAAAAGATATTTAAAAGAAAATGACATATCCCTTAAAACAATGTCTGAAATCACAACAATTCCTTATACAACACTTTCAGATATAGTTAATGAGAAGGTTGATTTATATGAGTGCAAATACAAGACTTTAAAGAAGCTTTCTTTATTTTTGAAGATATCTATAGATGATTTAGTTTATGAGAAAGAGGACTTTCAAACTTTTAGGAATAATCTTCATCATGAAATAAAAAATAGTGGCCTTCTAGAAGTTGCGGCAGATGTTTTACAGCGAAAACGTATTGATTACTATTATCAGAATGATGATATTGTAAAGGCTTTGTATCTTTTGAGCTTGGTTGACTATGTCTGTAGGATAAATGAAATAGCTCTTTGTGAGGATTATGCCAATTTGCGAAATAAGAAACTTAAGGAACCTTTTTATGTAGGCGATTTAGTTGAAGCTAGTAATCCCAAGTATATTATGGAATTTAAAAATCATAATATCTACGAAGGAGAGTTGACAGATGCAGTATAATTCAGACAAAACCTTAATCACTAATGAAAATGCGTATGGGATATTAAAAGCTTTTGCTAACGAATATAAAAGGCAAAATGGTGAAGCTCCTGCTGAGATAATTATCGTAGGTGGTGGAAGTATAATGCTTAATTATGGCTTTAGAAAATCTACCCAGGATTTTGACATAATGATAAGTGGTGGCGGGACAGACATAAAAAATATTATTCATTATGTTGCAGATAAATATAATCTACCTAATGATTGGATGAATACAGATTTTAAACGCACGATTTCTTATTCTAGCAAGCTAAGGCAGGTATCTTCACATATGTTTTCGTTTAATCATAATTCACTGGAAATAAGAACTGTTAAAGATGAATACCTAATTGCTATGAAAATGATATCGGCTAGGCAATATAGAAATGATTTGTCTGATATTGTGGGAATTTTGTTATTTGCAAAGCAGAATAATAACCCTATAGCCTATAGAACTATTGAAAATGCAATAATAGAGCTTTATGATTCTACAAGGAATATTAAAAGTGAGGTTATAGAAAGAGTAAAAAGATATTCATCAATGAATGAAAGTGAACTTAGTGATGAATATTCAAAGTTAAAAGAAGATGAGAATAAAACCTTAGAAGATCTTCAGGACATAGATAATAAGTATAAAGGTGTAGTGAATGAAGCAAGTGTGGATACTGTAATAGCTGCTTTAAGAAGAAAGGAAAACAAATCTTAAAAATGTTTAGCAGGTAATAGCCACACTTCACCCCAATTTTACATTCCCCCGCTAGACTCCTATTCATAAAGGAGTGAGGCTTATGAATATAGGAATTTTACTAGCAGGAGGATGTGGCAGTCGCATGAAGTGCGATATGCCCAAGCAACTAATAAAGATAAACAATAAGCCGCTTATGTGTTATGCATTAGCGGCTTTTTTGGACTGCAAAATGATTGACCAGGTGCAGATTGTCATCAGTGATGATTGCCTAGAAAAGGTGGCGGATGACATTATTGCCATGGGAAATACTGAGAAAATAATGGGATTTTCAAGGGCGGGCGCCACCAGGCAGGAGTCAATTCTAAACGCCCTAAACGATATG
The DNA here is from genome assembly GCF_017471675.1 of Pseudobutyrivibrio sp. GTDB lineage: Bacteria > Bacillota > Clostridia > Lachnospirales > Lachnospiraceae > Pseudobutyrivibrio. The sequence continues at coordinate 46,644 of NZ_JAFUSK010000077.1, forward strand.
GTGTATAGGATATCAGAAGAAGATGTGGTGGTGATTCACGATGGGGCAAGGCCACTGGCGTCCCAACAGCTGTTTGAAAAATTAATCACATCTATGGAAGGCTGCGACGGAGTAATCCCAGTGCTGCCGGTGAAGGATACCATATATAGATGTGCCGATGGAATCTGGATTGATGAGGCTTTAGACAGAAGTCATCTGGTGGCAGGGCAATCGCCGGAAGCGTTTTTATATGGAAAATATCTAAAGGTCAACAGGCTTTTAGAAAAGCAAAATCGTATATGCGATATCTGTAGTTCCACCGAGGCGGCGATTTTGGCAGGAATGAAAATAAAAATGATTGAAGGTGAAGAGAACAATTTTAAGATTACAACTCAGGAGGATTTGAAACGTTTTGAAAGCATTATTGCTAAGTGATATAGGAAAACTAGAGATACTTGAACGACCTGTGCCACTCCTTGAGTCTAACCATGTGTTAGTAGAGGTGAAGGCTTGCGGCATCTGCGGCTCAGACATCCCACGGGCATATACTGATGGAGCCCATCGTATGCCGATAGTGCCAGGACATGAGTTTGCAGGGGTGGTTAAAGATGTGTCGGCGGATGTGGATAAAAGCTGGCTTAACAAAAGAGTAGGTGTATTTCCATTACTTCCATGCATGAAATGCAGCCAATGTAGAAAACAGCACTACGAAATGTGTGAAAACTATTCCTATCTAGGTTCTAGGACAGATGGTGGTTTCGCAGAATATGTATCAGTGCCAAGCTGGAATCTGATTGAACTACCAGACACTGTAACCTTCAAGCAGGCTGCCATGCTAGAGCCGCTTGCTGTAGTAGCTCACGCTATTAGAAAGCCAGCAGTAAAGCCTAATGACGAGGTCACAGTTATAGGCCTTGGGGCAATCGGATTACTTACAACCATGCTGCTAAAAGAGGTGGGTGTAGATATCGTATATACGATAGGAAACAAATCATATCAGAATGAGTATGCTGCAACCCTTGGAGCCTGTCCTATTACACCAGCGGAAAGTTCATCAGCTGTGGTTTTTGAATGTGTTGGAAGTGAACAATCCTTGCAGCAGGCAATAGAGCTGGCTGCCCCGGCTGGCACCATTGTCCTTATAGGCAATCCAAGGCAGGATATGAACTTGCCAAAAGAAATATATTGGAAGATTTTACGCAAACAACTAAAGATAATAGGAAGTTGGAATTCAACCTTTAACCATGATAAAAACGATGATTGGCACTTTATCCTATCCATTCTTGCCAACCAGGAAAACAAAGATTTTCATCCAGAAAAATTTATCACCCACGAATTCAGTTTATGCAATATCCGGGATGGCTTTGAAATTATGCGATTAAAGCAAGAGCCTTACGTGAAAATCATGATGGTAGCAGAGTAGTAAAAGGGAGGAATTTGATGCACAAAATAGGTATACAAACAGCAAACATAGTAAAGGATGAAGCCCCAAAAGAGGGCTTTAGGCGCATAGCAAATGCTGGCTTTGATTGTGTTGACTTTAGCCTTGATACGTATTTACGATATGAGGAATTTGCACCAGATTATAGCGGCAGATTTTTTGACAAATCCTTGGATGAATTATTTGGATTTTTCACGCCACACAAAAATGCAGCTAAAAGCCTTAATATCAAAATCAACCAAATGCACATGCCCTTTCCCATGTTTGCAACCAATATCAGCCGCGAAGCCAATGAATATATAAGGTATCAGGTTCTGCCCAAATCCTTGGAGATATGCGCCTTCATGGATTGTTCTAATATCGTAGCCCATCTATTCAACCTACCAAACAAGGTTCCAGACAAGACCTGCGCTCTGGAGCAGGAGGGAATTGAATGGCGTGCAAATGCAGAAGTACTTCATGAGCTGGCGCCATTAGCAGCAAAGTGTGGCATTACAATCTGCCTTGAGAATCTGTATAAGCCAGGACAACGTAGGCTTAGCGAAGGCCCGTGCTGCGACCCTGTAAAGCTATCGGCCAGAATCGATTACTTCAATGCCAAATATAAATCCGAAGTTCTAGGCGCCTGCTTCGACACAGGCCACGCCAATCTCACAGATATGGACATGGCATCTTACCTGAAAATCCTTGGCCCAAGGGTGAAGACCTTGCACATCCATGACAATGATTGCATGACTGACCTGCACCAAATTCCCTATACCTTTACCAACACCAGGGACAAAATCTGCAGCACAAATTGGGATGAATTCCTGCGCACGCTTAAGGCTATAGGCTTCACAGGAGTCTTAAGCTTTGAGACAGCTCCAGCTCTTAAGGCTTTCCCTCAGGAGCTTGCAGATGATGTACTGCATTTTATCGCCTCCATCGGAAAATACTTCGCCAAGGAACTGGACAATGCAAAATAAATGTGAAAAAGTGTTCCTATTCCTTGAAATGAAACCTCTTTTATTATAAAATTTTCTCGATATCGTTTTAGTAAACACATTATTCACATAATAAAGGAGTGATCAAAATGATAGAATGGAAGAATTTTGATAAGCTCGAGTCTTACAAGACTCTCCAGGGGCTTAAGAATCAAGTAGAATTAAAGTCTGCAATGGCAGGAGCAAACGGTGCTAAGCGTGTGGCTGAGTACGTAGTTCCAATGTCTAATGGAATGGTTTACAACTTTGCTTCAAAGCAGGTAGACGACACAGTTCTTGATGCACTTGCGAAGCTTGCTGACGAGGCACAGCTTGTAGATAAGTATGCAGCCCTCTACAACGGAGAGGTTATCAATACAGGTGAGAAGAGATTAGTTCTTCACCAGCTTACACGTGGTCAGCTTGGAGATGATGTTACAGCTGATGGCGTTAATAAGAGAGAGTTTTATGTAAAGCAGCAGGAGCGTATCGCTGATTTCGCTAACAAGGTTCATGCAGGTGAAATCGTTAATGAGAAGGGTGAGAAGTTCACATCAGTAGTTCAGATTGGTATAGGCGGTTCTGACCTTGGCCCACGCGCTATGTATCTTGCACTTGAGAATTGGGCAAAGGTTACAGGCACATTCAAGATGGGGGCTCACTTCATTTCAAATGTAGACCCTGACGATGCAGCTGCAGTACTTGCAGGCGTTGATGTTGCTCATTCAATCTTTATCCTTGTTTCAAAGAGTGGTACAACACTTGAGACACTTACAAATGAGTCATTTGTTAAGGATGCCCTTGCAAAGGCTGGCTTAGATGCAAGCAAGCACATGATTGCTGTTACATCTGAGACATCACCACTTGCAAAGTCATCTGATTACTTAGATGCATTCTTCATGGATGATTACATCGGTGGCCGTTACTCATCTACATCTTCAGTAGGTGGTGCAGTGCTTTCACTTGCATTTGGTCCAGATGTATTCGCTAGATTCTTAAATGGTGCAGCAGCAGAGGATGCACTTGCAAAGAATGCTGATATCCGCAAGAACCCAGCACTTCTTGATGCACTTATTGGTGTTTATGAAAGAAACGTACTTGGCTACGAGTCAACAGCAGTTCTTCCATATTCACAGGGCTTAAGCCGTTTCCCAGCTCACTTACAGCAGCTTGATATGGAGTCAAACGGTAAGAGCGTTAACAGATTTGGTGAGCCAGTTGATTACGTTACAGGACCAGTTATCTTTGGTGAGCCTGGTACAAACGGTCAGCACAGCTTCTACCAGTTATTACATCAGGGAACAAACATCATTCCTCTTCAGTTCGTAGGCTTCAAGAAGAGCCAGATGGCAACAGATGTTGTTATCGAAGGCAGCACATCACAGCAGAAGCTTAAGGCTAATGTTGCAGCTCAGATTATGGCTTTCGCATGCGGTAAGGATGATGACAACAGAAACAAATACTTCGAAGGTAACAGACCTTCTTCAATCATCGTAGGCGAGCAGCTTACACCAGAGACACTTGGTGCACTTCTTGCTCACTTCGAGAACAAGGTAATGTTCCAGGGATTCGTATGGAATCTTAACTCATTCGATCAGGAAGGCGTTCAGCTTGGTAAGGTACTTGCTAAGAAGGTACTTGCTGGCGATACATCAGATGCTCTTGCAGCATACGCTAAGCTTCTTGATATCTAATAGCTTAGGCTTCTATTATTAAATGTTTATTAAAAATGGCTATCGCGTCTTGCGGTAGCCGTTTTTTTACGCTAGGATATGTAAGAAAGCCTTCTCCCTGTGGGAGAAGGTGGCAGCGCAGCTGACGGATGAGGGTAAACAATGAATAATTTTACAGACAAAGAACAAGAAGCAGTTAAAAAGACTTGGGCAGGGGAAAAAGCAAAGCTTAAACAGATGTCCTTTGGCGAAAAGCTGGAATACATCTGGGCTTATTATAAGCTACATATATTAGTGGTATTGCTGATAATCGGTGCAATCACCTGGGGCGTTCATCATGCCCTTACCTATGTGGAGTATCGTATTTACGGTATGGTAATTAATTCAGGTCAGTTCAACGAAGAACTAAACACTACTCTTCATGATAAGCTGGGCATGGCTAAGCACGATGGAGTCAACATCACTGCAGACCTATACACAGATGAAAGCGCGAACATGGGCGGCTACGGCAATCGCCTTGATATCTATGTAATGTCTGGTCAGCTTGACTTTGCATTTACAGATAAAGAAGGTGTTGATTATCTGGTAAACATGGGAGCAATTAGAGCCATCGAGGATCTTGCACCAGATTACCTATTAGCTGAGTGGTCAGATGATAAGCTTTACGAAGCCTCAGTTGTTGGAGATGATGGTAACACCTACTCTGGCAATGTGGCTGTTGATATTTCAGATAGCCCAATTCATGAATACTTCGGTTTAGATGATAATATCAATTATCTAGTGCTTGCTGATTTAAGTGGCAGCGAAGAATACATGAATAATTTTTATAAATTACTATATGAAATAGAAAAAGGAGAATAAGGTTTTGGGAAAGTTTTTTAACAGTAGATTTTTTGAGGGAATATCAAAGGCAACAGATGTAATACTTGTGGGACTGTATTTTATAGTATGTTCCTTACATATATTTAAAATTGGAGCTAGCGAAACAGAATTATACTACGCAACACACAAGTGCATCTACAAGGGACGTGGCTACACTACAGAGTTCTTCCACTCATTCAAGGACAACTTTAAGCAGTCCACATTATCCTGGTTAATCTTTATGGTATTGTTTGGAATCCTTGCAGGAGATATTTACATAACCAGAAATTTCATTCCAGCTGATAGCCCAATTGCAGCAGCATCAATCTTCTTTTTAGTGTTGATGGTATTTTCTATTGTTTGGGCAATCTATCATTTCGCTTACATTGCCAGATTTGAAAACAGCTTTAAGGAGTCCTTTAAAGTCTCAGCAATATTTATGATTGCAAACATCGGATGGTCAATTGCAATAGTAGGTGTTGTTGTTCTTGGACTTTTATTAATGTACAGATTCATGATTTTAATCGTGTTTGCTCCAGGATTATTCGCCTGCGCATTTCATCCTATCCTTGAGAAAGTCTTCCGCAAGTACATGTCCGCCGAAGACATCGCCAAGGAGGACGAGGATAAATATTACTAAGAATATTATTTAATAGAGGCATCCTATAGAAGGAATGCCTCTATTTTTTTGTCGACAATGAATGAATCCAGTGGGTCATCGCTTGTTTCAAAAGAAGCAATAAGCTGCTTTCCAGGCCAATAGCCAGCCCTTTCATACATAAATAATTTTAGCAAGTTGTTAACACTGTAGTTGTCATCGTCAGTAAGGCCAAAATGTTCCCAGATAAGAGTCTGCCTTGTCCTCTTGTTTAATACTATGAAATCGGGATATTTTAGATGCTCATTTATAACTAGCTTAGGCTCATAAACATAGGGTATCTCGAAATCTAAAAGTCTATCTGCAATTATTTTCTCAGATTTGGAGCGAACCAGTTCTCCCTTTTTGGTGCAAATACCTTTATCAATTGTATAAGAGTTTTGACTTCCAGGATTTTTATCATACCAATCCTTAATAAAGGTATTGATATCTGGAATAATCGGTGTAATAAGTGATCTTCTTCCAGGATTAAAGGAAAAATAGATGTTATCCATTTCTAAATACAAATCTACATGAATCCCTTTTCTTATTTTATTAATTAATTCCCGCATTCTTTTTGAAACTTTTATCAAATAATCCCTTTGACAAATAGAGGTAATGAAACCTATATTGTCTGCGGATAAATATTGCCCCTTAGTGTCTGAACGGTTCTTGTAGTAATAGAATCTGGGGTACCCCTTACTGCTTTCTAAGCGAATGAAGCCCTTAGGTGCCGACAGTAATTCTTTATCAGCGATATCCATTAGGTTGTTTACGGATACTACTAGTTTGTTCAGGTCTATAACAGGTGTTGATGACATAAAATCTCCTTTCAAAGTAAAAATTAATATAAATATATTGGTAAATTGCAGCAGCAAATCAGGCGAATTCCATTCTTAGAAATGAACTTAAGTGTAAATACTAATTTTGATTTATTCACTTATATGCTATATGTGAATAAGTTAAGTGAAATAGCGAGAATACAAAATTCACTTAAAAACTGATTTTGCTGTTAAGTGTAGATAGATTTTATTAAAATAAACTTAAATGAAAATAGAAAAATCAGCTGTTTGTTAAGTGGAAAAAAAGTTTTAGAGGGAAAAACTTAACAAGCTGCCTTGCTTGGTTAAGTGAAAATATAGAAATGTATATTAAACTTAAGTGTAGCTAAAAAGTTTTAACGTAACTTAAGTGAAAATATTTTTTTCATATAGAAACTTAACAGCAAAATCAATTTTTAAGTGGGAATTGAGTCAAGTCCATATTTGTGTGTAAATTCATCTTTCAGTTAATATTGTATTCCTCAGGCCACTCTCATTTTTATGAGCTCCTTTTGTATTTTATTGAGGTTATCGTAGTACTCCTGCATGTCAAAAAGCCTCTGAGCTACG
>NZ_JAFUSK010000078.1 GCF_017471675.1 Pseudobutyrivibrio sp.
ACTAGGCTCATTTCAAAATCATGCAATTAATACTAATATTGCCGCCACTGCTATTTCTTTAGGCTGAGGGTGTCTGCGAGATACATACAGTGCCGACAGAATTGTCAAACCTTGAAAGAACACGTGTAATAGGGGATGCGAGTGTGGCATTTAGAAAATCAGTAATTCTTCGACTGTGCAATAAGCTAGAGGCGTTGGCTGAGTCCATGGTGGGCGCAATTGTAGTTAAATAGCAAGCCCAGGCAGTGGCGTAAGCCGGCCCACTGTAAAATCCACCTTTCAATACCTGGGGCAGGGAGGGGTGGGGCGGAGCACAAAATGTTGTGATTGTATTGAATTATATGTACAAGATATGCTAATATTTATATAGGAGGAGTATCCCATGTATAGAAACGATTTTTTGTTTAGTAGCCATTTGAATTACCAGATTAATGCAGCTAAGCCTGCTGAGGATGGGTCTGACGTGGCAGGAAAGGATATTACAGACATAAATCTTAGGAAGTGCACTTTTGAAGATTTTTCTAATGCCCTTTTGTATGAGAGGGGGCTGAATCCTGATTTCAGCTTTATGGATTCTAGTTTGGATGCAGTGAAGCCTTCAGAGTTTGTGCCTGAGAATACATATAACTTTGTGGATTTAGCAGATTATGCTAAGCATACGGCTATCACTATCGGTAATATGTCATTGTTTAGCGAGCTTCAAAAGATTGCCAGTGCTATTGAATCCTTTATGAAGAATACAGCTCAGGCAGCTAACACTCCTTCTCATGTAATTAGAACCTTTGATGATTATAATAACTTTGATATTAAGTCACAGCCTGCCACTATGGAAGAGCTGGGTAGCTGTGTTATCGGTGGTGGCAATGAGGGTGCTATCAAAATTGCGGCCACTTTTCATGAAAGCAGTACCGGGGAACATCCAATTGTTTCTATCAGGTTTTACTCAATAAATAACAGAGTATATCTTACAAATCGTGATATAATTGGAATTGATAACATATATAAGGCCAATGCATCTTTGATAGAGGCTTTTGCTTATATGAGCTATCATGATTATATTAATAATCATTTTAACTATTCCTTCGATAAATTGCTGATTAGTGATTCCATCGAAATAGATAGTTTGGATGATATGTATAACAAGCATTACGACCTTCGTATATACGATAAGCTATATGCGTAGGGTACTTAATAAGGGGCTATACTAAGATATTATGGATGAAAACCACTTGAATTATATTATAACTGACAATGATGATGAGATTGTACATCGCCATCAAAATAGAGAGCTGCTTTTCTATCAGCAGGTTGCCAGCGGTGATATGGAAGCAATTCATGAGAATTGTCTTAAGCACGAATTTTTAAACCAGGCAGGAGTTGGCAAGCTTTCTAAGGATCCTATCCAAAATCTCAAATATCATTTTGTAGTGTCTGTAGCTATCATTTCCAGACTTTGTGTGGATAATGGCATGGAAATGGAGAAATCTTATCGCCTTAGCGATTATTATATTCAAGCTCTTGATGATATTAATACTGTGGAGGCCATGGAAGAAATACACGATAAGATGGTTTCCGATTATACCTATCGTATGCAGATTATCAAGCAGAGCGCCGGCTTATCCCGTCCTATGACAGAATGCTTGAATTATATCTACTCTCATATTAAAGAACGTATTACTGTAAAGGATTTGGCTGAATACACCAGTAACTCTGCCAGCTATATTTCTAGGTTATTTAAGGAAGAGGTAGGAGTTTCTACCAGCGATTATATCAGAAACGCCAAGCTTGAGGCCTCTAAGAATTTGCTTAGATTTAGCGATTATAGCCTTGCAGATATTGCAAACTATTTTTCATTTACTTCTCAGAGTCATTTTAGCCAGCTCTTTTTAAAAGAGACTGGCCTGACACCAAAAAAGTACCGTGAGAAATACTACGGTACTCAATGGAAAGGGACTGCAAATGATATTATGACATATACAGATGAGTCCCAAGAATGAAGAAAAATTTTATCCTAACACCACGAGAATATTATTGTTATTTTCAAGCCTCTCAATAACATCCCTTGTGATAATTAGCTGTGAATCATTAACAGGTAGCTTGCTTTCATTTAAGTAAGCTGCCTTTATTTTATATGAACCAAAATCCTTCTTATCAGGATTTTCTATGATAATTTCAAATCTCTTATCTGCAAAATTAAGCTCTATTTTTGCCTGATTATTTTCATCGAACTGTTCTTTTAAAAGGGATGGTGCAATCTGAAGGTTTCCACCATTGCCTCTTACTCCAAATACTTCTGTTATCATTGTAAGCAGATACCATGAAGCAGCTCCTGTAAGATATGGATATTTGCCTCTTCCATCTGCTGCAAAATATTCAGGAATGCCTAGATAGATATGGCTTACCCCAAAATTCATAGAGGCATCAAATAAAGCCTTAAGGGATTTGTAGCCTTCCTTTGCAAAACCTCTTTGATACAAAGCATTTGCATACATAACAGACATGTGGGAGAATACTGCACCATTTTCTTTTTCGCCGTAAGCGAATCCAAACATTCTGCCAAGGTCAGATTTTACTTCGGCAAAATCAGTGTTTAATCGGTAACCGCCAATCTCACCTTTATATAAATATCTATCTGCAGCCTTTGTAATCTTTTTGACCTGGTCATCCTTTGCCACATTTCCCATTATGGCAAATACCTGGCCGGTAAGCATCATTCTGGTTTTCTCATCTGCTTCGTCAAAGAACTCCACCTTGCGCTTACTATTATCGTAGTAGCTGTTGAACCAGCCTTCATTTTCTTTACCATCAATCCATTCATTAGAATTAAGATGATTTGCAAAATCCTCTGCCATTTTGTTTATGGTAGCAACCAGGCTTGCAACAGTGATAATGCTCTGCTTGCCAGAGATATCCCCATCCACAAGCTTCATGTAATTTTCTAAGATTTCCCTTTTAGAAGCAATAGTCTTATCACTTCGTATATACGAATTAATTAGTACTATTAGCTCTTCTGCAATGGATATAGTATCAATGCCTTCCTTGGTTGAATAATCCATTATAAGCTTTGACAAATCCTTAAGATTTCCAACGTAGGCATAGGAGAATGCTACAGATTCACCACCTGCCTCTGCCATATCAAGGGCATCGTTCCAATCGGCGCCACGCAGCCTTAGGGCACCATGCTCTCCCACCTCATAAAAGGCAGCAAGATTTTGAACAAGTAGATGTTCAATGATAGAGCCTACATATATTTCCTTATCAACTGTAAGCTGTTTATTCTCGCTGTTTTGGTATTTCTTATCTACAATGGTTCCCCTGTGAACAATAGAATCCTTAAAATAAGGAACCTGTTCCTTTAAAATATCGTAATCACCTGACTGATTAATATACAAAAGCAATGTCTTAAGTGGCCAGTATGCGTGATCCATCCATACTCTGGCAATGCCATTTCTATCTGCGATGAAGTTCCCTAAGCCTTCTCCAATGATTGTGGCATTGCTTCCATCCATTCTTACTCCACCGAAGTTTGCCACTATCATTTTTCTAACATCTGTTGGCTCCATGAAAAGAAGTGATAGACAATCCTGCCACAAATCTCTCCAGCCTCTGCCGCCTCTTCCATAATCGTGATATGGAAGGAAGGAACAGCCATACACTCTTCTAAGGAATGGTTGAAAAGCCACCCACTGCATGTATTCATCAAATGCTTTATCACCTGTTTTAAAGCCTACATTAACTTTATCAAGCCAGTATTTCTTAGTAGCCTCAAGCTCCTTTGCAACATCCTCAGAAGTCTTAAATCTATTTACCAGACTTTTGATTTCTGCTACGTCTTCTGTCACTCCAATCATTATGGTATATACGATACTTTCGTTGTAACCAAGTTTTACCTCTGCAAATCTAAGGGCGCCTACAGCTTCCTTACCATCTACTGTGTAACCTGCTGCAACACCTGTTTCCTGACGGTACACACTTCTTGGCTTTGCAAAGCTTCCGCCTTCACCAATGTAGCTTTCCACAGTAGGAAAGAATCCTTTTGGTGCATTTCCACATTCATCCACACCTACTACATAGTAAGTTTTGTGATTCATTCTGTGGCCCTTTTCATCAAAGGACATGGTAGGTGTTACAAGTACACCTTCATCTACAGTCTTTATTCTATGCAACATAGATGTAACATTGCGATGGTCTCTCAGATTATCTGCTGACCTGCCGTAGATTGGCACTGCTGCAATAGGAGTGATTGTCTTTGGCTCAGGGCTTTCGTTTTTGATACACACTGACATTATTTCCACATTGGCATCCACTGGGATGAAGGATGTAATTTCAGAGCTTATCTTGTAATCGTTACTGTATCTGCTTGCCTTGTGCCACATAAAGCCAGCTGTTACACTGCTTTCATCCTGGCTAAGGGTAAACTTCTTGCTTTCCTGGTCAGCAGAATTGCCAACTGCCGACCAAACCTTACCATTATCCATGTACAACCAGAAGTTGCGGCCATTTTTATTGTTATGTAAGTTTTCCACGCTGACAGGTTCTAGTAAAAATGTCTCCTGGTCTATCATGGAATCTCCTGAAAGATTAGGTGTAACTGATGCCTTAAGCCCCTTTTCTCCTGCTATTGGAAAATATAAATAGCTGGTGTCCTCAGCCTTTGATACCTTGAAGGTTCCATTCTTATCTATAAAATCTATCAACGCTCTACTCCTTTTTACTGCCCCATTCTAGCAAACATAAGTCTGAATTCTTCTTCCTTAGATTTTGCAAGGGTTATTTTTATGTCCTCTATTTCCATTCCATCCTGAGCAAAATACATTCTTAGGAAGAATGTCATTGCGCAGCCTTCAAACATTACCTCAACATCCTGCCAATCTCTATCAGCACCTGTCAAAGTAACCATCTTTATTAATTCCTTATCTCTAAATATGCTTAGAGGAATCTGTGCCAAATCGCTGGTTGCATTAGAGCGAACCCGCATAGTCAGCTTATAGTCTCCTCTTTCCTTGAAGGATACTGAGATGGTATTATTACTGTTTCTTGCAGTTTCAATTAAGCTTGCATCAATTGCTGCTACACCGCTTTCATCAATTCTGCAATCTATAATGTTATCAAATTCTGCCTCATCATCCTCTGCCTCATTAGCAAGAGCAATATCACATTCATTGTTTCTTTCAATAAATCTTGCAAAGGTAGGTGTGTGAAGCACAAAGTTACATATATTTTTGGCATTTCTTTGAAGCTCTCTTCTATCTAAGGAGCCGTCTTCAAGTGCCTCCTCAAGGTTATCCCTGTTTGTGTTATCAATAGCACTTTGAGTTACCATGTACAAATCGTTTTGGGCTCTTACAATAGATGCCATATCTGCTGCATCACCATTTGCTGCATTGCCACCCTTTGCCCACCAATCTGTCATTACGATTCCTTCAAATCCCCATTCCTCTCTAAGGATTCTGGTAACCAAATCGTAATTAGATGATGTGTAATAGCCATTTATTGAGCCGTATGTAGTCATTACAGCAGTAGCTCCTGCTTCCTTAACTGCAATCTCAAAGCCCTTAAGATAAATCTCCCTAACGGCACGCTCGCTGGCCACATGCTCTACAGTATGGCGATATGCCTCCTGTGTGTTCATGGCAAAATGCTTGATTGTTCCTGTTACGCCCATCCTATGCATGCCCTTAAGCTGAGCTGCTGCATTCTTACCTGTAACAAATGGGTCTTCGCTGAAATACTCAAAGTTACGGCCGTTTAGTGGATTTCTGTGAAGATTCATACCAGGGCCAAGAAGAACATCTATCTTATTTTTCCTAAGCTCTAAGCCTTCGTAGTTGTATAGCTTTTCTGTTAAATCAAGATTCCACATACATGCAAGCAATGTGCCATTTGGCATAGCAAATGCCTTCTTGCCTGAATCCATTCTGATGCCTGAAGGGCCATCGGTACAACAGCATGTAGGTATTCCCTTTTCTACCAAGGACTGGCTTACTCCACCAAAGGCGCCGCCACAACCAGGTGTTACCTTTGGTGAGCTCATGCCCTCGCCTCTTACTATGGCCATTAACTCCTCATCACTTAGCTGTGCCACAAACTCATCCATAGTGCAGTTATTATCTAACACATCAACCAGCTTGTAGGATGTATCAGGCTTAGCTTTAGGGGTTTTTAATAAAGCCAGTCTAACATCCTGCCAGCTACCGGTTGCCTTTGGCACATCTTCGTATGAAATAGCATATCCATCTTCACCAGCCTCTGGCTTAATGCGTGTGAAATCCACCACTGGAGCCAACGCCTCAGAAAGCTGTTTTACTACCTTAGTCTTGCCTATGTTATATGTGCCAATTCTAGTAAGATTTCTTATGCTGTCACCTACATAGAAGATATAGGTTCCTTCCTCTAGTACATAGGCACTCTTGTATCCTGTAACGCCACTGTCATCGTAGCTTGCCATTTGATAATTCGTAAATACGATATCAACTGTCTCCTGCTCATCAGGCTTAAGCTCCTTTGTCTTGGCAAAGCCAACAAGCTCAACTGCCGGCTTACCAAGCTTGCCCTGTGGCTTGGTTACATAGGCCTGCACTATCTGCTTGCCCTTGTAATCACCAATATTTGTTACAGTAACCGAAACCTTAACCTGGCCATCAGCAACAGTAAATCCATTTGATACTATGTCAAAGGATGTATAGGATAAGCCGTATCCAAATGGATACATTACCTTGTCCTTAGCAAAGGTTTCAAAATATCTATAGCCTACATAAATATCCTCCTGTTGGATATTTCGTTTGCTACTGCCAAAATTTTTGGTAGATGGGTAGTCTGCAATATCATAAGCAATTGTATCTGTAAGCTTTCCAGAAGGTGAAACCATGCCCTTAAGCACATCTATTACACCGCTTCCACCTTCCTGGCCTCCCTGCCAGATATAGGCTACAGCTGTTGGATTATACTTATCCACCCACTTCATATCTATGATATTGCCCACATTTAAAAGGACGATTGTTTTATTAAATGCTTTGGTAACATTTTCAAGCATCTGCTCTTCATCATCAGTAAGCAGATAGCTCCCCTTATGGGCGCTATTATCCTGATCTTCACCGGCTGTGCGGCCTATTAGGACAATAGCCACCTCTGAATCTTCTCTTGCCCCGTAAGCTAATTCTTTAGTTACTGGCATTTCCTTTTGGAACCAAGGTTCTGCAGCCCAACCTGCACCTGCATCAAATGGATTGTCTTCCACCCAATTTTCATAGGTGCTTCTAAGCTTGCTGTTAATCTCGAAGCTGCCATCCTCTTCTATGGCTTCATACACACCAGTGACATATCTGGTATTAACCATTCCGCCCGAGCCTGTTCCACTCTTATAGTAGTTAAACTGGCTACGGCCAAAGATTGCAACCTTTGTGCCTTCCTTAAGTGGTAATACCTTAGCTTCGTTTTTCAGTAACACAACTCCCTCTGCAACTGCCTGTCTTGCTACTTTAGCAAACTCTGTAGTATCAAAAATTTTGTTTGCCATTTACCTCAATTCCTCTCTTTTCTAGATTTTTGTTTTTCATCAGAAAAGCGATTTGAAGAAGTCAAGTATAGCCTTGAAGAAATTTACGATTGCTGTAAAGAAGCCTACATGCTCTTTTTCAGCTGTCTTTGGTGCTTCTGGCTCTTCAATCTTTTCTTCCTTAGCCTCTTTTGAATCTACTGATTCATCTTCTACTACTTCTTTTGTCTCTTCCTTTGCTGTATCTTCTACTGTGTCCTTTGTCTTTGTTTCTTCTGTATTCTTTTCTGCTTTGCCTGATTCTACATTATTAGAATCCTGTCGCTTTTCGTTAGTTTTATTATCAGCTTTTTTAGTATCTTTAGCAACAGGTACATTTCCTGCCAGTGGAGTCTTAGTGTCAGCAATCTTCTGTGATGTAGCAGGTGTACTTACCACGCCGCTATTAGAAGAGCTTTGACCGTTGCCGCTTGGAGCAGGATTTACACTTGGCTGTGATGGGCTTGATGGCTGTGATGGCTTTGTTGGCTCATCATTTCCACCAGCTTCATCACTAAGTTCTATCAAGCTTATATCATCAATGTAAACATCATGCTTTTCTGTGATTCTTATTCCATCAACAGAACCCATTGTGATGTTGAATCTTGTATTAGGGTCTGTCTCACTTTCCATTACAAAATCGTTGGTAAATGTTTTCCATTCATTGCCAATTTCTACGGCACCTGTGCCACTGTAGTTTGTCCAGTTACCTTCGAATTCCTGCAATGAATACTTGATTAATCTATCAATAGAAGACTTGGCCTTAAATGACATTCTGTATTTCTTGCCCTTTTCAAGCTTAATTCCATCCTGGTTAAGCTGTACATACCAAGAGTTTGCTTCGCTATCTGCCACTGTGTCATCTATTGTTATGGCAAATGTATTGTCATTTCCATTCATATTGTCAATAACATAATTTGCCTTAACACTGTCATAGACGTATGGTGAAAATCCTGCAAGGCCTGCATTAAATGAACCATTCTTTAAAAGTGCTGCCTCAGCTAAGAACACATTATCAATGTAATACTCACCTGGCTTAGTAAACAGGAATTCAATGTTAGAATCCTTGCGCTCAAGGTTCTTATCTAATACAAACTTATGAGAGTAGCTTACATTCTCATTTGCCAACTCCGGTGTATAAGTGTTGCCAGCCACATTTACTGTAAGACCATCTTTAACATCCGCATATCCGTTAAAGCTAAGCTCATACTGGCCAGCCATCATTGGAGATAATTCGCTCTGTGACACCTTCACAGGATTAGCTTTAGTTGTGCCCTTAGGTGCAACTACCTTAAGGAGTCTAGAGTTCTTCTTATTAGTAACACTAACTGCCTTTTTATTATTGATATCCCAATAGCCCAATCGATTCTCACCTTGATCAAACCCTCCGTTGTAAATATAATTACCATCTGGTCGAATTGTCTTTGAATCGTCAGTTACTATTTCATCACCTGACTTATGTGTCAATTTGACATTTGATATTGTTACTGCCGCTGTAGAATTCTGCTTGCCTAAGTTAAACTCAAGAGAACCGTTAGCATCTGTCTTTTCATTCATTGTGAATGTGTAGGTATATGACTGCTTCTTGGTAGAAACCGGTACAGATGTATCCTGCATATATCTTATCCAGCCTCTATCAGGACCTTCCACATCTATAATGATGTCTCTGTCTTCATCTGCCACAGCATCAAATGTAAGCTCATACTCCCATCCCTTATACATTGGGATATTCTGCTGCTTAAGCTGAACGCTGTGTGGCTGTGAACCTACTGCTGTTGGATTAATCTTTATTTGATTATCTTTTACTGTATATTTTGTATCCTTTGCATCGCTTTCAAGATGTAGCTTCCAGTTGTCATCACTGGCATCCTCTGCTCCATCAAATGCTATGTCCTTAGCAAAATCTCCGTTGATTACATAGTTGCCAGCTTCATCTGGCTCTCTAAATTTTACAGGCTCCTTTTCAGGACGCTTAGCCTCTGCCTCAGCCTTTTCATACTCCTCAGCAGATTTCTGATAAACTCTTACGTAATCAACTGCAAAGCTGTCATCATTCATGTGCTCATACACACTATCATCAGGATATCCTACCCAGCTGCCACCTACAGCAAGATTAAGTATGATGTAGAAATCCTGGTCAAATGGTGCAGGGTATGTAACCTGATTGTTGTCATCACTTCCTGTGTACCAGTCATTAGTGCTGTAAACCTTTTCATCATCTACATACCATGTGATAAGTCCCGGTTCCCAGTCCACTCTGTATGTGTGATATTCATCAGCAAAGCTTCCATCTGAAAGAACCTTACTTCCCTGATTTTCCTTGTGACCGCTGCCAGCACTATAGCCATAGTGGATAGTGTGGTAGGATTTTGAAACATCCTGTCCCATTACCTCCATAATGTCTATCTCACCACACTTAGGCCACTGACCATAGAGGCCTTCGTCTGTAGCCATAAGCCAGAATGCTGGAAGATATCCCTTGCCCTCAGGTACCTTTGCTCTTGCCTCAAATCTTCCGTAGGTGAAATCGTGAAGCCCCTGAGTGGTGATTCTTCCTGATGTAATTTCTCTTTTTGATGAGCCAGTGCCTGCTGCACCCATAGCTGACTTTTCAATAGTAGCCTTTGTGCCTGCGTACCAGTTGTATCCATTGTCAGGATCAAGCAAGCTAATCTCTACCATTCTATCTGCATCTGCTACAGCATCCATGGAAAACCTGTAGGTGTGCCCCTGTTCAAGCTTAAGTCCGCTTTGCTGCAACTGATAGTTCCAATTGGCATCGCCTGATTTTTCCACATCAAGGATGGCACTGCCATCTTCATATTTGTAAGAGCCTTCTGCAGGAGAAGTGATTCCGCAATACCAATCATCTCCATTTGAAAAGCTGCCGTTTCTAACAAGCTCACTGTCATCTTCTGTATCTACTAAGGACACATTGGAAAGCTTTACTTTAGCCTTTGCATTTCCTGCTTCTGAATCATCTATCTTTCCAAAATTAACCTGAAGGGCAATTGTTTCTGATGTTTCTTTATCATCCCCTACTGTAAAATCAAAGCTTATATGTGTAACCTTTTCTTCCTCAGGTTCACTTGCTTCGCCATCCGTGATTTCTTCCACATGAGGCTTGATGACCATATTGCCATCCTTCACCTGTATGTTTCCCTCTTCTATACCGGTATATCTTTGAAGCTCTGAATTAACCCAGCCCGGCTCGTGCTTTTCCACATTCCAATCATTTAGATTAAGGCTGTCTCCATCAAATTCATCATTCCATACCAGGCTGTAGCCTTCATCAGAATACTTGTCCTTAATGGAATCCTTAGAACCTGCTTTGGCTTCCACTGGAATCCCTGTAAAAGCCATCATGCCAGCCATCCCCAAAGCTAGCGCACGCACTATTTTCCCATTTCTCATTACATCCATTCTCCTTTCATTTTCCTAAATGTTGGGATAATGATATGAAAAATCGAAAAATCTTTATATCGAAAATGAACTTTTTTTATCAAATTCATTCATAAAAAAAATCGCAGAGCCTTATAGCTCTGCGATAAGAGAAATTAATAATAGTCAAATGAACCCTTTTTTCTTGTTTCTTTTTCAACAACTGCAAATAGAAATCTTGCTAGAACCACATACACTATTCCACTTAATAATTCCAATAACAATAATAACCAATAGTTTTTATAATCGCCAACACGAATCCCCTTTACAGCTTTTATAGATTTAGTAAGTGGTATACTCCACGAAACATATTGAACACAGATAGGTAACTGTTCAATTGGAAATTCTGCTCCAGTAAGAATCAAAAGCAATCCCTCCATCATATTCAACACCATATGCATACTATCAGTAAGTAATCCTAAAACCCCCAATAAAAGACCAAAGCAGGATGCCGATATCATTGCAACTATTATTGAAATAAAAATATAAACAAAATCCACTTTAGAATAATCGATTTGAAAAACAATAACTCCAACAATTAACCCTAAAAATGATGCGATTATAGCTAATATTGCTGGGAAAATACCATTTGCTAAAATTAGTGCTATTTTATTACACGGAGAAGCTATTATAGATCTAATTCTCCCTGTATATCTTTCATTCATAAACACTATACCCAATCCAAATATACACGAATTCACACAAAGCAAAAAAGAATTCCCTACTACCCATTCGCCCAAATCATTTGTTCCATAGCAATACGAAGCTATAAGACAATGAAATATCATCGTGAGTAATGGATATCCAACCTCTAATAATACAAACTCCTCCGCATTGAAAGCCGCTTGCCTGCCTTTGTGATACAAATAAGCTTGCTCAAAAAATCTCCTAATTGCCATGTATAATATCTCCATATTCTCGTCTTATATTTTAAACAACATTTAGATTGCCTTTTATCCTAACTCTTTTATCTATTATTCTATATAATAATCGCGCCCCCAAAACATACAACAAAGAAATACCTGTTAATAATACAACTTTATTCCAAAAATTATTTATATCCTCTATCCCACATGCCGTAATTCTTAACAGTTCAACCGCATACGTAGATGGTATTAATCTGCTAAATAGTTGCAGCGGCTTTGGAAGCAAATCAACCGGAAAAACAAATCCACTTAACATAATTAATGGCACTTCTATGCAATTCATGTATAATTCAGTCTTTCTTGAAAGCATCAATAAAAATGCAACTATAGTAGCTATTATTACAAATACCACTATAGTAGCTACAAACGAAAACAAAAAGTAGAACGGATTTTTTATATCAATTTCAATATGAAATAATATTTTAGCAACCAATAATGACATCACAAAACTAAAAATCGAAAGAATAGTATTGCCCATAATTTTTCCAACTACTATCTCTCTAAAACTAACTGGCGCAGTATATATTATAGCCAACGTCCCACTATGACGTTCTCTGTTTATATCACCTGCTGAAGAAAAACATATACACCCCCATAACCCCATTAAACCCGAGCCAAGAACCACGTAGGCAAAGTAATTAGTTTCACCCGAATTAATATACATTTCATATAGCAAAATCGTACTAATTATTGGATTAAAAAAAAGGCAAAATTTAAACATTGGTCGCACAAAAGACTGCCTCATTTGGACTAACATAGACTCATATATTACTACTATTTTTTTCAACTAACCTGTCCTCCCACTAGATCTATATAAGCATCCTCCAATGTTACATATCCACCCTTAATCTCCGATGGTACACCGGATTTTACAATCCTCCCATCTTTCATAATAACCATCTTATCACACAATTCCTCAGCTTCTTGTAAGTAATGAGTAGTCAGAAGAACTGTTTTTCCCTGTTCCTTTAATTTAATAATTATGTTCCTAAGCATCCTTGCCCCTACCGGGTCCAATCCAACAGTTGGCTCGTCCATAAATATTATCTCTGGATCATTTATGAGTCCTCTAGCTATTTGTAAACGTTGAATCATTCCTTTAGAAAAGGTTTCTGCCAAATCATCTGCCCTATTTTTTAAATCTACCAACTCTAATATCTCATCTATTCGTTCTTTTTGTTTTGATGAATTCAGCATATATAAATTCGAAAAATATCGTAAATTCTCTCTTGCAGTCAATCTACGATATACTCCCGTCTCACCACCAAATATAAAATTAATTTTATTACGTATCTTTTCCTCCTCTCCAAAACAATCAAATCCTAAAACTTTACACTCGCCAGCTGTGGGTGCTAATAACGTTGTTAACATCTTAATAGTGGTAGTCTTTCCAGCTCCATTCTGTCCCAATAATCCAAATATCTCTCCGCGTCCTACTTCAAAAGATATACCATCTACAGCAACTATAGTTTCCTTATTTCGTATACCTTTTTTTCTAATATATTCTCTTCGTAAATTTCTAACTTCAATTATCTTATCCATGATTCATCTTTTCCTATTCTGGACCTATATCACACACTAAGAACATTTATATTTTCTAAAAATTCGATAAAAGCCATAACATCTTTCATTATCATCTCACTTGATTCACTATCATATTTCTTGGCCATTTTTTGACAAAACAATGATATTGGCATATCGCTTCCTATGTATTTATACACAAGTGCGCCAGTTTCATTCACTTTATAGCATTTACCATCTATAAAAATATAATAATTATCTTCTAATTTTCTTATAATCGCATTTTCATTTTTATTTATCTCATTTAAATTATTCATAATTAAAAATCCACCTCTATACTATATTCTTCTATTTTATCCTCTAAATATTTCACATATTTACGTATATCGCCCTCTAATAGTTTTGTACCATCACCATACAAAACTTTCTTCATATATATATATACATCACTGTATTCTTTTTTATCATTTGATAAATTTTCAATTTTAATCCATGCCCATTTTCTTCTGTCATTGAATATTTTCTCTCTGCTAAATATATATTCAATAAATCTATAAATAGCTTCCCTACATAACATCAATGCTGTTGTATACTCACCCACCTCTACATTCCCCCAAATATCCTCCTTCATATTGTCAATCACTTGAATACAGTAATATTCTTTTAATTTGAAAAATGCATTTATATCTATTACATTTTTAAGCCAATTGTAGTATTCAATATTATAAATTGGAATTGAATAAAAGAATCGTGTCAAAAATTCATTAATTTTCTCAAATGAATATCCTTTTGGCATCTTAATACAATTTAGTATTCTCTCTTTTTCTTCAAATCTAATGTTATTAACCCCATCAATAATCTCTTTTATTATGTCCATATCATATACTTCAACATCACAATTTATACCAAAACAGCTAACAAAATCTGTCCTGCATATATCGGTAATATAGGTAGCTGATGTTTCTTTGTATCGTTCATGCTTTCTTAAAATAAATACATCTAAATCAGAAAGCCTATTTCCCACCCTTCCGCTGTATTTATTTACTGAAGCCTCTACCAATGATCCGCCCACATAAACAACATCATCATCTTGGACATTCAAAACCTCAACTAAGTTCATATAAGGTAGCGGTTGCTTCATATTCTTCAGCATAAGTATCTGCTCCATAACGTTTTCTCCTTTATATTGTTAAAAATCTATTGAAATATCATCATTTAAAATGTATTCATTATATTTTTCAGGGCTAATATAATACCTCACATATCTCAATAATTCCGTAATAATTACGTTCAAATTACAAGATAAATGAACTATAATACATGGAATAATACTTCCACTATATATTAGTAATAGTCCATTGATTACACCTATGCAAAACTGTCTAAAAAAATCTTTTTTTCTAAAAGTATTCGACCATGGTAAACAATAATGAGACATAACAAACATTAAACTCGATGTCACTACTCCTATAATGTTATTCTCGTACATACAGCACATATATCCTCTAAAAAAGACTTCTTCAAAAATAATAGCCCCAATTATTCCATACAAAAAAACAAATATCTCATATCTTTTCTTTTCGCTCAAAGTTGCTATACTGCTCTTAGTATAGTAAATCTTATTGATATTATAATCATGAATCCATATCATTCCCCCTATAGAAAAAGCCAAAATGACCCATATTATTCCACCATCGTATAGAGAAAAAATATTCTTTAATCCAGTTCTTAAGAATAAGGGTATAGTTTCAACAATAAAATACCCCGTCATCCTAATCCAGTATAAATATGGTTTTTTTCTTGATATTCTCCTAACATTACCCGTAACTACCAAAAATATAATCCACATAATAGTCAGCTCTTTTGTTCCAAGTACCAAACACATTATAATGGATAAATAGATAACACTTTGTTTTACTGATATGATACTCTGCATTATTCCTCCAAATACCTATTCTCACAAAAGCATTTATGGTTGCTATTATCTAATATATGTATTAATAGCAACCATAAATCTCAACTAATTAGCGATAACCACACTCGTGCATAAGTGCTGCAGGCATCTTAACTTCAACAGCCTTTGGTGCTTCGTACTTCATAGCATTTCCCTCCTTTTCTTTTTATAGTTATACTAAAAATCATCCATATGATATTTTACGAATGATTTTAGTACCAAGTAAAATGTGAGTTGTATAAAAATTATTAATATTCATTTAGTAAATCTTTTACTTCTAATAATGACTTTATCTTTTTTACTCCATAAGGACATACAGTATATTTATTTTTTCTATCTATAAGAATTGACTTCATACCGACCTTAAGAGGACCAACAACATCATCATCCATCGAATCTCCTATAAAAAGACATTCTTCTGCCTTCCAATTTGTTCTTCTTAATATTTCAGAATAAAAGCTTTCCTTAGGTTTATAAATTTTTAAATTCTCAGATGTAAAAATATTACTTATAGAATTTAGAGAAGTGTTTTTTATGTTACACATTAACGGATTCGTATCTGTTGTTGAACCTATAGCAATATTAAAATCCTTTGACAATTCATTTATAGTCTCCGCTGTATCATCAAATAATTTCCTATTATATAAAGATTCCAACATTGGTTTTACTTCTACCATTGGGTTAGCTTCTATGCCATATAGCAAAAATAGTTTCTCCAAATCTTTTATAAAAATCTCCTCTTCTTTTATAAATTCATTTAACGTATTAATATGTTCTTTATGAAATTCCTTCCATTTCCTATATATATCCTCCGCAGAATCATCCAAATTATATTTGTCAAAAATAATCTTAGTAGCATCAACGGAACCAGAACCTGTAGAAACTAATGTCCCATAAACATCAAAAATAATATTCTTAATCATCACTTTTTAATTACCGCTTTCTTTTCCTTTCAAAATCCATTTTTATGAAATCATTGAAAAATCCATGCAAATATCTTCCATTTTATTTATCATTCTTAAATATTTGCTCCAACAAGAATCTTTATTTGTCTCATTAATATAAATACCGTAAGCTTTTTTTTGTATGAGCATCTCAATATCAAATAAATCCTCTTCATCATATGTATTATTCTCATATACATTCTGAAGATAGTTTGATGCGCCAATACAACGTAAATTATTTTTTATGCATTTGTTAAGGATTGTCTCAACAGCACCTCTTATCTCTTCCTTTTTCAAAAAAGCACTTAAATCATCTCTTCCAATTACTATTCCATCTGCCACTTTCAAAACATCATCTAAATTATTAATTGCTTCCTTGGTCTCTATTTTGGCGAAGATATCTGATTTTTCTCCCCACATATTCTTTGCCTGTTTCACAATTTCTTCCGTATCTGCAAAAGAAACCACTATTATATTTGGTTCTAACCGACGTATCCTTTGATCTTGCTTTAAATCTAGCTCACTTAACTCATTATTTACCTTGTATTCATATGGATTATAAATGTGATATCCATACCCTATTAATCCCCCATGAAGAACTGTAGCCCTAGCTTTACCAGCAAACGCCTCATTTATTTCAATTATCACATTTTCCCTATGGACTCTTCGAATAAAAAATATATCCCCTTTTCTTATATTGTCCCAAAATCGTTCACCTATAATTCTAAATTGCGCGGGATTAGTCAGATTATAATTCTCATTATATAAAAATATTTCATCAGACTCGTGAACTTGAATACGCTCTCTATTACTTGACCATATTCTCCATTTAACTCCTGGCAAATCATAGTATATTTTTATTTGTCGTTCCTTCTTTAAATGACTAATTATTTTTATTGTGTCATCTGTAGCATGTATTCCATTTACTCTTATACTGGTAATTCCAGAGTCAACCATATTACAATAGTCATTAACCGCCCATTTATTATTTACTGTAAAAATTTTTTCCATATTTTCTCCTAATCTTCATCATGAAATATTTCACTCTGCATTTACAATAATATAATCAACAAAGTTACTTTTTTTTAATACCATGCTACTAAATAACTCATATTTAAAATCCATCGAAAACATTCGGTGTCTTCCTGGAAATTTTCTTTTTCTTGCATGATTTGAAATAGCATCTATGTTATTTTCTGTAATGAAACACTCTTCTTTCTTGTAAATTAAAGTATTGTTCATCTTATCAAGATTAATACCAAAATTTTTCAATAAATCATGTAACATTTTCTCAGCATATCTCCAACAATAAGCTTCTATTAGACAATGCGGTTCAAAAAATAATTCTGTATCATTTTCGCTTTGCAGAAAGTATCTTATAAATCTATCAGAAAAATCCTCATATGCTTTATAATTTCTAACAATACTAGAATGTAAATAAAGTTCCATAACATAATGATAAAACTTTGAAATAACCCTCAGAGAATCCAACGAATCATCTATGTTAAAAATAAAAATTGCCCCCATTATTTTGTCCTCCCATACAGGAGCTTTTTCTAAATTTGCATATTCTTTGGATAAATGTTCTTTTTTTATGTATATAATCTCTATTTCTTTTTCTTCAAAATAATTGGGTTCCAATTCTGCATACAGTTTATACATTGCATTGTGCCAGCCTTCATCTTCATACAGTCTTGTAAGCGCAAAAACATATTGAATCCCCAACTCATCACAAATATCTTCTATATTACTGTTCTTGTCTATAATAGACATTGTTTTTGTCGGAGGATTCTCCAACAATAATTTTCGACCATTGCTTTCACTCAAAAACAAACCACTCTTATACATGTCATCTATTTTTGTTCTACATATATCCAATAATTCTTCTATGCATGATATATTATTGAGTATATCTAAGTTGATTTGCTTGACATTTGCCTGCATTCTTTGATAAATCCTATTTACATGTGAAATTTCATCACATTCGACAATACAATATTTCTCATTAATTAGTTTGTTTAAATTCTCCCAATCAACTTGTTTTCCATTACCATAGGAATCAATTGGAACATCTACAAAGTTCCCTTCTGAATTACATAGAAAATCTACTAATTCTGAATTAAGCTCCTCAACTTTTTGACAATTAAACCACATATTACTTCTTCTTCCTCTTCTATGTTTTTTAGTACAATACTAATTATCATTATTCCAATTAATAACTCTGCGATACATTGCTTATATGCATTTCCTTTTCCGCATAGCCTTGGATAAGAATCACATAGAAAATGTATTCCGACTAATAACATAAGATTCTTCATATATAATTCATAATTAATGTCACTTAAGATTTGAATTTGTTTTTTTATACTTATATATGTTGTGTTCCCATATTCCAGCATACGTTTAACGATATTAGTTTTTGTATCCAAAAATTTAATTTTCCACTCACCACTTACTTCCTCAACATCGAATTTCTCCAATCTAATTATTTTCCATCCCCAAAAGTAAAACACCATCTTTGCATAATCATAAATAGGGTAGTAATATGGTAAATTATCTATTTCCCAAATTAAGTCCCTTCCTCTGGAATCAAAAATTTTATAGTCTCCATCTTTGCCAATGATTATATTGTCAAATATCGCGTCACCACTAACACATATTCCCCAATTTTCACTAAACTTCTCAAATTTGTTTTTTATTTCATTTAATAACAATCCGATTCCAGGAAATTCTTGTGAATTGATATATAGATAATCTGAGAACACTATTGTTCTAGTTAATTTTTCTATACTTGCAACACTATTTAATCTATTCCATGATCTTTCAATGTTTATCTCCCAAATATCCTTATCGCATTGTATCTGTTTTATTAAATAGCTCTTTGTTATCTCACCTATTATTTCATCAATATATTTTTTACAATTCTCTCCATTTAAAATCTTTTCAAATAAGACTTCTCCGTCTTTCCACTCAGAAACAACATACGAGAAAGACAAATTACTACCGAATTTAATTATTTTAGCAGGATACATTTTTGAGCTTATCTGTTTATTCTTATAACAATCCTGAATTGCATATAATTGTCTTACCTCATCAAATATTTTTTTACTACCATTATCTGCGCCTTCTCCCAATGCCATTTTTAAACTGTACATTTCTTCATCAGTGCATACTTTATAGACTTTTGCATACGAGCCACCACATAATTCTTCTACTATGGTATAGTGCAACACGTTACGTATGTATGATCTATAAAAAAGATTTGTTATCTCATCTTCTATGTTTACATATGAGTAATCGCGTTTATATACGTCTCTATATAAAGAAGTTGTATCTTCATTTAAGTCTTTATTACCTACTAACTCATAACCCCTTTCTACCAATTCTATTTTTCTTTTTGAGTTTAAAATTTTTATATAAATATCAAGTTTTTTTATTAAATCATTTGCTGAATATTGATAAATCCCAAACAGATTAAATGTCCTATCACTATGCATAGCAATTTCACTATCAAGTATTGCGTTTACTATATTCGACAAATCTCTGTATGAAATAAATCCCCTTTTTTTATTTGGTAATATTAATGTATTCCTGTTAAATAAATCTTCAAATAAAGTAGATATTTGATTATCCTCATTTTCAATTCCTATGATATAATCACATCTTAAAATGAAGTAGTTGCAGCATATAATTCTAACTATGTATTCAGCAACCAATTTAGAAACACCATATGCATCATATGGTTGTTCTACTATATCAGAAAAGGCCTCTATTAAAGCATTAATATCCAATGGAACATTTTCCTTTACTTGCGTCAATATTCTATTTGCCAAATAATAAGCTTTTTTTCTATCTTTTACCTTATGACATTTAACACTTGAAATAAAAATAAATTTAGTTTCCTTTATAATCTTATAGTTCAGTACCAAAAATTTAGCTAATAAAATACAATTAACAACAACATAATCCCCATAATCTCTTTCTTTTGTTGTCGTATTTGAATATCCGGTAAAATATACTATCCCGTTATAATCCTTTCCTACATAAGGAATTTCTTGCGATAATGATATTAAATCTATTTTATTGAATTTCTTAAAATCAGTTTCTAACATTCCAGCAAGAACTTTGGAATGTTTACCTACACAAGCAATTAACTTTTCTTTCACCTTCCCGCTTAGACCTTCCTCTATATTTGTAAAGAATAAATCAACAATACTATTCACTAATAAGGCATTTAATATAGTACTCATTCATCTATTAGTGCGTATTATACCTCATATATTTCGCTTTAGCAATATAAAGTGCTAAATTTTATTCATCTTTTTTTTATATACGTGGCTTATTTATAATTCATCCTATTTAATATTTACAAACAAACTATTACATAATTTTTAGTAAATATATTAAAAAAAGCCAGAGACATTTTCTGCCTCTAGCTTTCTAATATGATATATTCTATTTTATTAAATTTTACTCAGCATTTCCTGCTTCACGAGCCTTGTTTCTATCTACAAGACCATCTCTTACTTTATCCATATAACCTGGCTTATCAAGTGTATAGAATAAGAGTGGAATGATTCCAAGAAGGAATACAATACCAGGAAGAAGGTTTGCACACATATCAATACCAAACTGGATATGTGTAATCTGAGCTGTAAGGTTTGCAATTTCAGCCTTATCTGTTGCAGCCTCTAACATTCCCTTAAGAGCAAACATGTTATCATAACCAAACTTGCCCATGATTAAAAGGAAAATTGAGTTTGCAAGAGCTGTACCAATCTTTGTAGCCATTCCTGAGAATGAGAATGCCATACCATCGTTTCTGTAGCCATACTTAAGATCAAAATCATCAATAGCATCAACAATCATACCTGATCCTGAAGGACCTGCAATATAACCAAGGCCATAAATAACCATCATTACAAAATTAAATGGAATGCTCTCAGCTGGTCCAAAGAAGATGATGATAAGTGAGAGACCCTGAATGAGCATTGAAACAATAGCGATGTTTCTCTTACCATACTTCATGCAAAGCTTTGGAGCAATTGGCATAACAATTGTACCAACAATCATCTGCATCATCATAAAGATTGTAATGAATGTGAAGTTCTGTACACAGTGCATATAGAAGAATACTGCAACAGAAATACGTCCAAGCATACCAAACATGTTCATTAAGCTGTAAAGAAGTGCGCATACAAGGTTCTTGTTCTTTGCGATAAGCTTAAGTCCCTCGATAATACTTCCCTGCTCACTCTTCTTAACATCGATTCTTTCCTTTGATAATGCTGCAACAGCCCAGAACATTGGAAGAGCAACAAGTGCAAGCAAAATAGCTGTTGAATGATAACCTGCAGCCTGCTGGCCATGACCAAACCACTCTACTAATCTAAGAACGAAAAGGTTAAGGATAATCTGACCAATTGTCATACCCATCATCTGAGCTGCATTAAGTCTGTTGATTTCCTTAGGGTCACGTGTCATTACAACTGGAAGTGCAAGATAACGCCAGCCCTTTTTTCAGGCTGACGTTTTGATGTGTCATTATTTTATTCTATAGTGAAATAGCTAATCTTTTCATATAGCTGTTCTGCCAGCGCCTTAAGGGATTCAGAAGCATTGGTGATAACCTCAAATGTAGCATTAAGATTATCCATAGAATCCTTTGTTTCTGCAGATGATGCTGCGTTCTGCTGTGATATTGCTGAAAGGCTGTCAATAATCTCTACCAGATTATTCTTAGCTCCTTCCAGATTATCAACTCTTACTGATATATCCTTGGCATTAGCTGCCACATTATCTACACCTGCCTGCATCTTCTCCATGTTATGCTTTGTCTCATCCAGGTGTCCAGACTGAGCAGAAAGGTCACTGTTCATCTGCTCGATTGTCGTAATTGATTTTTCAGATTCTGTAGTAAGGTCATGAATGATTGCATTAATCTGCTCTGCTGTTTCCGCAGACTGTGATGCAAGCTTTCCAATCTCATCTGCAACTACTGCAAAGCCCTTTCCTGATTCACCGGCACGGGCTGCCTCAATGGATGCATTAAGAGCAAGCAGATTAGTCTGGGATGCAATATCTGTAATAAGCTTTGAAGACTCTGCAATATTCTGTACTGATGAATTAGTATTTCTAATCTGCTCATCAATCTGCTTCATAGATTCCATAACAGCAAGATTCTGCTTAAGCAATATGTCAAGAGCCTGCATAGATGTGCTACAAGCTTCCTTCATCTCATCTGTATTATTGCTAAGTGTAGTTACATTATCGGTAATAGTCTCAATATCTGTTCCGATTTCGTTAACGTTTTCTGCTGAGCTTTGTACACTTTCAGCCTGACTCATTGCTCCTGTTGAAATATCATTTACAGCGTTTGCCACAAGTCCTGATGCGCTAGACGCATCCTCTGCTGAATCAGCCAGATTATCACCTGACTCTGTAACCTTACCAGAAAGCTTAACACTGGTTCCAATAATATCTAAAAGCTTATTTTTCAGATTGAAGATGGATTCTGAAATGTTTCCAAGCTCATCATTTCTATCAATCAATTCCTGAGGAATTTCGTATGTAAGATTCCCCTCTGCCACCTCTTTAATAGAATCAGAAATTGCATTCATTGCCTTGGTGCCACTTCTTGTTGCCATAACACCTATCACTATAAGCACCAGCACAACAATCACTGTAACACCAATAAGCACTGCTGATACTCTAAAGATAGTTGCATCAATAGTAGTTGCATCACGGCCTACAAACATCATACCTACCCGTGTACCATCATCATTAGACAATGGTAAATAGTAACCATAATACTGATGTCCTTCAATTGTCATGTCAGGCTTGTACAATACTTTGTTTCCATTGATAACAGTATCCACAACCTCAGCCGAAGCCTGTGTATTAATAAAATACTCATCTGTTCCCTGCTTCTTTAATGTTGTAACCGCTCTGGTGTCATTGTAAAAAATAGTATATTCAAGATTTGTATCTGCCTTCAATTCCTCCATTGTTGAAAGATACTCATCATATACCGGCTCGCCGCCCTTTGTGAGAACAGAATCCTTATAATCCCAATCGCCATCCCACATATTTGTAAACTCACTGTTTGCAATGGTTACAGCTGTGTGTAGCTCTTCTTCTGTCATATCTAAGTATGTGTCTTTAACTTCTTTCATTCAAATTATGGATAGAATGATACAGCCTACAGCTGCAGCAATACAAGAAATTCCTACTACCTGCCCAATTAATTTACCTTTCCTCTGTTTCATTTCACACCCCTCAAAAATAATGTTCTTATAACTATTTATTTTATTTTTTTTATAAAACAAATCCTGACTTGTATGAATGACAACACTTAAATAAGAAAAAACAGTGAAATATTATTTAAAACTAACTTGTATTAGTCTTCTAAAACAGTAATTATTCCTATTTTTATATTGACTTTTGCTGTTTATTTGATATTATATAGTCAATCATTATTAATTTTAGATTGGCGGTGTTTAATTATGAACTACAGCAGACAACGTGAATCAATTAAAGAGTATTTGATGTCAACCCATGAACATCCTACGGCTGATATTATTTATCAGCATGTTAAGGCAGATTATCCCAAGATAAGCCTTGGCACCGTATATAGGAATCTCACTCTTCTTGTAGATTTAGGGGAAGTTCGTAAGATTTCCACAGGTGATGGCACAGAGCATTACGATGCTGACACATCAGCTCACAGCCACTATTATTGCAGGTGCTGTCACAGGGTAATGGATTTGGAGGTTACACCTAGTGTTGATCAAATCTTGGCCGCATCAAGTGCAGGCCTTGGCACAATTGAAATAGCTAATTTGCTTTTCACCGGTGTGTGCCAAAGCTGTCTTAATGAGCAGTCTAAAGAATAGCTGGTAGTTTAGCTTGTATTAGGCAGCTTACTGCAAGTTATTATTAATAATGAAAATAATAATGGTTACTATTTTATTTCAATATGTGAAAGGAGTTTAATTTATGGCAAAGTATGTATGTTCAGTTTGTGGTTATGTTTATGAGGGAGATAATCCTCCAGAGGAATGTCCTGTATGTCATGCAAGCTCTGACAAATTCAAGAAGGTAGAGGGTGAGCTTAAGCTTGCTGCAGAGCATGAATTCGGTATCTATGGTAAGACAGTTAAGAACAACCCAGATATCACAGATGAAGATAAGAAATATATCTTAGACCAGTTAAAGTCTAACTTTACTGGTGAGTGCTCAGAGGTTGGTATGTATCTTTGCATGGCGCGTGTTGCCCACAGAGAAGGTTATCCTGAGATTGGTCTATACTGGGAGAAGGCTGCTTACGAAGAGGCAGAGCATGCAGCTAAGTTTGCAGAGCTTTTAGGCTCAGAGCTTGAGGTTAACATGACAGATTCTACAAAGAAAAATCTTGCTTGGAGAGTTGACTGCGAGTATGGCGCTACATCTGGTAAGTTCGATCTTGCAGCTTGCGCTAAGAAGAATAACCTTGATGCAATCCATGACACAGTTCATGAGATGGCACGTGACGAGGCTAGACACGGCAAGGCTCTTGAGGGACTTCTTAATCGTTACTTTAAGTAAATCATAGCCACAGCAATATATATTGCTATAAGATGCGCAAAAGCTAGGAGTTTGATGGCTCCTAGCTTTTTTATTCAACTTATATGTTTTTCCAATCATTATAGGTTTTGGTATGTTTTACATCTGACATATCTGGATCCATTTCATTAATCCTTGCAAAAGAATCCCTAAGGCGTTTGCCCATACTAGGGTGATTAACAATGTTGCCATAGTCTAATTCCATACCATATTTATTATTAAGATGCTGCTGCAACAATCCATCAAGATATGCACATATATCCGATGCAGTTCCCACTATCTCTTTATATGTGCCATCAGCCTTTGTTTCAAAAGTAAGCTTTAGGCCTGTCTTATCTGTAAGTTTGTCCTTGTCATAGCCATTCTTATTAAGGTATTCCCTAAACTTTTTAGCACCATATCCATTCATATAATCATCAATGACTATATCGCTTATTTTAATCCCTGCTTCCTCTAAATGCTGTAAAAGCCTAAGGTTTGCCTCGTTATGGATTCTAGTAAGCACTTCGTTAGCATTGATTCCAGCTTCGTGATACTTGTTATACTCAGCATTACTAATTATATATGGGCAATATGTAAGTCCATACTCTTCGTTCTCATATACCTTGCCTGATTCAAACTGCTCAAAGCTGTCAAAGCCTGTAAGTGTCTTTCCAATCTTACTTATCTTAGTTGGAATCTTCTTAGAATCATCCACACCAAGTGCTCTCATTTTATCAAACATATCTGCCTTTACATAAACAGCTACCACTATCAGCTGCTTAAGGGGCTCTATCTTTCCTACCTCATCTGAGCCTATGTAGGCGCCTGGTGTAAGCTTTGATGACGCTGCTGCCTTTTTTGCAATAGCGGTATTTGCCGATTTCGCTATTGCCTTATTACCGCTTGTGGATGTTTTCTTAGGCTTAGACTGTGAACCTCCACTAAAAGCCGCCTCTGCATCAGCCTGCGATTCATACCCTTTATTTGCACCACTAATATAATAAATGGTTCCATCTGTGCCTTCTACATAATTAGACTTATGCTGCACCTTATCAGCCATCCTATAAGTGCCCTTGACTACCTTATCCACACCTTCAAGAACCCAGTATTTTACCTTTGCCATGTTAATTGTTTCCTTTTCTTTTTTCTTAAGGCTGTTTCCACCGCCCTTCGCCTCAAGTATGAATATAGTATGCCACAGTTAAGCAGGTTGTGCCATAAAAAAAGTGGCCTAGCAATGCTAGACCACTTTTAATTTATGCCGGCTGCGGGACTTGAACCTTAAACAGGGTTCACAAATACTATAAAATCAAGGAGGAAAAGCATGTCGGAAGTCTCGTTGCCCTTTTGGTTGCCCGTTTATTTTTATGCTGTTAAAATGATAAAAAAAGAGCAGAATAATCAACGTAAATAATAAATATTATTTAGAAAAAACTATTGATAATCTTCGCTGATGATGGTATCTTTTAATTAGACCGCAGGAAGGCATGGGTAATGCCCGAATCCAAATATTCCATCGGCGGGATTAAGAATGGTATATCCATTCTTTTTTTTATTTTATGGAGGATTTTATGCTTAATACAGAGCTTCCAATAGACCTTGAACAACAGGTGTCCTTGATGAAAAGATATGTGAGTTTTCGTCAAAAGAAAAGATTTAGAGATTTTTTAACATATACAGGTTATTTTAGAGCTAGTCGTTATGGTAAATTTCTGCTCACAAAAGTAGAGACTTTAGGTTTTAAAGCTGACTCAAAACTATTCTTTTCAACTTACGACTTTGATGTTCAACTAAGACAGTTGCTATTTAAATATTGCACAAAAGCAGAGATTTTCTTTAAAAGTAATGTAAGTAATGCATTATCTTTGAAAACAGGAGATGCCGCTTTTTATCTTGATAAGCAATATTATACCCCTTCTAAAGGTGAGCGTTTTAAAGTTACAAGAGAGAAAAATACACGTTTTTTTGGAAAGAAATTTTATCCTAGTTTGCGTGACAAAGAAGAACAGCTTCGAAAAGATGTAGTTAAGCATCCTGAATTGAAGGAATATAGAAAAGGTGGTAGTCGTCATAAAAATCTCCTTCCAGTATGGGCCGCTTTTACATATTTTGAAATGGGTACAATAACTATGATGTACTCTTATCTTAGAGGTGACTTGAGAAAAGCAGTTTTAGATTATGCATATCCTGGACGCAACTACAAAAAAGAAGTGACAAAACAAATTGATACATGGTTAGATGCTATACGAAACTTAAGGAATTATTGCGCTCATCATTCCATGGTTATAGGTATGACATCTTCAGTAGTTATCCCTGATAAAAGAGATCCTCAAGATGTATTACCAACAGACACTGATTTGTATTCGCGTATATATGCACTGAAAAAACTTTTACCTCAGAAAGAAGCGGATGCACTGGGGGATGAATTGAGTAAATTGATTAACAAATCTAAAATTGATGTATATAAAATAGGGATACTTCCCGATAACTGGAAAGAAATGTACGACAGAATTAATTACTTGTGATTATGTATTTTTGAAATCAATTGATGTTTGCCTAACATAAAACAACGGTTTGTGCAGTTTTGATGCCGCACAAACCGTTATTATTTTAACATCAGTTTACTTGCTGATATTTACGGTATTCTCATTAATCACTTCCTTAGATTCGCTTTCCTTCGCCTTAAAATAATTATCAAAGAGCGAATCCGCAGCATCCATGGTTTGTTGGCAAAAAGAAGGTAGTTTTCTTCCCCAAGACTTACCTGCTAAACCAAATCCTTTATGCATAGCCTTTTGCATTTCATGCATTTTTTCTACATCATCACCAGCTAATGCGCTAGCAAAATCAAAAAGTCTCTGAGAAGTTTGTTTTACGCCCCAATAACCATCTTCTCCAATATCAGCCTGAGCTTTTGCCTTGGTGGCAGCATCAACTTTGAAATTTCCGCCAGCTAACATTCGCCAAAAGCTGTCATCGTTTGCTTTTCCAAATGTTCCAACTTGTCCTGAAATAGTCTTATTAACTAATTCAAGCATCTGCTGCTTCTGCTTTTCCATATTATCCTTTAATTGTTGTACTAGGGCAGCGCGGTCCTCTTTGCTCATTTTATTGATTTTGTATGAACCCATTTCAGTTTTATCACCCTTTTCGTATGTAACACCTTCATCATTCGATTTTTTATTTATACTGTTTATTCTTATTGGTGTTTCTGTATTCTCAATATTACTAGGTTCATTTGAAGTTAAAGCTGTAGAGGTTACATTTGAAATTCCATTTATATCCATACCCATAATAAATACCTCCATCCAAAACTATTCTTTGAAGTCATACTTACTTTTTACTAAGTCATTTAGAGAATTAGAATAGCGTCCTTGTTTGTTATAAGAGCTTCCTACACCAGCAGCAT
The DNA here is from genome assembly GCF_017471675.1 of Pseudobutyrivibrio sp. GTDB lineage: Bacteria > Bacillota > Clostridia > Lachnospirales > Lachnospiraceae > Pseudobutyrivibrio. The sequence goes on from NZ_JAFUSK010000078.1 coordinate 28,316, forward strand.
TCGCAATTGAATTTCCCTTATTCATTAACTGCGAGGCATATGAATTATGGCCAGTGAATAGCGATTTAAGGGCTCCTATATCAGCCTTTTTCAGCTGCTCCACATCTAAAGAAAGCTTATTTCCCTTTCCAATGTAAATACCTACTTTGTTAAGAGTTTTCTCATGTGCAGAAGTTGTTTTGGTCATCCATGCACCATTTCGTAAAACGCTTTTAGTATTGGAATTACCTGCAGCTTCAACAGTACTGTTATAGTCTTCAATAAATACATTTAAAGCTTTCTCAATATCGGACCAGTTATAATCTGATTTAGTTTTTTCTTCTCCTGTTAATTCATCTTTTTCTGCAATTGTTTTCTGTTCCCATAAGGATGCACTCATGAGCCTTTCAGAAGATTTGGATAAAGCACTTGCTGCTTCAGCCATTGCTGTTAGCTTAGCCGAAGAGTCTTTTCCGACATTTGCTTTCTGAGCTTTGTCCTGTGCATAATAAGCTTTCATTAGCTTTCCGTAAGTTCCACTTTTGATGAGTGAATAGTCGGATAGACTAAATGATCCACTGGAAACTTTAGGTGCTGATGCACTTAACCCATCTAAGAAATCATTTGAATAGTTTTGATTGTTCACGTTGTAGTTCTCGTCAAAATACTTGTGATTTGATACATAGTCGCTAATCCTTGCCATAATAATCGACCTCCTTGTCTATAAACCAATCCTTTTAAATACGATAATCAAACGGTATATAATTCTCAGGAACGTTCTTTTCCTGTTCTAGTCTTTCTATCTGTTCTTCTTCCAGCAGCATCATTTGATTTAGCTCGTCCTCTGATAATACTTCTTCCGATGTTTCCTGTAATTCTTCAACCATCTCCTCAGTAGATTCCTCAATTGCCTCTGTAAGATTATCCATTAATTCATCAAGCAATCCTTCATTTTCTACTCCAGTAGCTTCTTCAATCATATCATCACGACGTTCTTCAGGAGTCTTAGGTTCATTCTTTTCAGCAGCTTCAGCAATCTTTTCTGCGAGTTCCTGAGCCTCATCAAATACATGAAACATCTGAGAATGGTTATATTCCATCCTTGCTGCTGCAATTTGATCTTCATATCCATGAAACATATCAAGCTTTCTGGCAATCTCATCAATTGTGTCTGCTTTCATGTTTTTCAGATTCTCTTTTTGCTGCTCAAAGAACGCTATTTTATTATCACGCTCAGCTTGTCTATTTAATCTATCTTGCGTACTTTTTAATCCAAGATTACCTAATAAATCTATGCCCTGTAACTTTATATTCATAGGCGAATCCTCCTAGAATGATTTACAACAACTCATCAACATTATTACCAACAGGGTTATCTGGATTTATCTCAACTCCCTCTGGAATTGAGTTGTCTACAGTAGCATCACGCTGTTCTTTATTTGAATTAGTTGATTTATCTGCAATTTCATCATTATTATTTTCAGCAGCCTTATCTAATTCTTTATCTGCTCGATTTAATACTTCTAGCTGAGCCGATTCTATATCCCTATTTCTAGATTCAATATCAGCAAGTTGTTCCTGTTTCTTTTCTACATCTTTGCCTCTGGCAGAATCTAGTTTGATTTCTGTTTCAAGAATGCCTGCTTCGCCTTTCAGATTGGCCTTAACAGCTCCTCCCGCTTCTACTTGATTCATAGCGCTATCTGCTGATATAAGAGCCTTCATACTAGCTGTAGAAATGCCTTTTGCGGCTTTAGATGATTTGGCTGTTTGCTTACCGCCAAGCATATCCTCCATAGATGAGCCCTTACTTTGTCTGCTTTCTCTATGCTGTTCAATCTGATGTTGACGTAATTGATTTTGCAAATCAGTAATTTGCTTTTGAATTTCTTGACGTTTTTTCATTTTTTCATCTATGGACATTTCTTTATCTTCGCCAAGAGATTGAAGCTGTTCATTGGCATTATTTATCTGCTCTTGAAGACTTTTACTATATGAATCCATCTGTTGATTCTGGTTTATCTGAAATGTTGTTCTGGATTTATGTAGTTCACTTATACTATTCATATTGATATTCATAGAAACTGTCCCCATACTTTAACCCTCCTTGGCTTCTTAATTGAATTCCTTTTCCTTTAACATAGACTTTAGACTAATGGTTTTCTATAATCGCTATCGACTAGGATTTTTTCAATCTAAACCCATTTGATGTGGACTGCATTTTATATGATGTGAATAACACTAAAAAAGCCTGCTGCATTTCTGCAGCAGGCACCATTCTGTATTCTTATCCAACAAACATTATGTTAAGCACAAACCATAACCCATCGTTTTCACTGAATTGCTTAATTTCAATATCACCATTATATTTTCTAGCGATTTCCCTTATGTTACGTACACCAAATCCATGACCATCGTCATTCTTTATTGAAATAGGAACACCTTCCTCATCAATCTGAGCCTTTTTATCAGACTTATTCTTAATGCTAATAATGTATACATTTTCTCGTTCAACTGATGATATTTCAACATATGGCTCATTAACTCTAAGCGAGGCTTCGTAGGCGTTTTGTATGGCATTTGTAAGAACCACACACATTTCAAATGGATTAACAGCTACATTACTTGGATATTTTAAGGATGTCTTTAGTGTTATGCCATTATCAGTAAACCTATCTACAAACTCTGAGATTGCTATATCAGTTACGACATTTCCCGTTTTAACTGATGGAACTATATTGCTATATACCTCTTCCCAATTGCCAAGGTAATCCCTTAGTTCCTGATACTTTTCTGTCTCCAAAAGACCTTTCATTACAGCCATATGATTGCCTGTATCATGACGAAGGGCTCTCATCTGCTGATAAACATTATCAACTTGGCCTACATATTGCTTGCTATCTTCAATCTGTCTGGCCAGCACGCGATTAGCGTATTCTATTTCTTTGTTAGCCTTTATGCTCTGGTAAAAGTAAAGAGTAACACAAAGCGTTAAATAAGCCATTATGCAAAACAGTATGCGATACATATTGCCTGGAATATTGGCCTTTATGCTTCCATTTTCAATACCATCAAACCATAGCATATAGTACGAATAAATAATCCGTGTAGCAAAGAAGATGCTTATACAAGGAATTAATAACATAATCAGTTCCTTCCAAGACAATTCTTCATGCTTGTTTTTATATGTTTTTAGAAGTAGCTTGATGGAAAAGAAGAGTAGCAATAAAGCTAATCCATACTCGACAATCGTTGATACAACATATTCAGCTACAATTGCAGGGATGCTTTCTCTAAATAATTTAAAGTTAGAAACAAAATCCCTTTCATAAAAACCAAGCTCAGTGAATATTTCCAAGCTTAACCATCTAATGATAAAAAAGCTAACACATAGAAATATTTTCTGCATAAGATTTCTTTTTTCATCTAAATAGAAAAGAATCACGCCAACAAAAAACAATGAAAAAATCGAGATTGTCAGTTTTATTCCATTTTGGACATCAACATGCCTTAGTATACAGTCTGTAATCCATTCGAAAACTACAGCATAATAAACTGACTTCATATTTTTTACAAACGGCCTGAGCCAATATATAAATAACGCAGAAGTAATTATGCAATATATCTCGATTACAGTATTCATAAAATAATTAAAGAATGCATCAGACACCATCATCACAATCCTCTTGTATTAAATGATAAATAAGCTCTTACCAAATCTTGATACTTGCCTCGGGCAACTGGTATTTCTACTCCTGCCACCTTAACAACCTTTGAATTATAAGACTGAATTGCTGAAAGATTAATCAGATATGCCCTATGAACCCTAAAAAAATCATTTCCAACAGTATTCTCTAAATCTGTCATTCGTCCATAGTATTCAATCTCATCATTATCCCTCATGTGAAGCACAATTCTACGGTTAAATACCTCAGCAAATGCAATTTCTGATATAGAAACACTTCGGCTTAATCCATTGGCTTTGATTATAAATGACTTATTATCAGGCACTACTGGCGTTACTCTAGTTTGTCTATGTATTATTTCTTCAACGGCTGCATGTAATACCTCGGTTAGCTTTTCTTTATCTATAGGTTTTACTAGATAATTAAAAGCTCTCACATCGAAGGCATTAAAAACATATTCCTCCAAAGCAGTAACAAAGATAATCACTGCATCACTTCCATTAGCGCGGACTTGCTTAGCGAGCTCCATGCCATCAATTCCAGGCATCTGTATATCTAGAAACAGAATGTCAGGATTATATGCTGCTTCCAATAAGTTCTCAGCAGATTCATAGCATTTAACAATGGCATCTGTAATCTCATCAGAAATGCTTTTTGCTATGAAATCTCTTATATATTTATCATCATCACATATTGCAATTTTCATTTCCACCCCCACCGTATATACGAATATTATAACTGATTTTACGATATATATACCTTGCCTATTGTGCGAAACGCAGTTTTTTTGTTGTGAAATGAATATAATGAGTTAGAAAAAAGGAATTATGGCTGTTATGCCATAATCCCTAAATAAGAAAAAGTAGTTACACTTTTAAATCAAAAGAAGTTTTTCCATTACTACCAAAAATGTTTTCTGTAATCGCCCTTAAATCAGTTCCCATGCCAATATATTCTTGCATCTCAAGCGTTCTGTTTTGTAGCTTCTCTAGTTTTTGCTTTTCTTCAGCCTCTTTTTCTTTCTTTTTCTTAAGTCGTCTTTTTTCATTTTTGTTATGAGCTACTCTAGCTTCATCAGCCTTACGTTTTGCATTCTCACGTGCGATTTTACCATCAGGATCATTTGTACAGGCACTTGTCATGGTAATCTCACCATTAGAATCATATTCTATTGTCATAAACGTCATAACGGGACTACCTGGCATATTTTTTGTGAATGCAACACTTCTTTTAACACACTCATTTGTCACAGCAAGATTCTCTTCAAGAAATGCAGCTTTTTGAGGATCCTTATTGCACTTTTCAAGAAATGCGCTCGAAACCGTCACTGTTACAGGTACTCCATACTTATTCTTAGTCCCCGTATTCATTTCAGGATATTTTTCTTGAAGATATTTTGAATAATCATTTATATTCTTAAACCCTGTTTTTATCTCCTCGTGCCTTGTCACATATGGAGTAGATGTTTTGAGTTCCATTATCTGAGAGGTTACCCCGCATACATCCATAGTAGTCAACTCCTTTCAATCTCTTTCTAGTTGTATCGGATATAGAATCCACTGTTTAATCCATATGTTGTGGGATGCACAGATGTTGTTGTGAACAGTTCAAATTTCCAATAATAGTAATTAACGTAGCGATAATCAATAATATTGGAAAAATTCTATTTCTAAATTAGAATCTGTTTTTCCATTATTTTCTTATAATGCTCCATTAATTTGAATTAATGGAATGGTTCTCAAATTGTATTTATAAAAAAACATAAAAATCAAGTGTACCAGTTTTCGAAAAGTGGGCCATTTTATTTATAGCAAGGCAAAAAGTGGGTCCGTTTGTTTTTTGCAAGCATAGACAAATGTCCTTTTTTTCATGGAAATTGCATTCCCATGAAAAAGTTGGGCAAGCCCAAAACCTTGAGCTTAAAGGAATCTCAAAAGCTGCGCACTGTTAGTGAGAAAACAAAAAATACGGAAAAAGAGGTAAATACAATGAATTGAAGAAAAAAATATAAGTAATTATTCTTTGTGGCTTTCTATTGTATCAGGATAACCTGTGCCATCAAGGACTTCGCAAGTGACAGGAGTCATCCTTGACGGCCCAGCTTATTCTGATACAGCTTAGCCAAGCAAAGAAAAGTGAAAAATGTATTTAAATAAGATTTAGAGAAAGGAATTATAAGTGAAAACAACTAAGGAAATATTATTATTTGCAAACGAAATAACCAAATTATTAGACATTCAAATTAGCCGCAAAAAGACTTTGGAGGACGAATACAATTGTGATATTATTAGTCTTGCCGACATGCTAAAAGAATTAGACATGATCAATAAAAAGGAGCTTAAATTAAAGCGTACGCTTGTTTCACAGGTCCATGTGAAGAAAAATGGACTGCCTAAAAGCATTAGATATGACGCTGGCAGAGACTTATGGATAACAAAGATTTCTGGCGACATCAGAATTCATGCTCGAACCGAAGAGACATTATTAGATAAGATATTAGAATACTATGATTGCCATTTAATGTCATATACTATCGACCATATATTCACTTTGGCTCTTAAGCACAAAGAGGATATCGATATATGCAGTCCACTTACAATTCAACGCTATAAGGATTCGTATAACCGTTTTATCTCTGAAGAATTTAGGGAAAAAGATATCAGAAAGGTTGATAACGATTCATTACAGTCATACAGCAAATTAATGACTGCACGACTTCATCCTAAGAAAAAAGCATTCTTAAGCTATAAAGGGGTGTTGAATCTAATCTTCGACTATGCAGAAGAGAACAATTACATTCAAAACAATCCTGTTAAATCTATCAATAACAAGAAGTTCTTGATGCAGTGTGATAATTCAAAGCCACAGAGCAGTGAGAAAATTCTTTCGCTGCATGATATTGAAGCTATTTATTCTGAAATCAGTAGACGAAATAATCTTCCACGCTATCAGGGCTATTTTTATTATGGTTATATGGTTCGTATGGCTATTGCAACAGGTATGCGTGCTGGTGAGCTTTGTGCACTGAAATGGGCGGATATAGATGATTATTATATTCATATCCATGCACAGCAATTAACAGGCCGTGGTAAGGGAAATACAGCCAATTTCTATGCCGATTGGACAAAGGATGAAAAAGGTATTTCACATGGTGGAAGGAAATTTCCAATCACTGATAATATTGCTGCCATTTTAGATGATTTGAAAAAGAATCAGCTTGAGAAAAACATTATTTCTGATTACGTATTTTGCAAGCCAAATGGAGACTGGATAAAGATTGGTTCATATCACGCTTGGCTTCGTGAGTTCATGAAAAGTATAAACTTACCAGTCACGAATAATCACGCATTCAGAATGAGTCTTAATTCTAATGTTTTTATTCCAAACGGCATTCCTGTAACAGATAGAGCAAGATTGCTCGGCCACAGTGTTGAAACCAATATAAAGCATTATTCATACGCAAGAATTGGGGTTGATCAAGAAATAATAGATAGGCTAAATGGCAAGGTTGCCCCTAAGTTGCCCCAAAATATAATTGACTTCGAATCAACCAAAAAGAAAAAAGCTTGAGAATTCAACATTCTCAAGCTCTAATCATTAAAAAATATTATGCCGGCTGCGGGACTTGAACCCGCACGATGTTGCCACCAACAGATTTTGAGTCTGCCTCGTCTGCCAATTCCGACAAGCCGGCGTCCGCAGACTAGTATACTAAATCTTGTCTGCGTTTTCAATATTATTTTAGGATTATTTTCCTAAAAATTCTTTATTTTAGAATGCCATCAACAATGCCTAGATTATCAAATGTAGCCAGGTAATCTTTGATTGTTTCAGGGCGACGGATGAGCTTAAATGAACCATCTTCCTTAAGTAAAACTTCTGCGCTCTTAAGCTTGCCATTGTAATTGTATCCCATTGAATATCCGTGGGCACCTGTATCATGAATAAATAAGATATCACCATCGTCAATCTTAGGAAGCTGTCTGTCTACTGCAAACTTATCGCAATTCTCACAAAGTGAACCTGTGACATCATATACATGGTCTTCAGGAGCATTTTCCTTGCCAAGGACAGTTATGTGATGATATGAACCATAAACAGCTGGACGCATCAAATCTACGGCACAGGCATCAACACCAATATATTCTTTGTAAGTGTGCTTTTCATGGATGGCTGTTGTAACAAGTCCACCGTAAGGGCCAGTCATAAAGCGGCCCATTTCTGTAAGGATAGCTACATTACCTAATCCTGCTGGAACTAAGATTTCATCGAATGCCTTATGAACTCCTTCTCCAATAACAGCAATGTCATTTGCCTTCTGGTCAGGGCGATATGCAATACCTACACCGCCTGAAAGATTTACAAATGAGATTGCAATTCCTGTCTTTTCCTTAAGCTCTACAATAAGCTCAAACAAAGTTCTTGCAAGAGTTGGATAATAATCATTGGTAACTGTGTTTGATACTAAGAATGCATGAATACCAAACTCTTCAACGCCCTTGCTCTTAAGCACCTTATAGGCCTCAAAGATTTGCTCCTTTGTCATGCCGTATTTACTGTCTCCAGGGTTATCCATGATTCCGTTGGATAACTCGTACACTCCACCTGGGTTGAATCTGCAGCACATCTTTTTAGGAAAATGTCCTACTGATTTTTCATAAAAATCTATATGTGTGAAATCATCAAGATTTACGATAACACCTAAATCGTCTGCGTACTTGAATTCGCTTGCCGGTGTATCATTAGATGAAAACATAATGTCATCCTTTTTGAATCCAAGCTCATCGCTTAGAGCAAGCTCTACATAAGAAGCGCAGTCCACTCCACATCCCTCTTCCTGCAAAATCTTAAGAAGAAATGGATTTGGATTTGCCTTTACTGCGAAATACTCCTTGAAGCCCTTGTTCCAGCTAAAAGCCTTATTAACAGCTCTGGCATTTTCTCTAATTCCTTTTTCATCATAGATGTTAAAAGGTGTTGGAATTGTCTTTGTGATTTCTTCGATTTGGTTCTTTGTTACAAATGGGGTTTTCATAAATAATTAATCTCCGCTAATGTGTTTCTTAGTGCAGCATATTCGTCAGTTTCAGGCAAATCTTTAAGCAGAGTCTTTAAGTCAGCTTCAATTTCCGCTTTAGAAGCAGTGCGAGAAATATAGTTGGTATAAGGAACGTCTGCGCCTCTTTGCATAATGGCCTTTACCCCTTGCACATAGCTTAATGTCTCGCCGTAAGGAGGAACACCACCGTACATATCAACAGCGTTGCTACCAGCATTATAAGCCGCCAAAGCTTTATCTAAGTCCCCATTATATTCCTTTAGCTTCTGAGAGATATAATTGGCACCTGCCATAATATTCTCATAGGCATCGAATGGATGGGTAAGCTTAAGCTCATTTGCAGTGGCTGGCATTATCTGCATAATGCCCATGGCGCCTGTATTGCTAACAGCGTTAGGATTAAATCCTGATTCCTGCTCAGCAATAGCCGTAAGTAAATCATAGCTGACACCGTATTTCTGGCTTGCCTCTATAAAGATATCCTTGTAAGAGGTAGCTGTCTTGATATTATCTGCTACAGTTTTTTGATTTAATGCCTTTACAAATGCCTTGCTAGTTGCATTTGCATTACTAGTAGAAGTTTCCTTGTTTGGAGTCTCAATGATTTCCTCATAGGTAACCATAGAGTCCATGGATGCTACCGAAATTTTCATACTCAATCCCTCATAAATTGACTGTCATCTATTGACATCGCTACTCAACTTTGATATGCTTTTTCTTGCTGAATAGCAAGCTGGTGTGGCTCAGAGGTAGAGCACTTCCTTGGTAAGGAAGGGGTCACGGGTTCAATTCCCGTCACCAGCTTTTTTTAGTACCTAAAAGCATGTATACACCAACCTTTTTTATTTGGTTATACTTTAGCATAATAAAGTGTTTATGTAAACTGATTTTGTACAATTGATTTTTATTTTTAGGAGGCAACCATGGATACAGAAAAATATGTAGATTACATCGTAAAACAAACAGAAGATATTCTTGCAATCGACAGCCCTACAGGCTTTACAGCAAATGCAGCTAAGCATCTTATAGCTGAGTATGAAAAGCTTGGATTCAAGCCGGAGCTTACTACAAAGGGCGGTGTGCTTGTTGACCTTGGTGGAAGCAATGCAGATGATGCCATTTTAATAGAAGCTCATATGGATACTCTTGGTGGTATGATTAGTAAGATTAAAACTAATGGTAATCTTGAAATCACTCCACTTGGCGGCTTCAATCCTAACAATGGCGAGTCTGAGAATTGCCGTATCTACACCCGTGATGGTGTAATTTACGAGGGCACTCTTCAGCTTAACAATGCCTCTGTACATGTTAACGACGATTACTCATCTACTACTAGAGAGTTTAACTGTATGGAAGTAGTTATTGATGAAGAAGTATCCAGCGCTGATGACACAAAGAAGCTTGGCATTATGATTGGCGATATTGTTGCCTTTGAGCCTCGCACAAGAGTTACTAAGTCAGGCTACATCAAGAGCCGTTTCCTTGATGATAAGCTTTCAGTAGGTATTCTTCTTGGTCAGGCAAAATACATTGCCGACAACAAAATCACTACAGACAGAAAAATCTATCACCACATCACAGTATACGAAGAGGTTGGTCACGGCGCTTGCGGTACTGTTCCTGCTGGAGTTACCGAGATTCTTTCTGTAGATATGGGATGTATTGGCGAAGGCCTTGATTGTAAGGAAACACAGGTTAGCATCTGTGCAAAGGATTCTGCTGGTCCTTACAACTATGATGTTGTTACAAATCTTATCAACACTGCCAAAGCTAACGATATCGACTTTGCAGTGGATGTATATCCTCATTATGGTTCAGATGCTGATGCTGCACTTAAGGCTGGCTATGATGTAAAGCACGGCCTCATTGGTGCCGGCGTTTACGCCAGCCACGGCTACGAGCGTTCTCATAAGAAGGGGGCTGAAAACACATTCCGTTTACTTATTAATTATGTGAAGTAAGTTCTTAGAAGCTTTTAGTTGTAGCTCCTATTGTTAATTATTCCTTGATAAACCAGCTGTATTTTTAGCTCTTAATTAATTTCCTTGAAAATATAAGTGTTATTTATATATTTATAAAAAACACTTATCACTCACGAAAAAAAGTTAAGTGTAAACAGGCTTTTATCCTGAAAAGCTTACTATTTTGAGAGGCAATTAAGTGGTATATATGGGTTCTATAATTACACTTACAAAATATATAAGTGTTATTATATATCCATCGATAACCACTTAAATCATCCTTGAAAAAGTGCGTTTATTTCAGCTTTTGCCCAAAAACACTTAACTTTTTAAAACGAGTGGTAAGTGTTTTTCTTCTATAATCATATTCAGCTTAACAAGAAGTCATATCATAAGTGGTCATTACCTCATAGCCTCATAGTCTCAAGCTATCTAGGAACACCTCCTGGAACTCAGGCTTTTCATTGAGTATCACCACCTTGGCGTGGTCCTTAATCTCCTGTAGAGCTTCCTCGTCACCCTCCATAACGAATTTCTTTGCCCCAAGCAAAGATGTGTTTCCTACTGCTTCAAACTTAGGCAACAGTTCGCTTGGGAAAATTCCAATTCCTGCGGCAGACCATACGCCTATAGTGGCGCCTAAGCCACCTGATACAAATAGATGGTCAATATCATCCATCTTAATACCAGCTTCCTTTATAAGCAGTGTTATGGCGGAATAAATAGCTGCCTTGGCAAGAAGCACCTGTTGAATATCCTCGGCCTTTATAACCACATTTTCTGCAACAGGATAGCCTGTAGCGCTATACTCATCTATGAGAAGGCCGCCATCATCTATGATGTTGTTGCGCCTTAGCTCATGAATCAAATCGATAACACCACTTCCGCATAGTCCTATAGGTGCTTCTCCACCTATTGTGGTATAGCTGCATTTGCCATGATTAATACTCAGATGATTAATAGCCCCTCTAACTGCTGCAACGCCACAGCTTAAGCTTGCACCCTCTAGGGCTGGCCCTGCAGATGCAGATGTACAGTAATAGGTTTTTCCATCATATAAAACAAGCTCTGCATTAGTTCCCAAATCAACTAACAGATATGTGCCCCTATCTTTCAGGTAATACAGGCCAGATACAATATCTCCACCTACAAAGGCGCTAATACCAGGCATGAAGAAAATATCTCTTCTATCCTTTACAAACCTTACACTATCAAGGGTGTATGGCACAAATGGGTATTTAGCAAACCCATCTACAACCATTCCTAGAAACAGATGTGTCATAATGGAATTGCCGCTAAATACGATTTTGTGCATAAGAAAATTAGGGCCAAGCAATTCCTTGCCCATTTTAATCAAATCATTTCTTACTGCATTTTGTAAATCTTCACCATGACCGTCCATTGCAGCCTTAACTCTGCTCATAACATCTGCACCATATTTTAGCTGAGAATTAGTGCAGTTGCGCTGGCGAAGGATTTTGCCTGTTGCTAAATCTATGATAGCAGTGGCGATAGTTGTAGTTCCAATATCCACCGCTATACCGATGTTTTCCTTTTCAAGATTTTCATCCTCTGCCACTTCATCGATTAGTACTGAAGTGATTTCCGATGCAAGAGAAGAAGGGACTTCTATCTTACAGTCCCTGGTGATGGTACATTTGCAGCCTAGTCTATATCCTGCCCGCATCTCAGAAAAATCCAAAGCACGCTCATCGTAGGATGTCATAGGCGGCATACCATATACGAATTTGATAACACAGCTGAGGCACTTGCCTATACCACCACATGGGCGATAAAAGCTAAGTCCCAGCTGATTCATAGCTTCTGCAAAGCTGATTGGTTCATCCGACACAAGGACATATTCCTTCTGTGGATTAGCACCTTCAATAACAATTTTAATTTCCATGGTCTCTGTCATATTCCTCTAACGAATGTAAATCCATTTTGAACTCACCTTCATTATCTACCAAAATTGTCATATAAGTGTGTTCTCTACTATTTTGTCTTGGATAAGATATACTTCCCGGGTTTGCAATTATAAGATCTTCGTAATGATCTATGGTTGGCACGTGGGTGTGACCGTAAAGAACAATATCGCAGCCCTTTTCATGGGCAGCCTTTGCAATCATTTCATAGTCATAATTAACTCCGTAATAATGGCCGTGGGTAAGAAGTATTACATGCTTTCCTACTTCTAATACCACCTCATTTGGAAGGTCCGCGCCCCAGTCGCAGTTACCACAAACACATTCCGCTGGTGCTTCCGACATCATCCAAAGATTATCCTCTACCCCTTGGCCATCTCCAAGATGGTATATTCTATCAGGCTTTTCTATCTCAATGGCATCTCTAAGATTTTCTGCTTTGCCATGTGTATCACTAACAACTAATATTTTCATGCTTAACAATTTCTTCCTTTATCATTCTAAGTGCTTTGCCTCTGTGGCTTATGGCATTCTTCTCCTCTGGGCTGATGCTGGCTGTGCTCACATCCTTATCCCATAGATAGAAGATTGGGTCATAGCCGAAGCCGTTTGTCCCCATTGGCTCGTAGCCTATGTAGCCCTCAATAGTGCCTCGCACACATTCTTCCTTGCCATCAGGAAATACTGCTGAGACAGCACATACGAATCTGGCGCCTCTGTCCTCTTTTTTAACCCCATCCAATCTTTCGATTAGATTTGCATTCTTTATATCATAAGATGTATCCTCGCCCATGTATCTTGCAGAATAAATACCTGGCTCTTTGTTAAGAGCATCGATTTCCAGACCGCTATCATCAGCAAGAATAATAGCATCCTTGGCATATTCAGAAATAGCGCGAGCCTTAATCAGCGAATTTTCCTCAAAGGTGCTTCCATCCTCTACTATATCGCAGTCAATTCCGGCTTCCTTCATAGACTTGATATCGTAGTTGTCTTCCCCGAGAATCTCACGAATCTCACGCATCTTGTTAGCGTTACCTGTTGCAAAAATAATCTTAGTTTTCATTTAAATACTCTAGCACTGCATCATAAAGCGCCTGTGCTGCCTTTCTTTGATATTCTTTATCTTGAAGATTTTCAAGCTCCTTCTGATTAGTCATAAATCCTACTTCAACAAGGGCAACTGGCACCTTGGACATACGAATAATGTATACCTCATCTCCCACCACGGTTCCCTTGGATTTAGCTCCAAGCTCCTTTAGAAGATGGTCAAGGCATGTTTCGGCAAGCTCCTTTGATTCTCCTGTGGAATCGCCACCTTCGTACATTACCTCACAACCATTGATGGATGACATTCGACCAGAGGCTGTAGAATTGTTGTGAACTGATAAGAAAATATCAGCATTTGAATCATTAGCCAGGCCTACCCTATTTTCGAAGGCTGGATTAGAATCATCTGTACGGGTGTAGTATACACCAATATTTTTGCCACTTCTATCAAAAAGCTTTTTTAATTCAAGAACAATATCAAGATTGATATCTTTTTCATTTACCCCCATTTTGGTTGCCCCGGGAACATTACCACCGTGGCCTGCATCCACAACAACTATCTTGTCATATACTTCATGAGGGTCAACAAAATCTATATAGATATATTCACCCTCAGATGTCATCTTGGCCTCAAGCACCTTATCCAAAGTGATTTCAATAACACCCAAAAGATTTTCACTGTCGTATGTAATATCTACAATGTTGTTTGATTCACCCCTCATAGGATATTGCTCAAAATAATCCTTGCCAATACCATTTATGGAAATAGCTACCGTTCTATCAACATAAATATCCTCGATATTAACGCTGGCACTTGTAACATTCTTTGGCAGGGTCAATCTAATCTGATGGCCCTTTAGCACTGAATCTTTTGTTTCTTCTCCCTCGCCTCTCAGCTCTAAATCAGAGGCTCTCAACATTTCCATTACTGAAACCCTGCCCCCGGTTAGCTTGCTGTCTTCAATCTTAAGCGCAATTATATGCATATTGGGCACATAAATAAGTATGCAGCTCATGATTATAACAACAGCAAGGATTATGGCTGTAAAGGCACCCATTACCTTCTGTTCCATTACTTGCTTACCTTTTTAGTCTCCTCCTCGAAGACCTCCATAACATTATTTGCATAAGCTTTAATACAAAGATTAGATTTAACTGCATCCTCCACATTTTCCCAATCTAATCCGTTGTTGCTGATAAAGCCCTTTCCATCTGTAATGTCTACTGCCTGAGTCATCTTATCAGTGGCATATTCCACAGCAAGAGGACGCTTTGTCTCAGGAGTATTAACATACAAAACTATTGCAAAGCTTTCTCCCTTTTTCACAGGCTTTGCTGAATTAAACTTTATTGTATAATAGCCTCTGTCGCTGACAGTTCCAGATGCTACTAATTCCTTATCTGAAAGAGTGCTTGTATTTTCGTAATTAGAAACAAAATAAATCTGGTAGCTGGTATCCTTGCCAAGGGCATAAAATCCAGCTGCCTCTATCTGCTGGTCTGCATCTGCAACAAATGTGTTAGCGCCATAAGCCCACTGCTTGTTGTAGCCAATCTGACCAACCCAACCGCACAAATCACTTTGATAAATGTAATTGTAGGTATTATTAGTATCTATAGACACATAAGAAACTGCCTGGTTTCCAATGTTTGAATCATAGTAGGAAATGTAAAAAACTCCATCATCCCCAAAGCCTGTGCCCCAGCTGTTCTGGCAAATAAAGGCTCCATCCTTTGGCACATCTTCGCTAAAATTCTCAGCAGGATATTTATCATCCCAACCAATAATAACAACATCATGATTAGGCTTTGAATTACCCGTATAGCAGTAAGAATTCGTCCTTATATTATAGCTGCTAGAGCGGGTAAGATTGGATGTGGCAACACTAGCATAGATAGATGAAGATACTCCACCGTACTGGTACACTGCCTGCTTTATCTCATCCAGATTCTCCGAATCATAAAAATGAGCCTCCTGCAAATGTATCTGCGGCTGAGTTTTTTCATCATTAGATTTAAGATTAGGGATTATGCTGTTTGTGGATGCATTAGTCTCTATTGATGGACCCTGCCATGAAAGAAGATAGGCAAGAGCCATTGTATATTTTCCACCTGCAGATTCGTCCAATCCAAAGCTGTTCTCATTAATCATGGAATCCACAGAAAATAGATATGGCTTAGCAGGCAAAAGTGACGACTCCAATGCCTCTAGGGATGCGCATGCCCAGCATGTGGCAGTAGAACCCTGATTTCTGATTGTGCTTACCCTGTTAACACTTCTCAAATCGTATTTTGAAGGAAGTCTAGGGGCTTTATCAAAATCAATTGTAACTGTGTAAGCAGATTTGTCGTAGCTGTATTCATAACCAAACACGTTACACAAATCCTCAAGTCCAATGTATAACTCTCCAAGATGTAGGGATGGAGCGATGGCAAGCTCCATATCATCACCATTTTCTGTAGCTGTACGATTACCATCAATAAATTCATAGATATTATTTGTAATCTGTACTACAGCGCTGTTTTCGTCCTCCATGAATGCCGAGCCCTTAAGCTGCGAGCGGATAAAATTAAGTGAGCCCACAGGATTAAGACCATCATCAAGCATAATATTAGACTGGTTGGAAGCCAATTGTTCCCCATTAACATACACTTTGAGCTGGCCTGCATCATTAAGATTCTTAGACATCAAAGGATACAACACGTCCTCGTTAAGTGTTGCCCCTCTAAATGCCTCTACAGCTGCATATCTATCATTCCAATTATTCAATTTCCAAATCAATACAAGCGCAATGATTATTGTAAAAACCAAAAATCTCTTGGAAAGTTTCATTTATTATTAGCCCTTCTTTTTAGGTTTAGGTCCCAAAAACTGATAAAAATATGTCTTTATCATTCCATTATATATTTTGCGATTTTTATCTGCCTTTCTTCCGATATACTTAGGTGCATCCTCATAGCTGGTGATTACATACATAGACCAGCTATCAAGTGCCTTATAGGCATCACCAAGCTTTCCGTAAAGCTCAGGCAAATCCTTCTTATCCTCAAGTCTCTCACCGTATGGTGGATTAGTAAGGATGAATCCGTATTTCTTAGGATGACGCAAATCCCCTACATCCCTGGTCTGGAAGTGAATCATATAATCTACCCCGGCCTGCTTTGCATTAAGCCTTGCAATCTTAACCATCTCAGGGTCAATATCAAAGCCCTGCAGGTCACATTCTACAGAAGTATCAACATCTGCCCTAGCTTCATCAAAGCAATCCTTCCAGATTTTAGCATCAATAAGATTGTCCCAATCCATAGATGTGAAATCCCTGTTAAGACCAGGTGCGATGTTTGCTGCAATCATGGCTGCCTCAATAAGAAATGTGCCTGAACCGCAGAATGGGTCAACAAGAATTCTATCTGGATGCCAAGGTGTCAGCTGAATAAGAGCCGCTGCCATAGTCTCTGACAATGGCGCCTTGCTGGTGTAGGTTCTGTAGCCCCTTTTGTGAAGAGGTGTGCCTGTAGAATCAAGTGTAACCACAACATCATCCTTAAGCAGGAAAATCCTAACTGGATAATCTGCCCCGGTTTCCTCAAACCAGGTGATATCGTAGTAGGATTTCATTCTCTCTACCATGGCTTTCTTAACAATGGACTGAATATCTGTAAGAGAAAATAGCTTGCTCTTAACAGAGGTAGCCTTAGTAACCCAGAATTTGCCATCCTTAGGAATGTAATTCTCCCAAGGCAAAGCCTTAATCCCCTGAAACAGCTCTTCAAAGGTGGTAGCATGAAACCTGCCAACCTCTACCAGTACACGCTCTGCCGAGCGTAGATGGATGTTAGCCCTGCAGATAGCCTCTGCGTCACCTGTAAAGGTAACACGGCCATCAGTAACCTCTGTGATGTCGTATCCCAAATCATATATTTCTCTTTTAAGTGGTGCCTCAAGGCCAAAGTGGCATGGGCAGCTGATTGTATAAATATCTGTTCTCATATATTTCTTTCTATATAACTATTATTTGTCCTATGTGGCATTTAGCAAATTGCCATTAGACCCTATTATCATATTATAGCTTTTTTCACTGCTTCATACCACAGAAAAATCAAGGTGACAGTGGTTTTTAGTTTCAATAATTGATATATTATTTGTATAATACTTGAAGTTAAGGGAGTTATGATGAAAAGACTAATATCAGCTGGCATAATTGCATTGTTTTTAATACTTTGTTTTACATATTCTATCAACTGTCCAAAAGTTGTAAGCGACCCTAAGGTAACAGAACTTACAGACATTTCTGATGAATCTTCTTCCAATGATTTTAGCTTAGCAAAATATAAAGAAAACCATCCTAAGGTAAGAGGCATTTATGTTACAGGCCCCACCGCTGGCACCGAAAGGATGGATGACATTATAAAGCTTATTAACGATACAGAGCTTAATGCCATTGTATTAGATGTGAAGGATGATAAGGGCAATATTTCCTTTAATATGGACAATCCAGATGTGATAGAAACTGGCGCCTGCATTCCTTATATTCACGATATTAAAGCTCTAATGAAAAAGCTGAAGGACAACAACATATATGTAATCGGCAGAATTCCTTGTTTCAAAGATCCTATATTGGCTTCAGCAAAGCCAGAGCTTGGGCTTCGCACCCTAGAAGGTGATGCTGTAACAGATGCAGGTGGCAATGCCTGGGTTAACCCTTGTAAGCAAGAGGTTTGGGATTACATTATAAGCATAGCACAAACCTGTGGTGAATTAGGCTTTGACGAAATCCAGCTAGATTATGTACGTTTTCCTGTAGGTGTTAATGCTGATAAAGCCTATTATGGCTCTCCATCTGATGATGTAAGCAGACAAAAATATATTAACGATTTTGTTATAAAAATATCTGATACCCTTCATAAGGATGGTGTGCCTGTTACGGCAGATGTTTTTGGAACTATTATAAAAAGTTCCCTTGATTCTAAACACATCGGGCAGGATTACAAGCAGCTTGCCTCATCCTTAGATTGTATATGTCCTATGGTTTATCCATCCCATTATGCATCTGGAGAGTTCGGTCTAGGGACACCAGATGCCAACCCTCACGATACTATTTTCTATGCACTTGATGGTTCTAAGAAGGTTTTGGCAGATGTACCCGAATCAGAGTGTGCCGTCATACGTCCTTGGCTTCAGGCCTTTACTGCCACATGGGTAGAAGGCTATCTGGAATATGATGGTGATGCTATCAGGAAACAAATAGACGCTGTGTACGAGTCTGGGTATGATGAATGGATTTTATGGAATTCCAAGAGTAATTATTCCTCAGATGGATTAGTTATAAAATAGTTTGATAACTCTTTCATAAATTTCAGCTAAAATTCAGATTATTTTATTGCAATGTCGGAGTTTCTATATTATAATTGCTTCGTAACTAGGAGTTTCCTAGTTTCACCCTTATTAATTATTTATACTCCCCTCAAAAAGACCGATTTTTCGGTCTTTTTCTTTTTCACGCATTTTGTAGCGGTTGTGTATGGATAATCATTTTGCACAATTAGTTTCCCGATGCGCCTCAGTTAACAATTTTTGTTCTCAAAAAAAGAGACCGCTTTCGCAGTCTCCATACACCTTATTAAGTTCTCATTTGAAATGTGCTAACGCCTCTGCAAATCTAACTTCATCAAAAGGTTTAATAACAAAATCCTTAGCCCCTGCCTCAATAGCTTCGATAACATAACACTTTTGTCCCATAGCACTAACAACTAGTATCTTTGCATCTGGATCAAATTCAATAATCTGTTTAATAGCATCGATACCATTAGAACTACGTCCAATAGTATGGCCATCTACAGTCATGGTAATGTCCATCGTTACTATATCAGGCTTTAACTCCTTGTACCGTTCCACCGCTGCGTCAGAACAATCGGCTTCAGCTACAACAGTACAGCCATTTTTTTCAACTTCGCCTTTGACGACAGCCCTCATGAACTTAGAGTCGTCAACTACCAGTACTGTTTTTCCCAAAGGTCATCCTCCTCACTGTTTTCGTTAATGGATGATTTAAGGTTATTATAGCACAACATCTATCGAACTAAGTATGAACTTTTAGTGACTAAAAGCAGGTGTGAGGCATATTTTTAGCAAATTCTAGGCAGACCTTCACCCTGGAGAATATCTAAGAATCTACGTCCTCCGATTTTAGTTTTCATAACCAAAGCGCCCTTTTCAGAATCATCAACAGGAGTCTTAACTTCGCCAATGATGCAGGCGTTTTCTCCGTACTTACTACTCTTAATAAGCTCCACCGCCTTATCAGCATACTCATTAGGAACAATGGCAACCATCTTGCCTTCATTGCCCATATAAAGTGGGTCAAGTCCCAGCAATCCGCAGAATGATTGAACCTGAGGGTCCACTGGAAGACTATCCTGAGCAATCTCAAATGTAAGGCTACTAGATAATGCAAGCTCCTTTAATACTGTAGCAAGTCCGCCTCTTGTAACATCCCTTAACACGTGAACAGGAATGTTATTTGTAGTAAGCTTTCCTACCATCTCCTGAAGTGGTGCATTATCACTAACTATCGTATTCTTAATGCCCATTCTCTGGCTAAGAACTGTAGCGTGGTGGTCGCCTACATTTCCAGAAACGATGATTACATCACCTGCTGTGGCGTTCTTTGCCTTAATATCAACACCCTTTGGAACAAATCCAACACCTGCTGTGTTAATATAGATTCCGCCGTTTCCTTCGATAACTTTTGTATCACCGGCAACAATCTTGACACCTGCTTCATTTGCAGTGTCTGCCATAGACTTAACTAGTCTTCTAAGAGTCTCAACATCGGCTCCCTCTTCAAGAATAAAACCGCAAGTAATATATTTAGGAACAGCGCCTCTCATACACAAATCATTTACTGTTCCGCAGATGCAAAGACGACCTATATCTCCGCCTGGGAACTCCAGAGGAGTAACCACAAAGCTATCTGTTGTCATGGCAATAGTAGCATCACCTGGGACAACTGCTGCATCCTCCATCTCAGAAAGCACATCACTATTAAACTGTGCCTCAAAAATTTCTCTAATTAATTCTCCTGTGGCACGGCCGCCTGAGCCATGCTCCATAATAATCTTATCCATCTTTAATATCTCCACTACTTTAGTCCGCTTCGTTACGCTAACAAGCTGTAGAATTGCCTAGTCCGCATAGTTACACTAACAAGCATTATTATAACGTATCTAATAGATATTTTTTCGTGTTAACGACGTACCAGGTAGGCGTTGAAGCAGCTGCCTTCTTCGGAAACCATGCAGGCACCCTCTGGTGACATAGGGGTGCATACTTTACCGAAAAGTGGGCAATCGCTAGGTTTAGCCTTACCCATAAGGATATCACCGCAACGGCAGGCTTTATTACGCTTATTGTCTTCATCAAGGCCAGTGCTGCCTGCATCGAATCTCTTATATTCTTCCTTAAGCATCAAGCCTGAGCCTGGGATAACTCCCATGCCGCGCCATACTACATCTGCTGGCTCGAAATATTTGTTAAGCTGAGCAGTGATGATTTCGTTCTGACCTGCATCAACTACAGATGTATAGTAGTTCTTCACCTGTGGCTGGTTCTTAATGATCATCTGAACCAGGCCGTATATTGCAATAACAAGCTCCTGGTCACCAAAACCAGACACTGCAAATGGTATCTGATACTTGGCTGCTAAATCATTAAAATAATCTGCTCCTGTAACAGCGCTTACATGACCTGGTGCAATAAAGCCATCTATGGCAGCGCCATTATCGCAGAGATAAGAAATAGCCCCTGGCATAGTCTTAAGGGCTGTAAGAATACGGATATTCGTAAGATTAAGAGCTATGGCATTATCTAAAAGCAATGTATACACTGGCGCTGTGGTTTCAAACCCAACTGCTGCAAACACGTAATTCTTATCAGGATGTTCCTTGGCAAGGCCTAGCACATCCATTGGAGAATACACCATCTCAACCGAGCCGCCTCTGCCCTTAGCCTCGTTAAGGCTCTCCTTAGAGCCTGGCACTCTCAGCAAATCGCCAAAGGTGGCAACTGTAGTGTTCTCCTCCAAGCTAAGCTCTATCAGCTTATCAATATAAGCTGTAGGTGTAACGCACACCGGACACCCTGGGCCTGACAAAAGCTCAATATTAGGCGAAAGAATATCCCTGATACCATGCTTTGCGATAGCATGGGTATGGCTACCGCACACCTCCATCAGCCTTATCTTAGGACCATTATATGTTCGTAAAAAGTCAACAACTTCACTGATTTCCATTAGCCTTCCAGGCCTCCCATAAGCTCAAGAATTTCTTCTGCTTCATCCTTCTTAAGAGTCTGGATAACACAGCCTGCATGCACAAGTGCGTAATCACCCTCCTTTACATTAACAAGGCCAGCGTATGCCTCAACCTCGTTGCCGTTGAAATCAACTGTTACTTTTCCGTCTTTTTTCTTTTTAACTAATCCTGGTATTGCTACACACATAATTATTACCTCTTAAAAACAAAACTTACTATTATTAGTTTAGCACAATATATAATGAATAATTGTATAAAATAAAGGGCAGAAACTAGGTTTTTACAATCATTGTTGCCTTGAAGCCAGATAAGCCTGCCCAAGGCAGATGCCTCCATCTCCTGGTGGAAGTTGCTGAGCAATATACACATTAAAGCCTTGTGATTCAAGCTCTATTATTACCCTCTCTAGTAATATACGATTAAGAAATGTTCCTCCAGATAAAACTACCTGGTTTTTATCGTCAAGTTCCTGCTTGTGATTGCCTGCTATTGCCACAATATAACCTGCAACTGCATCTATAAAGCCTCTGGCTATCTGTGCTTTATCCACATTGTTTGATATCGCATATACGATATCTTCAAATAGTACCTTTATATCACCATCAACTCCTATATGAAGGGGATAGCCTTCTTGTGCTTGTACCGCTATGTTTTCAAGCTCTATCGGAGCCTGTCCTTCATAAGAATTATAGTGGCATATATCAAGTAACGCCGACACAGCATCAAACAGTCTTCCCATGGATGTTGATGTGACTGTGTTTATATTGTTATCAATGGCTGCTTTTATAAGCTGCTGCTCCATGGAATCATTATTTGCATCTGGTAGCTGTATGCCATAGTTATGAAGCATCCCCGTCAAAATGGTATCGCAATTCTTAGCGCCTTCATCACCGCCTATAAGCTTCATGGGCTTCAGGTGAGCAATTCGCGTCATTTCAGATATTCCATCCCACAGGAATGTTTCGCTTCCCCATATACTTCCATCATCACCATAGCCTGTTCCATCAAATGCAAAACCAAGTACCTTGCCCGTAAGCTTATGTTCTGCAATCACCGCTGCAACATGGGCTTTATGATGTTGAATCTGAGTTAGCTTCAGATTAGCATTCTCGGCCGCCTCTTCTCCTGCTTTTCTACTGAAATATCCTGGGTGCTTATCCACCGCCACCGCATTTGGATTAAATCCAAAAATCTGCTCCATGGCTGCCTTCTCATTCCTATAAAAATGCTGGCAGCTAACAGATTCCATGTCGCCAAGATATTGGCTAGTGTATGCCAAACCATTTTTTATATAACAAAAGCTTGATTTAAGATCTCCACCTGCTGCAAAAAATTCCCCTGGGATATCCACACTGATTGGTGATGGCACATAGCCTCTTGCTCTTCTTATAAACTGCTGCCTGCCACATACTACCTTCATTACAGAATCATCCATCGGTCTAAGGATTCTTCTGTTGTGGCTAAGCATTGCTATTGGAGTATCTTCCATCTCCCCCGATGATGCTCTATCCATAAGCCACTGAAGCATTTTATCATCATCAGTTTCAAGCACATCGCCACTGGCATTTCCACTAGTCATAATGATTGGGCCAAGAATCTCTGCCAATAATATCTGCACCGGATTACATGGAAGCATTGCTCCTACCTGCGGACTGGTAAGACAAACATTTTCTGCTAAGGGCTTATTATTATCGTATATACGTTTTAACAGTACTATTGGTCTGGCTGGACTTTCTAATAGTGCCTGTTCTTTGAGATTTACCTGACAATAGCTTGAGACACTTTTCACATCAGCAAACATCACCGCAAATGCCTTGGCTTCTCTGTGCTTAAGAGTTCTAAGTGCCGCCACCGCCTGTTCATAAAATGGATTGCAGGCTAAGTGGTATCCACCTATGTCCTTCACTGCAAGAATTCCTCCTGCTGCAATTACATCAATAGCCCTTGCAAATTCTGGATTATCCAACTTTAAATCTGTGTATAGCTTCTTAGCCTGTTCTGAAAGCTGTGATAAATCCATGACCTCAGCCTCACCTGACACTTGCTTAAATGAAAGCCTTGGGCCACATTCTTTACAAGCAATTGTCTGGGCATGACGCCTTCTATCCAGCTTGCCTGTGTATTCCTTAGCACACTTAGGACACATATCAAAATCAACCATAGTGATAGTATCTCTGTCATAAGGCAAGCTTTTTATTATTGAATATCTCGGGCCACAAATAGTGCAACTAATAAATGGATGCAGATATCGCCTATTACCAGGATTAAGTAATTCTTCCTTACACTTATCACATGTACAAATATCAGCTGGTATAAGTGGAAGATTTGCTTTTACATCACTGTCCGACTCTATAATCTTAAACTGATGATCTGATGGTAGTTTCACTTCATTTCCACTAATCTCTTCATCATCTATCGATGTGACAAATCCACCTGTTGGCACATTATTGCTAAGTCGCTGCTTCAGCTCTGCCAGCTGTTCCTCATCCCCAACAGCCACCACAGTCACAATGCCCCCAGTATTTCTCACATATCCTTCTATATTAAGTTCATCTGCCAGCTTGGCCACCCATGGTCTATATCCTATTCCCTGCACCAAGCCCTTAATCGTATATTTCCTAATCATCAAACTATCCTTTAATACTGTTTTCACCCCGTATTTTAACACTTTCCAGGGGATATTTCACTCCTGGGGGAGTCTTTCTGGGATTCTTTGTGAGATTCTTTTTGGTTCCTTTCTGAGATCCTTGCTTGGATACTTTCTTAGATTCTTTCTAGATTCTCCCGTAGCCGTAACTGTCACAAGAGCAACGCTAACCCCACTGTTTTCACTTCTCCTGTGACAGAACTCTCCTTGATTTCCCCTTACACTGTCACAAGATTTCCTTTATTCCCTATATTTGCATTTCCACTGTGACAGAAGTTTCCTTAACTCCCCCTTTCTCTGTCACAAGATTTCCTGCAATCCCTATGTTTACGTTACCCCTGTGACAGAAGTCTCCTACAATTCTCTGTTTCTCTGTCACAAGAGTCCCTTCAATCCCTATGTTTACGTTACCCCTGTGACAGAAGTCTCCTTGTTTGTCCTTCTTCTCTGTCACAACATCCTCTCCAATCCCTATATTCCCGTTGTCCTTGTGACAGCATGTCAATATAATAAATACCCGAAAATGATAGATGCGTTACAATCAGACTCAATTGTTAGATTTTAATAATATTTAATAACTTTCTATTGACAACACCTACCGTTTAATGTTATAAACTACTAGCTATTTTTTGTCGTTTTCCAATAAGCCAGAAATAAATAAATGAATTATATTGAACTAAATACTGAATTAGAGAAACTGGAAAAAGAACTAAGTACTTTACCAACAGGGAAACTGTTAGTGTATCCAAATGGAAATTGGTATCGATGGTTCTATCTTAATAAATCTAAAAGAGAATACATATCAAAGGATAACATCTCTTTTGCATCAACTCTTGCCAGAAAAGAGTACCTTCTCCTCAAGCGCAATGTAATATTAGCTAAATTAAATGCTATCAATAAGGCTGACATTCCCATTCAGGCAGCTGAGGAAAAGCTTCTTGAATTTGTTCAAGACAAACGCTATCAAGCTTTGTTAAAACCATTTTATAGCAAAATCGAGGATGAAGAACTTTTGTCATGGCAAAATTCTCCATTTAATTCCAATACTAAATATACCGAACAATTAACATTTCAATGTCCATCAGGAAATGTTGTGCGTTCAAAGTCGGAAGTTTTTATCGATATGGCACTTGCTAGTAACGCCATTCCATATAGATATGAATGCGAACTATCGCTAGATAATCTAACATTCTATCCAGACTTTACAATTATGCATCCAATCACAAGGAAACTTATTTATTGGGAGCATCTAGGTATGATGGATAACGATGAGTATTCAAGGCAAGCCTTTCAAAAGCTGCAGACATATCAAAAACATAATATTATACCTGGTGAGAATCTAATACTCACTTTTGAATCAAAAAATAATCCTTTTTCCTATACCAATGCTCAATTGGCATTAGAAATGATAAATTTAAAAGATTTTTCATTAGCGTTATAAAGCCTATTGTTTTTTTTGTAAAGGGTGTTAATATAACGCTGTAACAATTAAGTTCCAACTCGGAGGAATTAGATTATATGAAAAAGAATATTATAACAACAACACTCGCAGCTGCTATGGTTGCTACAACAATTTTAACAACAGGTATTTCAGCACAGGCAGCTGAGGCACCAGCAGCTCAGACACAGGTAGCAAAGCAGAACCTTAATCCTACAGTTATTGCCAAGGTATTTGATGCTAAGTATTACGCTGAGGCTTATCCAGATGTAGTTGCAGTACTTGGATCTGATCCAGCTGTACTACTTAATCATTATGTAACAAGTGGTATTTACGAGGGTAGAGATGCATCAGCTACATTTAATGCTTCTATTTATGCACTTGCAAATTCAGATATTGCTGCAGCTTATGGTGATAACCTTGAAGCTTATGTAGAACATTATCTTGCATTTGGTGCTAAAGAAAATAGAATCGCATGTAATGAGCAGATGGCTAAGCTTGATATTAACACTCAGGCACAGATTGCAAGCCAGGGTGCTGCTACATTTGAAGCTAAGGGTGTTACTGCTATCTCATTTGCTTCAACATACTCTAGTCAGGCTCCACAGGCTTCACTTTGGTATGGAGATATTGTAAAGATTAATGCAAATGGTGATACAGCTGCACTTGGAGAAACAATCTCATTAGGAAAAACTAATCAGTATGTAACATATGTACCAACTGGTAATGGTGGTTATAGAGCAGAATATTCTTTTAGAAATATGTATCTAGACGCTGCTGTAAATAAAGACCTTGCAGATGCTGGTGATCCTGAATATATCGCTTGGGTAGCTAATCATCCAGAGTGGTATGATGAAAATGGTGAAGCCATTAAGATGCCTACAGGTCCTATTGCCGGATTTGATGAAAGAGGATTTGCAATTCCTGGTACAGTATCATCTGGTTCATCTTCTAGTTCAGGTTCATCTTCTAGTTCAGGTTCTTCATCTAGTGCTCCTGCAGCTAGTTCAGAACCAACATATGTTGCTCCTGGAGTTACAGATGTAATGATGCGAATCCTTAATGAAGGTTAATCTTATACTTCCAAATTTTAATATTATCCCTACTGATTAAATTCAGTAGGGATTATTTTTATACAAAAAAAAGATAGTTACGGATTACCCATAGCTATCTTTTTTATTAATATTTAATTAATATCCTACGGTTATGCCACTTACAGATATTCTAGAAACTGCATCGGCAGGTTCCCATCCCATTGTCCAACCGTAATTGTCTAATACATTATGAGTTTGTGCTTTTGCACTAACTTTCAAAAAACAACCGTTAAGTTGTGAATCGCCTAGACCGTACAGATAAATTGGCTTGTACGTAGCTGCAAGGGAGCGTTTATCTGTTGGAAGAGCGTCGCTCTATAACTATACCGCTCTCTTTCTAATTTCCATTATTATCAAGCCAAATATTATTTAGCCTGTCTCTTACATATCCACCGTACTTAAATTCAGATAAATCCGCATCTGTATTTAGTACTACAGCATTTGATTGTAATATCTCTCTTGCAGCATCAGCTAACAACACATGCCTTCCAATAAAATGATATGGCTGGCATATTTCTGAACCTTCTGCTTCAAAAGCATGGTCAAAATCATATATTGGCGACAGTGACTTTACATTCATTTCAGAATCATATATCACTCCCCAATTTCGTGCATGCCTATCTATATTACCTACCAAATAATCGGCAAGCACCATTTTATTTAATGCCTCTTTATAAATTGTTTGCAAATCGACACCAAAATCTAAATCTTTATTCATTAGATAAATACTATAATAGTCAGCCTTAGCCATATGTGTATTCTTATCAGTAAAGCATTTGCAGATAGAAACTTGAGTATCATTGAATATATCTAAATTGTAATCAATAACATCCAATCCTAGTTTCTGAAGAATTTTTGATGCTCCAACTTCTCTAAGTGCAGACTCATTACTGCAATCTCTTTTTAATAAATAGAAGCCATCTTTTGTCCTTTTCCATGCTTTAGGTGCTTTTCCATCAGTATGTATGTCTGGAGTCAAGATTTCAATTCTATCAGCAGTAAATCCTTTCCCCAATAATGGGATTTCAAAAACAGAATTTTCCAGACTATTGTCATATAGATTTATTTCACTCCAGGTAATATCTTCATCTTTTTGCTTTACCCAAAAACAATCATTTATAGAAAGACATCTCGTAGCAATACCTATATTTGCTCTTTCAGATAGCGTTAAGCTATTGTCATATCCATAATAAGCTAGTATTTCTTTTGCATATTTTCTATCAAGAGGAATTATTCGCTCAGCACTCCAACTATTAAAATTAACAATGTTATTAGCCAAATCATCTATATCAAAGCTCTCTTCAAGATAGATTTCTATAGGCATATATTTTTCTTCATAAATATTAACTTCACCACTACTTTTTATTTCAAAAACAGGTATATCTTTAAAATAAACTTCATAAGTTAATCCTTTTTGCATAGATGTTCTCCTTAAGGGTGACATACTTTTATTAGCCACCTAAATACAAAGGCAATATTATGCTATTTATTACCTCTATTTCATTTATATGCCAATATTTAACATACATCATTTTACAACGATATTTTAATTATAGCATAGAAAGTTATACATAAGTCAAAAAAAGGATGTCGACCCCTCATCAGCCAACATCCTCTTTGATACCTTAGACTTTCACAAACCTTATAAAATCTTATACGATATTAGTTACGAATCTTCTATAACAACTTCCCCATAATTTTGTATGGTGTTGGGGTATTTTCCAGGCAGTTAACTCCCTTGGCTAAAACAAATTCAAACCTATAATTTCTAATGTTTGGTATGAACCAAGATGGATATTCTATAATAGATTCATCACTTACAATTTTATCCACAAATTTTTCATCCGTCATAATATTATCGCAATTTTCAATAATATCATTATCCAATACGCAAATATTATCATCTATTAATCCTATAACTACTATCTCATTAGGTTCAACATCCGTATACTGAAAATCATATGGATCCTTTGTTAGATATTTATATGGACCTATATTAAATATATATATAGCATTTATGTTTTCGTCTCTAAGTATGCTTGAAGTCACATAAGGATTTGAGCCATATTCAAAATCCTGTTTCTGCACCATTGCCGCATTAAGCCATAAACTCATAAAAGTTTTATCATCCTCAGGTAGAAATAATTCGTATACATAAAAATCGCTTATGTCCTCATTGTTACCAGATTGCACATGATACATGGAACCAGAAATAACCGCTTTGTCCTCATCATAATCAACAGTTGAAAACTTTGACCAAAAAGTATCCAAATCACTTTCTTCAATATTAGAAGTATTCAAATCTACATTTTCATTATCTAAAAATCTAGTATTACTGCTCACACTACATCCACTTAACAGTATGCAACTAAATATTAATAAAAATAATCTGTTCTTACTCATAGTAAACTCCGTTGTAAAATCTAGGAAACATAATCTCAGCAAAAAAACTTTCTTATCCTACCCTTGTATAGGTGATTCATCAATCTCTACAATTTGGCCAAATTCATTTCCGTAAAGATATAACATTCCAGTACCTCGCCAAGTATCAATACTTAATCCAGATGCATCTTTATATGCAGATGTAATATCTTGATCATAGAATTCTTTAAAGGTTATTTCTTCATATTCATTATTAGAATTATAACCTCCATTAAAAGTACATTCTTTCAGATACCTGATTGTAGCATCTGCTGCTATAATAGTCTTTGCATTTTCATAATATGTCCCATTATCATATCGAATGTTGTAACTTTCATCTCCAGCATCAAATCCAGTCCCACTTAAAGGTATTCTTCCATCTGGCATTTTATTAGATTCTTTGAATCGAAGGAAATCACAATTTTCATGTCGAGATTCTTCCATTGTTGAAAATGAATCAGTAATAAAATATTTAGCATCGCTTACTTCTACGCACTTCCAAGAACTATAGTAATCAGCTCTCTGTAATATTGAATCAGGCAACCTATCTCCAACTTGAATAGCATCATATTCTTCTTGAGAAATAGCAAGTACTTCAGATACCGTTATATCGCCCCATATTGCCGTATATGTGCCATCTTCATTTTCTTCTACGCTTTGCAATGAAGTATTCCAATTGGCTGATGAAGTTTCATATATTCCTATATAACCCTCTGGAAGAACATATGCATTATTCCCTTCATCAGAAATATCATTGTCCACAACAGTATCAACACTCAGTTCTTTAGCATTATCAACATCTTCATTATAACTCTCCACACCATTGTCACTCTGTACTGAAGAACATCCTATTAACAATACCGAAAATGATGTAATTACTGCTATACTTAGTTTTTTTATATTTTGCATAATATTTCCTCCTGAGGAATATTATTCCTACACAACTCCTAGACTTGCACTTGCTATAAATCATAATCCCTAGCATAGGTACCCATAGAAATATCCCCTACATGGGATGTGTTTTGGTCAATATTTAATGTCATATTTAAAACTGTATAGTATTTTGTATTACCTTCGACCATAGGTTGGAGGAATATAGCAAGATTATACTTAAGACCACTAGAATCCTTTTCGATGGCAGTTGTTCCAATGTATTTTTGCCAGTCAGCCTCACTATCTAATGTTATTTCTTTTTCTACAACAGTGGATATGTTATAGTTATTTACTAAATACTCTTCAATTGAACCAAAAGTCATCCCATCGTTGTTTCCAATATCATCAATATTCATTGAAAAACCCGGCGCCAAATATATAGACCCATCATAATAAGAAGATGGGTAAAATATTGATAATTTGCACTCTTTCAATGTTACTGTGCCGTCGGTATAATTATCTACAACAAACTCTCCAATATATTGATTAATAGGCTGGTTTGTATTACTAATATGTAATCTCTCCATCCCCCCTTCAGTAATTAGCTTATCTAAATTCAAATCTTCATTACCCACTTCAATCTCGTATCCAGAGAAAATATCGACGATTTCTTCTACTGTTTTACCTGGTGTCAAATCAATTATCTTATCATCAATTTGAAAAACATAATCTGAGAGATTATAAGTTTTTAATTCTTCTTTCTGGTCATATTTAATCGGTTCTTTTTTAACTTCTTCAACAACTTCTGTTTTTTCTGTTGTTTCAACCTTAGATTTTGACTTACTTTTTGTACTAGAGCCATTTAATGCAGATGATATTTCATCATATTCAGCAGAAGATATGCCTAGCTCATCCATTGCTTGTTTCTTTTGTGAATTTCCACAAGCAATAAAACCCGAGCATGACAAAACAACAACAAATAGTAGTGAAATAAACTTTATTTTCATTGTAACCCTCCTCTCGTTTAAGCAGTTACCATCTGCTGTCTACTCTTAACAAAATACACAATTGTTGTAACAGGAAAAACTACAAACTCAAAGCATAGAATAAAACCAATAATTATCACACCTATACTTGCTTTGACAGCATTCCATAGAAAAACTATTGCAAATAATTCAGCACTTCGCCCTTCAAAAGCAGCTCCGAGCATACCTGCAAAAACAGCAGCTCCTACACTATATGCCAAAGTAGATATTTTGTCTCCAGTCTTAGTAAAGGAGGCAACAATCGTTCCTACGACCCAGGCTCCTAATATCCACGTAAACAAACCAAACAATATATTTCCATATGATAAACCAGCCCAAACACCTATTATCGCACAGATAATATTAACAATTATAAGCTGAATTTTTCTTACCTTCCAAGCCTGTACGTAATCCATTATTAATTCCTCCATAAAACATCCATATTTTCTCAACCAAATTTCAATTTTTAAATTAGTTTATATTCTGTAATCATTTATTTTCTACTAATCCATCAAGTAACTCATATGCAGCATTGATTTTCTGTGAATAAGAATCATTATCTGCATCATTATCTGGATGGAACGCCTTTATTAAAGCATTACGTTGTCTCTTAAGTGAATCTTTTGTAACCTCATCCATACTATCAAACATAAATAGTGCTAATGCCTTCTCTATTTCGTTAATATCAGCCGTCTGAGCCTGATTTGAACCATGCCTTTTTTCTATTTCAATGTATATACAAATCGTAAAAGCTCTAATAATATCCAAAAACTCTTCCGTCAGTTCATATTCATATTTGGTTTTAATAAACCCTTTCTTCTTAGCCTTTAACCTGACACCAGTTTTTATGAATTCTTCGATATAAACCTTAGGCCTATTTAAATCCACTACAACATATTCAGTACCAGTAATTTTATCTCCAAGCAAACCTTCTTTAACTTCTTCTGGGCGAAAATTCAATTCATAATCATTTAAATCCGCGAATCTGTATACCATTGCATCGTGTGATCCATTTTTTATACTAAATAGTCCATGCTCGGTATCTACCAACAGTTTCGTTTTATTTCCATAACTATAATCAGGTTTAAATTGAGCCCTTTCTTCTTTCGTTTCCTCTTCCCATTTCAAATAATCTACATAATCACTATATTCCCAATTGCTTGTGCCATAAAAGCTTACTTCTATTGGAATTTTAGCCGCACAATCATCACATAAGACGAATTGAGATTTTCCGAATATGCGCTGCTCTGTTCCCTTTAACATTTTTCCGCAGTGCTCACATTGAGCTGGTTTTCTAAATATTCCCAAACCAAATAATACAAACAATACAACTCCTGCAATTACAAGCAAAAAAATAAGCATGCCTTCAATCCTCCTTAAAAAAGATGTCATAGCATACTCTCC